>CADADA010000004.1 GCA_902786515.1 uncultured Lachnospiraceae bacterium | reverse complement strand
GTTATTGTCAAGTGTTTTTTGATAAAAAAGTGGGGGATTTTATAAAAAAAGGAATCTGGAAGTCTTATAGAATGGGACTTAGAGATTCCGAGAGATTATTATTATTATATGGAGGTATTAAAGTGAGAAAAAATCATATTTTTACTCGGGTTTTATCTGCGGCAGTGGCGTGCCTTATGCCATTTACCACTTGTCCTGTCAATGTAATGGCTGCTGATGAAGCCAAAAATTCAGCTTATGTATATGGAACGGTAAATCTTTCCTATGCAGATTATTATTACGGTGAATTAAACGCCGTAGCAGAGTCAGCAAAAATGGAGCTTGATGCTCAGGATAAGGCTGCTGCATACAGAGAAAAGGGCATGTACGATGCCGTTAGTAGTGCAACTACAAGCAAATATAAGAATTATGCAACCACGACATTTGTGGAAAATCAGGATCCTAAAACAGGAGGTACAATAACAGGTTTAGCAGATGTGTCTATTGCTGTACCTACAGAATTGTACAACGAAGCTAAGGCTGCTGCCAGCGAAGGAAAAGAGTGCAAAAACAAACTTTTGGACATTGTAAGCAGTATGAAGGTTTCGGAAGATGTTCCAGCTGAATACAAGGTATTAAACGGTGACGGAACTCTTACAGCTACAAAAGACTCAGTAGCAGCAAAAGTTGTAGATGATGCGACAATCACATTGGCTAATAATACATCATACGGACATTACCAGATTAGTATCACAGATAATGCAGATAACGCATCACTTCCTGACAAATCAGTTATGGAAGGTGTTATAATTGAGACGACAGACGGTGCAAAATACGGTATGAAACATCTTGAAAACCTTTGGTTTAGAACAGGTGAAATTGCATTTGCCGTAAAAGACGGATTTATCGTACATAATGCAAACCTTCTTTCTTATGAAAGATTTGCTGATATAACAGGAAAGACAATCTCAAAAGTGACATATATTGTCCGCGGCGGAGCAGATGTTGTATATAATACAAATCTCTTCTGTAAAACATTACTTGATAAAGAAGCAGGTTATGGTTACACAGGGGAAAACAGCATATATGCTGACGGTGCAAAGATTACAATGACACAGAAAACACCTGAAGACAGTAATTATACACTTGCATCAGTTGTATTTGGAAGAAATGTATTAACGGCAGGAACAGATTATACTTACGAAGAAAATGTTTTGACAGTGAAGAATACAGACAAGACAGGAATTGGTACATATACACTTACATACAGTGATGAAAAATATGAAAACATTGTAGCCACAGTTCAGTTTACTTCATCGATGAAAGCAGATGAAATAGCTATTTCAGATAACGCATTAGTTATTTCAAATGAACAGGTTACTTTGGCAGAGTATATTGCAGCTATTACTAACGTTGCAGTTGATGGTCAGGCTGTAAGAGGAATGAATCTTGGAACTGTTATATTTGGCGAAGATGGTTTGGTGAACCTTGATGCAAAAGTTAATTTCCACGGTACAGAGACAGAGATTTTCCCTGAAGATAAGGAATACTCAATTTCAATTGATGCAGCAGGATATCCGTCTGTGTCAGGAACAGTGTCAAAGAATGCCCACCCGGTATTAACAGATATTGCAACCATCGATGTGCAAATTGGTAAGACAAGTGTTGAATATACAGGTAAAAAGATAAAAGTGGATGTAACTGTAGGCGACCTGGTAAAAGGAACAGATTACACAGTTTCATATTCAGACAATAAAAATCCGGGAACAGCAACAGTAACAGTTACAGGAATTGGAAATTACACAGGTACAGTTACAAAGACATTTAAAATCAAGGTTTCTAAGGGAGCAGTACATTCTGTTTCAGGATTGACATATAAGGTTACATCAGTAAAGGCAGGCAATAAAACAGTTGCAGTTACGGCATCTGTTAAGACAAATGCTACAAGCGTAGTTATTCCTGCAACTGTAAAAATTGGAGGAGAAACTTATAAGGTATCTTCAATTGGTAACAGTGCATTTGCTAACATGAAAAAACTTAAGAAAGTTACAATTGGTAAGAATATTGCAACAATAGGAAAGAAATCATTCTACAATGACAGTGAGCTTACATCTGTGACAATTAAATCAACAGTGTTAAAGAAAGTTGGAAAACAGGCATTCAAAAATATTTCAGCTAAAGCAAAATATTCGCTTCCATCAAAATATGCAAAGTCATATAAAAAACTGATTGATAATAGCAAAAAATAAAACTATATTAAAAGAGGCATGTGAATAAATCACATGCCCCTTTTTTAAATTTGTACGATGCCGGATATATCTGTATCTATAAGCATAGAGTAGTTGGTGTGATAGATTACAAATCCTGGTGCGGCACCAGCCACTTTCTTTACATGTTTTCTTTCGATGTAGTCAACTTCAATTTTGGTCTGCCCGCCACCTTTTGAAAAATGGGCGGCCAATTTTCCGGCTTCTTCATATTCTTTATCAGTTATATCGTCACCGTTTGTCTTAAGTATCACATGTGAACCGGGCATCCCTTTGGCATGAAACCACAGATCGTTGCCGCTTGCAAGCTTAAAAGTAAGCTCTTCATTTTGAAAATTATTTTTCCCTACATATATGTGGTGGTTGCCACTGGAAATAAAATGAAGAGGAGTACTCTTGAATTTCGACTTTTTATCTGAAGTCTTTCTTCTGATGTAGTTGTATTGTATAAGTTCTTCTTTGATTTCTTTTAAATCATCTTCACTGGTTGATAAATCCAAAGATGTCTGGATTGATTCTAAATGAGAAATCTCATCTGCGGTTGTTTTGGTTATCTCTGTAAGAGCTTCATAAGTTCTCTTGAGTTTATTGTACTTATCAAAATATTTTTTTGCATTTTCGATAGGTGTAAGTTCGGTATCAAGAGGGATGGTGATTGGGGTGTTAGTGTAATAATTTTCACAGGTCAGTTCTTTTACACCCTGCTCACACTGATAACCGTATGTGTTTAATAATTCGCCATAAACTTTGTATTTTTCACGCTTCTCCGTATCTTTTAACTGCTTTATCTGCAGGTCATATTTTTTATAAGCCTTTGATAAATTTGACTGTACAATCTGTCTTAAATCGGATGAACGCTGGCGCATACGAGTCACAAAATTCTTTTCTGCGTAGTATTTTTCCAGCATTTCACTTGTGGTGCCGTATTCTTTTGACTCTGCATCACCATACAGTGTAAGAGGGAGAGCACTGTATTCCACAGGAACACCGTTTTTATAATATATGTTGTAAGTAAATGATTTTGATTTTATTTCGTCAATCACCAGTTGGAGCATATTATAAAGGTGCATATGTTCATTTTCAGATAATTCATTGACAGGGAGCGAAGAGTCAATGGATGCCATATGGCATACTTCTTCGGCTGCAATTGGGCTGAAACCTGTAAGTGAAGTGTAGATGGCTTTTGAGCAGTTTACACTTTTACAGCTTATAATCTTCTCGTAATCATCCTTTGAAAACTCAAAGGGATTGAGTTTTCCGGTTGTGTCAGGAATAAAATACTTCCTGCCGGGCAAAACTTCACGTACAGAACTTATGTGTGCAGGAATATGTTTTATACTGTCGATAATGGTGTTCTCATCATCGCAGAAAATAATATTGCTGTATTTTCCCATCAGCTCAACAATCAATGTCTTGTAGCAGATATCTCCCATCTCATTGTAATGTTCAATCCTTATATTAATAATTCTCTCAAGTCCGGGTTGTGTAATACTTATAATTTTTCCATTATTAATGTGTTTTCTTAAAAGCATACAAAATGCTGGAGCGGTAAGAGGACTGTTCTTAGATGTGGATGTAAAATATACCAGAGGCAGTGATGCACTGGCTGATACCATTAGTTTATACTGTTCCTTATTATTTTTAACGGTAATAAAAAGTTCATCCGGTTCCGGCTGTGCGATTTTAAAAATCCTTCCTCCGGTAAGATTCCGGTCCATTTCATTAACGATTGATGCAACTGTAATTCCGTCGAAAGCCATAGAGCTTCAACCCCCTTTGTCAAAAATTTGTCTATTGATTATAGTAAACGAAAGAATGGGAAAATGCAAGGAAAACATTGACTGTTGAAAATGAATGATTTATAATATAGATTATGTTTTTAGGTGCGTTTGCAGTTTATAGAAAGGGCATGAATGATATTATGGTAAAAAGTATGACGGGATTCGGCCGTTGCGAATTCGTCGGTAATGATATAAAAGTGGCAGTAGAGGCGAAGACAGTTAATCACAGATATTCTGAGATAAGTATCAGAATGCCGAAGAATATCAGTTGTTTTGAACCTGATGT
The DNA here is from genome assembly GCA_902786515.1 of uncultured Lachnospiraceae bacterium. Lineage (GTDB taxonomy): Bacteria > Bacillota > Clostridia > Lachnospirales > Lachnospiraceae > UBA2821. Next base: position 84,101 of record CADADA010000004.1, on the reverse strand, counting down.
GAGAAATCTTGTGAAAAAATATTTAGAGCGTGGAAAGGCTGATATATTTATCAGTTATGAAGATATGTCTGATAAAACCGGCGAAGTAAAATATAATGAATCGCTGGCAGAACAGTATGTGAATATTTTTAAAGATATGCAGGAAAAATTCGAAATCGACAATGATATGAGCGGTTCAGTACTTTTGAGATGTCCGGATGTGTTTGTGATTCAGGAAAAAGAGACTGATGAAAAAATGGTATGGAATGTGATTGAACAGGCTGTATCTTCTGCCATGGAGAATCTTGTTCAGACGAGGATTGCAGAAGGAGAGAACCTTAAGAAGGACATTTTATTAAAACTTGATAATATCAAAAATGAAGTTGAATTTATTGAGAAAAAGGCACCGGAGCTTGTTGAAGATTACAGGAAAAAGATAGAAGATAAAGTAAAGGAGCTTTTAGGAGATGCCGCTGTTGATGAGAGCAGGATAGTTGCAGAGACAGTTATTTATGCAGATAAAATCTGTGTAGATGAGGAGACCGTAAGACTTAAAAGTCATATTAAGGCTATAGAAGAATGTCTGGTTTCAGGTGAATCGATAGGAAGAAAAATGGATTTTATTGCGCAGGAGATGAACAGGGAAGCCAATACTGTTTTATCAAAGACTAGTGATCCGGAAGTATCGGACTGTGCGATTAACATAAAAACAGAAATCGAAAAAGTAAGAGAGCAGATTCAAAACATTGAGTAGATTATTTATGGAATGGAGATAATTTTGAAGAACAGGTTAATCAATGTGGGCTATGGAAACGTAATTAATGCTGATAAACTGATTGCCGTTATCAGTTCTGACTCGGCACCGGCAAGGAGAAAAGTCCAGAATTCAAAGGATGAAGGAATGTCCATTGATGCGACACAGGGACGAAAGACAAAGTCAGTTCTGGTTATGGAAAACGGTATGATTATTATGTCTGCACTGTCGCCGGATACGATTACGGCAAGGGTCAATGGCAATGATGAATTGATGATAAAAGGAGAAAATGATGAAGAATGATAAAGGTGTTCTGGTAGTGATATCCGGATTTTCAGGTTGTGGTAAGGGAACTATGATGAAGGAGCTTCTTGAAAACTATGATAATTATGCATTGTCGATTTCAGCTACCACGAGGAGTCCAAGAATTGGAGAAGTTGACGGAAGGGAATATTTCTTTAAGACAAAAGAAGAATTCAAAAAAATGATAGATGAACAGGCATTTTTAGAATATGCATGTTATGTAGATAATTACTATGGCACACCAAAAGCTTATGTTGAAAAGTGCCTTGAAGAAGGAAAAGATGTTTTGCTGGAGATTGAGATTCAGGGAGCACATCATGTTAAGGAGCTGATGCCGGAAGCAGTGCTGATATTTATATTGCCGCCGTCAGCAGAAGAATTAAAAAACAGACTGTCAGGAAGAGGCACGGAGACTGAAGATGTTATACAGGCAAGGCTTGACAGGGCTAAGGAAGAAGCGTATGGTATTGAAGAGTACGATTACGTGGTGGTGAATGATAATCTGGAAGAAAGTGTGGCACAGTTAAATGCACTCATTAAGAGTCTGCATTGTGACACTTTTAGAAATAAAGAATTAATTAATAATATAAGAGAAGGCGTAAATCGCTTTTAGAAAGGAGTTTACTATGTTACATCCATCATATTCAGATTTAATGGCAGTAGTTAATAAGGAGGTAGAGCCGGGAGAACAGCCTGTGGTACAGAGCAGATATTCAATTGTTATGGCTACTTCTAAAAGAGCAAGACAGATTATTGCCGGAGAAGAGCCTCTTGTATATGATACCAATGGCAAACCGCTTTCTATTGCAGTGGATGAGTTATATGGCTCAAAAGTTCGTATTGTTGGTGATGATGAGGATGAAGAGTAATGAAAATCTTATTTATATCCTTAGGCTGTGACAAGAACCTTGTGGATTCCGAGGAAATGCTTGGGATATTGAAAACAGATAATGAAATTACATTTACAGATGATGAAACTGAAGCAGACGTTATTATTATTAATACGTGCTGCTTTGTTAATGATGCAAAGGAAGAGAGTATCAATACGATTATTGAAATGGGAAGGTACCGTACGGAAGGAAAATGCAGGTCTCTTATTGTAACAGGATGTCTGGCGCAGCGATACCGTTCAGAGATACTTAAAGAGATTCCGGAAGTAGATGCCGTACTGGGTACTGCATCAGTTGAATCAATTCTGGATGTAGTGAATAAGTTAAAAGAGAGCGAAAGTAAGATAGAGTTATACAGCCCTCTTGATGCTCCGGTATCTGCCGGCAAAAAAAGGATAATTACTACAGGTGGACATTACGCATTCCTAAAGATTGCGGAAGGATGTAATAAATGCTGTAGTTATTGTATTATACCGTCTATAAGGGGACATTACAGGAGTGTTCCGATGGAGCAGCTTGTGCAAAAGGCCGGTGAGCTTGTATCTCAGGGTGTAAAAGAACTGATTCTTGTTGCACAGGAGACAACATTATACGGAGTAGATCTCTATAAAAAAAAGATGCTGCCTGAGCTTTTAAAAAAATTATCTGAAATTAGAGGATTATACTGGATTAGAATATTATATTGTTATCCGGAAGAAATCACGGACGAATTGATAGAAGTTATCCGTGACAGCGGCAAGATATGTCATTATCTTGATATTCCGATTCAGCATGCCAGTGATCACATTTTAAGCACCATGAAGAGAAGAACCACAAAAGCAGATTTGGTGGATATTATTGGCAGAATAAGAAAAGAGATTCCGGATATAGTGCTTAGAACAACATTAATTTCAGGATTTCCGGGAGAGACAAAAGAGGATCACGAAATTGTCAGGGATTTCATTGAAGAAATCCGATTCGAGCGTCTCGGGGTATTTGCCTACTCCGAAGAAGAGGGAACTCCGGCTGCTCAGATGGATAATCAGATTCCGGAAGAGATTCGAAATGAGCGCAGGGATGAATTAATGGAAATTCAGCAGGAAATAGCATTTGAATCGGCACAGGAAAATATAGGAAAAGAATTACTTGTAATGATTGAAGGTAAAGTTGTTGATGAAAATGCATATATTGGCAGGACATATATGGATGCTCCCGGTGTTGACGGAAATATATTTATCACCACGGATGAAGAACTTATGACAGGCGACTTTGTAAAAGTAAAGGTTACGGGTGCTGCAGAATATGATCTGATTGGTGAATTGATAGGAGGAAAAGTATGAATTTGCCTAACAAATTAACGATATTAAGAGTTATTCTTATACCGTTTTTCGTTGTATTTATGTTAGTAAAGGTTTTTGGTGAACCGGATAAATACGTGGCATTAACGATTTTTGTGATTGCAAGTCTTACTGATATGCTTGATGGTAAAATTGCAAGAAAATATAATCTTGTCACGAATTTTGGAAAATTTATGGACCCTATGGCAGATAAGCTGCTTGTTTGTTCGGCGATGATTTGTCTTATAGGGGACAAGCTGTCTTCATGGATAGTTATCATAATTATCAGCCGTGAATTGATTATCAGTGGTTTCAGACTGGTTGCATCTGATAATGGTGTTGTAATCGCTGCAAGCTGGTGGGGAAAGTACAAGACAGTGAGCCAGATGACCATGATAATTCTGTTGATTCTGGACTGGAATTTTGTCTGGTTTCAGGTGCTTGAGTATATATTTATTTACCTTGCGCTTGTATTAACGGTTATTTCACTGGTTGATTATATTGTGAAAAATAAAGAGGTAATATCAGATGGCGGGAAGTAGTATGAAATGCGATGATGCAAGTAAAGTTGTTGAACTGTTAAAAAAAAGAAATTTATCAGTTACCACGGTGGAATCGTGTACAGGGGGGCTTCTTGCTGCCGGAATTGTAGATGTTCCGGGGGCTTCGGCAGTGTTTTCAAGAGGTTTTGTCACTTATTCTGATGATGCAAAAAAAGAAGTGATTGGTGTTGATGGCGATATAATCGAAAAATACGGTGTTGTCAGTGAAGAAACGGCTTTAGAGATGGTAAAAAAAGGTGCTTTTACTGCTAAAACTGATTGCGCATTAGCGACTACGGGAATTGCCGGACCTTCGGGTGGAGATGATGTGAATCCTGTGGGTACAGTAATAATTGCATGCAGAATTTTAGGCAGCTACGAGGTAAGAAGGTTTGTCTTTGAGGGTGACAGACAAGAAATAAGAAATCTTGCAGTCTGCGAAGCACTGCATATGTTAAGGAATGGATTAGAAAGTGAAAGAAACAGTTAGATATCGATTATCCAAAAAAGAATATATGGACATACAGACGTATTATATGGTAAGGAAGAGCAACATTCTTAAATTCTGTTTTGCACTGTTTGTAATGGGAGTAATACTGATGGTTATGGGCGCGGTCACTGAAAATAAAATAGGTGGAGCTTGGATTTTAGTGGTTTTTCCGATACCATATCTTGCATATGTTGTTTTTAAGATTAGAAATATTGCGTACACGTTGTATGCAAATGACATAAAAGAATGGGAAATCACATTTGATGACGAGGGCGTTGAGGCAAAAGCGGTTAAGAAAGATAAAATGATAAAAACAGTATGGGAAGGGATTGAGAAGATATGGCTTAATAAGAACTATGTTTTTATTTTTTTATCTAAATCAGTGTACATTGGTATACCAAGAAACCAAATTAAAAATGAAGAAATAATTAACGATTATATAAAAAAATATTCTATAAAAAAACCTATTTTATAATTGTGTAAAAATCATTCCGGATATCCGGGGAAAATTTTCCAACAAAAAACTTTACATAAAAAACAAAATGTGATATTATAACAATGCAGTGTGATATACAAGGTTTTGGGCTTGACAAACTCCTGAAACTGGTATATCATAAATACAGAACAAATGTTCGCAAAGATAGGAGGTTTAAACATTGGATAAGAATGATAAATTAAAAGCATTAGATGAAGCAATATCACAGATTGAAAAGCAGCATGGAAAAGGTTCCGTAATGAGACTCGGAGACCCTAAAGCAGCAATGAATATTGAGACTATACCTACCGGCTCACTGAGCCTTGATATAGCACTTGGTCTTGGAGGAGTTCCAAAAGGACGTATTATTGAGATTTACGGTCCTGAATCAAGTGGTAAGACGACGGTAGCTCTTCACATTATAGCTGAGGTACAGAAAAGAGGAGGAATTGCCGGATTTATAGATGCAGAACATGCTCTGGATCCTGTTTATGCAAAAGCTATCGGTGTAGATATTGATAATTTATATATTTCCCAGCCGGACTTTGGTGAGCAGGCACTTGAGATTACAGAGACATTTGTAAGGTCCGGAGCGGTTGACGTGGTTGTAGTGGATTCTGTTGCAGCACTTGTTCCAAAGGCAGAGATAGACGGAGAGATGGGAGATTCTCATGTTGGTCTGCAGGCAAGACTTATGTCGCAGGCACTTAGAAAACTCACAGGTGTTGTCAGCAAGACGAATACTGCCGTTATTTTCATTAACCAGTTGAGAGAAAAAGTGGGCGTTTTATTTGGAAATCCTGAGACAACTACAGGTGGAAGGGCATTGAAGTTCTATTCATCAGTTCGTCTGGATGTGCGTCGTATAGAGAGCCTGAAGCAGGGCGGTGAAGTGATTGGTAACAGGGCAAGAGTGAAGGTTGTAAAGAACAAGATTGCACCACCTTTCAAGGAAGCAGAATTTGATATAATGTTTGGTAAGGGAATTTCCAGAGAAGGTGATATTCTCGATCTGGCCGCAGAGATTGATGTTGTCAATAAAAGCGGTGCATGGTATGCATACAAAGGAGAGAAGATAGGTCAGGGGCGTGAGAATGCTAAAAACACCCTGATAAGCCATCCGGAAATGTTGCAGGAGATAGAAAATCAGGTAAGGAAACATTTTGATATTTCCGGAGAAATACCTGTGGATGAACAGCAGACTACGGATGAAAAAGAAAATGGTGAAAAGGGAGAAAAGAAGTAATGCAGGTTGTCAGTATCCGCAAAATTGATAAAAAAAAATCCGAAATCGAATTGGATGACGGAGAAAAATTCTACCTGTATAATGGCGAAGTTAAGCGTTTGTCATTATGCGAGGATTATGAATTAAGTCAGAAAATATACAGTGAGATAATGCTGATATTAAAAAAGAGATGTAAAGAAAGAGCATTGTATATTATTGAGCGGAGAGACAAGACAAAATTTGAATTGCGAAAAAAACTAATCGAATCAGGTTATCCTGATTCGATTATTGATTTGACAATTGAATTTCTGGAAAAGTATGATTATTTAAATGATTTAAGATATGGGATTTCATATGTTAAATCTAATATGCATTCAAAAAGTATCAGACAGATGGAGTATCAGTTACGTGCAAAGGGGCTTGATAGAGATACTATCAATAACATATTTAATGATATTAATATTGAAAGCAGGGAAGTAATCAGAAAGGTATTAGTCTCACGAAGATTTGATTTTGAAAATGCATCATATGAAGAAAAAAACAAACAATTAAAATATCTTTTAAGCAAAGGATTTAATTATGACGATATAATAGATGTAGTGAGAAAAGGTTCATAGTGTTTGCTGATTTATTGTCAAAACACAATTATGCTTATGAACGGGAAGGAAGGTTTACATGAAGAAGAAACTTGGGGAATTTAGTAAGTACATGCTTTTGGGTTTGCTTATGTTTACATTGGTACATATGGCAGTATGTGAAGTAAAAGCTGATGATTATTCGGGAAAATGTAGTGCGACATCAGATGACAATGTCAAATGGTCGCTTGATATGTCTACCCGTGTACTGACAATCAGTGGTACGGGAAATATGTGCGATTTTAAAGAAGATGTTACTGAAGAGATAGATGAGGATGGCGGTAAGACAGCTATTATAAACCCTTGTAGTGAGAAATGGCATGCTTATTGTACAAAGATTAACAAAATCGTTGTAAAAGAAGGTGTTACTTCACTTGGAGAATTTGCTTTCCTTAATTGCCAGAATGTAACAAGTGTTGAGCTGCCGGATTCGTTAGACTCTATAGGAGATTACGCATTTAAGAATTGTAAACAGATGTCAGATATGACTATCCCTGCTAACGTTACAAATATTGGTTCATATGCGTTTGGTGACTGCAGATTGATGGAAAAAATCACGATACCTGACGGTGTAACAGTTTTATGTCAGGGTATATTTAAAGATTGCTGGGGACTTAAGGAAGTGGTATTGCCTGACAGGTTGCAGGAGGTGGAAACAGGTGCTTTTATTAAGTGTCAGTCTTTAAAGAGTATTACCATACCGGATAGTGTAAAATCTATTGGTGATTTGGCATTTAGGGATTGCACGAGCCTTAAAAGCATTCAGTTACCCAAATCATTAAAAAAAATATCGGTACAGTCTTTCAAGAACTGTACTGCATTACAGGAAGTAGAGATTCCTAATGGTGTGGAGGAACTTTTATCAGGTTTGTTTTATAACTGTACTTCTTTGAAGGCTGTTTATCTGCCGGTAACTGTTGGTGTTATACCTAGTAATGCATTTGAAGGCTGTAATAGTTCTTTGAGTATATATTGTCTGAATAACTATCAGATAGATTATTGTAAAAATTATAAATTAACTTATGTTAATAATTCAAAGAAAAGTGGAAATCTCAGATATACTGTCTGTGATGATGAGGTTATTATAGTTGGACATACAAATGGAATTGTTAGTGCGGAAATTCCTGACACTATTTCAGGGTATAAGGTGACCGGTATATGGAAGGATTCATTTGCTTTCTGCTATTCGCTCACATCGGTTACATTGCCGGAGTCTTTGAGTTATATAAAAGATGATGCGTTTAAAGCGTGTTTTGATTTAGTAGAGGTTACGAATAAGAGCAGTCTGAAGATTACGAAGGGTTCAACTGAAAATGGTGCCGTAGCCGAGAATGCTGCAAATATAAGAAAAAAAGATTCTGATAAGAGTATTATTACAGTAGATTCTGACGGTTACATTTTTGCAGAAATGAATCAGAAGAATTATCTTATAGGTTATGGTGGAAGTAATCAGGTGTTAAAACTTCCGGACAGCTATAAGGATGCAAATGGTAATACAATAAAAGGATATCATATTAATAAATATACATTTTCAGGAAGTGACATAAAAAAATGTGTTGTTAGTTCTTCAACAACATTTATTGGAAACAAAGCATTTTATCAGTGCAAGAATTTGACATATGTATTTATACCGGCAAGTGTCAATAATATTGGAAGTAATGCGTTGTCAGAATGTAACAGTGCATTAAAAATATACGGATTTAGCGGAACATATGCTGAAACATATGCTGCTGAAAATAAAATTTCATTCAAGGCGGATAAAGCAGATGTACAGGTACAACTGTTTGATAAAATGCTAAAAATAGAATACAATGCTGTGGAATGGAACAGTGGAAAGCCTAGAAAACCGAAGGTTACGGTTACGAATGGTAATACTACGCTTGTACAGAATAAGGATTATACGGTAAAATATGTTAATGCAAAGGGAATCGGAGAAGCTAAGGTAAAAGTGACAGGTAAGGGTAATTATACCGGAAGTGTAGAAAAGACATACAAGATAAAACTTATTTTGAATCATAAGTATCACTATGGCGGATATGAGATTAAGTTTACAAAAGTGAATGATACATACACATCAGGAGCGCTTATTATTACAAAGAATGAAAATACATCTGCTAAAAATATTGTTTTGGGAGATTCACTTACAATTTCAGGCGGAAAATACTCTATAACGGGTATAGGAGTTAATGCGTTTGCGGATTGTAAAAAGCTAAAAAGTATAACGATTGGTAAAAACGTTACCATGATTGATAATAAAGCGTTTTATGGATGTAAGAAACTAACTAAGATGGTAATTAACTCTGAAAAAATAAAAAAAGTAGGAGATAATGCTTTAAGGCAGACAAATGCAAAATTGGTAATTCAGGTACCTAAAAAGTTATTAAATACATACAAAAATAGTTATTTTACTGAAAAAACAGGTCTTGAAAAAACAGCTAAAATAAAGGGCATGTAATTTATAAACAAAAATACATGATATAAAAGATAAAGAAGGGTGTACATAGTAACAGAATGTACATCCTTTTACGCTTGACATAATTGAAAAAAACGTTTAAAATTGAAGTGTTGTATTGCACAATGAAAACTAAATAAGGAGGTGCTCCTGTGTTAGGAATAATAATTGCTATCATAATAACTTTGATTGTTGTTATTCCCGTTGTATGGATTATTTCGTCCGGCTACACCACAAAATCTTTTGAAGAAAAGATAGGAAGTGCTGAAGAAAAATCCAGAATGATTATAGATGAAGCATTAAAGACTGCTGAGACTAAGAAAAGGGAAGCGCTGTTAGAAGCAAAAGAGGAATCTTTGAAGACCAAGAATGAGATTGAAAAGGAAAGCAAAGAGCAAAGAGCGGAAATACAGCGTTATGAGAAGAGAGTTCTATCCAAGGAAGAAGCATTAGAAAAGAAATCTGAACAAGTTGAGAAGAAAGAGGCAATGCTGAATTCAAAGGAAGCAGAACTTGAAAAGCAGAAAGAAGAGATTGCGAATCTTAACGAGCAACGTTTAAAAGAGTTGGAAAGAATATCTGGATTAACCTCCGAACAGGCGAAAGAGTTTTTATTAAAATCTGTTGAAGAAGAAGTAAAACTTGACACTGCTAAAATGATTAAGGAACTTGAATCACAAGCTAAAGAAGAAGCAGCTAAAAAAGCAAAGGAATATGTAGTTACAGCGATACAGAAGTGTGCTGTAGATCATGTTTCTGAGTCGACGATATCGGTAGTTCAGCTTCCTAACGATGAAATGAAGGGAAGAATTATCGGCCGTGAAGGTAGGAACATAAGAACCTTAGAGACATTGACGGGTGTGGATCTGATTATAGATGACACACCGGAAGCTGTTATTTTGTCAGGATTTGATCCAATCAGAAGAGAAGTTGCAAGAGTTGCTCTTGAAAAGTTGATTGTTGACGGAAGAATTCATCCGGCAAGAATTGAAGAGATGGTTGAAAAAGCACAAAAAGAAGTAGAAGGTATGATGCGCGAAGAAGGTGAAGAGGCATGTCTCGAAGTCGGAGTGCATGGTATCCATCCTGAGTTGGTTAAGTTACTTGGTAAGATGAAATTCAGGACAAGCTACGGTCAGAGTGCATTGAAACATTCGATTGAAGTAGCTCATTTAGCAGGATTACTTGCAGCAGAAGTAGGTGTAGATGTACGTTTGGCGAAGCGTGCAGGATTATTGCATGATATTGGTAAAGCTGTGGATCATGAAATGGAAGGTTCACATATACAGTTAGGTGTGGATCTGTGCAAGAAGTATAAAGAATCGGCTTTGATTATCAATGCAGTTGAAGCTCATCATGGAGATGTTGAGCCACAGTCTCTGATTGCCTGTCTTATACAGGCAGCTGATACTATATCCGCTGCGAGACCTGGTGCAAGAAGAGAGACATTGGAAACATATACTAACAGATTAAAACAACTCGAAGAAATATCAAATGAATTTGAGGGTGTTGATAAATCTTTTGCTATTCAGGCAGGTAGAGAGATACGTGTCATGGTTATTCCAGAGAAGATTAGTGATGCCGATATGGTATTACTTGCAAGAAATCTGTCTAAGGAGATTGAGAATCAATTAGAATATCCTGGACAGATAAAGGTAAATGTTATAAGAGAAAGTCGTGTAACAGATTACGCAAAATAGTTATGAATGTGGGCTGCAATGCTGTGTTTACGGCATTGCAGCTTTGTTCATACAAATAAATATCAATTAATAGGAAGGAGAGAGCCTTTAAACAAGGCTGAATAGACAAATGGCTAAGATTGGATTTATAGGAATGGGAAACATGGGATATGCAATGCTAAAAGGTGCATTAAATGTTTTTGACAAAGATGAGATAATATTTTGTGATGCCAGCGAAAGCAGAATGCAGCAGGTGACAGAAGAGACGAAAGTAATGCATACAGAGACGAACGCAGAATGTGCCAATAACGCTAAATATCTGGTAATTGCAGTAAAACCGCAGTTCTATCCGCAGGTAATAAAGAATATTGTTAATATTGTGACGAAGGATCATGTTATAATATCAATTGCACCGGGAATTACGATACAGCATCTGGTTGACCAGTTGGGATTTGACAGCAGAATTGTAAGAGCAATGCCGAATACACCGGCATTATTAGGAGCAGGAATGACAGGAATTTGTTATGATGCAAAGTTATTTAGCTTTGATGAAAAAGATGTAATCGAAAAGTTCTTTTCATCATTTGGAAGAGTAAAAGTTATCAGTGAAAATTTAATGAGTGCGGTAACATGTGCCAGCGGAAGTTCACCGGCGTATGTGTATATGTTTATTGAAGCAATGGCTGACAGTGTTGTCAAGTATGGTATTCCGAGACAGACAGCCTACGAGATGGTTGCCCAGACAGTTATGGGTTCGGCTAAAATGGTGCTGGAGACAGGAGAACATCCTGCAAAGCTGAAGGATAATGTTTGTTCACCGGCAGGCACAACGATAGCAGGTGTAGCAGCTTTAGAAGAATTTGGTTTTAGAAATGCCATTATAAAGGCAACAGATGCATGTTATAATAAAGCTGAGAATATGAGATAGATGGAGGGAGTTCATTGCAGAAGATAGAGCGTATAAACAGAGAACTTGTGTATGAGGGCAAGATAATTAACATGTACAAGGACACCGTACAGATACCAAATGGAAGTGTTGCACAGTGGGATTTTATTGGACATCGAGGAGCTGCTGCTGTGGTTCCTGTAACAGATGACGGAAAGATAATTCTGGTCAGACAGTATAGAAATGCACTGGACAGATATACAGTAGAAATTCCGGCGGGTGGTCTTGAAAATGCAGATGAGCCAATGAAAGTGTGTGCTGCGAGGGAATTAGAAGAGGAGACAGGATATAAATCACAGAATTTGGAGTTTTTACTGTCGTTAAGAACAACTGTGGCATTTTGCAATGAAAAGATAGAGGTGTATCTGGCACGTAATCTGGTTAAAACAAAGCAGAATCTTGATGAAGATGAATACATAGATGTGGAGATATACGATGTTGATGAATTACTACAAATGATTTATTCAGGTGAAATAGAAGACTCCAAGACGGTAGCATCGATACTTGCATATTATTCAAAATATTGTAAAAAGTCATAAATAAATGGTCTTTGCATATATTATTTTAAAGGTTGTCCATAAAAATGAGAGGGTGATATAGAATAGTGTATGCGATTTTTGAGATGTTAAAAAAGAGAAAAGTATGGTATTTGGGACTTATAATTGGAATGATAGCAGGAACGGTATACGTCAATATCAACTGGTATAAGTCCTCTGATGCTATTAATACTTATCTGTGTAGTTTTAACAGAACAATAGTTACGAAAGATATGATAAAAAGCGAGCTGCAATATTTCATATTTGAAAGCAGATTAAAAGAAATGTTTATCATATTCGTGTTTAATATGACATTTTTGGGAAGTGCTTTTAATTGTATATACATGTTTTATATGGGAGGGACGTCTGCGATAGTATCCTCCATGATGGCATTGAGATACGGGTATAAAGCATTATATTATTTTGGAATGTCAGTGTTTCCGTATTATATTGTATATATGGGAATGGTACTATTTACAATGACATTTTGCAGCAATATTAAAGACAGGCGTCTGAAAAAAGGAATGTCAGGAAGTATAATAGTAAACTTTTGTATTATCATGCTTTTAATATGGACAGAAAGTATGCTTGAAGCATATGTCCGTATAGATTTTTTTAAATAAAAAAATATAAATGGAAGTAAAAGTACGTAATCGGAGGAAATTATGAAAAAAAGTATTGAAGATTTCGTTTTTTATATGACAGATGTAAAGAAAATGTCTTTAAGTACAGTACAGTCTTATCAAAGAGATTTAAATAAAATGAGAACATTTATGGAATCAATTGGAATTGATGCTGTAGACAAAGTAACAGTTACTAATATTAATACATATATATTAAAACTTGAAAAAGACGGAATGTCCGCGGCAACCATATCAAGAAATATAGCTGCAATGAGATCATTTTTCAGATTTCTTTTGCAAAATAAACAAATTGATTACGAACCGGTAGAATTTTTAAAAGCACCGCCGGTTGAAAAAAAACTTCCTTCCGTATTGAGCATAGAAGAAGTTGAGAGGATATTGAATCAACCGGATGAAAGTACACTCAAAGGTATCAGGGATAAAGCGATGCTTGAATTGTTGTATGCAACCGGAATCAGAGTTAGTGAAATTGTGTTGTTAAAAGTATCAGATTTGAGCATGGAGATGGATTATGTAATATGCCGTAATCAGGTGAGCTATAAAGACAGGGTTATACCGTTTGGAAAATCAGCAAAGAGGGCACTGTCACATTATTTTTCCTCGTGCAGGGATATGATGATGAAAGATAAGGATAGCGACATCCTGTTTGTAAATTGTAAAGGAAAACCTATGAGCCGTCAGGGGTTTTGGAAGATAATTAAAGAATATGGGGAAAAAGCAGGTATCACTTCTGAGATAAATCCGATTATAATAAGACATTCATTTGCAACACATATGGTGTCAAACGGAGCGGATTTAAAATCAATTCAGGAAATGATGGGATTGTCAGATATCTCATCAGCAAGAATTTATGAGGATGTAAAAAGACAGAGATTAAGGACGGTGTATGATAAAACACATCCAAGGAATTAAAAGAAAAGATTGCGTGAAAACCACGCAATCTTTTCTTTTATAACATATCTGCAATTGTATAGATAAGACTTTCAGTCTGATCCCATCCAAGACAAGGATCAGTGATAGATTTTCCGTAAACATGTTCGCCGACCTTTTGAGCTCCCGGTTCAATATAGCTTTCAATCATTAAGCCTTTAACAAAACTCTTTATTTCATCAGAATGACGTCTGTTGTGAAGAATTTCTTTGGAGATTCTTATTTGGTCTAAATACTGCTTGCCGGAATTTGAATGATTAGTATCAACAATAACTGCAGGATTAACCAAATCAAGCTCATTGTACATATTGTATAATCGTATCAAATCCTCGTAGTGATAATTTGGAATATACTGACCATGCTTGTTCACGGCACCTCTTAATATGGTATGTGTTAATGGGTTGCCGTCTGTCTTAACCTCCCAGCTTCTGTAGATAAAAGTATGTCCGCTTTGAGCAGCAATGACAGAATTTAACATAACAGAAAGGTCACCACTGGTAGGATTTTTCATTCCGGCAGGAATATCCATTCCGCTTACTGTCAAACGATGCTGTTGGTCTTCTACAGAACGGGCACCGATTGCAACATAAGAAAGTATATCAGAAAAATATCTGTAATTTTCAGGATAAAGCATTTCATCAGCAGCAGTCAGTCCGGTTTCTTCCATAACACGTATGTGCATTTTTCTTATTGCAAGAAGCCCTGCGAGTAAATCCGGTTTGCCCTCAGGATCAGGCTGGTGAAGCATACCTTTATAACCCATTCCTGTGGTACGCGGTTTGTTAGTATATATTCGTGGAATGACAATGATTTTATCGGATACTTTTTCGCTGACTTTTGAAAGTCTGTTGACATAGTCGCACACGGCATCTTCATTATCTGCTGAGCAGGGACCTATGATTAGAAGAAATTTTTCGGATTCTCCTTTGAAAATTTTTTTTATCTGTATATCCCTTTGCTCCTTTAACTCTGCTAATTTCATCGGAAGAGGAAACTGCTCTTTGATTTCAGCCGGAGTTGGTAACTGTTTAATAAATTGAAAACTCATAGTTGTTTTCCTCCTTTGAGTATATAACATTAGATAATATATTATATTATAAAGTGATATAAAATTCAAATATAATTTATAACTATGAGAAATTGTGGTAAAATGTAGATAGTGAAATCGTTTGAAGGAGGAGAACTATGCAGCAGATTGAAAGAATAATATGGATTATACTAGACAGTGTAGGAGCAGGGGAGATGCCGGATGCAGATAAATTCGGAGATTGCGGTGCAGACACATTGGATCATGTGTGGGAAGCTAATAAAGGCTTGAATATTCCGCATATGATAGAATTGGGATTGGGAAACATAGAAGGTATAACAAGTATACCTGAGGCAGAGAGTCCCCAAGGATGCTTTGGAAGATTAGCTGAAATGTCTAATGGAAAAGATACGACTATGGGTCATTGGGAGATGACGGGGATATATTCTCCTGAAAAATTTCCTACTTACCCTGATGGCTTTCCAGATGAAATAATCAACCGTTTTATAGAAGAAGCAGCAATACCCGGTGTGCTTGCAAATTGTGCTGCTTCCGGAACAGAAATAATTAAAGAACTTGGAGAAGAACATATAGCAACGGGAAAACCGATAGTCTATACTTCGGCTGATAGTGTATTTCAGATAGCGTGTCATGAAGATGTATATCCGCCGGAAAAATTATATAACATATGCAGGATTGCCAGAAATATACTCATTGGAAAACACGGTGTGGCAAGAGTGATAGCAAGACCGTTTATCACACAAAACGGTAAATATATCAGAACATCGAACAGAAGAGATTTTTCTTTAAAACCGCCTAAAGATAATGTGCTTAATTACATGAAAGATTCCGGTGGAAATGTAATGGCAGTCGGCAAGATTGAAGATATTTTCTGTGGGGAAGGAATAACAGATGCGGTCCATACGAAAAATAATATGGATGGAATAGATAAGACAATTGATTATATGAATCAGGGTAAAGATGGGATAATATTTACAAATCTTGTCGAATTTGACTCTACATGGGGACACAGGAGAGATGCCGAAGGATATGGCAGAGGTCTTGAAGAATTTGATGCAAGATTGCCGGAAATAGTCAATCTGATGAGTGAAAAGGATTTGCTGATTATTAATGCGGACCATGGGTGTGACCCGACTTTTAAGGGAACAGACCATACCAGAGAGTATATTCCATTAATCGTGTATGGTAAAGGTATAAAACAGGGGATAAATCTGGGTACGGGCAGCAGTTTTGCTGATATAGGCCAGACAATAAGCAGTATTTTCGGGCTAAAGCAGCTGCCTGTGGGAACAAGTTTTCTTGATAAATTATAATGGAGGTGAGATTGGTATGAGAATGAATGACCTGATTGCAAAAAAAAGAGATGGACTTGAGCTTACAACAGAAGAAATCAGATACGTTGTATTTGAATACACTAATGGTAATATACCGGATTATCAGATATCAGCTTTTCTGATGGCAGTCTATTTTAACGGAATGAATAAAAGAGAAACTCTTGATTTGACAATGGCAATGAGAGACAGTGGAGATGTACTTGATTTGTCACAAATCGACGGAGTCAAGGTTGACAAGCATAGTACGGGCGGAGTTGGAGATAAGACAACACTTGTATTGGCACCGATGGTTGCCGCATGCGGTGTTCCGGTGGCAAAAATGTCAGGCAGAGGACTGGGGCATACAGGCGGAACTATTGATAAATTAGAAAGTATAGACGGATATCAGACAAGCATTTCAGAAGATGTATTTATAAAAAATGTGAATAACATAAAGATAGCAGTAACCGGTCAAACTGCCAATCTGGCACCGGCTGATAAAAAAATATATGCACTCAGGGATGTTACGGCGACAGTTGATAATATTTCATTGATTGCAAGCAGCATCATGAGTAAAAAACTGGCATTAGGAGCTGACGGTATAGTCCTTGATGTAAAAACAGGCAGCGGTGCATTTATGAAAGAAGAAAAGGATGCAATATCTTTAGCTCAGGAAATGGTAGATATAGGAACAGGTGCGGGAAAGGATATTGTTGCAGTAATAACAGATATGGACCAGCCTCTTGGAAAAGCTGTAGGAAATTCCCTGGAAGTGATAGAAGCGATAGAGACATTGAAAGGAAAAGGACCGGATGATTTGATGGAACTTTGTTATGTTCTTGGCAGTTATATGCTGGTTCTGGGAAAGAAGGCGAAAAATACTGAGGAAGCGCGGGAAATGTTAAAAGATGTGATTGAGACAGGTAAAGCATTGGACAAATTTGCACAATTAGTAGAAGCACAGGGGGGGAATCCGGAGTTTGTGTATGATACCGGCAAATTTAAAAAGGCATCCATTGTGATGGAAGTACAATCAGCACGGTCGGGATATGTGGAGAAAATCCATACCGGTGATATAGGAGAAGTTGCATTAATCCTCGGGGGAGGAAGAACAACAAAGGAAAGTATCATTGATTTATCGGTTGGTATAATACTTCATAAAAAAGTGGGAGATAAAGTGGAAAAGGGAGAAACAATAGCTACATTATATGCAAATGACCCTGACAGATTATCGGAGGCTAAAGACAGACTTTTATCTGCTTACGATATCACAGTAACACCTGCGAAAGCGGATATACTTGTGAAATGGATTGTAAGTAAGAACGGAGCGAAAAAATATTAAAAATAATTTTGTATTTTTATCAAAAGTGTGTTATATTGTATTGATGGTTGAATATTTCTATGAAATGTGCAGGAAGGTATAATGCGATGAATAAGATAAAAGAGTTTGTTAAGAATAAAGACAATTATAAATCATTAGTGATTTACCTGGCAGTGCCTATAATATTAAATCTGGTGATTGAGATTTTAAGCCGGAGTTCGGTGATAGATGGATTTGCATATATGTTTACACATCCCGTTCAGTTCTTTTGCAACGTAATGATTATTTTGTCGATATTGATATTTACCATATTGGTGAGAAGAAGGATATTTGGACTGTCAGTATTGTCGATTTTGTGGATAGCATGTGGTATTGTGAACATGGTGCTATTGAATCAGAGAGTAACACCTTTTAATGCTTCGGATTTGAAATTGATTGATTCGGCTATAACCATTATGAACAAATATTTCAGTTCGATTTTTGTAGTTTTTGTTTTATTACTTGGAATTGCTGTAGTTGCACTGGTTGTGTTTATATTTTTGAAGGTTCCTAAAGTGAGCTATACCATAAGCTATGTTAGAAATGCAATAATAGTCGGACTCACAATTGTTGCGATGTTTGCCATTATCAATATATCAATTGATACCGGATTTATGTCAGTTGAATTTACAAATCTTACAACTGCTTATAATGAGTATGGTTTTGTATACTGTTTTATGAATTCACTTGTAAATACCGGAGTGAAAAAGCCGGCTGATTATTCAGAAGATACGATAGGCGAGATAGTGGGTGGATTTGACAATTCCACAGGCAATGATGTGGTTTCGGACAAAACGCCAAACGTTATTTTCTTACAGCTGGAGTCATTTTTTAATCTGAATAACGTGAAAGATATTACCTTATCAGAGAATCCGATTCCATATTACACACAGTTGTGTGAGCAGTATTCTTCGGGATATTTGAATGTATTTAATGTTGGTTATGGAACCTGTAACACAGAATTTGAAGTAATGACCGGAATGAATCTTGATGATTTTGGACCGGGAGAGTTTCCGTATAAAACGATTCTTAAGGAAACAACTTGTGAAAATATTGCATATGATTTAAAGAAAAATGGTTATTCATGTCATGCGATTCACAACAATACAGGTACCTTTTACGGAAGAAATAATGTGTTTAAAAATCTTGGATATGATACGTTTACATCTATAGAATACATGCATGTTGAGGAATTTACTCCAATGTCGTGGGCAAAGGATAAATTTCTGACAGGTGAGATTATTGATACGCTGAAATCAACACCAAATCAGGATTATATATATACGATATCCGTACAGGGACACGGAAGTTATCCTACCGAGCCTATGATTGAAAACCCGAAGATAAAGGTTTCGGGTGTTGAGAATGAGGGACAGAGAAATGCAATAGAGTATTATGCAAATGAGATTAATGAGATGGATGAGTTTGTGAAAGAACTTGTTGCCGCGTTAAATGAGTTGGGAGAGGATACGGTTTTGGTAATGTATGGAGATCATCTGCCGGGACTGGGATTTTCTAATGAAGAGTTGACAAACGGTTCTCAATACCAGACGAATTATGTAATATGGAATAACATAGGTTTGGAAAAGAAAGATGGAATGTTAGAAGCATTTCAGCTTTCATCGGAAGTTATGTCCAGGATAGGAATTTCGACCGGAGTTATCAATCAGTATCATCAAAAATATAGAGATGATGAAGAATATTTAAGTGGACTGCAGAATCTTGAATATGATATACTTTATGGAAAAAAATCGGTATATGGAGGAATAAATCCATACGACCCTACTGATATTAAAATGGGAATTAAAGATATAAATATTAGTAAGGTTGAAAAGGGCGAAAAAGAAGGACAGGTAACAGTTAAGGGACAGAATTTTACAGAGTACAGTGTAGTATATGTGAATGGAGATGCATATGATACAGAGTACGTTGACGAAAATACTCTAAAGATTAATTATACAGGTCTAAAATCATTGGACGCATTTGTTGTTTCACAAAAAAGCGGTGATACGAGACTAAGTTCAACAAAAGAATGTTTATATTATGAGTAAAACATAGTAATAAAAACAGACAAATCCCATAGAAATATACTAATAATATTTCTATGGGGTTTTTTATGAAAAAAATATTAGCTTTATTTTTTATGTTATTTTTCGTGATGAGAATTACTGCGTTTGGAGAAGATACAGAGCCTGATATTAAATCAAAATCTGTAGTATTGATGGAAAAAACTACGGGAAATATAATATATGAAAAAAACAGTGATGAAAAACTAAGTCCTGCAAGCATTACAAAGATTATGACACTGCTTCTGATATTTGACAATATTAAATCGGGAAAAATAAAGCCGGATGATGTTGTCACAACCAGTGAACATGCAAAATCAATGGGAGGGTCACAGGTTTTTCTCGAAACAGGCGAAGAACAGACTGTGGACACACTTATTAAATGTATCATTATTGCATCAGGTAATGATGCGAGTGTTTCAATGGCGGAATATATCGGAGGTTCAGAAGAAAAATTTGTTGAGATGATGAATGAAAAGGCGAAAAGCCTTAATATGTCAAATACTCATTTTGAAGATTGCTGCGGACTTACAGAATCTGATAATCACTATACTACAGCAAAGGATGTTGCAATAATGTCAAGACAGCTTATATCAGATTATCCTGAGATACATAACTATTCTACGGTTTGGATGGAGAACATAGTTCACAATACTGATAAGGGAAGTAAAGAATTCACTCTGACTAATACGAATAAACTTCTCAAACAGTACGAATGGACTACGGGGCTAAAGACAGGAAGTACATCAAAGGCAAAATACTGTGTCAGTGCAACAGCAAAGAAAAATGATATAGATCTTATTGCTGTAGTTATGTGTGCACCCGATTATAAAACCAGATTTAATGAGGCAGAGAGCCTTTTAGAATACGGCTTTTCAAAGTGTGCTTTGTTTTCGGATAAATTAGAGGGAAAACATGAATACGTAAAAATCAAAAACTGTAAAAAGAAGAAAATAAAATGCGAATATGAATCAGATTTTAATTATCTTTTGACGGATAAAAATGATATGAACACGATTAACGGTACTGTAAAAATGAAAAAAAATATAACAGCACCATTAAAAAAAGGCAGCATAGTAGGAGAGAAAATCTATACAGCAGGTGATACAGTTATAGGAAAAGTAAATATAATTACATCCGGTGAGGTCCAAAAGATGGGGTATATTGATATCTTTGTCAGACTAATAAAAAATATTGAAATTTAGCTGTAAATTAGTTACAATAATATTTGTGTCAATTTTACCAAGAAATAGATGTGGAGGTAAGTACCGGTATGGAACTTGAAGTCAGACTTCAGGTATACGAAGGTCCTTTGGATTTACTATTACACCTGATAGATAAGAATAAAATAAATATATATGATATTAATATTGTTGAGATTACTTCGCAATATCTGGAGTATGTCAGTCTGATGAGACAGCATGATCTGGAGGTTGTAAGTGAATTTATGGTAATGGCTGCAACATTACTTGATATTAAGGCTAAGATGCTTCTGCCTAAAGAGGTTAACGAGGAAGGCGAGGAGATTGATCCAAGGCAGGAACTTGTGGAGCAGCTTCTTGAATATAAAATGTACAAATATGCATCCTATGAACTCAGAGACAGATATTCGTATGCGGAAACAGCCTTTTTCAGAAAACAGGAGCTTCCGGAAGAAGTTAAAAAGTATGAGGCGCCGGTGGATTTGGAAGCACTGCTTGATGGAGTAACATTAAGAAAATTAAATGATGTATTTAAAGATGTTATGAAGAGAAAAGAGGATAAAATCGATCCGATAAGGAGTAAATTCGGACAGATTGAGCGTGAAGAAGTCAGTCTTACTGAAAAAATGGATTTTATAATAGCAAGATTAAAAAGTACACATACCGTCAGATTTTTTTCACTTCTTGATTCAGAGCAGTCAAAAATGCACACGATTATGAGCTTTCTGGCTGTTCTGGAATTAATGAAGGAAGGCAAAATCGTGATAGTACAGGAGAATATTTTTGATGATATAGTCATTGAGGCAGCATAAGAGATGATTTTAGTGCTCGGAATGGAGGAACATTTTGGAAAATTCTAAGGAAATAGACAGGATTGAATCTGTTATTGAAGCTATTCTTTTTACAATGGGTAATTCTGTGGAGTTAAGTGAGATAGCAAGGGTAATTGAACATGATGAAGAAACAACAAGAAAAATCATACACAATCTTATGGACAGGTATTCTTCAAAACATAGGGGAATCAAGATTGTGGAACTGGAAAATTCATTTCAGATGTGCAGCAGTCCGGAGTATTATGAGGAACTGATAAAGATAGCATCAGAACCCAAAAAGCATGTGCTGACTGATGTTTTGTTAGAAACATTATCGATTATTGCTTATAAACAGCCTATTACCAAGACGGAAATCGAAAAAATCAGGGGGGTAAAGTGTGACCATGCAGTAAATAAACTGGTAGAGTATGATTTAGTAATGGAACTGGGAAGGCTTGATGCACCCGGAAGACCGATAATGTTTGGTACTTCTGAGGAATTTTTAAGACAGTTTGGGATAAGCTCTTTGGAAGATTTGCCTATGATTCGTAAAGATAAAGAGGAAGAGTTCAAATTAGAAGCGGAAGAAGAAGTTAAAATGAAATTGGATACGTAACAATTTTTAACAAATATAATAGTAATACTTTGGTGAAAAATTATATAATTTGTTTTCTTAAAAATTATTATTTATTCAATTCAAAATGTGAATTATGCAAAATGCACAAAAAACAGTACAAAAAACTTGCTAAAAATATTGACAATAGTTTTTTTTGATGCTATACTATTTTTTGAAATAAAAGCTATATTATTGTGCTTTTAATAGGAATAATTACCAAGTGAGGCTACATATCTATCGTGCTGATTTGTACATATTTACTGTAAAGTCATCGAGTGCTATTCCTATTTGGCGAACGGGCTTTTGTTGCAAATAATGTAAAAAGTAAGAGCTTTATATTAAAGTAGCTCGGAAAGGTAAGAAGGATTATGAAAAAAAGAATTATGGCAGTTGCTTTGGTTGTAACCATGGCAGCATCAATGTTCTCTGGCTGTGGCAAGAAGCAGGAAAAAATTGAAGGTGTGGAAGTTTCAAACTTTGATCCTGGAATTGAAATTGACACAAGTTCCAATATCGAGCTTACAGTTTGGGAATCAACAGAAGGACCTGATGAGTTTATCAAGAAGGCAGGAGCTTCATTTACAAAACTTTATCCAAACATTACGATTAAGTATGTAAACGTAGAATCAGCTGACTCTCAGACAAAGATTGCGTTGGACGGACCTGGTGGAAACGGACCTGACTTATTTGCAGCAGCACATAACGTTATGGGTGCTCTTGAAGCAGGTGCATATATTGAAAAAGTACCTGATGGAGTAGCAGAGAAGGTTAAAGGATATGTTGTTGATAATGCTGCAAAAGGTGCAACACTTGTTAACCCTAAGCAGGGAGAAGGCGGATTATACGGATACCCTGTTTCAGTTGAGACATATGCATTATTCTACAACAAAGATTTGATTTCAGAAGAGGAAGTTCCTACAACATTTGATGATTTACTTAGTTATATTGACAGCTATGATAAGTCAGGACATCCTTTCGTATTTGATGCAGGAAATGCTTACTACAGTGTAATGTTTACAAATACAGATGAGAATCATTTGTATGGACCGGACGGAAGTGATATTACAAATACATATATGAATACAAACGATGCTGTTAAACAGCTTCAGACATTTGTAAAATTATCAAAAGCAGTAAACATGCCTACAGAGGATATCGCTACAAAGTATTGTGATTCTATGTTTATTGAAGGTGATGCAGCTATGACTATCACAGGTGCATGGAATATTAAGACATTTGAGGATGCAGGTATTAACTTTGCTATCGCTCCGCTTCCAAGCTTCCCTGGAGTTGATCATCCGGCTATTTCTTTTGAAGGTGTTAGATGTATGTATGTTTCAGCATTCTCTAACCATAAGAACGAAGCAGCAGCATTTGGTGAATTCTTATGTACACCTGAGATGCAGAAACTTCGTTTTGAATGTACAGAGACTGTACCGTCAGCAGATATAGAGATTAATGATGAGAATGGATACGTTTCTTCTATGCAGAAACAGTTAGATTATTCATATCCGATGCCTAACATGTCCCAGGCTAGTTTGTTCTGGAGTGCATTTGCTTCTGCATATTCTAACATCTGGAATGGTGTTGTAGATTCAGATGATGCATCTATTTTAGCTGAGCTTGATGCTGCTAACCAGACAGCTACAAAGAAGAAATAATAAGAAACTGTTAAACGTAGTATTAGAAAGTTAGGTGAGTTTATGGGAACATCTCTTGCGACAGATGGTTCTGACAGACAGAAAATCCTCCGCACATCACTTGCTTTCATGGGATTGGGTTATATCCTTCACATGAAAGAGTGGGTTAAGGGTATTTTCTTCGCAATTATCGAAGTCATATTTATTTGTTTTTTACCTAAGACATTAAAAGCAATCGGTGGCTTGATTAACATCGGTAAAACACCGGGCGAAATGTCAACATTCGTTATGATTGATGGATTTATTGTCTTAGCGATTGTAATTATATTTGCATTTATTTATTACCTGTCTGTAAAGGGTACTTTATCTTCTTACAGAGAGTACTGTATTTCAGGTAAGATGCCTGATAACAGAGACGCTACGAAGGATTTGCTTGGTAAGACATTCCCAATTATCGGATTGGCACCGGCGTTTATATTGATTGTATTCTTCGTTATTGTACCTTTGATTTTCTCTATTTCAGCAGGATTTACAAACTGGTCTAATCCGGATCATATTCCACCTGGAGGATCAGTAAACTGGGTTGGATTAGAGAACTACATCAACATGTTTGGTGGAGAAGCTGATTGGGCATCAGCATTTGCAAGAGTTGCAGGCTGGACTCTTATCTGGGGATTCCTTGCAACGCTTACATGTTACTTTGGCGGACTTGTAATGGCTGTTATCTTTAATGAGTTAGATTTAAAGGTAGCTCCTGTATTCAGAGCAATATTTATTTTGCCATACGCCGTTCCTAATATCCTTACGATGTTAGTTTGGACAAATCTTTTGAATGGTTCTAACGGAACTATTAATAAGACGTTGAAGGCTATGCACATCATTAACGATTCGATACCATGGCTTTCAGATAAGAACCTTGCCAGATTTACTTGTATATTTATAAATCTGTGGGCAGGTTTCCCATACTTTATGATGTTGATTGCAGGACAGATGACAGCTATCTCAACAGATATTTTCGAGGCTGCATCTATCGATGGTGCAAACAGAACACAGATATTTACGAATATTACATTACCAATGGTATTATACCAGACGGTACCACTTATCATTATGTCATTTACTCATAATGTAAATAACTTTGGTGTTATCTACTTCCTTACAGGTGGTGCACCAAATGTTGAATCATCAACTACAACAAAAGCGGGTGCTACTGATATCGTAGTTACATGGATTTACAAGCTGACTATGGATGATATGAATTACAAGAATGCTTCAGTTCTTGCTATGTTCGTGTTTATTGTATTGGCACCGTTTGCGATATTTAACTTTATGAATACAAAATCATTCAAGGAGGGAGAATTATAATGCAGAAAAAAGTAGGAAAAACAAATTATGCTTTGTTAACAGTAGTTATAATATTTTTAATTCTTGTTACGATTTTTGTATTGTATCCAATCGTGTTCGTTATAAGTGCGGCGTTTGCTCCGGGTGACACATCGGCAGGTCTTTCAATTATTCCTTTTGCTGATGGTATCACGTTTGAACATTTTGCATATCTGTTTAATGAGACAGATTTTGTATTATGGTTCCAGAATACATTGATACTTGCTATTGCAACATGTATTATCTCAGTAATTGTTTGTTCATTGTCAGCATATGTATTTTCGAGATTCAGATTTGCATTTAAGAAATCGATGTTGATGGCATTATTGATATTACAGATTTTCCCATCATTCGTTGGTATGATAGCTATTTACGTTATCATCAACAGAATGGGAGCTTACAATGAACTTTGGGGACTGGTATTAGTGTATGTAGCAGGTAACGTTCCTTATAACACTTGGCTGGTTAAGAGTTACCTTGATACTATTCCTAAGAGTTTGGATGAGGCTGCAAGAATTGACGGTGCTAACCACTTTACTATTTTTGCAAAAGTAGTTATGCCGATTGCAAGACCTATTATTATATTCCTTAGTATTACAACGTTTACGGGACCATGGATGGACTGGATTTTCCCGAAACTTGTATTAGGTGATAATGAGAAGTATACTTTGGCTATGGGTCTGTTTACATTTATTTCAGATAATAAGAGAAACAGATTTACAACATTTGCCGCAGGTGCTTTACTTGTAGCTATACCGTTTGTATTCTTCTTCGTAGTTACACAGAAGGCTCAGACAGAAGGTCTTGGTGCAGCTGCTGTTAAGGAATAATTTGAATATTCAAATCGA
The DNA here is from genome assembly GCA_902786515.1 of uncultured Lachnospiraceae bacterium. Taxonomy (GTDB): domain Bacteria; phylum Bacillota; class Clostridia; order Lachnospirales; family Lachnospiraceae; genus UBA2821. The sequence continues at coordinate 58,017 of CADADA010000004.1, read as the reverse complement.
ATAAAACATAAAAGAAATAAGTACTATGACATTATGTTGTAGTACTTATTTTTATTTATAACAGCATAAAATATAAAAAAAGCTACGAGGGCAGAAGTGTTTAAAAAAATAATTCTTTTATTGATAATAATTGTATTGTCGGTAGAAAGCGTATATGGAGAAGAACAATTACAGTTAAATGCAAAGTCAGCGATACTAATTGATGAACTGACCGGCAGGGTTTTGTATGAAAAAAACAGCAGAGAAAAAATGGCAAATGCAAGCACCACAAAGATAATGACATGTATAGTCGCATTAGAATATGGGGATATTGAGTCGGTAGCAGAGGTTTCCGGTTATGCTGCATCAATGCCGGATGTTCAATTAGGAATGAGGCAGGGAGAAAAGTATTACATAAAAGATCTGCTGTATTCACTAATGCTTCAGTCACATAATGATAGCGCGGTGGCTATAGCAGAAGCTGTTGGGGGAGATGTAGAGGGGTTTGCGAAATTGATGAATGAAAAAGCAAAATCAATTGGAGCGAATGACACAAATTTTGTCACGCCAAACGGTCTTGATAATGAGAATCACTTTACCACAGCCTATGATTTGGCATTGATTTCAAGATATGCAATGAAAAATAAAAAATTTGTTGAGATTATAAATACACCTGAATATTCATTTTCCGAGATTAATACGGGTAAGAACTTTAGTGTGAACAATAAAAATGCTTTTTTATATCAGATGAGTGGTGCTGTGGGAATTAAAACCGGATTCACGGGAAATGCAGGATATTGTTTTGCTGGTGCTGTGCATGAAAAAAACAAGAAATTTATTTCTGTTGTTTTGGCATCGGGATGGCCACCGCACAAAGAATATAAATGGGCTGATACAAAAAAACTTATGAATTATGGAATGGAAAACTATGAATATAGGATGATATATAGGGGAAGTGATTTTAAAGAATATATTGAAGTGAAAAATGGTGTCAGAAATCAGGCAGAGTTATATGCTGAGGGAGTGGAAAATATTTTGATGCGTGGGAATGAAAAAACGAAAATACTATATAATTATCCCAAAGAAACAGAAGCTCCAATACATAAGAATCAGACACTTGGAAACATAGAAATATACATAGATGGCGAGATATATAAGAGTTATTATATTAAATCCAGATCCGAAATTGAAAAAAGAAATTTCAAATGGGAATTTATTACTGTTTTTAGAACTTTTTTACTTGATTTTTTACAGGAATAATTATACAATTACAATCGGCAGAGATTTTGATAAATTTAATATATTAAATGGAGGTTAAAAAATGAGTACTACGACAAATGAGTCAGCAAGGCAAAGAGTTGAATCTTTACTTGATGATAACAGTTTTGTTGAAATTGGTAATCTTATAACATCAAGAAATACTGATTTCAATTTATCATCTAAAGATACACCGGCAGATGGAGTCATAACCGGATATGGTGTAATCGGTGGAAATCTGGTGTACGTATACAGTCAGGATGCTTCGGTGTTGAATGGTTCTATTGGAGAGATGCATTCAAAGAAAATTGTAAATCTTTATAATATGGCAATGAAAATGGGAGCACCTGTTATCGGAATTATAGACAGTGCAGGATTCAGACTTGAGGAAGCTACAGACGCGTTAAATGCATTTGGCGAGATTTATACAATACAGTCAAAAGCATCAGGTGTTATTCCACAGATTTGTGCCGTTTTTGGTAAATGTGGCGGTGGTTTGGCAGTTCTCACAGAGCTTGCGGACTTTACATTTATGGATGTTGATGGAAAGTTATTTGTGAATTCTCCAAATGTAATTGCAGGAAATTATACGGAAAAATGTGATACAGCTTCAGCAAAATTCCAGAGTGAAGAGACTGGAAATGCAGATGTTGTAGCTGATGAAGATACGTTATTTGAGAAGATAAGAGATTTGGTAAATACATTACCGTTAAATAACGAAGATACAGCATTATATGATGAATGTTCAGATGATTTAAACAGAATATGTGATACAATTAAAGACTGCTCAGGAGACACGGCTTATGCATTAAGAGAAATATCAGATTCAGGATACTTCTTTGAGACAAAGGCTGCATATGCAAAAGAAGTGGTTACAGGGTTTATAAAATTAAATGGTTTGACAGTTGGAGCTGTTGCTAACAGAACAGAATTATTTGATGAAGATATGAAGGTATCTGAGACATTTGATACAGTACTTACAGCTGAAGGTTGCGAAAAGGCTGCCGGATTTGTGAAATTCTGTGATGCGTTTTCAATACCGGTATTGACACTTACGAATGTTACAGGATTTGGAACATCTATGAGTGATGAAAAAAGACTTGCAAAGGCTGTTGCCAGTCTGACATATGCATTCGCATCATCTACAGTGCCTAAGGTTAATGTAGTTATTGGAAAAGCTTATGGAACAGCTTATAATGCGATGAACAGTAAAGGAACAGGCTGCGATTTTGTATATGCATGGGAAGGCGCTGAGATTGGAATGATGGATGCGACGCTTGCCGCAAAGGTTATGTATGGCGACTCATCAGATATTTCTAAAGCAGCTGAGGAATACAGAGCATTACAGTTAGACAGCTTATCAGCAGCAAGAAGAGGATATGTAGATAACATAATTGCACCGGCTGACACGAGAAAATATGTAATTGGTGCATTCGAGATGTTGTATACAAAGAGAGAAGAATTGCCGTTAAAAAAACATGGAACAGTGTAAGGTGAGGTGCAGACATGAAAAAAATTTCTAATTCTCTTATGTCGGCTATTCTATTGGTATCGGTTGTAGTATTAGTGCTAGTATTTTCTAAGACAAACAGTTTTGTTTATGCTGCCGGAAGTGCTCCGTTCGAATATCAGTATGAAGATATTAATTCCGGCATGGAATCTACGGCACAGTATTTTGGTAGCAAGTCAGATGCAGAGATAGAGTACTTTATTGATAATAACGTTGGTATGAGCAGAGCTGCATTTGAGTCTTATAAGGCTGTAAAGGATACAGGTATTGGCGATTTTGTTTCGGTAGAGAGATGTGATATTGAAGAATATGACGATTGTATAGTTGCACAGTCAGTTGTACATTTCAAAAAATCAGATGTAAAGCTGGTAGCAAAATTCCAGCCAATTAATGATGATGTCATTCCGGTTGATATATCGTTTACATTGATACAGGATGAAAAGTCATCAGGAATGGGCGCAAAGATGGGAAAAGCAGGAATGAATACCCTGATGGGTATGGGAACTGTATTTATAGTATTAATCTTCCTTTCTTTCGTAATCAGTTTATTTGGAATAATAAATTCTGCTCAGAAAAAGAAATCAGATGTTGTTAAAAATGATGTAAAGACAACAGAAGAAGATGAGGCAGAGGAAGAACTTGTAGATGATTTGGAACTTGTCGCTGTCATAACAGCTGCAATTGCTGCATCACAGGGCGGCAGCTCAGATGGATTTGTAGTACGTTCTATTAGAAGAAGAACACAAAATAAGTGGAAAAGTGCATAGCATTTAAGGAGGAATTTAAAAATGAAGACATATAAAATTACAGTAAACGGAACAGAGTATGATGTAGTGGTTGAGGAGACTTCAGGTACAGGAGCAGCTCCTGTTAATACAGCAAGTGCAGCACCTGCCAAGAAAGCACCTGCTAAAAAGGCTGCATCAGGTACAAAAGGAAGTAAGAGTGTGACAGCTCCTATGCCTGGTAAGATTTTATCGGTAAAGGTAAGTGCAGGTCAGGCTGTAAAGAAGGGCGATGTAATCATGATTCTTGAAGCGATGAAGATGGAAAATGAGATTGTTGCGCCTGAAGATGGAACAATTGCAAGTATCGATGTAAGTGAAGGTGCAAGTGTTGAATCTGGAAATGTTTTGGCAACTATGAATTAATTTCCATAGATACAGGAGGAAATAAAATGGATTACATTGTTAATACATTGGATAATTTAGTTCACCAGACTGCGTTTTTTAATCTTACGGTTGGAAATTATATTATGATTCTTGTTGCTTTAGTGTTTTTATATCTGGCGATTGCAAAAGAATATGAGCCATTATTGCTTGTTCCTATTGCATTTGGTATGTTATTGGTAAACATGTACCCGGATATAATGCTTAAAATCGAGGAGTCATCTAACGGTGTAGGTGGATTATTACATTATTTTTATAAATTAGATGAGTGGAGTATTCTGCCATCTCTGATATTCTTGGGAGTTGGAGCAATGACAGATTTTGGACCGTTGATTGCGAATCCAAAGTGCTTTATTATGGGTGCTGCTGCACAGTTTGGTATTTATATCGCATATTTTATGGCGATTTTTATGGGCTTCAATGATAAGGCAGCTGCCGCTATTTCAATCATAGGTGGAGCTGATGGTCCTACATCCATTTTCCTTGCAGGAAAGCTTGGTCAGACTTCATTACTCGGACCAATTGCGGTTGCAGCCTATTCGTATATGTCACTTGTGCCGATTATACAGCCACCGATTATGAGACTGCTTACGACAGAAAAGGAAAGAAAGATAAAGATGGAACAGTTAAGACCTGTTTCAAAGCTTGAGAAGATTTTATTCCCTATTGTTATCACTATAGTTGTAGTATTGATATTGCCTACTACAGCACCTCTTGTAGGTATGTTGATGCTTGGAAATCTTTTCAGAGAATGTGGTGTTGTTAAGCAGCTTACAGATACTGCATCAAATGCACTTATGTATATAGTAGTTATCCTTTTAGGTACAAGTGTAGGTGCAACTACAAGTGCAGAAGCATTTTTGAACCTTGATACTATTAAGATTGTAGCCCTGGGATTAATTGCATTTGCGTTCGGTACTGCTGCAGGTGTATTGATTGGAAAACTTATGTGCTTCTTATCTCATGGAAAGATAAATCCTTTAATTGGTTCAGCAGGTGTTTCAGCTGTTCCTATGGCAGCAAGAGTATCACAGAAGGTTGGAGCTGAAGAAGATCCTTCAAACTTCCTGCTTATGCATGCCATGGGACCGAATGTTGCCGGTGTTATCGGTACAGCAGTAGCAGCCGGAACATTTATGGCTATATTTGGAATCGGAGCATAGTATGTAAATTTGCCTGCAGGCAAATTTACATACGTCAAATTGTGTCGCAGCCGCCACAATTTGCAGTAAATATGAATTAAGTCGTTTATACGACAGAATGGAGTGATAAAATGGCAGAGAAGGTTAAAAAACCGATTGAAATTACAGAAACAGTTTTGCGTGATGCCCATCAGTCATTAATAGCAACAAGAATGTCTACAGAGCAGATGCTTCCTATTATTGATAAGATGGATAAAGTTGGATACCATTCAGTAGAATGCTGGGGTGGAGCAACATTTGATGCATCTCTCAGATTTTTAAAAGAGGATCCGTGGGAAAGACTTAGAAAGTTAAGAGACGGATTTAAGAATACAAAGTTGCAGATGTTATTCAGAGGACAGAATATTTTAGGATATAATCATTATGCAGATGACGTAGTTGAATATTTTGTACAGAAGTCTATTGCAAATGGTATTGATATTATCAGAATATTTGATTGTTTTAATGATTTAGATAACCTGAAAACAGCCGTAAATGCTGCAAAAAAAGAAAAAGGACATGCTCAGATAGCACTTTCTTACACATTAGGAGATGCATACACACTTGATTATTGGAAAGAGACAGCAAAAAAAATTGAGGATATGGGTGCAGATTCATTGTGTATAAAGGATATGGCAGGATTATTACTTCCATATAAGGCTACAGAGTTAGTTCAGGCGTTAAAGGAAGGTACATCGCTTCCTATACAGATGCATACTCATTATACTTCAGGTGTTGCATCTATGACATACTTAAAGGCCGTTGAAGCTGGAGCAGATGTGATTGACACGGCTATATCTCCTTTTTCAATGGGAACAAGCCAGCCGGCAACAGAAGTTATGGTAGAGACATTTAAAGGAACTGAGTATGATACAGGCCTTGACCAGACACTTTTAGCAGAGATTGCAGATTATTTCAGACCTATGAGAGAAGAAGCATTAGAATCAGGTCTTATGAATACAAAGGTTCTTGGCGTTAATATCAAGACATTATTATATCAGGTTCCGGGTGGAATGTTATCAAACCTTGTTTCACAGTTAAGTGAGGCACATGCAGAGGATAAATATCAGGAAGTTCTTGAGGAAATTCCAAGAGTACGTAAAGATTTTGGTGAGCCTCCTCTTGTTACGCCTTCATCACAGATAGTTGGTACACAGGCTGTATTAAATGTTCTTCAGGGCGAAAGATATAAGATGATTACAAAAGAGTCTAAGAAGATATTGAGTGGTGAATTTGGTAAGACAGTTAAGCCGTTTAACAAAGAAGTACAGAAAAAGGCAATTGGAGATAAGAAGCCGATTACATGCAGACCGGCTGATAAGATTAAGCCTCAGCTTGAGAAATATAGAGAAGAAGCTGCTGCATATATTCAGCAGGACGAGGATGTATTGTCATATGCATTGTTCCCACAGGTTGCAACAGAGTTTTTCAAATACAGGGAAGCACAGCAGACAAAGATTGATCCGTCACAGGCAGATTCGAAAAGTGGAGCATATCCTGTATAAAGTTATAATAGATAAACCGGGAGAAATAGTTATTTCTTCCGGTTTATAGCATAACGAAAAGAAGCTATACTAATGTATGGAGAGATAATTGTGGAAGAAAGAATTAGGAATAAACTCAAAAAAATGAGCAAGGGACAGAAAAAAATATCTGTTTATGTTACACAAAATTATGATAAAGCAGCTTTCATGACAGCGGCAGAGTTAGGAAAAACAGTGGGAGTAAGCGAATCTACAGTTGTGAGATTCGCATCATTTATAGGATATAGCGGATATCCTGAGTTTCAAAAAGAATTAAGCGGTATGGTCAGAAAAAAACTTGACCGAATAGACCGGATAGACATAGATAATGAAAACATGCCGGGCGCAGACGTTATAAACAGTGTTATGTGTTCGGATATAAATAAATTAAAAATGACATTGGAAATGCTGGATACAAATATATTTGATGAAGCTATAGAAAGTATCCTTTCGGCTGAATGTATATATATTGTCGGAATAAGAAACTGTCTTCCACTTGCAGAACTTATGGGATTTTATTTTAACCTTATGTTTGATAATGTCAGAATTATAAGCACAAGTAATTCAACTGAAATCTATGAACAGATTATGAGAATAAATAAGAACGATGTAATGCTTGGAATCAGTTTTCCAAGATATTCAAAAACGACATTAAAAGCTATGGAATTTGCAAATGACAGGAGTGCAAAAGTAATAGCTATAACTGACAATGTTAATTCACCAATGAATCTTTACAGTTCGTGTAATCTTTTTGCTAAAAGTGAATTAACGTCCATGATGGATTCAATTACAGCACCTGTAAGTCTTATTAATGCCATAGTAGTGGCTTTGAGTATAAAAAAACAGGATAAAGTTAAGGAAAATATGGAAATGTTAAAAAAAATAAGGGAAGATTATCAGTCATATGAAGGAGATGAAATGGATATTTTTGATGATACGATTGATATACACACGAAATAAAGGAAGGAGTAAAATTACATGAGTAAAGTAATAGTAGCAGGTGCGGGGCCGGCAGGAATGATGGCAGCGATACAGTCAGCAGGTGCAGGGCATGAAGTTACTTTAATCGATCATAATGAAAAACTGGGAAAAAAACTGTTTATCACAGGAAAAGGCAGATGTAATATTACAAACGCTTCAGATATAGAAGAAGTATTTGAAAATATTGTAACAAATCCTAAGTTTATGTATAGTGCATTGTATACATTTACAAATCAGGCTGTGATTGACTTTTTTGAAGATATTGGGTTGTCGACTAAGATAGAACGTGGAAACAGAGTCTTTCCTTCTTCTGATAAATCATCTGATGTAATAAAAGTTCTGGAAAAAAAATTAAAAGAAATGGGAGTAAAAATAAAATTAAAACATAATATGGACAGACTTATTGTTGAGGATGAAAGAGTCGAAGGGGCTGTTATAAACGGGAAAAGGGTAAATGCAGATGCAGTTATTATGGCGACAGGTGGATTATCATATGCATCTACAGGTTCTGATGGGAGTGGATTTGATATAATCGGTTCAACCGGGCATACTACAACAAAGTTTTTACCTGCACTTGTACCACTTTTAATAAAAGAAGATTATCCTAAAGAAATGCAAGGAGTTTCGCTTAAGAACGTTGAGATAAAGGTTTTGAATGGTAAGAAATGTTTATACAATGCATTTGGTGAAATGCTGTTTACACATTTTGGAGTCAGCGGACCTATTGTACTAAGTGCAAGCAGTAAAATTGTAAAACATATTGAGAATAATCAATTAAAGCTTGTTATTGATTTAAAACCTGCGTTATCTGATGAACAACTTGATGCAAGGATAATAAGGGATTTTGAATTAAACATAAACAGGGACTTAAAAAATTCATTAGACAGGCTATTGCCAAAGAAAATGATACCATGTATAATTCGTTACTCTGAAATTCCTGAAACAAAGAAAATTCATGAGATAACAAAAGAAGAAAGAAGAAGACTTGTTAAAAGCATGAAAGAATTTACATTGACAATTACGGGAACAAGAGGTTTTGACGAGGCTATAATTACACATGGCGGAATTAATGTTAAAGAAATAAACCCAGCAACAATGGAATCAAAGAAGGTAAAAGGATTATATTTCGCGGGTGAGATGATAGACGTTGATGCGTTTACGGGCGGTTACAATCTTCAGATTGCATGGTCAACGGGATATTTAGCAGGAAACAGTATAGAGTGAAAGGAAGTAAAATATTATGAAAATGAATGTAGCAATTGACGGACCGGCAGGAGCAGGAAAAAGTACGATAGCAAAAAAAATAGCGGCAGATATTGGCTTCGTGTATGTAGATACCGGAGCTATATACAGAACTCTTGCATTGGCATGTATTAAAGAAGGAATAAATTCGTCTGAAGAGGAAAAGATTAATGAAATCTGCAGAAAAACTAATGTTGAAATAAAATATGAAGACGGCGAGCAAAAAATGTTTCTAAACGGAGAAGAAGTGAATCACCTTATAAGGACAGAGGAAGTCAGCCGCATGACTTCATCCATTTCCGTATACAAAGGAGTAAGAGATGAACTGCTTGATTTGCAAAGGGAAATAGCAAAAAAAGAAAATGTTATAATGGATGGCAGAGACATTGGAAGTTTTGTGTTACCTGATGCACAGGTTAAGATATATCTTACGGCAAGTGTAAAAACCAGAGCTAAAAGGAGATATCTTGAGCAGACTGAAAAAGGTATAGAGTGCACGCTCGAAGAAATTGAAAAAGATATAGAAGAAAGAGATTTCAGAGATATGAATCGTGATATTGCACCTCTGACAGAAACAGAAGATTCCATAAGAGTTGACAGTTCTGACATGACGATAGAGCAGGTGGTAGAGACAATAGAGAAGATAATAAAGGAGAAAGAAATTTAGTGAAAGTAGTTGTTGCAGAAACAGCCGGATTTTGCTTTGGAGTAAAAAGGGCAGTTGATAAAGTGTATGAGCAGATAGAATGTGCAGAAGTAAAAAAGATTTATACTTACGGACCGATAATACATAATGAAGAGGTTGTGAACGATCTGGCAGATAAAGGGGTTTCAATTATAGAATCAAAAGACGAATTGAGAGGTGTTAAGGAGGGCATTGTGATTATACGTTCACATGGTGTTGACAAAGAAGTATATGATATAGCAAAGGAAAATAATTTACAAATTGTGGATGCTACATGTCCTTTTGTATTAAAAATACATAAAATCGTGGAAAAAGAAAAGAATAATGGTAGTCATATCATTATTATAGGGAATAAAGATCATCCTGAAGTACAGGGAATAAGAGGCTGGTCAGGAGAAAATACTACTATTATCGGAAATGAGGAAGAAGCCGATAAATTAAGTGTAGACCCTGGTGAAAAAATATGTATCGTATCTCAAACGACATTTAATTACAATAAATTTAAATATCTTGTTGAAATTATCTCAAAAAAGAGTTATGATATAAATGTTTTAGATACTATATGTAACGCGACACACGAACGACAGGCGGAAGCAAAGAAAATAGCAGCAAATGTTGATTCTATGATTGTAATAGGTGGAAAAAACAGTTCTAATACGCAGAAATTATATGAAATATGCCGTAAAGAATGTGAAAAAACATATTATATACAAACAGTAGAAGATATAGATTTGTGCGAACTTCAATCTAGTAGTTGCGTAGGTATTACAGCTGGGGCATCAACCCCAAATAATATTATCGAGGAGGTTCATACTAATGTCAGAAAGTTTTGAACAGATGTTTGAAGAAACAGAAATGAAACAAATACGTACAGGAGAGATTGTTGAAGGCACAGTAATCAGCGTAAAAGAAGATGAAATCGTCTTGAATATAGGTTACAAGTCAGATGGTATTATTTCAAGAAATGAATATACCAATACACCGAATGTAGATCTCACTACATGCGTATCAGTCGGAGACAAGATGGAAGCAAAAGTTGTAAAGGTAAATGATGGTGAAGGTCAGGTTATGTTATCTTACAAGAAGCTTGCAGCAGAAAAAGGAAATAAGAGACTTGAGGAAGCTTTTGAAGCAAAAGAAGTGCTCAAGGCAAAAGTTGTACAGGTTAATCCGGGTGGATTAAGTGTATCTGTTGAAGAGTCAAGAGTATTCATTCCTGCCAGCCTTGTGTCAGATACTTTTGAGAAAGATTTGAACAAGTACATGGGACAGGAGATTGAATTTGTTATTACAGAATTCAATCCTAGAAAGAGAAGAATTATCGGTGACCGTAAGCAGTTATTGGTTGCTGAAAAAGCCGAGAAGAGAAAAGAATTACTTGAGAGCATAAAAGTAGGAGAGACTGTAACAGGTGTTGTTAAGAATGTTACTGATTTCGGTGCTTTCATTGATTTAGGCGGAATTGACGGATTACTTCACATTTCAGAAATGTCATGGGGAAGAGTAGAGAATCCTAAGAAGAATTTCAAAGTTGGAACAGAGCTTAAGGTTTTAGTTAAAGATATCAATGGAGAAAAGATTGCATTGAGCCTTAAGTTTGATGATACAAACCCTTGGTTAAAAGCATCTGTTAATTATGCTGTTGGCAAAGTAGTAAAGGGTAAAGTAGCAAGAATGACAGATTTTGGTGCATTTGTTGAGTTAGAGACAGGTGTTGATGCTCTTTTACATGTATCACAGATTGCAAAAGAACATGTTGATAAGCCGGCTGATGTATTGAAAGTTGGTCAGGAAATCGAAGCTAAGGTTGTTGATTTCAATGCAGATGAGAAGAAAATCAGCTTGAGTATCAAGGCACTTGAGAGGGATAATGAAGCAGCAGAGACAAAAGAAGAAGAGTAACTGTTGATATGAAATAATAATGTACTCTCTAAATCTTTATGTATCGGATTCCGAGAGTACATAATAAAGCATGGACTCTCGGAATCTTTTTGTATCAGAATTCCGGGAGTCCGTTAATTTAAAGGAGGAGGACCTTTGGATTATACAGGATTTAAAAAACAAGTATTTGATCTAACACGTATTGATTTGAATGCATACAAGGAGCGCCAGATGAAGCGTAGAATTGATGCACTTATATCAAAGAATAAGTTTACCGGATATGATGCTTATGTATCAGCTTTAAAGAGTGATACAAAGTTATTTGAGGAATTTGTAAATTATCTGACGATTAACGTGTCGGAGTTTTACAGAAATCCTGACCAGTGGAGAAATCTTGAAAAAGAAGTATATCCATATCTTATAAGCCAGTTTGGAAAAAGTCTTAAGATATGGAGCGCTGCATGTTCAACCGGGGATGAACCATATTCGCTGGTAATGACGTTAGCTGATTTTTTACCATTGAATCAGATTAAGATTATTGCAACGGATATTGATAAGCAGGTTCTTGAGAAGGCGAGAGCAGGTCTTTATAACCAGAAGAGTGTTTCAGGACTGCCAAAGAAATATGTTGACAAATATATGACTAAGATTGGAGCCAATAATTATCAGGTTAATGACGAAGTGAAGGCCAGAGTTGAGTTCAAACAGCATAATCTGTTAAAGGACAGTTATCCTACCGGATGTGATATGATTGTTTGTAGAAATGTTGTGATTTATTTTACTGATGATGCGAAGAATGAGATATATCGTAAGTTTAATAATTCATTGAAAAAAGGTGGAATATTGTTTGTTGGCAGTACAGAACAGATAATCAATTACAGAGACTTAAATTATGATTCGATAAAATCATTTTTCTACAAGAAACTATAATGATGTAAAAGCAAGTCTTTTCTTTTAGACTTGCTTTTCTATTAAAACATTATATCAGGGAGATTCAATATGCGAGTGATAGCAGGAAGTGCGAAGAGTTTGAGATTAAAGACGATTGAAGGTAATGATACCAGACCGACAACAGACCGTATTAAAGAGACTTTATTTAACATGATACACGATGATATGTATGGCTGCAGGTTTTTAGATTTGTTTAGCGGAAGTGGCGGGATTGGAATTGAAGCGCTGAGCAGAGGAGCCCGAAAGTCCGTTTTTGTTGAGATGAATCCAAAGGCGGTTAAGTGTATTAATGATAATCTTGAATTTACAAAATTAAAGGATAATGCTGAAGTAATGAATATGAAAGTTGAGTCTGCGATAAATATACTTGATTCAAAAAATGAATATTTCGATTATATTTTTATGGATCCTCCATATAATTGTGAACATGAAAAAAATATTTTAAAATTACTGTCGAAAAGCAATATTTTGGACAATAAAACCGTCGTGATTGCGGAATGTTCAAAACAAACAGATATGTCTTATCTGGAAGAAATTGGGTTTACGATGATAAAAGAGAAAATTTATAAAACAAATAAACATGTTTTCCTGCAAAAAGAGAAAATGTAGGATTGTTTTATTTTAAAATACGTGATAATATTATATGGGTTGGAATTATACATGAAAGGATGTTGCTTAGTATGAGTAAGATTGAACAGACGATTATAGAGATAGAAGATTATTTAGATAATTGCAAGTTTCAGCCGTTATCTAATGGTACAAAGATTATAGTTAATAAAGAGGAGATTGATGAGCTGATATCGGAATTAAGACTCAAGACTCCTGATGAGATTAAGAAATATAAAAGAATTATTGCAAATAAAGATGCGATATTAAAAGATGCAAAGGCTAAAGCTGATGCATTATTACAAAAGGCAAATGAACAAAAAGAAGAGTTAATCAGCCAGCATGAGATTATGACTCGTGCATATGAGGAAGCAGACAGCATAGTTGCCCAGGCCCAGGCGCAGGCACAGGAAATATTGGACAGCGCCAATCAGGATGCAAATACAATACGTAGTGGAGCAATGCAGTACACGGATGATGTGTTAGTCAACCTTCAGAATATTATCACTCATACAATGGAAAATGTTACTATAAAGTATGATAATTTCATGAAGTCATTGAATCAGAGTCTGGATGTTGTTGTAGCTAATAGGAACGAATTATATCCTTCTCAGGATGAGAATGAATCAGAAAATGAACAGAATGGAATAGATGACGACTTTGCAGAGAATCTGGAAATAGGATTTGATGAAGAGGATCTGGAAGAGAATATGGATACGGAGTGATGATAAACGTCAGGCATTTGTCCTGACGTTTATTATTCGTTGAATACTATTTGGAGACATATTAGTGTAATGAATGATGATAACAGCTTGCCGATAATATACCATTTAATGCTTAGAGAGCTGTTTTTAATAACACTTTTTACCTGCAACAATGCGGATAACCCTCCAAGTGATGTAAATAAGATAACGGCATAATTTCTTGTGATATATGGCATTGTGCTTATACCTGCGGCATGTGTTCCATTAGTGATTTCTAATAATCCTGAAAGGATAATAGAAATGATTCTGCAGGGGATTAATTTTGTGAATTCACACAGGATGGAAAAAACCAGTACATATTCTGATATATGAATCATTGTAATAAGTGATGAATCCATGATTTTCTCAAAATTCAGGCAATTGTCTGACTTGTGTTTATCTGAATGCTGTCCGGTATATTTAAAACGTCTCCTTACAAAAGGGTTGATGATTAAAGCGGTAAGGATTACCGGTATGTACAGTGAAACTGCCAATTTAAAACTGCTAAAACTATTGTGCAGAATGCTGCCGGCAAGGTATGAGAAAATAAATGAAGGACTTGGATTGTTTATAAATGTAAGAAGATAATTTCCTTCATTTACCGTAAGTTCACCGGATTGAACCAGATCTGAGCATACCTTTGATGCAACGGGATATCCGCAAAAGAAACCTATTACAATGACATATCCTGCGGCATGGGACAGACCGAGAACTTTATGTAATACCGGATACAGTAAACTTCCCGTGTATTTCATCACGTTTGTGGCAGAAAGCATGCCGGTAATGAGCAGGAACGGGAAAATAGAGGGCAAAATAGTGAATAATATGAGATGAATGCCTGTAGTTGCTCCGGTAAATATAATTTTATTATTAAAAATTGCAAGTATAAATAATATTATTACATTTAAATATAAAATTTTTTTAATCATAAAATATTATATTATAGAAATAACTAATATATGAAAACAAATTATTGCAACATAATACATATTTGTGATATGATTGCGTGGAAAGGAATGATGAAGAATGTGTGGATTTGCGGGATATATTACTGAAGAAGGAAAAGCACAGGAATATAGCAAAAATTTGCTCGAAATGATGAATTCTATTATACACAGGGGTCCGGATGACGCAGGAACTCATATTGATGATATGGCGGGGCTCGGTTTCAGAAGATTGAGTATTATTGGAATTAATAATGGAAAACAGCCTATGTACAACGAAGACGGGTCTATTGTTGTTACATTTAATGGTGAGATATATAATTATCAGACGATAAAAGAAGATTTAATCACCAAAGGACATGTCTTTAAGACAGATGCGGATACAGAGGTTTTAGTGCATGGATACGAAGAATACGGAAAAAAACTTCTTAAGATGTTAAGGGGCATGTACGCATTTGCAATCTGGGATATTAATAAAAAGGAAATGCTTATAGCAAGAGATATATTCGGAATTAAGCCGTTATATTATACTAATACCGGAAAGGATTTTGTCTTTGGTTCTGAAATAAAATCAATACTTAAGTTCCCGACAGTTAAGAAGGAACTTAATGAGGAAGCTTTAGAAAGCTATTTGTCATTTCAGTATTCTATACTTGAAGAGACATTTTATAAAGGAATATTCAGATTACCACCGGCACATTGCCTTTTGTGGAAGGATGGCAAATTTGAAATAGAAAGATATTGGGAGCCTGTATTTAATACGGATGAGACGATTTCATTTGACGAGGCAGTCAAGATGGTGAATGATGTTATGAAGAACTCCATTGAAGCACACAAAATCAGTGATACAGAAGTAGGAGGCTTTCTGTCAGGCGGTGTTGATTCAAGTTATATTGTTGCAAGAAGTAATCTTGATAAGACATTCAGTGTTGGATTTGATTATCCGAGATGTAATGAGATACCATTGGCAAAGACATTATCTGATTACGTGGGAGTGAAGAATAAGAGTAAGCTTATATCTACAAAAGAATTTTTTGATGAGCTTCCGGTAATTCTGAACCATGTTGATGAGCCGCTTTCGGATCCATCCTGCATTGCGTTGTATTTCCTGTGTAAATTGGCAAGTGAACAGGTTAAAGTTGTATTGTCCGGAGAAGGTTCCGATGAGCTGTTTGGCGGATATAATATTTATAAATCGCCATATGCGCTTGCACCTATGTACAAGATTCCAAAACCGGTAAGACGGGGACTTTCTAAGGCTTTTAGTAAGCTTCCGATGTCATTTAAAGGTAAAAATTATATTATAAGAGCCGGACAGGATTTGGAAGAAAGATATATTGGCAATGCATATATTTTCAGAACAAAGGAAGTATACAAAATACTAAAAAATCCTAAGAAGAAACATACTCCTGAAAGTATTACAAAACCGTTGTACGACAAAGTACGAGATAAAGATGATATTACAAAAATGCAATATATAGATATTAATACATGGTTATGGGGTGATATCCTGAATAAGGCAGATACCATGAGCATGGCACATTCTTTGGAAGTAAGGGTTCCATTCCTTGACAGGGAAGTTGCCAAAGTAGCATTTTCGGTTCCTGTTAAGCATCGTGTTGACAAGCATGAGACTAAAAGGTATTTTAGAAAAGCAGCCAATGAATTTATGCCGGATATTACAGCAGAAAGAAAGAAACTGGGATTTCCTATACCTGTGCGAAACTGGTTACGGGAAGACAAATATTACCATATGGTAAAAGACATGCTTACATCAAAAGAGGCAGAAAAATTCTTCCATACGGGTGAATTGGAAAAACTTTTGGATGACCATTATAATGGAAAACGTGATAACTCAAGAAAAGTATGGACGGTATATGCGTTCTTATTATGGTACCGTAAACATTTTGTTTAAATCAGATAAAACCGGGAGAGTTATATGAGATTTGCAAGTATAGCAAGCGGCAGTAGTGGAAATTGTATTTATGTAGGTACGGAGAATACACATATCCTTATTGATGCCGGAATTAGCAAAAAAAGTATTGAAGCAGGACTAAACGGAATGGATTTGTCATTAAAAGATATTGATGCGATATTGGTGACACATGAACATAGCGACCATATAAGCGGTCTTGGTGTTGTGTCGAGAGCTTATCACATTCCGATATACAGCACAAAAGAAACCATAGAATGTGTTAAAAATAATCCTCATCTTGGAAAAATTGAAGAAGGATTATATTATGACATTTTGCCTGATGCTTCATTTAATATAAAAGATTTAGAGATTAATCCATTCTCGGTTTCTCACGATGCGGCTAATCCTGTAGCTTACAGAGTGAGAAATCAGGATAAAAGCGTTGCAGTAGCAACAGATATGGGAATTTATGATGATTATATTATTGCACACCTTGAAGGTGTGAATGGACTTTTGCTTGAAGCTAACCATGATGTGAGAATGTTAGAGGCAGGCAGCTATCCTTATGTTCTGAAAAGACGTATTCTTGGAGAAAAAGGACATTTATCAAATGAAAACTCAGGAAGACTTTTAAGCAGAATATTACATAACAATTTAAATCATGTATTTTTGGGGCATCTCAGCAAAGAAAACAATTATGATATGTTAGCTTATGAGACGGTAAGACTTGAGATAAATACAGCAGATAACCCGTATCAGGCAGATGATTTTAAAATACAGGTAGCAAGACGGGACACACCGTCTGATATAGTAGAACTATAATACACATGAGTTAGAAAGGTTGAAATAAAATGAAAAAAACAATTATAACAGTAGTAGGAAAAGACACAGTTGGAATAATTGCTAAGGTATGTACTTATCTTGCGGATAATAATGTCAATATTTTAGATATTTCACAGACTATTGTTCAGGACTATTTTAACATGATGATGGTAGTTGACGCGAATCATGCAAGTAAGAAATTTGGAGAGATTTCAGATGAGATGACAGCACTCGGAGATGAGATTGGCGTACAGATTAAAGTACAGCAGGAAGAAATATTTAACAGTATGCATCGTATATAGTAGAATGGAGTAAAAGCATGATAAATATATTTGAAGTCAATGAAACAAATAAAATGATTGAGCAGGAAAATCTTGATGTCAGAACAATAACACTTGGTATAAGCCTTTTAGACTGTATTGACAGTGATATTGATGTAGTATGTGATAAGGTATACAAAAAAATCACGACACAGGCAAAAGATTTAGTTGCAACAGGTAAGGAAATCGAGAAAGAGTATGGTATCCCAATCGTAAACAAGAGAATTTCTATAACACCGGCTGCAATAGTCGGCGGCTCTGCCTGCAAGAATGAAGGAGATTTTGTTAAACTCGCAATTACACTCGATAAGGCAGCAAAAGAAGTGGGAGTGAACTTCCTTGGAGGATATTCAGCTCTCGTAAGCAAAGGCATGACAAAGGCGGATGAATTGCTGATTCGTTCCATACCGGAAGCATTATATGTGACAGAATGTGTTTGCAGCTCAATTAATGTTGGTTCTACAAAGACGGGATTAAATATGGATGCTGTTAAATTAATGGGTGAGATTGTTAAGAAAACAGCAGAATTCACAGAAGAAAATGATTGTCTTGGATGTGCAAAACTTGTTGTATTTTGCAATGCACCTGATGATAATCCGTTTATGGCTGGAGCGTTTCATGGCGTTACAGAAGCGGATGCGATTATAAACGTAGGAGTCAGCGGTCCGGGGGTTGTAAAGACAGCTCTTGAAAAGACAAAAGGAGAAAATTTTGAAGTTCTGTGTGAGACTATCAAAAAGACAGCATTTAAGATTACAAGAGTTGGACAACTTGTAGCTCAGGAAGCATCAAAGAGGCTTGGAATACCATTTGGAATAATCGATTTGTCACTTGCTCCTACACCGGCAATAGGTGACAGTGTGGCTGATATCTTAAAAGCTATCGGACTTGAACATCCGGGTGCTCCGGGTACTACGGCGGCTTTGGCGTTATTAAACGATCAGGTTAAGAAGGGTGGAGTAATGGCTTCATCATATGTAGGCGGATTAAGTGGTGCATTCATACCTGTCAGCGAAGATCAGGGAATGATAGATGCTGTAAATGCAGGAGCACTTACTATTGAAAAACTAGAAGCAATGACCTGTGTTTGTTCCGTAGGACTTGATATGATTGCTATTCCGGGAGACACATCAGCAGATACGATATCCGGTATCATAGCAGATGAAGCTGCTATTGGTATGATTAACCAGAAGACAACGGCTGTAAGAGTTATACCGGTAATTGGAAAAGGAGTAGGTGAAGTGGTAGAATTCGGAGGTTTATTAGGATACGCACCGATAATGCCTGTAAATACATTCTCATGTTCTGAATTTGTGAACAGAGGTGGAAGAATCCCTGCACCTATACATAGTTTTAAAAACTAATGGTTTTCTTATACGGTAATTATTCCATAATTAAATTCGGTTTTAACATTTTTTAAATTATATTTTTTGCACAGCGTAAGGCGGTAGAGGTCATCGCATTTTACGTTGTGCATTAACATTTTATAAGCATTGTCGCTAAGTAATTTCCTGCTGTCTGCCATTTTGCTTATAAACGGAATTGAAGAATTTACATTTATCTCTTTTAAGACATGAGCCTTTTCTTTGTTAAAACCTAACAGCCTTATATAGAGGTTTGTGCCACAATCGGAAAAATTTATGATATCCTCTTTTTTTATATCCAATATAATATGCATTAAACCACGTCTTACACCGGAGGTTGTAATGTGTTTTCCGGATAGCAGGTCAGCAAAATCCGTGAAATTAGTAAAGGATGATGTCAAATTTGATATTCTGTTTCCTAAAAATGCAGATATTCCCATATAGCTATCCAAAGAATCTTTAAAAATAAGATTATGAAGTAAATAGTCTGAAAAATCATCTTCTGTCAAAGGATAACTCCCACCGTATAAAGGAATTATCTGAGATGGAATGTAGTTTTCTGCCTTCGAAAAATCATTTATAATGTTATTTCTTATAGCTGAGGAAGATGCAAAAACATTGCCAAGTTCATTGGAATGATAGTCTGAGTTTCGTTTAATAATAACCGGCTGTATAGATGAATGTAACATTTTTAATGCTTTTAAATACTCAATTCCAAGAATACAGTTTGGTTTTGATAAAACACCTGAAGCTTCTTCTTTGAATCTATCGTCAATACATGAAAGTATAGCTTTTTCTTTGCACTTAGCATATGGCAGACCATCTGAAACGGCCTCTTTAAAACATTTTTGAAAGTCTTCCGGTTCTTCAGCCAATATACGTGATATTTCATTTAAAAGAGGGGCATTATCTGTTTCACATCCAAAACAAAGATAATCGACACATCCCAGATGCTGAATTAAATCAACAGCTCCATAACCGAAATACTCAGAGCTTGCATTAGAATAAAAAACCGGGAGCTCGATTACTACATCTGCCCCGCAGTTCAGTGCCATCTTAGTACGTGTGTATTTGTCAAAAATGGCCGGAGTTCCTCGCTGTACATAATTACCGCTCATAATGATAATAATACTATCGCATCCGGT
This sequence comes from uncultured Lachnospiraceae bacterium, assembly GCA_902786515.1. Taxonomy (GTDB): domain Bacteria; phylum Bacillota; class Clostridia; order Lachnospirales; family Lachnospiraceae; genus UBA2821. The sequence continues at coordinate 37,799 of CADADA010000004.1, read as the reverse complement.
AAGCTCTTTTAATTTTTGTATTTGAAACATATGTCCAGTATGAAAAGGGTTGTATTCTGCAATTATGGCAGCAGTTGACATTCAATCACTTCCTTATGAGTTTTAATATATAAATATCATAATATATTATTATTTACAAGTAAAACACTTTATTTGAAATAGAAAAAGATATATAATTGAGACATATGTATTTATAAATAGTTGGAGGTATTTCATGGAAAAAAACTTATTAAAATATATGATTCAGGAACAAAAAGTATTATTGGAATACGGGAATGTCAAAGGATATTTGGAAATCATTACAGATGAAATAGCAAGAGTGTATATTGAGACGGGTTCTGAGATAATACAAACAGGTGCTTTATGTGATGATGTTTTTCCGTCAGGGAGTTTTGAGGTAAAAGAGCAGGATGGTGTGATTTGTATAAGTACACCTAAGATGATAATCAAGGTACGCGATGAATTAAAAATAGATTTTTACGACACAGATGGAAATATTGTATGTAAGGACTTTGATGGAAAAAGAACACAGAAAAACAGACTGTCAGAGCTGGATAAAGCACTTTTAGAGCAGGAAGGCCATTCAGCTTCAGAAGAAGAGGAATACCATTACACAGTAATTAAAGACTTGCAAAATATAAAAGCATTTTATGGACTGGGAGATAAGACAGGCTACCTGAATAAAAAAGGTTATATGTATGAAATGTGGAATACAGATAATCCGGATCCGCAACTCGAAAATTTCAAGGCGCTGTATAAATCTATTCCATTTCTCATAGCACTTACAGATACTTCATGCTATGGATTGTATTTTGATACAAGTTATCATTCTTACTTTGATATGGGAAGTGAGAGTGATGAGTATTATTATATTGCTGCGGAGGCGGGCAATATAGATTATTACTACATAGCAGGAGAAAACATTAGTGATGTTATCACCGGATATACATACCTCACCGGAAGAATGACTTTGCCACAGTTATTTGCGCTTGGATACCATCAGTCAAGGTGGAGTTATGCTTCTAAAAATGAAGTCAGGGAAATAGCGGATAATATGAGAAAAAACAGGATACCGTGCGATGTCATTCATTTTGATATTGATTATATGGAAAATTATAAGGTGTTTACATTTGATGATAAAAGATTTGAAAATGCAGATGAATTTATAAGAGACCTTGCAAAAGACGGTTTTAAAGTTGTAACGATTATTGACCCCGGAGTAAAAAAAGAAGAAGGATATTATGTATATGAAGAAGGAATAAAAAACGGTTATTTCGTGAAAAATCCGGATGGAACAGTATATGAAAATGAGGTGTGGCCAGGAGAAAGCGTATTTCCTGATTTTGGTAATGAAGATGTCAGGAAATGGTGGGGAGGACTTCATGAGAAATTGGTAAATAAGGGTGTAAGAGGAATCTGGAACGATATGAATGAACCTGCGAGCTTCAAAGGACCGTTACCGGATAATATCGTATTTAGAAATGGTGACAGGAAAACCAGTCACAAAGAAATGCATAATTTGTATGGACATTACATGGCGAAGGCGACCTATGAAGGAATGAAAAAGTATGACAAAAGACGTCCGTTTGTCATTACAAGGGCATGTTTTGCGGGAAGCCAGAAATATACTACAGCATGGACCGGAGATAATCACAGTTTGTGGGTGCATTTACAGATGGCAATACCTCAATTACTTAATTTGTCAATGAGCGGAATGGCTTTTGTAGGAACAGATATTGGAGGATTTGGTTCGGATGCTACAGCGGAATTGATGGCGAGATGGATACAGGTAGGATGTTTTTCGCCACTATTTAGAAATCACAGCGCAATGGGAACAAAATATCAGGAGCCATGGAGATTTGGAAAAGAAGTACTTGATATATACAGAAAATATGTTGAACTTCGATATACATTAATACCGTATTTTTATGATTTGTTCCATGAATGTGAAAAAACAGGTATACCTGTGCTGAGACCATTAATATTACATTACAGTAACGATAAAGAAGTTGTAAATATGAATGATGAGTTTATGGTAGGAGAAAACATTTTGGTTTCTCCGGTAGTTAATCAGGGACAGACTAAGAAACTCGTTTATCTGCCTGAAGGAAAATGGTACGATTATTTTACAAAGGAATTATACGAAGGCGGACAATATATTATAAAAGACAGTCCTTTAGACACATGCCCAATATTTGTTAAGGCAGGTTCATTGATACCTAAATATCCTGTAATGCAGTATATTGGAGAGAAGGTAATCGACACACTGGAATTAGATTATTATCCGGGTGAAAAGGCTGAGTACATTCATTATCTTGATGATGGGGAATCATTTGATTATCTGGAAGGAAAGTACAATTGCTACAGAATTTCTTATGATGGAGAAAATGCAGTAAAGGAGTATATACATAAAGGATTCGAAAGAGATTATAAAGATTGTATAATCAAAAATACTTGTACAGGAGTTGTAAAAACATTATAATAGTTATTATATGATAGAATAAGAATATATTGAAAAGGAGATTGAAAATGAATATTTTAGTTATTAACTGTGGAAGTTCTTCACTTAAATTCCAATTGATTGATTCTGTTGCAGAAGAAGTTCTTGCAAAGGGCTTATGTGAGAGAATCGGTATTGAAGGAAGCAGACTCGTATATCAGCCTGAGGGCGGCGAAAAAGAGATTACTGAGGAACCGATGCCTACTCATTCAAAGGCAGTTGGTATGGTATTGGATGCATTAATTAACGAGAAGACAGGTGTTATAGGAAGCCTTGATGAGGTAGGTGCCGTAGGTCACAGAATCGTGCATGGAGGAGAGAAATTTGCATCATCTACAGTGATTACGGATGAAGTTATAAAAGCAATTGAAGAGTGTAATGATTTAGCACCGTTACATAATCCTGCAAATCTAATTGGTATAGAGGCATGTAAAGAACATATGCCGAATACACCTATGGTTGGGGTGTTTGATACTGCTTTTCATCAGACGATGCCTGAAGAAGCATATATTTACGGACTTCCATATGAATATTATGAGAAGTATAAAGTCAGAAGATATGGTTTCCACGGAACATCTCACAGTTATGTTTCAAAGAGAGTAGCTGAAATATTGAATCAGCCATACGAGTCTCAGAAGACTATCGTGTGTCATATCGGTAATGGAGCCAGCATATGTGCTGTAAATGGAGGAAAGTCTGTAGATACAAGTATGGGACTTACTCCGCTTGAAGGATTAATAATGGGAACACGTTCAGGAGATATTGATCCTGCAATTATGGAATTTATTGCAAATAAGGAGAATATGTCCGTAGCAGAAGTTATGAATGTTCTCAACAAAAAATCAGGTGTATACGGAATCTCAGGAACTACAAGCGATTTTAGAGATTTAATGGAAGCAAAGGAGAAAGGTGATAAGAGAGCAGAACTTGCTTTGCACGTTTTCATTTATAGAATTATAAAATACGTAGGTGCATATGCTGCGGCAATGAACGGTGTTGATAACATTGTATTTACTGCAGGAATAGGCGAAAACAACGCTTATGTAAGAGAGAAAGTATGTGAATCGCTTACATATCTTGGAGTTTCTATTGATAAAGACCAGAATGAGAAACGTGAAGATGAGATGATTATCTCTAAAGACGATTCTAAGGTGAAAGTTTTAGTTGTTGCTACTAATGAGGAACTTAAAATAGCAAGGGAAACTTTAGCATTAGTGAAGTAAGATAGAAGAGGTTGTATGGCTGCAATTAACAGAAATTATTTCCTGAAAATAATATATGCCATGTTATTTACCGTTTGTTTCGGCTGCATAATGTGTGTGGATTCTTATGCAGAAATGCCGGTATATGATTTGAGAGAAAGCGGCATGGTGACGTCTGTTAAAAATCGCGGAGAGGATAATACATGTTATGCCTTCGCGATTATTGCAGCTATTGAAAATAATCTTATCAGGCAGGGATTCGAGGATAATACTGTAGATTTGTCTGAAGAACAGCTTGTCTGGTTTTTTTATAACAGACAGAATGATCTGTTGAATCTGACTAATGGAGACAGAAATGTTTTGACAGATGGGGACGTGCTTAGCTCAGGTGGAAATATTAAGCTTGCATCTGTTCATATGATGACAGGGGCAGGTGTGGCATCAGAACAGGATATTCCATATGGAATCACGCCTTCACCGGAGCAGTGTTATAACAGCATTTATCAGGTTGAAAATGTATTTTTTTATGATTGTACTCAGGAGAATATAAAGAATTGTATTAGGGAACACGGTGCGGCAGCAGTGGCGATGTATATGGATGAAAGCTGCCTCAGTGAAAATGGCGGATATTACACAGATTGTACGTCTGCAAATCATTCGGTGACACTCGTAGGATGGAATGACGGATATAGCAGGGAGAATTTTCATGAAAACTTAAGACCTGAAACGGACGGAGCGTGGATTGCGAAAGAAAGCAGGGGAGAAAATTATGCAGATTCCGGATATTTCTATATTTCTTACGAAGATAAGAGCATATCGGATGTATGTGCGTTTCAAATGAGGTCAAAGGATAAGATGTATGATAATATTTATCAATATGATGGAACCGCATGTCCGGATAAAAAGCTTATAAAAAATGGATCAAAGATTTCTAATATTTTTAAGTCAGTCGCTGTCAATGGAAAATGTGAGGCATTGAAAGCAATCAGTATAAATACTCAATCTGAAAATGTAAAATATTCAATTCAGGTTTATGTGGGATTGTCTGATGGGAACAATCCGGAAAGCGGAAGAAAAGTTTTTGGAACTGAACAGACAGGAGTTCTTAAGACGGCAGGCTATCAGACAATAGAATTAAAAAAATATATATTATTAAATCCTGGCGAAAAGTATTCGATAGTCATTACGTTATCCGGTGATTCAAAGGTGTACATAGGAAAGGATGTCTATTATGATGCCGGCTGGATTATATTTAACTCTGTTTCAGCAAAAGGTCAGAGCTTTATTAAGAAATCAGATGGTGCATGGAAGGACTATGGAGATAGCGGAAATTTCCGGATAAAAGCTTATACTGATAATCTGGATTTTACAAATAAGTACAAAATTAGTAAAAAGAGTTTAAAACTAAAAGTAGGAAAAACAAAAAAATTGGCTGTGATAGCGCCGTCAAAGGCTGCAAAGAGAATAGTAAAATGGAGTGTGGCTGATAAAAAGATTGCAACTGTATCTGCAAATGGAAAAGTGAAGGGAAAAAGGGCAGGTAAGACGAGGGTGATTGCGGAAATGATATGCGGAAGTAAAAACAAGAAGTATGTCTGTGATGTATTAATTAAATAGAGAGGAAAAGCCATGAAAAAAAATAATCAAAGTGTAGGACTCAAGTGTAAAAACTGTGGGGCGCCGGTAACAACAGAAATCTGCCCGTTTTGTGGACAATATACAGGTCTTGATACCGAATATGCAAATACTGAATATCCGGTTATTGATTGCAAAGAAGCTAATCTGAATTTTTGGACAATTATATTTCCTTTGATATTCGTGCTGAGTTTTGGTTCTGTTGGTGTTTTAATGCCAATAGCTGCAACTATAGACAATAAAGAAGAGTTTTCGTTAGGAATTGTAGCTTTTGTGATTCCTTTTGCAATGGTTGCAGTAGGATTTTCTGTTGTAATAATAAAAAATATTTTGGGATATGTTATTTTGAAACTAAGGGGAAAACAAATAACCGCAACCGTATATGGATATGTTGATGATCATGTCAGGTATAATGGTGTACCGGGACAGGTTGTTAAACTGCTTGTAAGTACACCGGATGGATATAGGTTTATTATGTATCAATTAAAAAATACTACACATCCATATGGAATTAATAGTAAAGTTAATCTTTTAGTTTACAAGGATTTTTTTATGATAGAGAAAACCAAAAGAGAATATATTAAATGGTAATGAAACCTCATAGTTATACGCATATCATATAAATAGATGGCAGGAAGGAATAAATAGAAATGGTTTATAATAATGTTTTAGAGGCAATGGGAGAAACACCTGTTATACAGTTGAACAGAATGACTAAACCCGGGATGGCAAGGGTGTTAGTGAAATTTGAGGGCCTGAATGTTGGAGGTTCTGTTAAGACAAGAACTGCGTACAGCATGATTTTACAAGCGGAAAAAGATGGAATATTGACAAAGGATTCCATTATTGTGGAACCGACAAGCGGTAATCAGGGGATAGGTCTGGCGTTAGTCGGAGCGGTGAAAGGATATGAAACAGTAATAATAATGCCTGATTCTGTAAGTAAAGAACGAAAACTGCTTGTAGAACATTATGGAGCAAAAGTTATTCTGGTGCATGATGCGGGGAATATTGGCGAGTGTATAGAAAAGTGTGTTGAGTTAGCAAACGATATGGCCGGGAAGGATGAAAGGGTATTTGTTCCGCAGCAGTTTAAGAATATTGCTAACCCTTTGGTACACCGTTACCATACGGGTGTAGAAATTCTTGAGCAGGTAGCCGGTCCTATTGATGGATTTTGCTCAGGAATAGGAACCGGCGGAACCATTACAGGTATTGGTGAAACACTAAAAGCATTAAATCCTGATATAAAAATATGGGCTGTGGAACCGGAAAATGCTGCGATTTTAGCAGGTGGAACTGTAGGGACACATATTCAGATGGGAATCGGTGATGGAGTAGTTCCGGATGTATTAAACCAGAGCATTTACGAGTATATCTATATTGTTTCAGATGAAGAGGCTTTAAAATGTGCAAAAGATCTGGCAAGAATTGAGGGTTTAATGTGTGGAATATCAAGTGGTACAAATGTGGCAGCAGCACTTAAACTGGCAGAAGAACTCGGAGAAGGAAAGACAGTAGTAACAATTTTACCTGATACTGCTGAGAGATATTTTTCAACACCGCTGTTTGAATAATAGGTGCAGTGAAAAAGTAAAAAAAATATTGACAAATCTTTATTAAATTTGTATAATGTACTAGTGCGATTTGAGACATGCTGTTAAAACGTGCTTAAAGAAGGAGGTTTTAATATGCTGATTGATTTATCGGAGCTGTTGTCAACTGAACATAAAAAGGCAGAGTATACGACAAAAATTGAGATGGATGAATTTGTTATAAATAATGCAAGTTATCCGTTCGTAGATAAGGAAGACGTAACTATATGTATACAGAATGTTGGTAAGCGTAAGTTGGCAGTGAAGGCACAAGTGCATTGTTCACTCGATATTCCGTGTGATAGGTGTTTAGAAAATGTGAATCAAAGATTTGACATTTCAGTAGCTAAAGAGATTGATATGAGCAGACCGTCAGATGAGTATGAAGATGCTGATGAGTATTCGTTTATAGTAGAGAATTCATTTGATGTGGAACGGTTCGTATATAATGAGATTTTGGTAAATATGCCTATGAAGATTCTTTGCAGTGATGACTGTAAAGGAATTTGTAATAGATGTGGGGCAAATCTCAATACGCAGCCTTGTGACTGTGATAGGACTGAGTTAGACCCTAGAATGTCAAAAATACTTGATGTTTTTAACAAGTTTAAGGAGGTGTAAGGTCATGTCTATTTGTCCAAAGAATAAAACTTCTCGTGCAAGAAGAGATAAACGTAGAGCAAATTGGAAGATGAGTGCTACAAACTTAGTAAAATGCAGCAAATGTGGAGCATTGATGATGCCACACAGAGTGTGCAAGGCTTGTGGTTCATATAACAAGAAAGAAATCATTGAGGTTGATTAATATCGACTTTTGAAAGACACTCGTCAGAGTGTCTTTTTTTCGTAAACACAAAATGATATGATAATACCATATTTCGTAAAAAAGTATTGATTTTTAGGGTGCATGCTAGTAAAATTAACGTAAGTGTTTATTGTATAAAAATACAGAAAAAGGAGGATTGATATGTCGGAAATTACGAAGATAGCAATTGATGCTATGGGTGGTGACAATGCTCCGGGTGAGATAGTAAAAGGTGCCGTTGAGGCTATATGTGAGAATGAAAAAGTTGAGATAGTTCTGGTCGGATTTGAAGATAAGATTAAAGAAGAACTTGGCAGATATAAGTATGATGAGAAAAGAATAACGGTAGTGAACTCTTCAGAGACTATTCTGATGGATGAACCTCCGGTAAATGCTATACGAAAGAAAAAAGATTCATCAATGGTTGTTGCGATGAATATGGTTAAGAGTAGGGAATGTGATGCTTTTATATCAGCAGGAAGCTCCGGTGCGATATTGGTAGGCGGGCAGGTGATTGTCGGTAGGATTAAAGGCATAGAGAGACCACCATTGGCTCCGGTCATTCCGACAAGTGACGGGGTAGCTCTTCTTATCGATGCGGGAGCAAATGTCGATGCCCGCTCGTCGCATCTGGTTCAGTTCGCAAGAATGGGCTCTATATACATGGAAAAAATTGTCGGGATAAAGAATCCGAGAGTAGCTATTGTTAATATTGGTACGGAGGAAGAAAAAGGCAATGCATTGGTGAAAGAAACATTCCCTATGCTGAAGAACTGTACTGATATTAATTTTATTGGAAGTGTAGAGGCAAGGGACATTCCGTTCGGAGCAGCAGATGTAATTGTCTGTGAAGCGTTTGTTGGTAATGTTATCCTGAAATTGTACGAAGGTTTAGCGACAACGCTTTTGTCTAAGATAAAGGCGGGAATGATGAGTACTTTAAGAAGTAAGATTGGCGCATTACTCATAAAACCGGCATTAAAAGGTACACTTAAGACATTTAGTGTTGATAAATATGGAGGGGCACCGCTATTGGGACTGAATGGATTAGTTGTTAAAATCCACGGAAATTCAAAAGCTGTTGAAGTGAAAAATGCAATATTCCAATGTGAATCATTTAAAAAAGAAAGAATTAATGAAATAATTCAGGAAAAATTAATTATGAAAGATGATTAGGAAGGATGGTTTTTATGGAATTTGAGAAGATTCGGGCAATCATTGCAGAAGTGTTAAATGTAAATGAAAGTGAAATCACGATGGACACGACATTTATTGATGACCTTGGTGCTGATTCACTTGATGTATTTCAGATTATCATGGGAATTGAAGAGGAATTTAATATTGAGATTCCTAGCGAAGAGGCAGAAAAAATAGTTTCGGTAAACGATGCAGTGGAACAGATTAGGAATGCTACAAACGATAATTGATAAGTAAGTTATTAGATGAGTTGTCGCGGCATTTTGCCGCGACTTTGCGTTGTAACATATGAAATGATTAATTATGAACAGAAGGAAGGCGGATACTATTCTTAAAGATTTAAGTCAATTAGAAAAAGAAATCGGTTATACATTTCAGCATCAGGAAATGCTGATACATGCATTGACGCACAGCTCGTATACCAATGACAGAAAGATGGCAAAGTCTAAGTGTAATGAGAGATTAGAATTTCTTGGAGATGCCATATTAGAGATGATATCAAGTGAATATCTGTATCTCAATTATCCTGAAAAAGCAGAGGGGGAGCTGACAAAATTAAGAGCAGGTCTTGTATCAGAGAAGCCTTTAGCGGCAGTGGCGGAACAGATTGGTCTTGGTAAATATCTTTTTCTAGGACATGGAGAAGAAAGAACAGGGGGAAGAACAAGGGATTCCGTGACATCCGATGCTGTAGAGGCACTGCTGGGAGCCATATATCTTGATGGAGGAATGGAGCCTGCAAAAAAATTTGTTCTAAGCTTTATATTAAACGACATTGAAAATAAGCAGTTATTTTATGATAGTAAAACAGTTTTGCAGGAGTTGATACAAAAATATCATAAAGGAAATTTAAAATATGATATTATAAAAGAAGAGGGGCCTGATCATGATAAATGCTATGGAGTAAATGCTGTTATAGATGATAAAGTAATCGGATATGGGGAAGGAAGAACAAAAAAGGCGGCTCAACAGGAGGCTGCATATAATGCAATAAAACTACTAAATAAGAAAACAGGAAGGTAAACCGAATGTATTTAAAATCAATAGAGGTACATGGCTTTAAGTCATTTGCCAATAGGATTCATTTTGAATTTCATAATGGTATTACAGGTATTGTAGGTCCAAATGGAAGTGGTAAAAGTAATGTTGCCGATGCGGTAAGATGGGTTCTTGGTGAACAGAGAATCAAACAGCTGCGTGGTGCAAAAATGGAGGACGTTATTTTTGCCGGTACAGAAAACAGAAAACCACTTGGCTCTGCAATGGTTGCAATAACACTTGATAATTCGGATCATGTATTACCGATTGAATATGAAGAAGTGACTGTTTCACGAAGACTTTTCCGCTCAGGAGAAAGTGAGTACAGGATTAATGGGAATATATGCAGATTAAAAGATATCAACGAAATGTTTTATGATACCGGTATCGGTAAAGAGGGATATTCGATTATCGGACAGGGTCAGATTGATAAGATACTGTCAGGAAAGCCTGAGGAACGACGCGAATTATTTGATGAGGCGGCAGGTATTGTAAAATATAAAAGACGAAAGATTGTAACGGAAAAGAAACTGGAAGATGAGAGAAACAATCTTGTAAGAATTAATGATATCCTAAGCGAATTGGAAAAGCAGGTAAAGCCATTAGAGAAACAGTCGGAAACTGCAAAGCAGTATTTACAACTGAAAGAAGAGCTAAAAAAATATGATATCAATTTATTTTTAAATGAAGTGATATCTATAGAGAATAAGCTCAAAGAGCTGGAGGACAAGATACTTATTGCTGAAGATGAAATGGAAGATACAAAAGAGCTTTATGAACAGACAAAGTCAGATTATGAAGAAGTCGAGAAAAAGATAGATGATTTGACAAATGAACTTGAATCGAAGAAAACTAAGCTTAATCAGTTTATCATTTTTAAGGAAAAGCAGGAAAGTGAGATAAAGTTATTAGAAGAACAGATTAATTCTTCAAAGCAGAACCGTGAGCATTTTGAACATAGAATGGAATCAATTGAAAGTTCTTTGAATGATTATCTGAAGGAAAAAACAGAATATGAAAATGAACTTTCAGAGAATATGAAAATATTAAATGATGCTGATGGTGTTCATTCAAAGGAAAACAGTTCATTACAGGCAATCAGTTCAAAAATCCAGACACTTACAGAGCAGGTGGAAGATGCGAAGACGGAGATTATTGAGCTTTTAAATCAGAAGTCCGAGATTCAGGCAAAGATGCAAAGATACGACACCATGATGGAGCAGATTAATATTCGTAAGGCGGAGATAAGCCAGAAACTGATAAAGTCATCTAGTGATAAAGCCTTGCAGGAGGAGAATATAAAAGAATTTGAAGGTGAATTAAAGAAAATAAATGATGAAATCATATCATTAAACGAAAAGACGGAAGATATTAATGCACAGATAAAACAGATAGTGTCTGAAGAGAATAAACTTCAGGGAGAGCAGGAAAAAAATCAGAGACAGTATCATATGTATACATCTAAACTTGAGTCTTTGAAAAATATAACTGAAAGATATGAAGGATATGGAAACAGCATCAGAAAAGTAATGGAAGTAAAAAAGAACAATAAGGGAATAATTGGTGTTGTTGCAGATATTATACAGACGGAAAAAAAATATGAGATAGCCGTAGAAACGGCATTGGGTGGAAATATTCAAAATATTGTTACAGACAATGAAAACACTGCAAAAGGATTAATAGAATATCTCAAAAAAAATCAGTTCGGTAGAGCAACATTTTTGCCGTTAAGCAATATAGTCAACAGAACCGGATTTAATAATGAGAGGGCACTTAATGAAAAAGGCGTAATTGGTCTTGCAAGTGATTTGGTTAAAATTAAACCGGAGTATGAGGCTATTGCAAAATTTCTTCTCGGACGAATCATCGTTACGGACAACATTGATAATGCACTTAGTTTGTCGAGAAAGAATAACAGGACATTAAGAATTGTCACGCTGGAAGGTGAACTGGTTAATCCGGGTGGTTCTATGACCGGTGGTGCGTTTAGAAATCAAAGCAATCTTTTGGGACGAAGAAGAGAGATTGAAGAACTGGAAAAAAATATAGGTGAAATATCGGACACCATTAAAAGCAATGCTAAGAAAGCTGAAAAATGGAAAGATGATAAGATAAAACTTGCCAGTGAATCAGAAGCAATCAAGAAGGTGCTTCAGGAGCAGTATATTTTACAAAATACTGTTAAGATGAATTTGAATCAGGCAGATGCTAAGAAGAAGGAAATTCTTGGGATGTTTGAAAGCTTTGAGAGAGAAAACAGGGAAATCGTTTCTCAGATAAGTGATATTAAGGAAAATCACAGTGAGCTTAATTCAGAGCTAAGGACGTATGAAGATTTAAATAAATCACTGGAAGAAAGAATTGCCGAATTGAATACTGAGATAGATAAGATGAGAACAGAAGAAGAACTCCAGAATAAAAAGGTTGAAGAGTTTCATTTAACATGCGTGAGCATGAAACAGAAAAATTCTTTTCTTGAGTCAAATCTGTCAAGAGTTGAATCTGAAATGAAAAAGTTGAATGATGAATTGCTGCAATTAAAGGATGATGCAGATCATTCAACAGATTTAGTAGAGGAAAAAGAGACTCAGATTCAGAAAATAAGGGATGCAGTTACAGAATCTTTAAGTATGTCTGAAAAAATTGAAAAGGAAATACAGGATGTTATTACAGAAAAAGAGGAACATACGAAAAATCATAAGGAATTCTTTACAAAACGTGAAGAATTAAACGATAAGATATCCGCAATAGACAAAGAAGTGTTCAGATTGAATTCACAGAAGGAGAAACTGGAAGAAGCAAATGAATCACAGATTAATTATATGTGGAATGAGTATGAGCTTACAGTGACAAAAGCAATGGATATGAAGGATGATACATTAACCAATGTACCTGAAATGAAGAAACATATTTCTTCACTTAAAAGTTCAATCAGAAACCTTGGTGACGTAAATGTAAATGCGATAGAAGATTATAAAAATGTTTCGGAAAGATATCTGTTTTTAAAAGGACAGCATGATGATCTGATTCTGGCAGAACAGTCGCTCGTAAATATTATTGAAGAGTTAGAAGAGGGTATGAGAAAACAATTTACCGAGAAATTTGCAGAGATAACGGCTGAATTTGACAGAGTGTTTAAGGAGCTTTTTGGAGGAGGCAAGGGAACAATCAGACTTAATGAGGATGAAGATGTCCTTGAAGCGGGAATCAGTATTATTTCACAGCCTCCGGGAAAAAAATTGCAGAATATGATGCAGTTATCAGGTGGAGAGAAGGCATTGACGGCTATCGCATTGTTATTTGCAATACAGAATTTAAAACCGTCACCATTCTGTCTTCTGGATGAGATAGAAGCTGCGCTTGATGATTCGAATGTATGGAGATACGCAAGTTATCTTCATAAACTGACAGAACATACACAATTTATTGTAATTACGCATAGAAAAGGTACGATGGAATCAGCGGACAGGTTATATGGTATTACAATGCAGGAAAAAGGTGTTTCTACACTTGTTTCCGTGAACTTATTAGAAAATGAATTAACAAATTAGAAAGGTAAATAGGATATGGCAGAAGAAAAAAAAGGCTTTTTTAAAAAATTAGTTTCCGGATTGACGAAAACAAGGGATAATATAAAATCGGGAATGGACAATATTTTTTCAGGTTTTTCCAGCATAGATGATGATTTCTATGAAGAGATAGAAGAGACATTGATTATGGGTGACATTGGTGTTTACACTACTGAAAAAATCATTGAAGATTTAAAAGCTAAGGTTAAGGAAAATAAAATTAAAGATCCTGAAGCTGTAAGAGAATTGTTGATAAATAGTATTAAAGACCAGATGAAACTGGAGGATAATGCATATGAATTTGAAAACCGAAAATCAATTGTTCTCCTGATAGGCGTAAATGGTGTTGGGAAAACCACATCTGTAGGCAAACTTGCAAGTCAGTTGAAACAAAAAGGGAAAAAAGTAATTATGGCCGCAGCAGATACATTTCGTGCAGCTGCTATTGAACAGCTTACAGAATGGTCAAACCGTGCAGGAGTAGACATTATTGCACAGCAGGAGGGGTCTGATCCGGCTGCTGTCATATTCGATGCAATTGCCGCTTCAAAATCAAGAAATGCAGATGTGCTTTTGTGTGATACAGCCGGAAGACTTCACAACAAAAAAAATCTGATGGAAGAATTAAAAAAGATAGATAGAATTATCGAAAAAGAATATAGTGATGCTTACAGGGAGAACTTTATTGTACTTGATGGTACAACGGGTCAGAATGCATTATCGCAGGCAAAACAATTTATGGAGTGTACAAATGTGACGGGAATTATACTTACCAAACTTGATGGAACAGCAAAGGGAGGTATTGCAATAGCAATTCAGGCAGAACTTGGTATACCGGTAAAATATATTGGAATCGGTGAGCAGATTGATGATTTGCAGAAATTTGATGCAGATGAATTCGTGGATGCATTATTTGGAGTGGAAAGGAATTAATGTCATGTTAACATTAGAAAAATTTGAAGAAGCAACTGAAGTTGTAAAAAAAGTAATATTGAAGACAAAGCTCGTTTACAGTGATTATTTATCAGAGCAGACCGGCAATAAAGTTTATTTAAAGCCGGAGAATATGCAGTTCACAGGAGCTTATAAGGTTCGAGGCGCTTATTATAAGATAAGCACTTTGACAGACGAAGAAAGGGAAAAAGGACTGATTACGGCATCAGCGGGCAATCATGCACAGGGTGTTGCTTATGCAGCAAAGCTGTATGGGGCAAAAGCTACGATTGTCATGCCAACAACAACTCCACTTATGAAAGTCAACAGAACAAAAAGCTATGGGGCAGAAGTGATACTTCATGGTGATGTTTACGATGAAGCATGTGAATATGCGTATAAACTTGCTGAGAAACATGGATATACATTTATTCATCCGTTTGATGACCCGGCAGTTGCTACAGGACAGGGAACGATTGCAATGGAGATTATCAAAGAGCTTCCTACGGTTGATTATATACTTGTTCCTATTGGAGGAGGTGGACTTGCTACGGGAGTCAGCACACTTGCAAAACTCTTAAACCCGAATATAAAAGTCATTGGAGTTGAACCAGCAGGAGCTAATTGTATGCAGGAGTCTTTAAGGAAGGGTGAAGTGGTCACTCTGCCAGCGGTATCTACGATTGCAGACGGTACCGCAGTAAAAACTCCGGGAATTAACATTTTCCCCTATATTCAGAAGAATATTGATGATATAATAACAATAAAGGATGAAGAACTGATAGTTGCATTTCTTGATATGGTTGAAAATCATAAAATGGTTGTGGAAAATTCAGGATTGCTTACTGTAGCAGCAGTTAAACATCTGACATGTGAGGGGAAAAAAGTTGTATCTATTTTAAGTGGTGGAAATATGGATATAATTACCATGTCGTCAACGCTTCAGCATGGTCTTATAGAAAGGGGAAGAATCTTTACGGTTTCGGTATTATTACCGGATAAACCTGGCGAATTAGGAAAAGTTTCAAATGTTATAGCACAAGAACAGGGAAATGTGGTAAAATTAGAGCATAACCAGTTTGTCAGCATAAATAGAAATGCGGCAGTGGAACTTAGAATCACAATAGAAGCATTTGGCAATGAACATAAAGCACAGATTGTCAATGCTTTGGAGAAGAAAGGTTATAAACCTAAAGTTACCCGACCGAACCTGTAGCATAAAGCCATGCAGGAAAGGAGTGAGACTGTATGAAAGAGTTTTATGAGAAATCTATCAATAAGGTTACCGAGGCATTACACTTGTATTGGATTGACAAGCAGATTGATTTTATGTTGAATTCATGTGAAAATAAACAGGTGTATATGATTGGGGTAACCAATCCTAATTGGAATGGCACGTATGTGCTGGAAGGCGAGCATTACGATGTGGTTGAGATTGATGCCGGCAGCTGTATTATAGTCGCAAGACTTGCACTTAAAAAGCCGGACGAGGAAAAAGAGATGATAGTCGACTGCTCTGTTCACTGTATTGACAAGATGGGAGAAGTACGATTTTTCTATCTTCACATGACGCCTGCTGAGCACGAAGAAAATTCAAACCTTAATGCCTTTATTGGCGAAAATCAGCATAAGGATGATAAGTACAGTCAGGTTATGCATGGGATATTTGATGTTGTACTTGAGTATAGCTGTCTTAACAACACTTTCAGATATGACCACGAAGAATATCGTAAGTTTTTTGGAATGGACAAGTATTATATAACGATTGATCAGTGGTTCTGGAGCTTTGTTGGAGAATCTGTTCATCCGGATGATACGGGATGTATGGATATATTCAGGGATCAGGATATATTGAAGAGAATTAAAAATAAGCAATATATGTTTGAATCTGATTTCAGAATCAGAAAACCGGATGGCAAGTACAAATGGATTAAGATGAATGTACTGATTATTCCAAACGACAGTAATTCTAATGTTAAAGAAATGTATATGCTCTTTAAGGAAGTTGACAATGACTTAAGAATTTCTGCCAATAAGATGCTTACACGTACTGATAGTCTTACATTAATCTGGAATAAGCATTACAGCCGTCAGCTTATTGAGAGATATGTTGCGAGAATCAGAAAACCGGGAACAAGTCTTATGATGATTATTGATGTAGATGATTTAAGGGGAATCAATGATACATACGGAAGACTGACAGGTGATTTTGTTCTGACAAAAGTTGTTGAGAATGTATTGTCTGTTATTGAACCGAAAGATGTATTTGGAAGGTATGTGGAAGATAGTTTTGTACTATTTCTTGCAGACCGAACAGATAGAGGCGAGCTGGCTGAAGTTGTAGATAAAGTTATAAAGATTACGAATTTTGACTATATTGAGAAACAGATAGCAAGAAAGATACATTGTACAATAGGGGCAACATTTGTAGACAGGGTATGCAATGTTGAGACTATTTATGAGAAGTGTGAAAATGCGTTAGAAGAAGCGTCAGCAAATGAGGAAGATATTATCTACTCATAGTGATGTTGGAGGAATTGGTTATTGTTAAATTGGAAAGAGTACGAAAAAATAAATGATGTAGAGGCTGATGAGACTATAGCAAAGGCAGCTGAGATTTCAGCAGCTATAATTCTGGCAGTGTGTCTGATGAATTCTCTTGGACTGGTATTTAAGCTGGACAAGTATTTTACGTTTCTGGGCACATTTACGACGATGATATTTTTGTGTATACCATGTGTCCTTGTTATGAAATTAAAGAATAAGCAGACTACTTTGCGTTATGGTATCACAATTTGCATTACACTGGCGGTAATAGCATTGTATTCATTTTTTTCTTATCATGTTGCCATTACGTTTGTTTTGCCTATAATGATTGCATCATTTTATGCGGATATTGCATTATATATATTTGCCGCAATTATCACGTATATAGGAATAGTTGCCGGAAGTATTGCAAATGCGATTGTGTGTGCAGATGAGGCTATAGCATCACAGAATATACCTGAAATGTTATATGGCAGTGCATTGCCTATGTGCCTGATTTTTACGGTTATAGTTATAGTTGAATATATGTCAATAAAGAGGGCAAATGCACAGTTGAATCAGCTTTATTATAATGCTATAAATATTGAGGCAAGTCATAATGAGATGAGAAGAACACAGGAAGAGCTTGTCTATGCAATTGCTGATATTTCAGAGTCGAGTTCTCAACAGACCGGTGCACACATCAGGCGTGTTGCAAAATGTGCAAAAATATTTGGTAAATACATTTGTAAGGATGAGAATGAAATCGAGTACTTAAGTATTGCTTCCATGCTGCATGATGTTGGAAAACTGATGATTCCAAATGAACTTATAGAGAAGCAGACCAGACTTACGGACGAAGAATATGAGATTGTCAAACGACATACTGATGAAGGAAGAAAGCTTTTACAGAATGCACCTGGAAGAATCATGGAGATGGCAAGAAATATAGCGTATTATCACCATGAGAGATGGGACGGAAAAGGATACCATAATATAAAAGGCGAAGATATTGAGTATTATTCAAGATATATTGCGGTATTGGATGTATTTGATGCTCTGATTTCTCCACGTTCTTATAAAGAGGGCTGGTCTCCGGAGAAGGTGTATGAAGAGATTGTAAGTCAGAGTGGTAAGCAGTTTGCCCCTGAGGCAGTAAGACTGTTTATCAAGTGTTATCCTGAGATAAAAGAAGTATATGGAATAAAAGACTAAAAAAGAGTTCGCAAGCGAACTCTTTTTTGTTGTATGATTTTAAATACCACCTTATATTATTTCGTTAATCTATTTTTTGGATAAGACAATGTAGTATTCCCAAGGCTGCATTTTATTTAAGTCATCAGGATTAAGTTTTTCATTATCAGATTCTTTTATTCCTGTTGAATCTCCATGAAGTAAAATGTTTCCTGCATCAACTGTACGGTCATACTTTATAGTCTGTTCCTCTTTGCTGCAGTTGATGATAGTTGTTATCTTTTTGCCATTCTTTACACGTTCAAAACACAGGATGTTCTCATTATCTGTATCAATAAAACGTATTTTTCCACCTGCAACACCGTTATAAAGTGGTTCGTTGGAAGTTTTAATATTGCAAAGCTTTGTAAGAAGCTCTTCGTACTTATAATCTCCAAATTCAATATCATCTTTTTCAAAAAATTCAAGCGTTATATTGTCATCCTCTTCATTTCCGGAGTAGATAAGAGGTATTCCCTCTGACGTGAAAACAACTGTAAATAATGCACCCAGTGCTTCTGGCGTAAAACGGTCACCTATAGTCCCGTTGTAGGTGTTTTTGTCATGATTATCGAGGAAATTCATTTTATAAGCACCATATGGAAGTTCAGGGTTCATAAATTGTTTCATGTCATCAGCTGAATTTGGCATTTTAGCAGTAAATTTTATAGCATCATATAATTCAAAATTATAATCACTGTCAAAAGCACTGTTCATAAGTGAAAGACTATTAGTTCCATCTTCAGCTACCATATAGATTGGTTTGATGTTGTCGAGTTCTTTTCTGGCATCCTCCCAGAAATCAATGGCAACTCCCTGTGCATAATCGCATCTGAAACCATCTACATCAATATCCTTTATCCAGAAACTCATTGCATCAATCATAGCTTTTCTTAAGTCGTCGTTAGTATAATCAAGCTGTGCGACATCAACCCAGTCTGTTCCCAGAGGTGAAGTGATTTCACCGGTTTCATCTTTAAGATAATATTCAGGATGCTCATTAATCCAGACATGATCCCAGCCGGTATGGTTTCCAACCCAGTCGAGTATCACATGAAATCCCATCTCATGAGCCTTGTCCACAAGTGATTTGAAATCTTCCATAGTACCAAATTCAGAATTAACATTTTTATAATCACTGATAGAGTAGTAGGAGCCAAGAGTTCCTTTTTTATTAACCTGTGAAATAGAATAGATTGGCATGAACCATAAGGTATTTACTCCCATATCTTTCAATCTTTCTAAATGTTCACTAAAAGCGTTGAAAGTACCTTCAGGGGTATATTGCCTTACATTTACTTCGTAAATAATTGCCGTGTCAGCCCAGTCAGCCTGCAATCTGTCGCCTGAAACAACTTCATCTTCTTTAAAAGTATCAACCTTCTTTGAGGTTGAAGACGACTGGCATGCAGTCATGGAAAAACACATGGAAATTGCCAGAGTGCATGCGGTTAATGATTTAAAAATTTTTTTCATATAAAACCTCTTTCTGTTAAATTAATATCTTACTAATATATGGTATAGGATTTATGGGGGTTAGTCAATATGTTTGAAAAATAATACAATGTTGACAAATAGTTATAATTTTGATAATATGTATTCTGCTCAGGCGGTAAATGATAAATATGATTTTTGTGTTTAATATGAAATGCTACATCATGGATAGACCAACTTCATATGGAATACTGCATCATGGAAAGACTAACTTCATATGAGGTATATCCTCTGATTTGACATTATCATATTGGATATAAAGGTTATTTTAATAGTATTATATTGAGCCGTATAATTATTTATTAAGATATAATTTTTATGTGACAATTAAAAAGTTTATTATAGAGTGTACTTAGAAGTAAGTCTTGTGATTTGTCCCTGAAGAATATTTTTAAAGGAGAAAGAAAAATGAACACAAGAATTGGGAAAGTATTCTCTTTTTTTATGTCAAAAAAAGTCAGGAGACCTATAAGTGTTATCCTGGCATTTGTAATGTTTGTTACAAGTATTAGTTTTAGTTTCCCGGAGGAGACGGCATATGCGTCAGAAGTTCCGGATGCATTTACAACTATCTATTTCAGAGATGATACAGATAGTGGATGGATTGGTAATAATAATGCGGTTATTCAGGCTGTGGATAATACTAACGGACATGATTATTACACTATGAAAAAGGAAGATTCAAGGACATGGAGTCTTAGAATCAGAGCAAAGGCTTATAATTTTACTTTTAACAGATTAAGCCCTGATAAAAAGAAACAGTGGAATTCGTGGAGTGCAGGTGGAAGAGGAAGTAACAGAAACGATTATTCCACATGGAAGAGCACATACCATGCGACAGTGCCTGAACATGGTTATTGGGACGGTAAACCCAGTGTAACGTATGATTATTTCAAAGAAGGAGATGTTGTTTATCTCGATTTCTATGAATTTACAGATGAAAACGGTGGATTTAACTGGGAAAAAGGAAATGCAGTTTTTTATGTTAATTTTACAGAGTATTCGAAAAAGGATAACAATGGAAATGATATAAAAATCAGCGAAGCGGATAAAGAAAAATTAGTGCCTATAAGACTTAGTGATTCGCCTGAAACACAAGTTTTCAGATATGTGGTTACAAAAGAAGATGAAGGTGCTACAGAACTTAGATTTTTCAGAGGTAATGATGAATATCTCTGGAACGATTCTGTAATGATGAAGTACAGTGATTACAAAGCCGGTAATAACTGTGTAAAGGTAAAAGGCTGGAATGATATGGGATACGTATGTCCTTATGTACCAAGAAGACATATTCCGCAGATTGATTCGGTATCTGTCATAGCTACAGGTAACAAAAAGGTAAATCGTAAGATAGATATTGATCTTGATATACAAGGTGAGGCTGAGTATCTGCTTATGGATGAAACCACTCTTGATATTAATAAGATAGACAGTGACGGAAATGTTATTGCAACAATGGATGAGGTGTGTCTGGTTGATGACAGTAAGACAACCAATACTCATAGAGAATTGTTGTTTAAAGAGAGCGGAACCTACAGAATAAATGCAATGGTAACTGATGGTTATGATGAATTTCCGGCAGAAGAAATTATTACAATAGTTGATGATGAGGCTCCTGTTGCCGGATTTGAAATGACTGCAGTTGAAGGCGAAGCAGCAGATGATTATAAGTTTGTAAGAAATAGTGATGGACAGGCTGAAATAAAGATTACAGATGGTTCTGTATCAGAATTAGGAGATTATATAATATATAAGAATTACAAACTGTATTATGATGAAAATAATGATGGAAACTTTGATGAAACAGAAGTCATTGATACGCATGATTACGATTTGGATGCATTAAATGAAATCTCTGATGAACTGGCATTTACGTATGAATTATCAAATGTTGGTAAGTATAAAATAACACTTGATATTCAGGAAAAATTTGATGATACAATTTTATCATTGATAGATGAGTCTGTATTTTTAAAAGGTCAGATAGAAAAAGAATTTGAAATAGTAAATCAGGCACCGTCATCTGCAATGAAGATAGAGAAAAGCAAAATGGCGGATATAATATTCACTATAGGAAGCGCCGGAAGTGATGAATTAAGTGATTATGCTGCTGAAAGTGCAAAGGTTAAAGAATTTTTAAAAGAGAATGGAATTGATGCAAGAGTTACAACTGTTGAGACGTCATCATTAAATGCAACAGATACTTTTGCATGGAAAGAGTATGATCATTATAATTATAAGGACGTATATCTGCCGACGATTGATAAGCATATTATTTATGATGGAAAAGACATAAAGATGCTTGGATACAGCTATGATGCTCTGAAAGATTTTCTTTATGTGGATGATAGTAATGCGAATAAGAAAATATTTGATTTTGATCTTCAGAGAGATAAAACCGACTGGCACAGTATGGAAGGTGGAGGATTCCTCTTTAATACTGTTGTAAATGATGAAGAAAACTATTTACAGGGATACTGCGTGCTGGTTACTCAAAGGGGATTAAAGATTGTTCAGATTAACAGGACTAAGTTAGATGTTTTCAGAGAAACCAGATACGGTAATGTTGAAAGATACGGTAAATGTTTAAAGACATTTAATATAAAGAATCTTTATGCAAACCATCATTTTAGAATAATAGTAGATAAAAACACTATAACAGTATATGATGACGGTGAATTGCTGGTTAATGAGTATGTACTTCCGGATGATGGAGTAGATGCATACGGATACGGACCGATTATCAGTCACGGAAGTCATTGTTGTAGTCAGCAGTCGTATTTTACTTTTAAAAATATTACAATGCAGACTGTAACGGGAAAGAGTCTTAGTGATGTTGTTAATGAGCATGAATGGCTGCCGGGTACTAATCATTATGTGATTAACTTAAGTGGTGAGGTAATTCCGGAACTTTCAGAGGACGGAAAGACTTCTGATGTTGCGGCGGCACTTATGTCAAATGATGTAATGTTTTTTGGTATAGGTAATGACAAGTCAATTGATTCATACAACAGACTTCTGAATGTTATTGATGGATCTGGAGAAAATATTCAGTTAACACAAAAAGCAGAAGATGAAGAAAACGGTGAGGATGATATAACGGTTGTTAAAGCTGTTAATCAGATTGTATCAAGAATAAAAAATGATGTTTTTTCAAAGGATTACAAGATATATGATACAATAACAACAGATGAGCCGGTCTCATATTCTGACACATATTCGGATCCTGAGAATGATGAAGTTGGAACTGATGAGTGGAAATATGAATATGATTCATCAGTATTTAACGAAGGAAACGGAACCCGTGATGAGTTTGTAACTAATGAGCCTGTAACATTATTTGAGAATTCAGGTGCATATAAGATAACTCATATAGTATCGGATGACCCTACACATGGAAATGAGAATTTAAAGGATTACATAAAGTATGCCGATACTGACGAGTATAAGAAACTTATTCTTGCCCACAACAGACCGGTGGCAGATATGAGTATTAACCTTATGCAGTCAACAGACGGAAAGAAATGTATTGTAAATGTTGCATATGATTCTTGTGATGCAGATCATCCTTCTGATTCTCAAAAAGGAATTAGAGAAGAAAAATTCTATTATAAAGAATTAAACGAGACCGGA
Source organism: uncultured Lachnospiraceae bacterium (assembly GCA_902786515.1). Classification (GTDB taxonomy): domain Bacteria; phylum Bacillota; class Clostridia; order Lachnospirales; family Lachnospiraceae; genus UBA2821. Next base: position 14,439 of record CADADA010000004.1, on the reverse strand, counting down.
TGGACAGAAGGAAGATTCCCGTCAGAGGTGGAAATGGGAAAAATCTACATTGTAAAATATGTATCAAAGGATATAGAAGGTGCATATTCAAGACCTTGTGTGAGAACAATTAATACAAACGATGCCAGGGTATATGTAAAGCCGGAAGATAATACTGCTCCGGAGGTAACACTTATTGTAAGTAAGACTTTATTGGAAGTTGGAGAAGAGTTTTCAGTAGAAGCATATGCTGAGGATGATAACGGAGTAAGTGATTTTGTAATAAAATGTAACGATGAAGTTGTAAGTAACAATTATGGAAGATTTATTGTAACTGCAAATGAGGCTTGTAAATTAAATGTGACAGTAACGGCTACAGACCTTTCAGGAAATGCATCAAGTAAGAGTGAAGAAGTTACAGTTATTGATAATACTGACAAGACTCCGCCTGAAATTATAATAGACAGTCCTAAGGATGGTTCTATTTCAGGTGATACGGATATAGTTGGGACTATCAAAGATAATAAAGCTTTGGATTCATATACCATTACAAAGTCAAAGTTAAATGTTGAAACAAACGAAGAATCAGATGTTGAGGTTGTTAAGACATCAAATGAAGAAGTCATAGAAGATGTAATTGATACAATTAATGTTGATTCGCTTGAAGAAGGATATTATAAATACACAATTACAGCTAAAGATAAAGCTGGTCTTTCATCAACTGTTTATATGGTGATAACTGTCAGAAAAGAAGTAAAAGACAGGATACCACCGGAATGTGCAATTGAGACAATATCTTTAGATTCTGAAAATGATGAGGTTGTTATTACGGCTTCTGTCAGTGATAATGAAAAATTAGAAGGATATAATCTTACTCTGTACAGAAAAGATAATGAAGATTCAAAAACTGTGCTTGTCAGCGGAACAGAAGCAATTGACCATTCAGAAATTGCAAGTATAAGTACCTCTGATTTGTCTGACGGAGAGTATATATTAGAACTTTACGCTTGGGACAGTGAAGAAAATTCATGTATATCAAGAGGCGGATTTATTTATGAAGCAGGATCTTCAGAAAATGTTGTTAAAAGAAATGATGACATTACACCTCCTGTAATCGCAGGAAACATTAAAGCGTCTACAGATGATAAAGGTTTACATATTTCACTTAGCGGTTCGATTACTGACGATAATCTTAAAGAATATAACGTAATCACCGGTAAGAAAAATGATGATGGAGTCGTAGAAAATGAAGTTTTAATTAAGAAAGGTAATACATCAATTATCGATTCTGATATTGCATCATATACCTACGGAGAAATATTGCCTGGAGATTATGTTGTATATGTTACGGCAGAAGACGAAGCAGGCAATATGACAAAAGCATCTTATATTGTTACTGTTACAAAAAACGGAACAATAGATGATAAGAAAAACAATGGTGGAGGTGGCAGTAATATTGAAGAAGATAATAAGTATTATGGAGACTTGAATCTCACGTTGTCTACTACTGCAACCGATGCCGGAAATGTTGTATATGGTTACATAACATTTCCGAAAAATGCTAAGAATGTATCTGTGACAAGTGATAAGGGTGAGGTTTCACTAAACGGAAGAATTGCTAATATTAATAATTCTGAGCCTGGACTTTTGACAGTTACTTTGTCAGCAGAAATTGATGGTGAAATCAAAAAGGTAGAAAAGAGTGTAAGATATTACGATAAGAGTGATAAAAATGCACCTGTTGCCGAACTTATTTCACCTGAGCCGGATTCGGATTTAGGCATAAAGACAGATATAGTTGGAACAGTAAAAGATGAAGAAGGATTAGCTTATTACGTATTGGAATATAAGTTAAACGGAACAGAAAACTATACTGAACTTGCAAAAGGATATAATAACATTGAAAATGTTACACTTGCAACATTAGATAAAACAATGCTTATGAACGGAAGTTATTCTATTCGTTTAACTGCTGTTGATAATGGTGGTAATATTGTTAGAACAGAGAGATGTGTAAATGTTAACGGTGATTGGAAGGTCGGAAACATGGCTATCGGATTTACCGACATAAATACAAATGTTGCGGGAATTCCACTTTCTGTAACAAGAAATTATGATAGCAGAAATAAAGCATCAGAAGATTTTGGAACAGGATGGACATTAGGACTTAACAGTGTGAAACTTACTGAGAGCCATGATATTGCTACAGGATATGAAATGGTTCAGTCAGGTATAGCCTTCAGTACAAAATATGAAATGGTTGAAACCTACAGCCATGACATTACGGTTTCATATGGTGATGGTACATGTGACAGATTTAAAGTATCATTCTCTCCTCAAAGAAGAGCATTAGTACCAATTTATGATGTAAATCTAAATTTTGTATGTGTAACGAACAAAAAGGTAAAACTGGAACTCGAAGGTTCAAACTATGCATTGGTATATAATAACTTCCTTTTATTTGACAATCTTGAGATGTCAGAAAATCATTCATATATTTTGACAAAGGAAGATGGAACAAAACTATATATATCTCCGAAATATGGTTTGACAAAAGCAGTAGATACTAATGGAAATACCATTACAGTTTCTAAAAATGGATTTAAACATTCTAACGGAATGGGTATAGATTTTACAAGGGATAAGAATGGCAGAATTACAAAAGCAACTGAAAAAGACAAAGATGGCAATGAGATAGATTCAATGTCATATGTATATGATGAAAATGATAATCTTATCATGAATATTGATAAGGCCGGAAGAAATGTAACATATACGTATGATAATAATCACAACCTCATTGATATTATTGATCCTTCCGGAATTGCTGTAGCCAGAAATGAATATGATGACGAAGGAAGACTTGTTGCAACAATAGATGCAGACGGAAACAGAACAGAATATGAGCATGATGTTGATTCAAAGACAGAAGTTATCAGAGACAGAATGGGTAATCCTACTGTATATACATATGATGATAACGGAAATATTTTGAAGACGGTAGATGCTTTAGGAAATGTTACTACAAACACATATGATAAAAATAATAATAAATTATCATCAACAGATGCAAATGGTAACACAACATATTTTAAATATGATTCTGATAATAACCTTAAGAGTCTTACAACAGCAGACGGAACGGTAGAGGAGTTAACCTATAATGAATTAAATACTGTAACAGATATAAAATTTGCAGGTAAGAATATGGCTTCAATGAACTATGACAGTAAAGGAAATCTTACTAAAGCAGAAGATTCATTGGGTAATTCAACAGATTTTACATATGAAAAGGATGGTAAATTATCATCTGTAGCAGATGAAATCGGTACTGTACATAAGCTTAAGTATGACGCAGACGGAAACCTTACCTCTATGGAAGATGGTAACGGAAACACAACTAAGTATGATTATGATGAAAACGGCAGATGTGTTGGAGTTACAGTTGCAAGAACAAATGAGAATGGAAATAAGGAAGAATATACATCAAGATATGTATATGACGTTGCCGGAAATGTGATTTCCGAAATTAGCAATTCAGGTGTTGTTACAACATATGAATATGATTACAGAAATAATAAAACAGCAGAGATTACGGCTGATGGAATCAGAACAAATTATGAATATGACAATCAGTCAAATCTTACAAAGATAACATATTCAGATGGAACATTTGAAGAGTTTACATACGATAAGAATGGTAACAATATAACAGCCAGAGACAGAATGGGTGTTACAGTTACGATGACATATGATAAGATTAACAGACTTATCAAAAAAACATTTGCTGACGGAAGCAGTGAAGATTACAAATACGATGCAAATGGAAACATCATATCAGTAACAAATGTTGAAGGCGGTGTCATTAAGTATTCATATGACAGTATGAATAGAAACACAAAGATAGAAGATGCATATGGAAATATCTCTAAATTTGAGTATAACGAACGTTCATTATTAACTAAATTTACAGATGCATTGGGCAATGTTTTCGAGTATGAATATGATTTAAATGGGAATCAGACAGGTCTTGTCTATCCTGACGGAACCAAAGAGAAACTGGTTTATGATGCAAGAAACAGGGTAGTTAAAAAGATTGACAGGGAAAACCATGAAACTTCATATATCTATAATGGTGTCGATTTACTTACTGAGGTAATTGATGCATGCGGTAACAGTTATAAGTATGAATACGATGAGACAAATGAACTTGTTAAGGTTACTGATGCAAAAGGTAATGAAACAAAATATGTATATGATGCAGACGGAAGAGTAACGAAATTAGTTAATGCAGCAGGAAAAACAGCTGAGTATACATATGATTCATATGGTAAAGTTGTTGGATACAAGGATTATAAAGGAAATCAGAATACTTATGTATATGATGAAAATGGATATCTTACAAGATTCAGTTGCAGCGATGGTAACACAGATTTTACATATGATGATTTTGGAAGATTATCAAAAGTAAATGACAGTCACGGTGAAATTGCATATACATATGATGATTTTGGAAGAATGTCATCTAAAAAAACGTATGATTTGGGATTAACTAAATATACTTATACAAGCAGTGATGATATCAAATCCGTAACACATAATGTGAATGGTGTTGATGTGGCTGGGACAACTTATGATTATGACTTAATGGATCGTGTTGTAAGAGTAGTAGCTCATGATGGTGTTGCAACTCTTTACGAATATGATGCAATAGGTAACAGAACATTAGTTAAGCACGAAGGCGGTCTGAGTGTAAGATACAGATATGATGTATGCTCACGTGTGATTAATCAGACTGTTACAGATAAAGACAGCAATGTACTTATGTATTATGATTATTCATATGGTGATGCAGGAGAAAGAACAAAAACTGTAGAGGTTGTAAGAAATTCTGCAGATGACGCTAATGCAAGAATTATCAGTTACCAGTATAAGTACGATGAATTACTAAGATTAGAAAAAGAAGTAATCAGTATAAAAGAAGATGTTGCATTTGATGATGTCATAACAGCTGATGCAGATGGTAAAGTTGTTTTATCAAAATTCAATGCATTTGCAGGAAGTATAATAAATGAATATGAGTATGACAGTGTAAGTAACAGAACTTCAAAGAATACTGTTATAGCCGGAGATGTAGATGGTTATGCAGATGAAATTAAAGAAGGAACTACATCATACACGTATAATGAGTTGAATCAGTTATTATCAGCAAGAACTGCAGAAGACGAATCTGTTGAGTATTCTTACGATGATAACGGAAACCTTATTTCAGAGTCAGGAAGTATAACAAAAGCTTATACTTACAGTTCACAGAACAAACTTTTAACAGCTACAATAAGCGAAGGAAGCAATGTAACCATAGAAAGTTATGAATATGACTATGAAGGAAACAGAATTTCTAAGCAGACAGGCGAAGAGGAAAAGGTATATTATCTTAATGATACATACGATGAACTGACACAGGTTGCATTAGAACTTAAAAAAGTATATAATTCAGATGGTGATGAGTGTCTGGATGTAAGTAAGTATTACACACGTGGAACAGAGCTTTTGAGTACTGATATTGTCGGTACAAATGAAGCCGGAGAAGTTTCAGTTAATAAGAAACTCTACATTCAGGATGTTCACGGTTCTGTAACTGCACTTGTCCAAAATACAAGTGAAAACAGTGTAGTAATATGTGATACATACACATATGATGCTTACGGTAATCTTCTTAAGAAGACCGGAAATACGGATAATGATTATCTTTACACAGGTGAACAGTACAACGAGAGCACAGGACTTTATTATCTGAGAGCAAGATATATGAATCCTCAGACAGGAACATTTATTTCTATGGATTCATATGCGGGAACACTTGATAATCCTGTAAGTTTACACAAATACCTGTATGCAAATGCAAACCCTGTAATGAACACTGACCCATCGGGATATTTCTCGCTTGCAGAGTGTAGCGTTGCACAGTCAATTAATAATATACTTAGTGCGACAAGAGCTTATCTTGATATTAAGAGAATAATGTCATGGGTTAACATGGCATTAACGGCTTATGATGTAGGTGTTCAGATAAGAGCAGTGCTATGTGGCGAGGCAAGTATATTGGATGTAGCGTTAGCTATAGCTAAGGGAATGGTAACCCAGGCATTGATTTCTTGTTTTGCAAAAGCTATTGTAGGTGAAGCTGCAACATATTTACTAAAAATATTTGGAGTTGTATCCGACGTTGATGAACTGGTAGATGCAATAGAAGCCAAAGATCCTGAAAAAATCTTAATTGCAACACTTAGAATTGCAGTTGATATATTTACATTTAGCTGTCAGTGTTTTACAAAAGACACATTGGTAGAGACAACGGATGGAAGTAAAAAGATATCTGACATTAAAGCCGGAGATGAAATATACGCTTACAACACTCAGACTGGTGAAAATGAAGCGTGCAAGGTAAAAGATGTATCGGTTACAAAAACGGATACACTCGTGCATGTAAAACTTTCTGATGGCAGTGAGATTAAGACTACAATGTATCATCCATTCTTTGTTGAGAATGGCAAAGACGAAGCATGGGTAGCTGCATCAAATCTTGAAAAAGGTGATAAACTTCATTCGATTGATGAAAGAGAGTTGTTCGTTGAAGAAGTAATCGTTGAAAAGCTTTCTGAGAGGATAGAAGTATATAACCTTGAGATAGATGGATTGCATACGTATTATGCAGGAAATGTTCTTGTGCATAATAATTGTAAAAATTTTAAAGATGAGAATGCATTTGATGAACATTATGACAAGCATAAAGATCAAATAATTGCAAATTTAGAAGTAAATAATTATAGTAAAGCTAATTATTTGGATGATGCAAATTATATAATAAATAATGGCACGTTTGTTCCTGAATTGAATGGATATGTTTCATTTATTAAAGGAAAAAATTTTGGCTTTGTCGGTCTTGATAGGAAAACAGGCGATATAACCACATTTCATATAAAAAGTGTTGGTGAATTGATGAAAAAAGCTCCTAGTTTAGGATTTGGTAGATAAATTATGTATATTAAAAATATTTTTTGGATGGATGAGATGTCAAAGGAAGCAATAGTGATTGTTTCTGATGGAAATAATGACATTAGAGCATTTTGTGATTGTTGTAATTATCAATATAATGATCAATTAAGTGATAGTTTAAATTCATTAAGTGAAGAAAATATTCAGAAAAATAATAACAATACAGAGAAAATAGAAGCCTTAGATGATAATTTTAAATATTTAATATTTGGTGAAATTATTAAAAAGACCCAAGGCTTAATAAAAGTGAATGGATTTTTAATTACTATTGATGAAACAAAGTTACCACATGATTTAAATGATGGTGATCATATAAGTTTTATAACAAATAGAATTGATTTGTGGGATATTTGATAATGATTCAACGATGGATGTTCAGTATAAAAAAAGTTTAACTTTTATGCGTAGTAGTTTATTGGCTGCTACGCTTTTTTATAGTGAGTCTTACGGTGCACGTTTCTAATGGGTGAAAGTCTCCAATCTGTTCTGGTAGTGGGAAGAATATAGCCAAAGACAAGCGGGTGCTACGTCGATTGACGGTAAGCGTCAATCCAAGTACGCCTAACAATCAGATATAAAACCGTGTATAATGCATCTCAAAAGGAGGTGTATTTTTTGAAAAGAGTTTTTCGTACAAAAAGTGAAAAAGAACATCTGGTTGCTGATTTTGTTGAAAGCGGTATGTCGAAGAATAGCTGGTGTCGGAAGCATGGTATACCTACTTCGACGCTGAATAACTGGCTTCATCACAATTCTAAAAAATGCAGAACGAATAATGAAAACTATTCCTTTATGGAAATTAGCGGTATGACAAATGAAATCAACAGTAAATCTAATGTGCAGATTGAATACGATGGGCTCAAAATCACCATCACAGAGCTTACGGATATATCTTTTTTTAAGGATGTGTTAAAGGCGGTGAGAACAACGGATGTTTAATTACAGGGATTATAGGATTATACTTGCGTGTGGCGCCACAGATATGAGAAAAAGTATAAATGGATTGTCCGAAATTATTTCTTCAAAATTCAAACTGGATCCGCGTGAAAATATTATATTCGCATTCTGTAACAGAAGCCGTGACAGAATAAAACGGCTGGTGTGGGAGGATAATGGATTCTGGATTCATTTCAAGAGAATTGAACGTGGGCGAGTTATCTAGCCGGAAATCAATGCCACTGATGAGACAATGAAACTTACGATGGATGAGCTGAAAAATATACTTCTGGCTCCTGGTATAACACAGAAAATAAAACGCAGTGAAGTATGGAAAAAACATTAAATACTGTGGATTTAACAGTGTTTTTATGGTATAATAGAACCATAAAAATTCAGTGATTGAAGGAGGACTTTAAAGGTGAATACAGTAGAGGAATTAAAGGCAGAGATTGAATCTTTAAAGTCTGTAATCAGGAAAAATAATGAGACGATACAGTCTCTTCAGAAATTGAACAGCTGGTATGAGGAACAGCTTAAGTTGAGAGCAAAAGAGAAATTTGGCAGGTCATCTGAAAAAGCATGCGATGGTCAGGTTTCTCTTTTTGATCTTTTCAATGAAGCCGAAGCATTGAGAGAACCGATTGCCAAAGAACCTGATGAAAGTATAATAATTGCAGAGCATAAAAGAAAAAAATCAAAACGTGGTAAAAAATTAGAATCCCTTCCTGTTGAAGTAAAGGAATACAAACTGGATGATGATGAACTCATATGCGATGTGTGTGGTGAAACACTTACCGTCATGAAAAAAGAAGTGCGAAAGGAACTGGTAGTAATTCCGGCAGAAATAAAGGTAGTGGAACATGTCACATATTTATACAGCTGTAGAAATTGTGACAAAAATGGAGAAGCGGGATATATCAAAAAAGCACCACATCCAAAAGCTTTAATACCCAAAAGTTTCGTATCACCAAGTCTTATGGCATATATAATGAACCAGAAGTATACACTTGCACTGCCATTGTACAGGCAGGAACAGGAATTTAAAAGACTTGGAATAGAACTTTCGAGACAGAACCTTTCCAACTGTATTATAAAAGGAGCAGAGCTTTTAAAACCTCTGTACAATGAACTGATATCAAATCTTATGAAGGAAGAATTGCTTCATGCAGATGAGACGGTTCTTGAGGTATTGAATGAACCGGGAAGACCTGCCACCGCCAAATCATATGTCTGGATATGCAGGACATCATTATATAATAAGCATCCGGTAATGGTATATGAATATACCAGCGGAAGAAATGGAGCTTATGCACAGACATTTCTGAAAAACTGGCAGGGAAAATATCTTCATTGTGATGGATACGCGGGTTATAAAAAACTTGATGGAATTACTTTATGCGGATGCCTTGTCCATGCAAAGAGAAAATTCCATGAAGCTCATGTGGCAAACAGGGATAACGAGTATGCCAGACAGTGGGAAGAATATATAAGAAAGCTGTTTGCTATCGAAAAGGAAGCAGATAAAAAAGGGCTTTCTTTTGAAGAAAGGCTGGAGCTGCGGGCTGAAAAATCTAAAGCAGTAACAGATAGTTTTTACAACTGGATATCAGATATAGAAAGTGAAATCCTTCCCCAGAGTTTGATGGGGAAGGCTATTGCCTATGCATTGAAATAGAAAGAATATCTGTGCAGTTTTCTGTTGGACGGAAGAATACAGTTAAGTAATAATCTTGCGGAGCAGAGTATTAAATCATTTGTTATCGGCAGATCTAACTGGCTGTTTTCAAATACACCTAACGGTGCTGATGCATCAACACTGATATACAGTATTATTCAAACAGCGATAGCAAATGAACTTATTCCACAAAAATATCTAGAGTTTTTATTCGAGAGTATCATATCCGGCATGGATGTGAGCACTTTGGTACCCTGGTCAGAAGAAATACCAGACAAATGTAGGAAAAGAAAAATCCTGGCATAAGTTATTATAACCTATGTCTGGTTTTTTTGTAGGTGCGTTTCAATTGACGCTTACATAATATTTAGTATGCTAAGGACTTGAATTTATTAAAAAGAATATTTGTTTGTGCAACAAAGTATTGACATTGACACACCTTGCAGAGTAGAATATTAGATAGTGGGAGGTGCCCTAAAATGAAAAAATCAATATCAATAAGCATACGTGTTAGCGAAGAAGAATTAGATAAATTCAAGCAGGCTGCAAGATTAGAGGCATATGCTTCTTATAGTGAATTTGTACGTAGGACAGCACTTATAGAGGCGGCGAAAATAATCAAAAAGAATGAGAATGAAGGAGCGAAAGCCGATGAATGTAATTAGCTTGTTTAGTGGATGTGGAGGACTTGATTTAGGCTTTGAAAGAGCAGGATTTAATATTCCTGTGGCGAATGAATTTGACAAAACCATATGGGAAACTTTTAAAGTTAACCATCCTAATACACATTTAATTGAAGGTGATATTAGGCAAGTCACAAAAGATGATATTGCTCAATACATAGATGGAGAAGTAGATGGAATCATTGGCGGACCGCCATGTCAGTCATGGTCAGAAGCTGGCTCCCTTAAGGGTATTAAGGATGCGAGAGGTCAGTTGTTTTTTGACTATATCAGAATATTAAAGGAATTTCAACCAAAGTTCTTTTTAGCGGAAAATGTTAGTGGAATGCTTGCGGATAGACATTCTATTGCCGTTCAAAATATTTTAGAATTATTTGATGAGGCAGGATATGATGTTTCGTTCACATTGGTTAATGCCAAGGATTATGGTGTTGCAGAAGAGCGAAAGAGAGTATTTTACATAGGATTTAGAAAAGATTTAAAGATAGACTTTGGTTTTCCTAAAGGTTCTACTAAAGATGATTCAAAGAAGATTACATTGCGTGATGTTATTTGGGATTTGCAAGAAACTGCTGTACCTTCTGGAGAAAAGAATCGCCATAATCCGGATGCAATAAATAATAATGAATATTTCACAGGTGCTTATTCACCTATTTTTATGAGCCGTAATCGTGTAAAGGGATGGGATGAGCAGGCGTTTACAGTTCAAGCATCTGGACGTCAATGTCAGTTACACCCACAGGCACCTAAGATGGTAAAGGTTGGAACTAATGATTGTAGATTTGTAGAAGGAAAAGAACACCTTTATAGAAGAATGACTATTCGTGAAGTTGCTAGAGTACAGGGGTTCCCGGATGATTTTAAATTCATTTACAATGATACAAATACTGCATATAAGATGATTGGTAATGCAGTCCCTGTGAATTTGGCATATGAGGTAGCTGTAGCAATAAAGATGTATCTTGAAGGAAAAGGCTCTTCTGTTGAAATCGACAGAGAGGTTATTGATGCTAAGGAGGTCAATGAGAAGAAAGTGAGTACAAAGAGTAATGATCAGGGAAGAGCATACGAGTATGCTTGGATTCAAACTTTATATAAAGCATTGGCAGAGTTAAGAAAAACAAGAATTGTTGAGAATTCTAGTTTGATGGCAAATGAAAAAGCATGGTCTCTTATGGATGAAGAAATACAGGAGACATTTATGATATCAGCAGGTGCTGCCATTGATACAGTGTTAGAACTTGAACCAAGAATGTCTGAAATTGATGATGATGAACTTACCCTTGAGTTTCAAAAAGATGGTCAGGGGGTAAAAGGTGATGTTAGAGACATCGTTATCAAGAGAAAGGATATCGAATGGGAGGTTGGCTTGAGTATTAAACATAACCACGATGCTGTAAAGCACAGCAGATTAAGCCATAAGTTGGATTTTGGAAATGAGTGGTTTGAAATGCCATGTTCTGATGAGTATTGGGATGCTGTAGAACCAATCTTTAATATATTGAAACAGGAAAAAGAGAATGGTACAAAATGGTCTGAAATAGAGGATAAGGGTCAGAAAGTGTATATTCCTTTATTGCAGGCATTCATTGATGAAATAAATCGAGCAAATGAGAAAGATAACACGATGCCAAGAAAAATGATTGAATATCTGATTGGTATTGAAGATTATTATAAAGTTGTGAGCAAGGATAGTAAGAGACTTACGATGATTCATACATTTAATATGCATGATACTTTGAATAAGCCAGCAAAGAATAAGTTATCAGCAATTACAGTACCTATTGTTAAGTTACCTACGAGACTTGTTGCTCTTGAATTCAAACCAGATAGTGATAATACTGTAGAAATGTATCTTGATAACGGATGGCAGCTTAGTTTTAGAATTCACAATGCAAGTACAAAGGTTGAGCCAAGTCTTAAGTTTGATGTTCAGTTTATCAGTATGCCAATGGAAGTTCTTAACATCGAATGTAAATGGAATTAAGGCGGTGGCATTAATGAGAAAGATGCTTTTAAGCTTTAAGCCGGAAGTGTATGAGAAGATTAAATCCGGGAAGAAAAAATTTGAACATAGAAGAAACTTTCCGGACGAGCCTATTATGGCTTATATGTATGTCAGTGCACCTGTTAAGGCAATTACAGGAATTGTGTACTTAGGCAAGAGACATCTTTTATCCGATTGGAAAGAAGAATTTAAGGAGGATAAGGATGCTATTGCTCGCATTGAAAAATATCAAGAATCATATCGATATGCTATGGAGATTGATGAATTTCAGGATACTACAGCTATTTCGCTTGATGACTTAAGGCGTGATGTTCCGGGATTTGTTGCACCACGGATGTATATATATTTGGATGGAACGGAATTGCTTACATACATTGAAGATAGAATCAGTTGGGAATCTGCTAATGTAAGACATAATTTTGATACTGTCTTATCAGATGAGATATGTATTCATTAATAGAAAGGATGATGATATGGGTGAAAGAAAAGCATTAGTTGTAGGAATTAATGATTATCCGACCTGTCCGCTTAGAGGTTGCTGTAACGATTCAGAGGCAATAAAAGATTTATTAAGTAATCATGGAAATGGTGACCCAAACTTTTCCGTTTGGAAAAAGGACAATGTTGCAACAAAAGGTGAGTTGAGAGGCTTAATAGAGAAATGTTTTGAAGGTGATGCAGATGTAGCACTATTCTATTATTCTGGGCATGGACATATTGATGCAGTTGGAGGATATTTAGTTACACCAGATTTTTCAGAAAATGACTATGGGGTATCATTACAAGAAATTCTGACGATTGCAAATAAGTCAAAATGTAAAGAGAGAATAATTATACTTGATAGTTGCTATTCTGGATTTATGGGTAGTATAAATACTGATGGACAAAATACAGCGAACATTAATGAAGGAGTTACTATTATGACAGCAAGTAGAAATAGTCAAACTTCTATGGAAGTAAATGGACATGGTGTATTTACTTCGTTGTTGATAGAAGCACTCAATGGTGGTGCAGCAGATGTGACAGGACATATTTCTATTGCAGGAGTTTATGCATTTATAGATAAGGCTTTAGGTCCATGGGAGCAGAGACCTGTATTCAAGACAAATGTGACAAGATTTACATCATTGAGAGAAGTACAGCCACAGGTTGATATGACGGTATTAAGGAAAATCGTGAATTACTTTAAAAGTGAAGATTATCAATATGAACTAAACCCGTCATATGAACCTACCAATAGAAGTGAAGTTGTTCATAATGTCATTGAGCCATATGCAAAGGATGAGAATACTGCTGTATTTTCAGATTTACAGAAGTTGGAAGGGGTTGGCTTAGTGGTTCCCGTTGGAGAAGAACATATGTATTATGCGGCAATGAATTCTAAAGCATGTGAATTAACGGCTGTAGGAAAACAATATTGGAGATTAGTAAAAGAAGGAAGAATATAGGAGGAATGAATATGCCAAGTTTAAGAGATTATCATATTTTAATTAGTCATTCATGGGATTACAGTTCTGATTATCAGACAATTAAAGGTTGGCTTAATGATGCTAAAAATTTTGATTGGACAGATTATTCGGTACCACTTACAAAGCCTTTGGATGTTAATGGGAAAAAAGAATTGAAGGAAAAACTTCGCAACAGAATATCATTATGTAGTTGTGTAATTATTCTTTCAGGTATGTATGTTTCATATAGTGAATGGATAGATTACGAGATTGATACAGCAGTAGAATTAGGAAAACCAATTATTGGAGTGAAGCCTAGAGGTCAAGAAAGAATACCAAGTAAGGTTAGTAACAATGCAGATGTTATGGTTGGCTGGAATTCTAGTAGTGTTGTACAGGCTGTTAGAGATTATGCCTTGTAAGAAAAAGTTTATTTTGCATGTTTACTATATTTCTGGAGTTTAAATATTGACCTAAATTTAACTGGTGAAGCAGGCTGAAAAAGCAATAGTAATATTGGTGGATAAGATAAAATAGATAATTATTTAGTTTAAGGGGCTGTCGCACTAAGACAGTCTAAAAACAGGAAGAGTCCAACCGACTCGAGACGCAATGCATGCACATTGAAGTCTCTCTCTGGTTGGCCTCTTC
>CADADA010000003.1 GCA_902786515.1 uncultured Lachnospiraceae bacterium | reverse complement strand
TCAATCGACGTAGCCACCGCTACGCCTCATTCCTCCGCCTTGAAACTGAAAAATTTCTCGGCGTGAACTGTATCAGAAACTTATTTTTCGCTCTACTAGTAAATGTAATTTTAAGACTACTAATGCAAAAGCCTCTTCACGGTTCACAACCGGCAAAGAGGCTTTTCTTTTTATTCTTGTTTTTCGTTTTCACTTACCATCTCATAAATCTGAATCTTCAACTGATCTGACGGCATAATTCCAATAAACCTGCATCCATACAATGTAGGACCATCGCCATAATTCTCCATTCTGACAATCTCAATCACTGTCTCAAATGTCTCCTTCGTCCACAATACCACCGTGGTATCATAGTACGTATTTAATTCTAACTTTTCCATTGTCCTGAATGCAAGTCCATCTTTTGAAATATCTACTAGCTCTACCGTAAATTCATCTTTATTTAATCGGCTGACATCTGCCGTTCCGTTTTTCATTGGATCAAGTTTGATTTTAACATCTATCTTCATCCGATTTGATTTTCTTCTCTCCTGCATACTCTTATCTCCTTCATACTTGTATTTTATTCAACATAACTAAGACAATTTTAACATATTTATCCACATTTGAAAAGCAAATTATAATGTAAATATTTCAGAATACTTGACAATAAATACGAATATAATATATAATGCCTTTAGGCAAAAGAAGATAATATGCTTAACACAAACGAAAACCTTGGCAGGTGCGACTGCCAAGGTTTTCTACTTTTTTTTACAGAGAAGTCAACTGTTCAGGCCGGTTTCACTCGTTGTCGCTATCATCTCCATACCGATAAAAAATTATATCAACTAATAAACATAGCATCCCCAAAACTGAAAAACCTATATTTCTCCTGAACAGCCTCGTTATACGCATTCATAATGTTTTCCCTTCCGGCAAGTGCTGATACGAGCATTAGAAGCGTTGATTCCGGCAGATGGAAATTAGTAATCAGGCAATCTATCATTTTAAATTTATATCCCGGATAAATGAATATTTCTGTCCAGCCAGATGATTCACTTATAGTTCCATCGTATGAAGCTGCTGATTCTAGTGTTCTACAGCTTGTTGTACCGACAGCTATGACTCTTCCACCATTTTTCTTCGTATTATTTATAATATCTGCCGCATCTTTTTCAATACAATAGTATTCAGAATGCATGTGATGATTTGTTATTTCTTCTACTTTAACCGGTCTGAATGTACCTAATCCTACATGAAGTGTAACATGAGCAATATTCACTCCCATTTCTTCTATCTCTTTTAATAACTGGTTTGTGAAATGAAGTCCCGCCGTAGGTGCTGCTGCAGAACCCTCATGTTTTGCATAAACAGTCTGATAGCGGTTCTTATCCTTAAGTTTATGAGTGATATATGGTGGAAGAGGCATTTCTCCAAGTCTGTCGAGAATCTCTTCAAAAATGCCTTCGTAAGAAAAATGAATAATTCTGTTTCCGTCATCTACCACATCTGTCACTTCACATTCAAGTAATCCGTCACCAAATGAAATAACTGTTCCCGGCTTCGCTTTTCTTCCCGGCTTAACAAGAACTTCCCAATTATCATTTTCTTTTCGCTTCAATAAAAGCACTTCTATCTTTGCGCCAGTATCTTTTTTAACACCAAACAATCTCGCAGGTATAACTTTAGTATCATTAATTACCAGACAATCTCCAGCTTTAAGATAATCTTTAATATTATAAAAATGCTCGTGCTTTATCTCTCCACTATTCTTATCAAGCAGCATAAGTCTTGATGAAGAACGGTCCTCCAATGGATCCTGCGCAATAAGTTCCTGTGGTAATTCATAATAAAAATCATGTAATTTCATTCTTCTTCTCCGTTTCTATCGTACTCATAAAAATAACCATCTTTTTTATATTGTGAAATAAGAAGATCGACCATAAGCCCATAGCTTTTCACACCTTCTTCTTCGCCATTTGCCTTAATATACGTATCATTTATTTTCTCTGCTTTTTTTGATACATTATTTCCAACGTTGCTGCTTTCTATTTTATTCCAGTATTCACTATTCGCCTTCATGTCCCTTGCAACTTCTTCGCTAATATCAGATGACATTTCAAGTGCCATATCTTTATCAGTTTCGTATAAAGCATTTTCTACTGCAATATAAGCCTGCAATATTCCACTATACATAAATTCTCTGTCACCTGAATTAATACAGGCAAGATATCCTATATAATTCGCTTCATCTTCCCTGATAAATCCGTGTAAATGCGCAAGCTCATGACACATATCGCTTGGAATGTTATAGTCCACAATATCCGTATCGTTATGAGTTTCCAAGGTAAATGGTACATAAATACCAACAATTTCAGTATACGATACATATTTTGACGATAGCAGTTCTTTACTAAGTCCATAGTGTCCTTTAAATACCGGATAGTATTTTGCAAGCTTTTTATACGCCATTCTTCCCTTACGTGCCAGTTTCCGGTAGTCCCCGGTCAATGTAAACACTCCGTTATTATCCTCATTATTTAATCCCGCGCGCAACTCATTTGCCTGTTTTATCAAATCAGCTCCCACACTGAATAATTCTTCTTTTGTGGACTTTTCTACCTTAAGTCCGGCATAATATGAAAAATCATACCTATAATAATATATTCCGTCAAAAATAGCAAATAAAAAAAACATAACTGATACCACACACATAATGTCTATGACTGCTTTATATAATATGTCTTTTCTGCGGGATGGATTTTTATAAAAATTTCTTATAAACAAAGCTGCTGCGACCACCAGTATAAGCGGAGAACATATCAAAAACACTTCCGCAATTGAAAACGGAATAATTCCTGTAATTGTACTTATGATTTGTGCCGGATAATAGCTTATATTTCTGGCAAAAACATTTTCTGCAATCCATGAGTTTTTCTTTCCCGTATACAATATGAGTACTGATAACGGAGCCGCTATCAGCATTACCATTCTCTTATACAGCCATTTCATTATATCACATCACTATCCAGAATAATTGTAAACGGTCCGTCGTTTTCAAGCGAAACCTTCATATCCGCACCAAATATTCCAACACTTACTTTTTCCGTCTCACACCTGCATTTTTCAATTATATACTCATATAACTGATTGGCATGTTCCGGTGAACCGGCATGTACAAATGACGGTCTGTTTCCCTTTTTACAGTCTGCATACAGCGTAAACTGTGATATCAAAAGAAGGGCTCCGTCCACATCTTTTAATGACAGATTTGTCTTGCCGTTTTCATCTGCAAATATTCTTAAACCGAGCATTTTCTTAACAAGCCTGTCTGCATCTGATGTTGTATCATTTTCTCCTACACCAATCAGCACAACATAACCTTTCTGAATGGAGCCATTCACCTTCCCGTCAATCGTCACTGAAGCGTGATTCACTCTTTGAATAATAAATCTCATAAATCCTCCTGCTTTTCATTCTCTATCTGTTCTGATAAATCCTGCAGATACATCCAGCGTTCCATTTTCTCTTCCAGCTCTTTCTCAAATGCCTGCTTCTTTTCAATCCATTGATTAAGTTCATAATAGTTGCTTGAATTTTTGCCTATTTCTTCATCTGCCTCTACTATTTTTTCTTCAAGTTCTGCTATTTCTGCGTCTATAGTCTCAAATTCTCTCTGCTCATTATAAGACATCTTACGCTTTCTGGTTCCGCTTTTTTGCTTTTTTTCTTTTACCTGTATATTTTTTTCAGGTAATTTCTCTGTCCCCTGTGTCTTATTCTTATAATCAGTGTATCCTCCTTCGTACTGATTAATAACACCTTCTCCTTCAAATGCAAGTATTCTGTCGACAATCCTGTCCAGAAAATAGCGGTCATGAGAAACTGTAATAATTATCCCATTAAATTGGTCAATATAATCTTCTAAAACTGTAAGAGTTGAAATATCCAAATCGTTTGTCGGCTCGTCCAATACCAGAATATTCGGTGCCTTCATCAAAATGCTTAAAAGATACAATCTTCTCTTTTCTCCACCCGACAATTTCTCTATAAAAGTATATTGCATATCCGGAGTAAATAAAAATCTTTCTAACATCTTTGAAGCTGATATCTTTCCGTTAGCTGTAGGTAAAAACTCAGCGATATCTCTCACATAGTCTATCACCCTCTGCTTCGGATCCATATTTTTTACTTCCTGAGTAAAATATCCTATTCTGACTGTTTCACCTGTCTCAACAAATCCACTGTCGGGTTCCATTACTCCGGTTAAAATATTTAATAATGTTGTCTTTCCCGAACCATTATTTCCCACTATTCCTATATTAATTCCTTTTGTAAAAATATAACTGAAATTATCAATGATTACTTTATCACCATATCGCTTCGAAATCCCGTTTACTTCAAGTGTCTTTTTCCCAAGTCTTGAAGAAACTGACTCCATTTGGACAGCATTATCCTTTTCTATCCCACGAATTGCCTTCATCTCTTCATAACGGCTGAGTCTTGCCTTCTGCTTTGTAGAACGCGCTCTCGCCCCACGCATTATCCATTTTAATTCATTTCTTAATATATTCTCACGTTTTTCCTGTGTGGCCAGCGCCATTTCCTCTCTTTCGCTTTTCAGTTTGAGAAAACCTGAATAATTTGTCTCATAAGCATACAGCCCGCCCTTATCTATCTCGACAATCTTGTTCGTAACACTGTCAAGGAAATATCGGTCATGTGTTACCATAATCAGCACACCACGATATTTTTTTAAATATTCCTCAAGCCACTCTACCATATCATTATCGAGATGGTTCGTCGGCTCATCCATAACAAGCACATCCGAAGGATGTATCAAAGTTCTTGCAAGTGCCACACGTTTCTTCTGACCTCCCGACATGGTGGAAATCTCCTGATTATAATCAGTGATGCCAAGCTTTGTCAAAATAGTCTTGGCATCCCCTTCTTTATCCCAGCTGTCGGCAACATACCCGCCCATACTCACATATTCTATAACCGATGCATCCCTGTCAAATTCTGGAACCTGTGAAAGCATAGATATCGTTATCCCGTTTGCTTTTATCACTTCTCCCTCATCACATTCTTCAATTCCTGCAATCATTTTTAGAAAAGTAGTTTTTCCGGTTCCATTTACTCCGATTATTCCTATCTTATCATGCTCATTTATTCCAAGTGACACTGAATTCAATATCACTCTGTCTCCGTATGTCTTTTTTATATTTTCCAGATTAATTATATTCACTGTTTTACCATTACCTTTTCTATTTCACATATATACATTGTATGATAATCTTTTGCGGCATACCATTTTTCATCTATACTGTCATCTAACATACACTCAGGCGAAAACTCCTGTGCATACAATTTCTTTACTTCCATGACCATCTCTGCTTCCTCAAAATATGGAGTCTCACAGTCATATTTTACCGTAAGTCCTGCTTTAGAAATTTTATCCTCATCCCTTCCGGATACTGTTCCGAGATATGTTAGCATTTCCTTTTTATCATTTCCATAAAATGTAAGTGATAATTTTTCTGAACCGTCGATAAATTCCTTTGTATATCTCTGTGGTCTTACAACAATGTAAGCTACATTTTTTCCCCACATAACTCCTAATCCTCCCCATGAGGCTGTCATTGTATTTACTTTTTCTCCTTTTGCGGCTGTAATAAGCATCCAGTCCTTTCCTATAAGTCTGCATGCACTTTTTTCCAGATTCTCTATGTTTATTTCTTTCCAGTCTGACATTTTTTTACTTCCTTCCATTATTTTTTAAACAGTTACATTTTAGTATATTCCCGTTGTATTGTAAAGTTGATAGTAAAAAAATCCATGTCTGTCTTGTCAGTTGTAAAGTTATGTGTTATACTCTATGACAATTATCCGGATAGAAAGGACAAATGATATGGATATTGTAAATGAAATCAGAGAACTAAAGAAAGAAAAAGATGCAATTATTCTTGCTCACTATTATGTGATGCCGGAGATTCAAGAGATTGCTGATTTTGTAGGCGACTCGTTTTATCTCAGCAAAATTGCCGCTAAGGCACCTGAAAAGACTATTGTTTTCTGCGGCGTTTCTTTTATGGGTGAAAGTGCGAAAATATTAAGCCCTGACAAAACCATTTTGATGCCTGATGTTACCGCTGACTGCCCTATGGCTCACATGTGCGATGCAGAGACTATCGAAAAAGTGAAAAGCGACTATGATGATTTGGCTGTTGTATGCTATATCAACTCTACTGCTGAACTGAAGACCCACTCTGATGTATGCGTTACTTCTTCGAACGCTTTACAGATTGTAAAAGCTCTTCCTCAGAAGAATATTTATTTTATACCAGACAAAAATCTGGCTCATTTTATTGCGGAACAGGTTCCTGAAAAACATTTTATTTTTAATGACGGCTTCTGTCCTACTCATGAACGAATGAAATACGAAGAAATCCTTGAGCTTAAGGAGCATTATCCTGATGCAGCTGTACTATCACATCCTGAGTGTACAGAATCTATAAGGAAAATATCCGATTATCTCGGAAGTACTTCCCAGATTATAGATTATGCAACGGAGAGTACAAAAAATGAATTTATAATTTGTACGGAAATCGGCGTAAATTATGAGTTAGAAACGAAAAATCCTGATAAAAAGTTTTATTACGCAAAGTCAACACCGGTCTGTCCTAACATGAAGAAAAACACATTGGAAAAAATTCTTAATGTTCTTAAAACAGGTGAAAATGAAGTTGTTGTTGACGAAGCTGTTTCCAAAGGTTCCATATCTGCTTTGGAAATGATGCACAAGCTTGCAAAATAATACGAATGGAGACAACATGAAAACTGATATTGTAATAGTCGGAACCGGAGCCGCAGGATTATTTATGGCTCTTAATCTTCCGGCAGATAAAAATATAATACTGATTAGTAAATCAAAACTTGAAGAAAGCGATTCTTTTTTAGCACAGGGCGGTATCTGTATGTTAAAAGACGAATCGGACTATGACAGCTACTTTGAAGATACCTTAAAAGCCGGTCATTATGAAAATAACCGCACTTCTGTCGATATAATGATTCGTACTTCACCGGATATTATTCATTCTCTTGAAAATTTCGGTGTTGATTTTGAAAAAGAAAATGATTCTTTTTTATTCACGCGTGAAGGAGGACATTCTGACAAAAGAATTCTTTTTCACAAGGATGTTACGGGCAAAGAAATCACCAGCAAATTACTGGCTGCAGTAAAGAATTTAAAAAACTGCACCCTCATGGAAAACACTACCATGATTGATATTGTATGCGAATCTAACACCTGTGAGGGTATTGTCATAAAATGTGCTTCTGGCGAAACTGACGTTATATATGCCGATTATACTGTGTTTGCCTGTGGCGGTATCGGTGGTTTGTACACTCATTCCACTAATTTCCCGCATCTTACCGGAGATGCTCTTGCCATCAGTTTAAAACATGGTATTGAATTGGAAAATATTGACTATATTCAGATTCACCCTACTACTCTCTATTCTCAAAAGCCCGGAAGACGCTTTTTGATATCAGAATCAGTACGTGGTGAGGGTGCTCTTTTATATAACGCAAATATGGAACGTTTTACGGATGAATTGCAGCCAAGAGATGTCCTTACAGCCCGCATACGTGAACAGATGGCTAAGGATAACAAACCATTTGTATGGCTCTCTATGAAACCCATTCCGGTTGAAACAATAAAGAGTCATTTTCCTAATATTTATCAGTACTGTCTCGATGAGGGATACGATGTTACAAAAGAATGTATTCCTGTAGTGCCGGCACAGCATTATTTTATGGGTGGTATCAAGGTAGATTCAGACAGTCATACTTCCGCTGACAGACTTTACGCCGTGGGTGAAACAAGCTGTAATGGTGTACACGGTGCTAACCGTCTTGCAAGTAATTCTCTGTTAGAATCACTTGTATTTGCGAAACGTGCCGCACAGCACATTTGTGAAAACTATACGAAGCTTGATGATTTTTCAGTACCTGATCTCACCAGCTATACTGAGAATCTTGAATCACAATACAAAGAAATTGTTTTAAAAGAAATAGAACACCGAAAGAGCCTTAGAGAAAAGGCCGGAAAGGATTTATAATCATGAACGATATTACAATGCTTTTAAATGCTGATGAATTTATTTTACTTGCTCTTAAAGAGGATATTTCGAGTGAAGACGTCACTACAAACGCAGTAATGCCTGATTATCAGGACGGACAGGTCGACCTTATCTGCAAACAGGACGGCATCATATGCGGTCTTCAGGTTTTTGAAAGAGTTTTTACTTTACTTGATCCGGATACGGATGTAACTTTCAATGTTAAGGATGGTGATTTTGTCACTAGCGGCACTCTTATGGGAACTGTTACCGGTGATATCCGCGTACTGCTTTCCGGTGAACGTACTGCTCTTAATTATCTTCAAAGAATGAGTGGAATCGCAACATATACAAATTCGGTTGCAAAGTTGCTTGAAGGCTCGAAAACTAAATTACTCGATACACGCAAGACAACACCTTGTATGAGAATATTTGAAAAATATGCCGTTAAGACAGGTGGCGGAAATAATCACCGCTATAATCTGTCTGACGGAGTTTTATTGAAAGATAATCATATCGGTGCAGCCGGAAGTGTTAAAAAAGCCATAGAGATGGCAAAGGAGTACGCACCTTTTGTCAGAAAGATTGAAGTTGAAACAGAGAATCTTGATATGGTTAAAGAGGCTGTTGAAGCCGGTGCAGATATCATCATGCTCGACAACATGTCTCCTGAAACTATGAAAAAAGCAATCGAAATCATTGACGGACGTGCTTTAACAGAGTGTTCCGGAAATGTAACCAAGGAAAATATTCAGAATATTGTTAATCTCGGAGTAGACTTTGTTTCGAGCGGTGCCCTTACTCATTCCGCACCTATTATGGACATTTCCCTTAAGAACCTTCATACATTATAGCATCTTGAAAGGATGGTATCATGATTGGAACAATGAGACGAAACCAGATTATAGATTATCTTACACTTGAAAATAATGCTGTTTCCGGTAATGCTTTATCTGAAAAGTTTAATGTAAGCCGACAGGTTATCGTGCAGGATATTGCGCTTTTAAGAGCTGAAGGTTATCCTATTATTTCAACCAATAAAGGCTATCTTTACGCCGGTTCTCTGAAAAAATCGCGTATTTTTAAGGTATGTCATTCTGATGAAGAGATTGCTGATGAATTAAATACTATCGTGGATTTTGGCGGAACTGTTATAGATGTCTTTGTTAATCACAAGATTTACGGTCGGATGACAGCCTCATTAAATATAAGCTCAAGGCTTGACGTGCAGAATTATTTAGACAAGCTTGACTCAGGAAGTTCTACTCCTTTAAAAAATGTTACTTCCGGCTATCATTATCACACCGTAGAAGCTGCATCTGATGAGATACTTGATGTTATTGAAAGAAAGCTCTTAGAAAAACATTATCTTATTGAAAAAGATAAGTGACGGAATTTTACGTATCATTTTGAAGTTTTTGTAAAATGATGCGTAGGATTTCGCTGTGTAACGTGCCAGTTATTTATTATTCGCCCTACTAGTAAAAATGAGAAAGCAGCAAAAACATAGTAGTCTCAAAATTACATTTACTAGCAAGAGCGAAAAACTAACAAATTTCTAGTAATTTCTAAAATAAAATTACTAGCAAGAAATTAAAAATCAATAAATCTCTAGTAATTTCAAAATTTCGACTACTAGCAATATTGAAAAAATTGCTGACTACTAGTAATTTCAAAATTGCAACTACTAGCAAGAATAAAAGAATAACAAATATCTAGTAGAGCGAATAATAAGTTTCTGATACAGTTCACGCCGAGAAATTTTTCACTCTGGAAGGCAGATAAATGAGGCGCAGCCACTGCTACGCCTCATTTATCCGTCTTCCAGAATCATATTCAAAATATAAAGTAGGGGTAATTTAAAACGACTACACTAGTAACACAAAACCTCATATCCATCTTCTGTTACCAGAACCATAATCTCCCACTGTGCTGATGGTGAACCGTCTGCCGTAAATACTGTCCAGTCATCTTCGTCATCAACATACACATCTGCCTTTCCCATATTTATCATAGGCTCTATCGTGAAAATCATTCCCGGTGCCATTACCATTTCTGTTCCCTTGCGTGTTACATAGCTTACAAACGGTTCTTCGTGAAATTCAAGTCCTACTCCGTGTCCACCTATTTCTCTTACTACTGAGAACCCGTTTGCTTTTGCATGGTCATTGACCGCCTGACCCATGTCACCTAAGAATCCCCACGGTTTCACCTGTTCAAGTCCTTTTTCAACGCACTCCTTAGTAACATCTACAAGTTTTTTCATCTCCGGATCAACATTTCCTATACAAAACATTCTTGATGAATCAGAAAAATAACCATTATAAATCGTAGAGCAGTCAACATTTACAATATCGCCGTCCTGAATCACTTCTTCTTCGGATGGAATACCATGACAAACGATATCATTTATAGACACGCACACACTCTTTGGATAGCCTTCATAATCAAGTGGTGCCGGTATACCGCCCATCTCGGTTGTCTTTTCATAAACCATACGGTCTATCTCTTCTGTCGTCATTCCGGCTTTGATATTTTCCGCTATGTAATCAAGGACTGCTATATTAATCTTGCAGCTTTCTTTTATCTTTTCAATCTGCTTAGGTGTCTTGATAATGTCATGACTCGGTATAATATGTCCTTCACGTTCTAATTTAGCCAGTTTATCATCAAATACCTCATGACATTTTTTATATTTGATACCACTTCCACACCAGCATTCATCATTTCTACCTAATTTTTTAAACATAACTGACTCCATTCCACACATTTTTTTAATAAACTCACCATTTATTATAGACTAACTTAAATTTTTCTTCAAGCTATGTTCTTTGATTGATACAATACTAATGATAAGTTTTAATCAATAACCGTAAATTTTATTTTATTAGTCTTTGCATACTCCTGTATATAGGATTTATCTTTTCCGAATATCATTAGTTTTGATGATTTTTTATAATTCCATACTGAATCACTCTCATTATAGTTAAATCCTACCGCATACTGTTTTATCTTAGTCACACTATCAGGTATTGTTATTGATGTTAATGATTTACAATTAGCAAATGCCGCCTCATTAATATTAACAGTTCCCCGATGCAAAACCACGCTGGTCATTTTTTTGCAATTCCAAAATGCACCGTTTCCAATTGTTATTACACTCGACGGTATACTTATTTTTTTTAATGAGGTGCAATTTTCAAATGCATAATCTGATATTTTCGCTACCTTACTATTAATACTTATTTTCTCCAGCCGTATACATTTTGCAAATGTCGAATTGCTTATTTTTTCCAATTTAGCCGGTACATTAATCGTTTTTAGACTTTTACAGCAATAAAACGCACTGCTTCCAATTGTTTTAATGCTATCAGGAAGCACTATTTTTTTCATATTGTAGCAATACTCAAACGCTTCCGCTCCCACTGTCGTAACACCTGCCGGAATCTTAATTTCTGAAATTTTCCTGCATCCTTTCAAGGCTCCTGCCCCAATGGTCTTCAGTCCTTTTTCCATAGAAATATTTTCTAATCTTGTGCAATATGCAAATGCATTTACTCCTATATCATGTATCCCCTTCTTAAGTGTTACCTTTTTTAATTTGTAACAGTACGCAAATGCATTTTTTTCTATCACATTAACTTTTCCGGCAATGATTACTTCTTCTAACGAAGTATCCCATTTAAATGCATTTTTTCCAATCACCCTGACCGGCTTTCCCTCTATGCTACCCGGAATAACTACCTTTACGGCATTTCCGGTATACTTTGTTATTGTTACCTGATTGCCGGATACGACATATTTCATGTCCTTATATTTTCCCGAAGTCTGTGCATAACAAGAATCTTTGATAAAGCCTGTTATCAACACAACCATAGCTGCTAAAACCGCAATTTTTATAAGTATTTTTTTCAATCCGATTACCTCCCGGAAACTTATTATTCGATGTACATCTTAATTACCACGCAAAGTTCGCATTAAGGCTTGACTTGTTTCCACCGTTTAATAACTGCCATTGCTGCGCTTTTACACCCTCTGCATATTTACTATTTACAGTAACCTTTTTATAAACAATCGTCATAATCTGTTTTGTTTCGCTGCCCATCATAGGATTTTTGTATCTGGCTGTCATCTTTGTTATTCTTTTGTTCTTATCATATGTTATTGTTGCTTTGTAATATGAATCAGGATTGCCTGCCATCTGATATTTCACTATATTATTATTTTTATCCAATGTTATGTTTGATTTCATTGTTCCATAATCATTTTCTACGGCTTCCTTCACTACATGACCATTCTTGTATGTATATGTGTATGTAGCACTGCTCTTTCCCTCTTCACCATTTTCCTCTTTCCATGTTGATACACTCGCTGCCGATACAATCTTTCCATTTTTCCATGAATATGTCATAGTATCTTTGTCGCTGTCATTTCTTTGCGTCACCTTTTTTGATAATAATCCGTTTTTGTATTTATATGTACTGGTCTCCTGAAATCCTTTCCAATCTCCTGTCAGTACTTTTTGTACATATTTCTTTAACTCATAGCTTTTATTATAGCTAAAAGTCTCAACCAGCGACTCAGTAGAAGCCGGAGTATTAATCTTCGTAATAAATCCATTCTTATAAGATATTTTTTTCGTGTAGTTATCAGAGCCATCTTTAACCTTTATGGCTGAAACAACATATATAGACTTACTCGTCGCAGCTTTTACCTGCACCACCTGTCCCATAATTACAATAATGAGTGTTAAAACCACCATAGTCGCCATCATCTTTTTCATTCTCTTCATACATAGTCCTCCTATCAAAATGTTAGTACATCGAATAATAAGCGAATAATCATCTATAATTATAACATTTCATAATGGCATTTACAATGCTATTGATTACTGCAATTTTTTACGATAGTATCAGAAGCTGTTGACAAAGTAAATGAAATTTGATACAATACTCGTTGTGATGCTGATATGGCTCAGTCGGTAGAGCGTCGCCTTGGTAAGGCGGAGGCCACGGGTTCGATTCCCGTTATCAGCTTTATATGATGTATAAAAAACTGAAAGTCGTGGTTACTGACTTTCAGTTTTTTTATTCCTGCTAAAATTCATGTATTCTTCTATTTCTTCAACACTTCTTCCATTCGAAACAAATCCTCTTTTAATCCTGTCCACCGGATATCAATACCTTTTTTCCTTCAAAAGCAAATCCATAGCAGTAAATATTTTCCTTTGGTATACCTTTCTCAAAAAGCGTGGTCACATATTTCCTTTCTTCAATTTGCTGTAATGCGGCTTGTACCGTATCTTCCAAAGTTTGTTCTTCATCCGGGTCATATACTTTAAATTCAAAAACATATGCATTATCCGTTTTATTCTTAGGAACCAACATCACATCGTATCGTCCATAACCACTTTCTCTATTGGATAATACTTCATATTTGGGCTTTAATTCCACTAATAATCCTAACACAAAGCCATGGTAAAACCTCTCTGGTTCTGTATACGCTGATGGCTTTGTTCCTGTATCAAAAGAACTAAAGGTTTCTAAAGCTATTTTGTTCATAAAACTATTCATTTTCTTAATATTATTTAGTAAGAGATTTCGTACAAATTCATTATAATGTGTTTCCACGTTTATTCTATGAAACCATCCCCTTATAAACTTAGCAAACATTTGAATTACTTCCACATTTGTCAAAGCAAGCTCATAGGTTCGTTCAATACCACCAAAAAAGGTATCTTCTTCCATTACCTGTAACACCTTAAGATACCCACTGGCAAGCAGTAAACTCCAAATGTCTTCTTCGCTGTCATCCAATTGGTTATATTGGGTTTCCTCATCAATTGGCACAAAAATGGATTTTCCAACTAGCAAATCCTCCATTTGTTCTTTAATTTTCCAGTTACCTTTTTGGATAAGCTGGTTCACCAAAGCATTTCCACCGGTATTGGCCCAATACGCATCAAACTTTCCTTCCCTTAAAAAGTTAATAATGGACCATGGATTGTACATATCTTTCTGATTTCCAAAAATGAAACCATCATACCAACGTTTTACTTCTTCCTTTTGCTGTCCATAACCGTACAAATCCATAGCATCAAAAACTTCTTCCTCCGTAAAGCCAAAGCAGGCAGCATACTCTTTCGAGGTAGTAGTACACACTTTTAAATTATTCAAATCTGAGAACATAGATTCCTTACTTATTCTGGTAATTCCCGTCATCACACCCCGATACAGACTTGGATTCGACTTAAAGGTTGCATTAAATAATCCACGCATAAATTCTGTCATTTCTCTCCAATAACCATGTGTATAAGCTTCAATAAGAGGGGTGTCATATTCATCCAGCAGGATAATCACTTTCTTATTATAATATTTATGCAAAATACGTGATAAAGCCTGTAAACTTTGTTCTGCAATATCATCTGACATAAATCGGTCTATACATTCCCAAAACTTTACATCCGCATGATTTAACTGTGCATCATCAAAAACACTTTGAAATGCTTGAAATGCAAAGGTAATTAATTGACATATCTTGTTTCTTGCACCTTCATAAGTAGTGGATTTCACTTCAGCAAACGAAAGACTAATCACCGGATAGGTTCCCTGCAACTGTCTGTACTCTTCCTCTTTCCAAATAGACAAACCTTCAAATAAATCACCACGATTGGCATATTGTAAAGAAAAGAAACATTCTAACATACTCATATTTAAAGTCTTCCCAAAACGACGCGGACGGGTTATGAGTGTGATATCATCTTTGCATTCCCACCATTCTTTTAAAAAATTAGTTTTATCAATAAAAAAGAGCTTTTCCGTACGTGTTTTTTCAAAACTTTGTATTCCTGTCGCCAGTTTTAGCTTCATTCCTATCCCTCCACTCTTTGTCTTTACATCCTCTGCCTCACAATCTCATAAGCAAGCACACCTGCTGCCACAGAAGCATTTAAAGAATCTATGTCGCCCTTCATAGGTATCGCTGCAACATAATCACATTTTTCCTTAACCAGTCTGCTGACACCGCTTCCTTCATTTCCGATGACAAGACCGATTGAGCCTTTTAAATTAAGATTATACATTAGTTCCCCATCCATATCCGCACAGACAAACCACATTCCTTCTTTCTTCAATTCTTCGATTGTATTAGAAATGTTGGTGACCTTTGCTACAGGAGTATAATTGATTGCACCTGCTGATGTCTTTGCCACAGTTGCCGTAAGCCCTACAGCTCTTCTCTTTGGAATAATCACACCGTGTGCTCCTGCAAGATTTGCGGTTCGGATGATTGCACCGAGGTTATGTGGGTCCTCTATATTATCAAGTATAAAAACGAAGGGATCTTCTCCCTTTTCTCTTGCAATATCTAAAATGTCCGAAACACTTGCATATTCATAAGCGGCACAATACGCAATGACGCCCTGATGGTTGCCGGTATGT
This sequence comes from uncultured Lachnospiraceae bacterium, assembly GCA_902786515.1. GTDB lineage: Bacteria > Bacillota > Clostridia > Lachnospirales > Lachnospiraceae > UBA2821. The sequence continues at coordinate 143,787 of CADADA010000003.1, read as the reverse complement.
GACATCTGTTCAAGACGTTCTTTTTGAACATATTGAACGATGGTATCTCTCTTTTTTGCTTCTCTTACAATAGTATTTACAGGACCGTCATGACACCCGTCCTGAACAAATACTTTATCAATCGTTTTACCTGAACGAAATGCTTCCAATACAGCATTTCGTCCCTCAATCGTTAATTCTTCATATCGCATTTTTCATTCTCCATCCTGTCCAGTCCCGTTTTTATCAGCTGAAGCATCCTGTCTGTTCTATGAGCAAGATATAAATATCCCACCAGCGCCTCAAAACCAGTAGCTATCCTGTAGTCCGTAACAGATACATTCTTCGCTTTTGTAAATGATTTGGCATTACGTCCACGCTTAAATACAGACATTTCCTTTTCATCTAATTCATCCTCGAGCAATCTGATAATTCTTGCCTGTGTCTTTGCTTTAACGAGGCTGCTGCTCTTTTTATGAAGTTTATTTACCTGCATATTAGCCATATCAACTACCATTGTACGAATCACCACTTCATAGACCGCATCACCAATGTATGCCAATGTAAGCGGAGAATATGTATCCGCATCAATATCACTCAAGCCTATTGCTTCGCATATATCTCCAAACATATCTATGCTCTTTTCCATTTTACACCTTCTCTGGTATCTTCTAAAACAATACCTTTCGCAAGCAATTCGTCTCTGATTTCATCTGCACGTTTAAAATTCTTCTCTTTTCTTGCCTGAGTTCTCTCCTCAATCATAGCCTCAATCTCTTCATCCAGAATCTCTTCTTCTTTTTCCGCAATCACACCTAAAACATCGCAAAGTCTTACTATCGTATCCTTAAGCATATGAACATATTGTAATGAACTTTCACCATCCGCAGAACTGTTTGCCAGTTTTACAATCTCAAAAATCGCAGAAATTGCATCTGCCGTGTTAAAATCATCTTCCATTGCTGCTTCATACTTCTTAACCAGCTCATCTACTGCTGCTTCATGCTCCTTCTCTTCAGAAGTGAGCTCACCTTCTGCACAAATACTTTCCAGATGTTTAAGATTTGCTACAGCAGTAAGGATTCTTTCCAAGCCGTTCTTAGATGCCTCCATCAGTTCGTCACTAAAATTAAGCGGACTTCTGTAATGAGCTGAAAGCATGAAAAAACGAAGTACCTGCAAATCATATTTTTCACCGATATCTCTTACCGTGAAAAAATTTCCAAGTGACTTAGACATTTTTTTATTATCAATATTCAAAAAACCATTATGCATCCAATATTTTGAAAACTCAACTCCGTTTGCAGCCTCACTCTGTGCTATCTCATTCTCATGATGCGGGAAGATCAAATCTTCACCACCCGCATGAATATCAATAGAATCACCAAGATATTTTTTTGACATCACAGAACACTCAATATGCCATCCCGGTCTTCCCTCACTCCATGGAGATGTCCAAAAAGGTTCTCCTTCTTTTTTAGGCTTCCAGAGTACAAAATCCAGCGGATCTTCCTTCTCTTCCTCTCCTGCAACCTTAATTGACCTGTGTCCGGCTTCCAAATCATCAATATTTTTCTTTGATAACTTGCCATAATCCGCAAACTTTCTGGTTCTGTAATAAACGGTTCCGTTCGCCTCATAAGCATATCCCTTGTCAATCAATGTCTTAATCATATCAATCATTCCATCGATTTCTTCTGTGGCAAGCGGATGCTTTGTTGCTTCCTTCACATTAAGCGACTTCATGTCTTTTTTACATTCTTCAATGTACCTTCCGGACACCTCTTCAGCAGTAATACCTTCCTCAATTGCCTTTTTAATAATTTTATCATCCACGTCCGTAAAATTAGTCACATATTTGACCTGATAACCTTTATATTCAAGATACCTTCTTACCGTATCAAACACAATCATAGGTCTTGCATTACCAATGTGAATCAGATTATAAACTGTCGGACCGCACACATACATAGATACATTGCCATCCTCTATCGGAACAAATTCTTCTTTTTTTCTGCTTAAAGTATTATATATCTTCATAATCAGCCATCTTTCCTTTCAATACCTATATATTTCCACAGCCTTTGCATGCTGCACATCCTGCGTTATATGCCATACTGTTATCGTAGGCATAATTGCTCACCGTCTCTAACAGGCAGATTGCCTGTGAAGAAATACCTTCTCCACTTCCGGTAAATCCAAGTCCCTCTTCTGTGGTTGCTTTGATATTCACCCTGTTTTCCTCAATTTTAAGTGCCTTTGCAATATTTTTAATCATCTGTTCTCTGTACGGAAGCATTTTAGGCTTCTGTGCTATAATCGTCGCATCAATATTTCCAATCACATACTGGTTTTCCGACAACAGCTCTCCAACTTTTTCTAAGAGCAGTAAACTGGAAATCCCGGCATATCCAGGATCATTATCCGGAAAATGCTTACCGATATCTCCCAAAGCCGCTGCACCCAGCAGTGCGTCCATAATGGCGTGCAGTAAAACATCCGCATCCGAATGTCCCAAAAGTCCAAATTCATACGGAATATCTACACCGCCGATAATAAGTTTTCTTCCTTCCACAAGTCTGTGGACATCGTATCCCATTCCTATTCTCATATATTCTCACCTTCCAAACAACCGTTTTTATCCATCTTCTTATCTTCTAACTCTCCAAAAATCTTACTATAATCTATCACATATACCAAAATATACATCACCGCGGCTAAAAGTATTCCACCTGCAACATCAATAACTGAATGTTGTTTTAAAAATACTGTAGAAAGAATTATAAAAACCGTCAGCACAAATGACGCAATCTTTACTACCTTTCTCTTTCTCAATCTTTCTGACTGAAATACGGCTATAAGTATACCGATTGAATTGAATACATGTATGCTTGGAAAAACATTTGTATTTGTATCGTTTTTATACAATCTTTGAACTATATGACAGAATATATTATCATCCGAAATATTTCTACGCAGCTCCTGTCCGTTAGGCCATATCGTACAAATCAGAAGACATATCGTCATTCCAATAAACAAAAACGCAGATGCTTTATAAAATCCTTTTTTTGATGTAAAAAATTCATACATCAACACAACCGGCACATACAAAAACCATAAAAGGTATGGTATGATGAAGTATTCACAAAACGGTATCATATCATCTAATCTCATATGAACGACATGGTATGTCGTTATGCTCTTTTCCAACCACATAAACCATGGCATATATATGAACACGTACAATAATGTCCATGCATGACTGTATTTTTTTATAATCTTCAAATTTATCCCTCCGGTTCAATATATCACGTCTTTGACCATCTTAGAATTATAACACACCAGCTTTTTAGTAACAATATATTTTTGTGTTAAAATGTGGTTTGAAAATTTTTTTTATTTTTTTTCATTTTTTTCTTGACACATTTTGCAAATTGTAATATACTATACAAGCAAGTTCGTTAGGAACTGATTGCAAGGGATCTTAGCTCAGCTGGGAGAGCATCTGCCTTACAAGCAGAGGGTCACAGGTTCGAGCCCTGTAGGTCCCATTTATATGGCGGAATAGCTCAGTTGGCTAGAGCACACGGTTCATACCCGTGGTGTCGAGAGTTCAAATCTCCCTTCCGCTATTCCAATAATCATAACGATTATTATATTGAATTTTTTCCTTTTGAAAACCGGGTCGCTTGTGATCCGGTTTTTTTATTCAACTTCACTTTATAAAGGCTGCACAAGCTTTTAGTACGTAGCCGGCATCACCCTTCTACGTACTATTTTCAGGTTTTCTGTATTTCTCAATTGAACCCAAATATCTTATGCACTACCCTGTATGATGCGATTGAAACTCTTTTCCCAAATTTAGTTCTGAGATTAACCATTTTGCCAAAAAAAGTTTTCCTTAATTTTTTATACAATTCCTCATCCTGCTCTCTTAAATACTCCCACAGCTCCTCCTTCTGTTCCGCAGCTCTTTCATCTCCCGATAAAAGTGACATAACAGAAGAAACACACATCATCATGTCAAGGTACTGAAACATATATCTGTACAATCTTTTATTTTCCAAATTACTCTGAATAAAAATGTCTATCATAATCTTATTAACTATTATCTGCTGGTCAAGCCTTGATATCATCACCTTTTCATTGACAGACTGGTCTTCCCTTCCAATAAAATAATGATAAAGGTTCACGTCAAGATAATAGATTTTTTCCACATATGGCAATGGCTTGAAAACAAATATATTATCTACATAAAATGTATGTTTTGGAAGATTAAGCCCACACTGTCTTAACAACTCCGTCCTGTAGATAACGGAATGCATCAAAATATACTGGGACTTACCGAATTTAATCTTTTCATCCCAGCCCAATATTCTTTTTTTAGGCAGTGCTCTGTTATATTTCATCACTTTCTTATGATGTGCTCCTGCTTTATCATAGATAAAATTCGTAAGCAGCATATCAAGACTGGCATTTGCTTTTACCGAATTTTTTAAAACCTTAAGAACTTTCAAAAAAGCCTCTTCTCCAAGCCAGTCGTCACTATCTACCACTTTAAAATACAATCCCTGTGCAAGCTGTAAACCTGTATTTACAGCATCTCCATGTCCGCCATTTTCTTTATGAACGGCTTTTACGATGCCCGGATACCGTTTTTCAAATTCATCTGCGATTTCTTTTGTCCTGTCCGTAGAACCATCATTTACGATGATTACCTCCACGTCATCACCGCCGGTCAATGCACTGCTAATCGCTTTATTCATATAAGCTTCTGAATTATAGCAAGGAATTACCACGCTTAATATCTTCACATTATCTTCCTCTTTTCTCATCCATTTTTAAAATCGTCCCCAATGCCACTGCCGCCGCAGCCAGTTCAACTACAATCATTATAACCACCAAAAAAGCACTTTCGGAAATATTTCCTATTCCATAATAACCTGCCAGTACAAAACAAATATTGACCGCCATATGCATCAAAACAGGATTCCTTATATCATCAGACAATTCATAACATAATGAAAATGCCATTCCCATAACAAACGTATATATGCCCTGAACGAAACTGAACGTAAAAATCGCAAAAATAAGCGATGATACACTCATTGCTACATACACACGGTATTCCTTTTTAATCCTTCTATATATCAGCCCCCGGTAAATCAGTTCTTCAGCAACAGGAACAATCCCCCCAACCGTCAACAGTCTGAATACAATATTTCCCGACAATATGTTCACGCCTGCACTATCATATCTGCCGTAAATTCCATCCGTGGGAAGCACTGACAAAAAAGAACTGACAGCAGCGCTTAGTGACACTGCAAAGACAATGCACGACACCAGATACTGTATATTAATTGAGGACTTCATCTTCTTTAAAATATTCGGATTTTCCTTTCTTATATTATACCCCGAATATATCACCGATAAAAGTGCTGACAGAAAAATCGTATAATCTGAATAATTCCCCATCTTACGCTGTAATCTTTCAATAAAAAAAGATGTATCACTTATCATACCATATTTTCGATACGTTCCCAGAAATTCCATGTATATTCCGGATACTCCAAAAATAATCTCAATACCCATGCGAATAAAAAGATAAATAATCGCAGGCGAAATGACTTTCCACATTCTCGTAGGCTTATCTTCTTTCAAATCGCAAAGCCCCCTTTCCAGGAACACAAAAATAATTATACAATGTATTAGTATACTTTTCTATTCTGAATTTGTCAACGAAAAAAAGACCCGACGTTAAAACGTCAGGTCTTTTCACACTATTCACTCAGATTGTTCACTGAACCATTTTTAATTCCGTAAACTCCTGTTCCTATATAATAATTCTGTGCGTTTCTGCTGTCCCAGTTACCATTTCCATCGTTGAAACAAACTGTAACTCCATCTGCATCTCCAAGATCAAAATCAAATTTCCATCTGTATCCGCTCTGCTCAGTTGTATCTTCCATTCTGACTCCCGGTACTGATGTCCATTCTCCACCATTTACCTTATAATGTACATAAGCCTGTGACCAGCTGTCATTATTATAATATAATGTTGTTGTATTATCATCTACTACAGTAAAATCAAGAGTTGCTGTTGCTTCCTGATCATGACCGTCTCTTACATAGTACTCAATCGTATAATTTCCTGTTTCAGTCGGTGTCCACGTTCTTGAATAATGCTTCCAATACTCATATGATTTTAACGGTGTTCTTACGCCATCTTTAATAACCGTAAATGCATATGATGTGTAACGGTATCCGTCTTCACCTTCTACCACGGCATTAAATGTCACATCTGTTCCCACACGTATAACTGATGATGTTGCATCAGATGTAAATGAAGTGATAGCCATCGGTTTAACAACAAAATTTCTAATTGTTTTTGCAGCTACATCTCCCGTAACATTATCCTTAACCTCTACAAATAAAGTATGTGTTCCAACAGTATCCGTATAAGACATTCCTACTGTATCTGACAGCCATTCCCATGCTGTATTTGTATCAATATAATTTCCATTGTTTAAATAATAAGCACTGCCTTTAAACATTGTGCCAAATCTATAAGAATAATCACCACTTCCAAATACTGCATTTGCAGTGTAACGAATTTGTGTATCCGTTACATACACTTCATTTGGTTTATTAATTTCAAATGATGTAACCTTCAGTCCAACCGTCTCGATATTTCCATTCTGAATACTGTAAACTCCGCTGTTTAATAAGTAATTCTGTGCATTCCTGCTGTCCCATGCTCCGTTTCCGTTATTAAAGCATACCTGAACATTTTCGCTGTCGTCCTGTGCAAGGTCAATCACGTATTTCCATGTATATCCTTCGACATCTGAATTTTCCATCTTAACACCCGGTACATTTGTCCATTCACCGTTCTGTGTCTTAAAATGAATATATGCCTCATTCCAGTTGCCATTTGTGTAATAAATTGTTGTCTTATTTTCATAAGATGTGCCTTTGACTGTCGCTTTTTCACTATTTCCATTAAGGCTCATAGGATAATTTCCTGAAAGTGAATAGGTAATTCCCTTATTTGCATCAACAATCTCAGCTGATAATACTGTACTTGTATAACCGTCGTTTTTGCTGTCAATAAACTCGATTTCCCAGTCATAATCGTTAAAGTTATCACTGTTTAATCCTTCTGCAAGATTGTCAAGGTCCATACTCATAGAACCTGTTGATTCACCTGCATTTCCTGCATATCCAAGATTAACACTTTCGCTTGCGAACGTATAGAATGGTGTAACCATCTCTGTCTTTACTTCACCGGTTGATTTATTCGTTGCCTTTATTCTTATTCTTGCCTGATATCTTGATGCTGTCTTTATAGTATAATATAATTTTATGTCTGAATCATTGTCATATGGCTGTACTGTCATTCTTGCTATCTGTGAAATACCGATTATTCTGTTATTTACATTTAAATTCGGTACCTGTGTCACATTATTAAGCAAATCATAGGACATCCATGCAAATCCGCCATTGTGACCATATGTATTAGTTCCCCATGAATTAGCCATTTTGAAAGCACCTTTTTCTGCTTCCTCAACTAAACCGTTTCCATTGATGTCATACCATATGTTATCATCATATCCAACGATAGTTACTCTGTGTCCGCCTATTGATGATACTACGTATGGAATAATAAATTCGCCCAAATGAGCATCATTACCCGGTACGGCATCATTGTGCTGAATCTTGTTACCCTTTATCCATCCTCTTGATTTAGAATAAAATGTAAGGATTTCTCCATTATCAAGAGCTGCCTTTATTGTATTCAAATCCGAATCTTTAGGAGATGTTACATAATGTCCGCTATATCCCGTCTCAGTCGATATATACTGATAAGATGCTGCTCTATAATCTGATGCCTCTGCCCATTTTGAAGCATCTGCCGTCCATGTAGTATAATCAGTTTCGTTAGAATATTTACTGAAATCAAGTGCTCCCTGCTTCATTAATACATCATAACAGTCACTTGCATATGTTCCGTTATTGCCACCTGCGTTTATAAGATTATATACAAAATATGGTGCAAATACGTTTGCTTTAGATTTTGAAGTTCTGCCAAGCTGCTTATTCATCTCATATGTAAACTGGTAATAAACCTGAGCAAATGTTGTACAAGAACCAACGCTTCCCTGATCACCAATTGCCGGGAAATACTCTGACTGACTATTATCAACAAAAGAAGGTAAATCTGCCGTAACAGCATCTGTATCTTCAATAGCTTCCTGTACCTCTTCTGATACCTCTCCATCTGCTTCTAACTGCTCTTCTGCAACCGTATCGTAATACTCTTCTACTGAATCAATCTTATCATCTTCGCTTACCTTACTCATATCTTCCGGTAAACAACCATATCCATATCCGCTTTCCGAATACAGACTTTCTTCTGCCTTAGCTGTCTCAGCCCCATAGACCGGGGTGTAATTCACACTTGTTGCCAAAACCACAGCTGATAACATACCCGCTGCGATTCTTTTCATAATATTAATTTTCCGCATGATAATATCCTCTCTGCCGGCTCATTTTTAACTCTTATAAGTTTACCGACAAGAATATATTTTAACTTAAAAAATAATATAATCAAGACCTGAATAACAATATCGTCACATTGCAACGTTACTTTTTTATTATTACTCTTTCTCACCGTCACAATTGAACAAAAAAAACAGTATATAATTCCCATAATTGTTAATTATATACATCGCCATATCATTATATAATATTATTTATACAAAAATAACAGGCAGTCAAACCTGAAATCCTCTCAGGAATAACTGCCTGTTCATTCACTATATTATCATTTACATAGCATTCTCTCTCAAGAACTTATCAATCGCCATAATCTCTACCCTGATATTTCTCATATGATTGATATGCTTGTTGAAGTTACCTTTATCACCCATAATATTGAGTGCCTTAGCATCTCCTTCAGAGGTATCAATCAAAGGTATGGCATTGAACTGGTTGCCTTCAAGAAGCTCCTGTACTTTTCTGAGTTCAAGTACAAGATTATTCTTATATGCAACAATCTCTTCTTCGAGTCTTGCCTTTCTCTCCTCTTCTTTCTTAATCTTCATCTTAACCAATACTGAAGCTGTATCAAGTATGGTATCATTTGGATTAAATGGATAAACCAGTACATTTGGCTTTTTAATTTTAATAAGCTGCTGTCCTTTTTCATAGTCAATGTTAGTTGTCTTCATATAGGTTGTGATATCATTGTCAATCTTCGGATATGTAAACTCTTCACCTTCGAGGTAATAGATTCCGCTCTGATTGCTCATCATACCTGTATCTGTGTCCATATCATAGAAACGGAAGCCAATAATCCTGATATCTCTTGCAGGATCATCCATACTTAAAATATGTTCCATTACCGCATCCGGATTCCTATCGGTCACAGGTTCAGTGTTATTAATGATACCAAAACCAATATTCAAAATCTGCACAAAACTTTTAATCATATCGCTTATTCCCCATTTCTCTAGTTTTATATATATAACATTTTATTACATTAGCACAAAGATGTCAATAATAATCCCTTGATTATTTGTAATTTTTCACAATTCATTCTGGAAAAATTTTTTCAATTTCTTATTTATTATTTTGTTATTTTGTTATATAATGTAACGTGATGTTAATTGCCTGTACATAGTCAGGCAATGGAAAGGGATGGAATCATGAGTCAGGAAAAAGTAGACCGTTATAAGCAGGAAAAGAAAAACCGCAAAAAACACTCTAATAGCAGCAAACGTACAGAGTTACTTATCAATCTGTTCTTAATACTGGTTGCTATTATAATGGTTGTATTTATCGGATGGTCTGTATATGCCAAGTTCATAAAAAAAGACACTTCTGTCAATAGACCGGTATCAAATCTGACTTCCGGCGAAATCGACCGTATTATCGAAAGGAACGGTTCTGAAGAAGAGACTTCCGCTGAAGATGGTTCAGAAGAAAATTCAGAGGCTGTTTCCGATGTAACAGATTCGTCTGACGCTTCTGTTGAAAACTCTGATGAGAATACAGAAGAAATTTCTGATGAAAATGTAGGCGAAGATGATTTAGAACAGGCAGCGGATGATACAGATTCAGACGCAGAATAATTTTTTAAAACCGGGCAGGAAATCAATCCTGCCCGGTTTTTTTACATTCTTTCCGGTGCACCGAATCCAAGCAATCCTATGCATTTCTCCAAAATCTTCATAGTAAGATTAATAAGTGCAATATAACTCTTCTTCTTGCTTTCATCGGTTTCACTTAAAATTCTTGTATCATGATAGAATTTATTAAATACATTTGATACTTCGTATATGTATGCGCATATCTTATGCGGTGCAAGCTCATCTACAGCCACATTAATAACAGTCTGATATCCTGCAAGTTTTAACATCAGTTCTTTTTCACTGTCACTTCCGGCAGGCAGAATATCTGACATAAGCGCATCTTTTTCTGAAGAATCTCCCAAATATTTTGATATAATTGACTTAATTCTTACAATCGTATATAAGATATATGGTCCTGTATTTCCTTCAAATGAAACAAATCTATCCAAATCAAATACGTAATCTTTCGATGCCTGATTAGATAAATCACCATACTTAAGAGCAGACAAGCCTACTATTTTCGCTATAGATTTTGCTTCCTCTTCTTCCATTGAGCGGTTTTCCATCATCTTATCATACACTGCATTATCTATATCACTAATCAGGTGTTCGAGCCTCATTACTCCTCCGTCTCTGGTCTTAAACGGTTTTCCGTCCTTTCCGTTCATTGTACCAAAGCCACAAAATACAAGCTCTGTTTTATCCGGTACAACTTCCGCTTTCTTTGCCACCCTGAATACCTGTGTAAAATGCATTTCCTGTCTTTTATCTGCTATATAGATTACAGCATCAGGATCAAAATCACGTCTTCGCTGGATAAGTGTAGCTAAATCTGAAGTAGCATATAACGCCGCACCATCTGATTTCTGGACAATACATGGAGGTATCTCTTTTGTATCAGTGTCCTGTGCCACATCAACAACCATCGCTCCCTGACTTTCATGTAAAAGATTTTTACTCTTAAGCATGTCGATAAGCTCAGGAACATAAGCGTCAGCATCACTCTCTCCCTTCCACAGATCAAATGACACATCAAGCCGGTCATAATTCCTCTTCAAATCATCCACGGACACATTCATGATATGCTTCCACAACGCAATGTATGGTTTATATCCCTGCTGCAGTTTTAAAGTAGCTTCGTGAGCTCTGTTCTTATACTCCGGGTCTTCTTTTGACCTTCCACTCGCACACGGATAGATTTCTTCAAGTTCAGATATCGTAAACGGTGCTTCTTCAGGATATTCTCCAGTATAAGAATCATCAAAATAACAAAGCTTTGGATTACGCTCCTTTAACTCCGTAATAATGAGTCCCATCTGAAGGCCCCAGTCTCCAAGATGAACATCTCCTGTGACATTATTTCCGGCATACCTTAGTATTCTCTTTAAACTCTCTCCAATAACTGCCGAACGAAGATGACCTACATGAAGCGGTTTTGCGACATTGGGTCCGCCATAATCTATTACTATCGTTTTGTTATGCTTTTTCTCATATCCGAAATCATCATCTTTTGACATATCATTAACATAAGACGATACAAAATCCCCACTCAGTATAATATTAATAAATCCGGGATTTACAGCCGAAACGGACTCAAACATCTCATCATCCTTTATTTTTTCAACAATATCCGTCGCAATCATAATAGGCGCTTTCTTATATTGCTTTGCAGCAGCCATCGCACCATTACACTGATATTCGCACAGGTCAGGTCTGTTAGAAACCGTGACCTTTGCAAATCTTTCTTCATAACCACATTGTTTAAATACATCTTCAAGTTTCTCTGTGATTAAATTGATTATTTCCTTCATTGGTTTCTCCTTTTATCTACATGTTGTCTAAATCTCTACTCCGTTTTTCCGAAGCAGTTCTCTGGCACTGACAACTGAATCCACACCTTCTTTATTCTTTACAGGTGCAAATTCTCTTTCTCTTTCAACTTCAAACACGAGACAATCCTTCAACATCATAATCATATCAAGAATCAATCCCTCAAATTTGTAGCCGTTTGGTTCTTCCGGTTTAATATATTCACCCGACTCATTCATATATGGAATCTTCTTTTCTACAACGTGCACCGGAAATTCCAAGTCTACTATCTTTTGAAGTTCATCCGTTCTGAACAGATAATTAAGAATAACTCCATAATTATATGCAGGCTCTCCGCTTTCATCCTTCTGTGCTTTGAGCTCATCAGACATCTCATAATACTCTATTATGTATGGATGACCATCCTTCTTACACATTGCCCCGACTTTTTCATCAGGATTTGCTTTTTTAACTACTTTTGCACCTGATACACAGCCTGAGTCAATCGTAGCACCTACAAACACCGGATCAGCCATTCTTTGAAGAACGTTATCCACAGCAAAAACATTCAGCCATTCAATGCCGAATTTTTTCAGCGCGTCAGATGTCTCTTCGTTGTTCATAAGAGATGAATACCATCCTCCATTTCCATTTGGTGAAAGAGAAATACGGTCTTTCGCCTCCATATAAACCTTACCATTGTAATCAACGCTCGGTGACATATCCTGCACGAAAAATCTTACGTATTCTTTATCATATCCAAAGAAATCATTTTCCTTAAAGAAAGAGACCGTATCATCATGATTCTTTTCACTTGTCATGATGAATAACGGAACATAGCATCCTGCTTCATCGACTACTTCCATAAGATTTAATATAAGTCTTTTGAATATAGGCAGTTCGACATTGACACCAATATTAAACATACCCTTAGGCTTGTCAAATCCCAGTCTTGTACCCTGTCCTCCCGCTAAGAGTACAGCTCCCACCTTAGACTGTCTTATCGCATTAAGTCCAATCTCTCTATACTTTTCTTTGTTCTGATTTATCTCTTCAAGCTTCATTGCTCCTAATGGCTCTATCGTCCCTGCTTTTGACGGTGAATTATCTTTTTTTATGTCAATCACTGAAAAATCCGTGTTCTCAATCTGTGACAACAGTGCCTCCTTAGAATCATCCCCCAATTCATCAAAATACTGTAATATATGCTGCTGATGAATCTCTTTTAAGAATTCCTCTGCCTGATTTTTGTTCATTTCATTTCCTCCATCTATTGCATTTTAAATATTATTATACTATTTTGAACTATTGATGTAAATATTTTCTTTTACTCAAATCTTACGATTTCTTTTTTTAGTCTTCGCATAATCTTCTTTTCAAGTCTTGATATGTATGATTGCGATATTCCAAGCATATCAGCAACTTCTTTTTGTGTCAGTTCTTCATCATCCTCATGATTGAGCCCGAATCTTAATTTGATAATGGTACGTTCTCTTTCATTAAGTCTGCTGATGGCTTTTAACAGCAGATTCCTTTCCACCTCATTTTCGATATCCCTTGAAATCACATCTTCATCAGTTCCAAGAACATCTGACAACAACAACTCATTTCCATCCCAATCCACGTTGAGCGGTTCATCTATGGACACTTCCAATTTTGTCTTGTTGTTCCTGCGCAGATACATTAATATTTCATTTTCTATGCATCTGGAAGCATATGTTGCAAGTTTGATATTCTTCCCGGGATTAAATGTATTGATAGATTTAATCAATCCAATCGTACCTATTGATATCAAATCTTCAACCCCTACACCTGTATTGTCAAACTTCTTCGCAATATAGACAACAAGTCTCAAATTGTGTTCAATTAGTTTTGACCTTGCCCCAAGGCTGTCACATTTTTGCAGCTCATACAAAACTTCCTGTTCCTCATCCTGTGACAATGGCGGTGGAAGAACCTCACTTCCGCCTATGTAATGGATTTCTCCCCTTTTTGAAAATAAAAAACTCTTTATATCCGGCATAATCCTTAGTTGAAACCTATTCGGAATAGATACCTTTATAAACATATTTAACATCCCTTCATTTTCCTAACTCCTCTGGATTTAAAATCATTTCATATTCATCTCCAAAGGCCTTTTTACCTTTATAAATTCCTACAATTACTTTTTCCCTGAAATATTTTTTATCCCTGTAGCATACTGTCATTTCGTCAATTTCAAAACCATCCATCATCCCACTTTCATTTCCTATTGAACTGTATGGTATTTTCATATATCCCTTTTGCCTGTATATATCATCTCCCTCCATAAGTTTACCTGCACATTCATATGATAATACATTCACGCATCTGCCCGAATAAGGCTCCCTGAGCAAATTGCCGGAGTCAACCAGTGCCATAATCCTTACCTCTTCTCCCCTGTTGTTAAGAATAACTTCTGCACATCTTGACAGACAATTTACCTTTCGTGACAGAAAACCGCTGACGGATATTCCCGCCACTCCTGTTAATATGAATAAAAACGGCATATTTTTGATTCCCATCCGAAAGTACAGCACATTTGCCATACCCCCCATAATAAAAATCGTTATGTACAGCATTAATACATTTCTCACTATCCCCTTTAAAGTTTTATCTCCAAAGGCAGCAAATACCATTACAGTACATATGATTACATAGGTTAAAAGCCATGCAATGATTCCGGTTCCTCTCAGATACATTAAATGCACGCATGCATAAGCACTTCCTGTCACAGCCGCTGTTATAATCCTGAATATATTAAACCTTCTATGTATCAACATACTGCACGATATAAGTGAAATAATGTCCATAACAAAATTCATCATGAAGAAGGAATCAAGGTATATTATAAATTTCATATTCCCAAATCCTCCATTTGATATAGCCGTTTAATATATTATATACTATCATATGCATGGATTTTGTCATATGATGTCTGTACAATCAAAAAATATTTCGACAGTAAATTGCACTAAAAAACAGGGAACATGAATACTATTGTATTCACATTCCCTGAGTATATTATAACTCGTATAAAATATTATCTGTGCTTCTGTAAAAATTCAGGTATCTTAAGGCTCTGAGACTCCGTTCTGCTTTCTACAGTTTTCTGTATAGGAGTAACTGAGCTTCTGACAGGCTGCGACTGTGATACCGGTCTCTGTGAAATAGGTCTTGCTGATGTATATGCAGAAGCCGGTCTTCCCATTCTCATTCCTCCTGCCGGTGAATCTGATGCACCGTCAAGTCCTGTCGCAATAACTGTAATAGTACATTCCTCAGGATATGTCTCATCATATCTTGCACCAAAGATAATATTGGCATCTTCACCTGCTAAATCCTGAACATATGTAGCAGCCTCATTTGCCTCGATAAGACTGATATCACCTGAAACATTGATAATGACATGGGATGCGCCTGCAATCGTTGTCTCAAGCAACGGACTCGTTACAGCCATCTGTACTGCTTCATTCGCCTTGTCATCACCTTTTGCACTACCAATACCGATATGTGCAATACCTTTATCTGTCATAACAGTCTGAACGTCAGCAAAATCAAGATTAATGAGTGCCGGTACGTTAATCAGGTCTGTAATTCCCTGAACTGCCTGCTGGAGTACCTCGTCAGCTTTTCTCAATGCCTCCGGCATAGTCGTTCTTCTGTCAACGATCTCAAGGAGCTTATCATTAGGAATAACTATCAGCGTATCAACATTTTCCTTAAGCTTCTCAATACCTGAAAGTGCATTATTCATTCTCGTCTTTGCTTCAAATCTGAAAGGCTTTGTAACAACTCCGACTGTCAATATTCCCATATCTTTAGCTACTTTCGCCACTACAGGAGCTGCACCTGTTCCGGTACCGCCACCCATACCGCATGTGACAAATACCATATCAGACCCCTTAAGTGCCTGCGTAATCTCATCTATATTCTCTTCTGCAGCCTTCTCTCCTACCTCAGGCTGAGCTCCTGCACCCAGTCCCTTAGTCAGCTTTTCACCGATTTGCAATGCCATCGGAGCCTTACACAGTTTTAAAGCCTGCTTGTCCGTATTAACACCAATAAATTCTACTCCACTTATATTCTCATCTATCATTCTGTTAACAGCATTATTACCGGCACCTCCGACACCTACTACTATAATCTTTGCTGCCGCTTCTGCCTCATTTGTTGTAATCTCTAACAAGGTTCTTTCCTCCTTCTATCTCCATGCATGTCCATTTCCCGCATACACATACTATCGACTTATTATATAATATATTCAAATTGAAAAATAATCAATGCCTTTTTTAGAAAAATTAATTTTTTTTGAAAGTATAGCCACTGCCATTTTCATCATATTCCCGCATATAGAGCGTTCCTGAGAGGTCTTTTAAATTCTCTCTCATATCATTTAAATCAATAATTTTTTCATTTAAACGGTCATCATTGCCCAATTCCACCTTCACATTACCCATATATAAAGTCATCTCAAGTTTTTCCGAAATATGAATCTTATCAACAGCAAGCTCATATTTTTCAAGAAGCTGTGTAATATTCATTATTCCGTTAAAAATCTTTGAATCACTTACAGGAATCGGTTCATGTAATACTATATAGTCAAAATCAATTCCGGTAATTTTCGGTATTCCTTCAATAACTTCCTGTGAACTCTCAGTCACGATACCGTCTTTGTCAAAATACATATTCGTTCCAAAATATGAAATATATCCTACAATCTTTTTTTCATAAACGGATATCTTTACCGATGTAAGCGATTTCATAGTTACATCATATCTTGAGACAAATGGTATTTTTTCCTGATTTCCCGTCTTTGTCTTTATATAAAACACAAAGGGGTTTTTCATCATTTTGTCCTTGAATATCAGTTTTTCAATCTGTTTAGAAGAGTAAGTCTTATTACCTGATATTTCCACATCAGTTATCCTTGTAAGTGCAGCCATTACAAGCAGCAGTGCAATCAGTACAAACACCACTATCCAGATGATAAATCCGTATTTCATCCTACTCTTCATATCTGATTCTCCTTGACACTGATAATACCAATCCCAGTTCACACATGATAAACAATACCGAAGTTCCTCCGTAGCTTATCAAAGGAAGTGTAACACCCGTGTTAGGAATTGTGTTAGTTACCACGGCGATATTAAGCACAACCTGCAGTGAAATGTGAGCCAGAACTCCCACCACAAGCATTGCTCCAAATAAATCCGGTGCATTATTTGCGATAATCATAAATCTCCATATCATGAACACAAATAACGCTATCACCGCCAAAGCTCCTATCAGCCCCAGTTCTTCACATATAATTGTAAATATCATGTCATTCTGTGCTTCCGGTACAAATCCAAGTTTTTGTATACTGTTTCCCAGACCTTTTCCCAGGATTCCGCCGGAGCCTATGGCATATAAAGCCTGAAGAACCTGAAATCCACCGCTTTGCGCGTACTCCTCAGGATTAAGCCATACACTAAACCTGTTAAAACGGAAGCTTTTAAGAACCAATTTTTCAACAAGCAGGAACAGGCCGCCACACATTGCTCCTGCAAGAATAGTGTACACATAATGGCTGTATTTCGGACTTGCCACAAACAGCATTACAAACCCGATTCCAAGTATGATAATGGCTGAACTTAAGTTTGATGTGATTACAAAAATCATACCAACTGCAACAAGAACAAATAGCATTAATTTTATGTAAATGCCGGCCTTTCTTAATCCTTTGCTCATTCTGTCAATACAAAATGCAAGGAAAATAATAAGACCCAGTTTTACAATCTCTGCCGGCTGCACAGTTCCAATCCCAATATTAATCCATCTTCTCGCACCATTTAATGTCACACCAAGCGGTGAAAGCACGACGAGCACGGAAAGCAGTGAACCAATATAAATCCACAGAGCAAATTTTTTCCATACATGATAATCTACAAAAATAAGTAAAAACATTGCTGCAAATCCCAGCATATAAGCTATAATCTGTTTTTTCAGATAATACGTGGAACTGCCAAATTTCATCTGTGCCGTATACGAGCTGGTACTATACAGCATTACAAGACCAAAGCCAATTAAAAAAATTATGATAAATAATAAATTATAGTCAAAATAACTGACTGTTTTCTTTTTATTTCTTTTTTTATTTCTATTCTCTGTCACCTGACCACTCCCTAAAGATTTCTGACGAATTCTTTAAACATCCTTCCTCTTTCTTCGTAGCTCTTAAACATATCCCAGCTTGCACATGCCGGAGACAAAAGAACCGCATCGCCTTTCACGGTTTCCTGCTCAGCTATCTTTACGGCTTCTTCCAAATCCTTAGCCATGATTATATTTCTATAATTATACTTTTCTGCCGTCTTAGCAATTTTTTCCTTAGTCGCTCCGATTAAAATAAGTCTTTTAACGGTTCCTTCCAGTTTCATAACCCAGTCATCGAACTCGCATCCCTTATCATAACCTCCGGCTATCAGTATCGTCGGTCTGGTCATTGCCTCTATCGCCTTTATGGAAGCATCTGTGTTCGTACCCTTTGAATCGTTGTAATAAATCACTCCGTCTCTTTCAAGAACGTACTCTATTCTATGCTCTACCGCCTTAAATTCTTTGATTGTGCTTCGAATAACTTCAACAGGCGCACCCATATAATATGATATGGCAACTGCTGCCATTACATTTTCAACATTATGGATTCCTACAAGTTTCATTTCGTCAGTTTTGCAGATACATTCCTCTTTTCCGTCAAGCCGCATAACGATTTCATCCTCTTTAAGGAACACACCTTCTTCAAGCTCAGCTTTACTGCTGTAGAATATGACTTTCGCATTAATCTCACCATGTCTCTGATTCAGTATAACATCATCATAGTTAAGCACACATATTCCGTCAGACTGCTGGTTTTGTGCAATCTTAAGCTTCACTGAAGCATAGTTTTCCATAGTATAATGTCTGTTCAGATGGTCAGGAGTAATGTTAAGTACCGCTGAAACATCAGGCTTGAACTCCTCTATCGATTCAAGCTGGAAACTGCTAATTTCTGCAACCGTAACACTGTCAGCAGTAGTGTCAGCAGCAACATCCGCATAAGATGTTCCGATATTTCCAACGACATATACATCCTTGTAAGTATTTTTCATAATTTTCCCGACAAGTGCAGTCGTCGTGGTCTTTCCATTGGTTCCCGTTATGGCGGCAAGCTTACCTAAGCTGTTTCTATATGCCAGTTCAATTTCTCCCCATATGGTAACACCTTTTTCTTTTATACGCTCTACAAAAGGTGCATCAATAGGAATACCCGGACTGATAATAACCAGCTCATTTTCTTCTATCACTTCATCCTGAAGTTCACCTATTACGATTTTAGCATCTATTCCCCCGAGTTTCTCTTTTATATCTTCTTCTTTCAGATTCTCATTACCATCGTAGATAGTAATCTTTGCATTACATCTGTCTAACATCTTTGCAGCGCCTATTCCGCTGATTCCGGAACCTGCAACCATGACCTGCATACCTTTAAAATCTCTTTTTGTAAATTCCATTACACTAACCGACCTTTCTTTTTCAGACTATATTGCCAAATAAGCTATCAAACACAAAATCGCTGTAATCGTAGTAAATACTGTAACAACTCTTGTCTCCGACCATCCGCACAACTCAAAATGATGATGAATCGGTGCCATCTTAAAAATTCTTTTACCTTTTGTTGCCTTAAAATATGTTACCTGTATAATAACTGACAAAACTTCTACCAGATAAATAAATGCCACAATCAGGATAAATATAGGCATATTCATCATATAAGCCGTAGATGCCACAAATCCGCCTAAAGCTAGCGACCCCGTATCGCCCATAAAAACTCTGGCAGGGTAAACGTTAAATAATAAAAATCCTAAGAGTGCTCCTGCCACTGCACCCGTAATAGGCTCAACTCCACTTCCGCTGACAATACTTATCACTGTAAAAAATACGGCAATTATTACTGTTACACCTGAAGCCAGACCGTCAAGACCATCTGTAAAATTCGCTCCGTTGACGGTTCCAAGTACTGCAAAAAACAGCATCGGTATATATAGTATTCCTATCTCCAGATACAATCCATTCTCAAATCCTCCCGTAAAAGGAATAAGCATACCGGTTCCCACATCAGTATAATTTAATAAGTAATAAGCAAATATTCCGGTTATAATAAACTGCAAAACAAGCTTCTGCCACGGCTTAAGTCCTAAAGAACGTTTCATAACAACCTTGATATAATCATCAAGAAATCCTATCAGACCAAAACCCAGAGTCATAAATAATATCGGAATGATATTCTTATATTCCGATACAAACAACACCGATGTAATAACTACACTCGAAAGGATTATTATTCCTCCCATAGTAGGCGTACCCGACTTTTTTAAATGCTCTTTTGGTCCTTCCTCTCTTACAAATTGTCCAAACTTAAGTCTTTTTAAGAATGGTATGACTACCGGACATAATATGACACTGATAGCAAATGACACCAATACTGAAATTATCATTTTAGTTTCCATAACTTCCTCCAATTTTTATCTCTTATAAAACAAAGTATAATATTATTTACATGAATTATCAATCACTTTTATCTATATTCAGATATGGCAGAACATTTTCATATAACTCTTTTATCACCGGAGCTGCGATTGTTCCACCGTAATAAACGCCTTCCGGTTCATCTATTATGCAAATAGCAATAACTTCCGGATCAGATGCAGGCGCAAACCCTATAAACGAAGAAATATACTTTCCTGAATTTCTTGGCAGTTTCTGTGATGTTGCAGTTTTACCGCCTATATCGTATCCTTCTACAATTCCATTTTTGCCTCCTCCTTCACTTACCACTTTTTCAAGTACATATCTCATATTATTTACTGTCTCTTCCTTTATCACTCCGGAAATCTCCTTGTACTGAAAATCTTTAACGGATTTTCCCTCGCAGTCAGATGCGGAAACAGCAAAATGCGGCGTTACGAGTTTTCCTCCATTTATAACCGCACTTACAGCCCTTAAAAGCTGTAAAGGCGTAATCTGAAATGACTGTCCGAACGACATTGTTGCAAGCTCCACCTGACCAACATTTTCTTTCTTATGAATAATAGCAGATGCTTCTCCCGGTAAATCCACGCCTGTTTTAGACAGTATACCAAGCTTTTTTAGATATTCATAAAAATTATCCACACCAATGCGAAGACCTACTTCAATAAAAACAGGATTACACGAATTCATTGTAGCCTGAACAAATGTCTCGCTCCCATGTCCTGTGGTCTTGTGGCATCTAATTCTTCTGTCCTCCACTATTTTATATCCCGGACACGAAAATGTATCATTTAATGTCACTGCTCCCGTCTCTAACCCGGCTGTCGCTGTAATCACCTTAAAAGTCGACCCCGGCTCATAAGTATCATTGATACACTGATTTCTCCACATCTTGTTGAGCATATCCTGCTCTTTTCCACCTTTTTGTTTTAAATCATCCGTAAGTTCATAAGGACTGTTAAGGTTATATTCCGGCACATTGGTCATCGCCATGATTTCTCCATTATTGACATTCATCATAATAATGGAAACATACCTGGCTTTTTTCATTGTATAAACTTTTTCTGCCGCCTGCTGGGCATACATCTGTATATTTATGTCAATGCTTGTTCTTAAAGTATTTCCTTTTACAGACTCAATCCTTTTCTCTGCTACATTTTCAAGTTCTATTCCACCGGCATCAGTTTCTGTAAGTATATATCCGTCTTTTCCTTTTAAATACTTTTCGTATTGCACTTCCAGTCCGATGATTCCCTGATTATCTGCCCCTGTAAAGCCTAACACCTTCGATGCCATCTCATCATAAGGATAATATCTTTTATAATCCTCGTCAACCTTTACACCGGAAAGGTTATATTCCCTGATTTCATCTCCTATTTCCTTAGGACAATTTGACTTGATTTTTTCTCTTGCACTTACCTTTTCAACCAGCTCCTTTATCTTATCCCGGTCCATTGATAGTTTTTCAGACAGTACTGAAATCACTTTTTCCGGGTCATCTATCTGACTATGGATAACGGATATTGTACATACAGTTTTATTAGTAGCTATAATATTACCGTTAATATCAGTAATATCACCTCTCGCTGCTTTTATATAGCGTTCTCTTTCGTGAATCTCATCAGCTTTTTTTCCAAGATATTCCGATTCAAACACCATTATATATACAAGCCTGACCATAAGAAAGGCAAGCAGCACAATTATAATTCCTGTATAAACAACCGTTTTTTTACGATTATATGTTTTAAATGTCAACATAACCAAACCCCACAAAAACCATTATCATATATATATGCCGGTTTTTGTGAGGTTATACTTATTTATCTATTCATCACCATACAAAGGTCCATCATACGGTGCATCATATGATTCGTCATGCACTCCTTCGTCTGAAGCAGGCTCACCATCAGTATCTGTAACATTTTCTCCTTCGTCTGAAGCAGGCTCACCATCAGTATCAGTAACATTTTCTCCTTCACCTGCAGGAGTCGTCTCCGGTATTGTCTCTATTTCTGAATAAACTCCCATATAAGGAAGTACTTCTGTCATAATCTCACTGAAAAGTCTTGACGCATAGGCACTGCTCGAACGATCCTCAACTGAGGGTTCATCTACAATCACATAACATACTACTTCTGGATTATCGTAAGGAGCATATCCCATAAATGACAGGATATACGCTTCCTGATCTCTTTTCCCCGCAATCTGTGCCGTTCCTGTCTTACCTGCCACTTCATATCCGGCTACCGCCGCTGTCTTTCCTGTTCCTCCTACTACAGTCTCATGAAGAGCATTTCTTAAGAAATCCGTTGTATCCTGAGTAACCACATTCTTAACAAGCTTCTTTTCCATATTTTCAACTACTGTGCCATCAGAATTAACTATCTGTCTCACAACAGTAGGCTGATAATAGTTTCCACCGTTAATCAATGCTGAAAAACCTGCAACCATCTGAACCATGGTAACATTAAAGTTCTGTCCAAATGAGTTAGTCGCAAGGTCAATGTCTCTCATGTTATCCGCCGTATAAATCAGGCTGGCACAACTGACTTCACCCGGAAGGTCTATACCGGTCTTTAATCCAAATCCGAATTGTGACTGATATTTACAAAAAGAATCCTTGCCAATCTTAAATGCTATCTGCATTAACGCATCATTACACGACTGCATGATAGCCTGCGTCACTGACACTACTCCATGACCCGCTCTTTTATGGCACGGTATATGCCTGTCTGCAACCGTTTCCGAACCGTCACATACAAAAGTCTGGTCTTTTGAAATAGCACCTTCCTCTAAACCTGCTGCTACGGTAAAAGGCTTTATCGTCGAACCCGCTTCATATGAATCACTGATACAGTAATTTCTCCAGACGCGGTTTAAAATAATCAGCTGCTTGTCATCTTCCGTAAGAGCAGCCTGCTCCTCTTCAGTATATCGCATCAATTCATTATCTAATACCTGCTGCAATTCTTCTTCTGTATAAAAAGGTGTCAGATCTCTCGGATTATTTAAATCGTAATTATTCTTTGAACTTGACATTCCAAGTATCTCACCGGTATTTGGATCAGCTACAATTGCAGCAACATTTACCGGATGATACTGTTCATTCCAGCTTGCAATCTTCTTTTCTATGATACTCTGCACATTCATATCAATGCTTGATATAATGCTGCAGCCATCCTCTGCATCCTTTATGATATTCTCCATAGTGTTTTCAGAATTGAAGTAGCTGAATTGTCTTCCATCCGTACCGTTTAATGTATCATTATAATATTCTTCAATTCCCCACGAACCGGAGTCTCCGCTGTTTGTGTAACCGATGAGTGTTGCCGCAAGATTTGAGTACGGATACTTTCTTACATACTCGTCTTCGAAGAATACACCTGTTATCTTTGAATTCTCATCACTCATCATTTCCTTAAAAGGCGTTACCTGCTCGTGTGTCAGATGTTTTGTATATACAAGATACCTGCTATCCTTTTTTTCATGGATACGTGTAGATACTTCTTCCCTGTTCACTCCAAAATATGTTACAAGTGCATCTAATGTCGCATTTAAATTTTCCACCGATGTCTCATCATTTTCATCTCCTAACATTGCTTTGGGATCGAGTATCAGATTATATACTTTTGTGCTGGTTGCAAGGACATTTCCGTTTCTGTCAAGTATGTCCCCGCGCTTATACGGAATTGTAATTGATCTGCTATCCTGCTGTGATAAAACTAATAGACCATATTCATCACCTTTCGCAAGGCTGATGTATATAATATGGCCTACTACAAATAAAAGAGCTATTAAAATCAGCATATAAGCAACCAACAGTTTTTTCTTCATTTTTCTGTTGAATATCTTTGTCTTCATACGAAACCTCATTTCTCAGGAACGTCTGTAAACTGCTTCATGTATTCGCTTTCACTGCTCTTATAAAATGATACCTGAGACTTTGACGCCTGTACCATCCCCAGCTCCTCTGTGGCTATTCTTACAATATTATCAACATCCGTATAACTGTTTATCGAATAGTCAAGAGCGTCATTCTCTACCTGAAGAGCATTAATCTCACTCTTTAGTTTTGTTACATTAGAACTTGTCGCTGATATATCTGAATGCAGCTTTAAATATGTGACGCACACATACACGGCAACTATCGTAACGACAGAAAGGAATATAACATACCCTATACTCATCTGTGAAGCTTTCTCCCTGTTTCTTCTCGCAGCGTGACTTAACTCTTTCTTCGGCTGTTCTGCTTTTCTCTCAGGTACGACTTCCAGCTGTCTGGCTGTATTTCCCGTCACATACATATTTTTAGTCCTGTTATCCATCTTGTTCCAATCCTTTCTAATCAGTCATTCTATATTGCTCTTTCGAATATTCTTAACTTTGCACTTTTTGCTCTGCTGTTATCTGTAATCTCTCTCTCGGAAGGAAGTATCGGTTTTCTAGTCACAACTCTTCCTTTTGAATGCTTACCACATACACACACCGGGAAGTCCGGCGGGCACTCACATGGATTCTCATTTTTTCTGAATCTGTTTTTCACAATTCTATCTTCAAGTGAATGGAATGTGATAATACAAAGTCTTCCATCTTCATTCAGATAGTCAATCATTGTATCAATGGAATTTTCCAAAACATCCAATTCACGATTTAGTTCTATCCTTATCGCCTGAAATGTTCTCTTTGCAGGATGTCCCTTGTTCGCCCGCACTTTCATCGGAATAGCAGCTTTAATAATCTCACTTAACTGATGCGTGGTCGTAATCCTGCTCTTTTTTCTTGCGTTTACAATATGCTTTGCAATATTCTTAGCAAACTTATCTTCTCCATAATCCCTTATCATTCTGTATAATCTCATCTCATCATACTCGTTTACTATATCTTCTGCTGAAATCTCCTGTCTGTTATCCATCCTCATATCAAGTGGTCCGTCTTCCATATAACTGAAGCCTCTCGCCCCGGTGTCTAACTGATAGGAAGATACTCCCAAATCAAGTATTATCCCATCCACTCTGTCAATACCTAAATCTTCAAGAACAGATTTTATATGGCAGTAATTATCTCTGACGATGGTTACCTTGTCTCCAAATTCCGCCAGTCTCTCTGTGGCTGCCCTGATGGCATCTTCATCCTGATCAATACCAATCAGTCTTCCTTTCTCTCCAAGTGCCTGCAGAATATGGTAGGAGTGACCTCCACCTCCAAGCGTTCCATCCACATAGACTCCATCCGGTCTGATATTCAATCCTTTAATTGTCTCGTCAAGTAATACTGACTTATGATTAAACTCCATATCAATCTCCATATATGTGCCTAAATACTAAGACCAAGCTCGTCCATGTTCTCTGCAATCTCGTCCATATCATCCATAACAGCAACTTCTTCCCACTTAGACTTGCTCCATATCTCAACCCTGTTGGCAACTCCGATAAGTACAACTTCCTTTTCAAGGCCACTGTATTCTCTGAGCGTACTCGGTATCAATATTCTTCCCTGCTTGTCCAGTTCAACTTCTCCTGCTCCGGATAAAAAGAATCTGGCAAACTTTCTGGCATTCTTGTTGGCAACCGGCAGACTGCTGAGTTTTTCTTCAAAGACCTTCCATCCCTCATTAGGAAATACAAACAAACATTCATCAAGACCACGTGTCACAACAAAGCTGTCACCCAATGCTTCTCTAAATTTAGCCGGGATAATTAATCTGCCCTTAGCATCGATTGTGTGGTTGTATTCTCCCATGAACATGTCCGGTCACCTTCTCTCTATCACTCCACCACTTCGTCCCACAAGTATCCACAAAGTTACCACTCGCCACCACTTAGGTTAAATTTTAAACCACTTTCCATGAAATTTCAAGCATTTTTCATCAAAGTGAACAAAAAAAACTAAGACCTTTTGTGTAATTAGCACATCTTGTGGTCTTAGTTTCACCTCACACAATATTTAGTTAGCAATGTCATCGCCACTACTCCGATGACACATATTCCAAAAATACATCCTGACGGTATCTTTTTGATACGTTTTAGCAATATACATATTATAAATAGTAATATACATCCCAAAATCTCATATATGAATATCGGATGAACCTGTATGTATCTGCTTCCGTCATAGAGAATAACATGATTTAATACTTCCTGACTTATAAAATCCTTTGCATCGGAATATTTTATCTGCATCGCAATCAGAGAATCCGTATATCCGCCAAATCCTGTTCCCGAAAATATGTGACCCAGCTTTCCGACGGCAGCTCCGAGAACCGCTCCTGTTGAACATATATCAAGCACCTTGAATAAATCTGTCCCCTTCAGCTTAGAAAATGTGACACAGGTCGCAAAGCATGCCGCTCCAAATCCCAGCCATGAGATTCCTCCATTTTTTAAATTCAATATCTGGATTAAATCTCCTCTAAACGAGCTAAAGTTCAATATAATATATAGCAATCTGCCACCTATGATTCCGACTATGATTCCACAAACACACAGTTCTATGTATATGTCCAATATCTGTAAATCACTATAAGCGGCATACAATATATAAGCCGTACCTATTAAGATACCCGCCAGAATTAATAACAAAAACACCGGGATATCAATCCCTAATATATGTAC
The DNA here is from genome assembly GCA_902786515.1 of uncultured Lachnospiraceae bacterium. Classification (GTDB taxonomy): domain Bacteria; phylum Bacillota; class Clostridia; order Lachnospirales; family Lachnospiraceae; genus UBA2821. Next base: position 116,681 of record CADADA010000003.1, on the reverse strand, counting down.
CTTTTCTGCAAGGTTTAACAAATCAATTCCTAAATGTGGGAATCTTACACTTACTTCTGCCAGCATAATAATATCCATGCCCTTTCCCATTTTTTTCACACTATTCCTATTATATGTTAAAAATGAAATATTTCAACTTTTATTTTATAAAAAAATATGATAAACTTGTACCGATTAACAGGCACTGCGATATCGCTGTATTTTTTACAGGTTATGCATGTGCGGAAAGTAGGTTTTTATGAAATTAGGTATTGTTGGATTACCAAACGTTGGTAAAAGTACACTTTTTAATTCTTTAACGAAAGCAGGTGCTGAATCAGCCAATTATCCGTTCTGTACCATCGATCCGAATATCGGGATTGTTACGGTTCCTGATGAGCGTTTAAATAAACTTGCTGCGTTATACAACTCTAAAAAGGTAACTCCTGCAGTTATTGAATTTGTAGACATCGCAGGGTTAGTAAAAGGAGCCTCAAAAGGTGAGGGGCTCGGCAATCAGTTTCTTTCCAATATTCGTGAGGTAGATGCGATTGTCCATGTGGTAAGATGTTTTGATGATACAAACGTAGTACATGTGGATGGCAGTGTCGACCCTCTAAGAGACGTTGAGACAATCAATCTTGAATTAGTTTTCTCTGATATCGAAATTCTTGATCGTCGTATTGCGAAAACGTCAAAAGGAGCAAGGAATGATAAGACACTTGCTAAAGAACTGGATTTGTTGAACAGATTGAAGACTTTTCTGGAAGAAGGAAAATTAGCAAAGAATTTTGAGGTCGCAGATGAAGACGAACTTGCTCTTTTATCTTCCTACAATCTGCTAACATACAAACCTGTGATTTACGCAGCTAATGTTTCTGAGGATGATTTAGGCGATGATGGTGCTTCTAATGAATATGTAAGTTCAGTAAAGAAATATGCTTCTGAGACCGGCAGCGAAGTGTTTGTAATCTGTGCACAGATTGAACAGGAAATGGCTGAACTTGATGAAGAAGAAAAGGCTCTTTTCCTTGAAGAACTCGGATTAAAGGAATCAGGTCTTGATAAGCTTATTAAAGCCAGTTATCAATTACTTGGATTAATCAGCTATCTCACTTCAGGAGAAGACGAAACGAGAGCATGGACAATTCATAACGGTACAAAAGCACCTCAGGCAGCCGGCAAAATACATACAGATTTTGAACGTGGTTTTATTCGTGCCGAAGTTATCAATTATAAGGACTTACTCGACTGTGGCTCTTATTCTGCAGCAAAAGATAAAGGTCTTGTAAGACTCGAAGGTAAAGAATATGTCGTAAAAGACGGTGATGTCATTTTATTCCGTTTTAATGTCTAAAAAAATTCCCATGGTTTTAAGTATTTATCTACTCAAAACCATGGGGTATTTTATATAGACTCAATCGATTGACTCAATCATTATTAATATTCCTTTTTTTACTTCAATAAGACATTTTTCATCAACTATTTCGTTGCTTACACCGAGACTCATCCAATTGCTTTTGTTTACCGTTATATCTTTTACGGGATATTTAAAACCTGAAAGGCCGAACCCTTCTACCACATCCGTGAATGGAAGAAATGATACGTATTTTCCAAATGCTTGTGTTCTTTCCATGCTATAATTCCTATTTATCAGCCTTATTCTGTTATTCTCGTTGACAATCACCGCTTCTATTTCTTTCTCAAGAAATAACTGTAAAACATGAATATTGGCAATCGTATGATCAATCCGTGTTCCGGTTCCGGCTATAATGTCTACAGCATCACAACCTTCTTCTATGGCCATCTTTATGGCAACCTCTGTATCCGTAGCATCTTTTTCAGGACAAAGTCTTTTTACGATGATATTATCTATATTAAGATATTTCTTAAGAACCGATTCTCTGACAGTATCAAAATCCCCCACAATGTGGGTTGGCACTATACCTAATTCCTCTGCCCTTTCAAGTCCACCATCAATAGCAATTATCATTTGATATCTTTTATTTTCTACATAATCAGATGCCCACCTCACATTCATGTGACCTCCGCTTATGAAAAGTGCTTTTTTCATGCAATACCACTGTCCTTAAATATTTCTTTGAACCGTGCTGTATTTTTTTCAATATCTCCGTTAAATATAGCAGAACCTGCAACAATCACGTTTGCTCCGGCATCAATCACATCTGCCACGTTGCTTGTATTAATTCCACCATCCACCTCAATATTCACGGATAGATTTTTTTTAAGTACGATATCCTTAAGGGCTGCAATTTTGCCGGTTACATTTTCAATATATTTCTGGCCGCCAAATCCAGGATTTACGCTCATAAGCAGCACCATATCCACGTATTCCAGAACATACTCAAGGGCACTAAGAGGTGTAGAAGGATTTAATGCCACAGAAGCCTTACATCCTGCAGCTTTTATAGCCTCAATTGTCCGGTTCAGATGAATACAGCTCTCTGCATGTACTGTGATGATATCCGCTCCTGCTTCTTTAAATTCTTCAATATAACGGACAGGTTCATCTATCATTAAATGTACATCGAACACCTTATCCGTACATTTTCTTATAGATTTTATGACCGGCATTCCAAAAGAAATACTTGGTACAAAACTTCCATCCATAACATCAATATGGATGTAATCTGCTCCCGCTTTATCCACATTGATTATATCTTCTCCTAATTTTGAAAAATCTGCTGATAATATGGACGGTGCTAAATAAATCATTTTTTTCTTCCTCTCTGTTTAATATCTCTTTTTATTTTTTATATCCTGAAGCATTAGTAAATAATTATCATATCTGCTTTTACTAATTTCTCCGTTTTCTACTGCTGTTTTCACTGCACAGTCGGGTTCATTTTCATGAATACAGCCACCGAACCGGCACTGATTATGATACTTACGAAACTCAGGGAAATATTCCTTTAACATTACCTTATCAAAATCGTCAGCATATAGAGACGTAAATCCCGGAGTATCCATGATGTAGGTGTCTTCTTCAAGATTAAATATCTCCGTATGGCGGGTAGTATTCCTGCCCCTTCCGATTTTTTCACTTATTCCACCTGTCTGTGAATTTGCATCCGGTATGATGGCGTTGAGCATGGATGACTTTCCAACCCCTGAAGGTCCTGCAAGAGCTGTGGTCTTTCCCATAAGTACTCTCTTTACATCATCAACACCTGTTCCGTATATGGTACTTGTGCAAATCACATGATATCCTGCATTAACATAAATGTCTCTAAGCTTTATTATTTCATCCTCCGGTATGAGATCTGATTTATTAAAACATATAACTGCCGGAATATCCTGCCTTTCCATCATCACCAAAAAACGATCCAGCAGATTTATGTTTGGTTCAGGTCTCGATACAGCAAAAACTACCAATGACTGATCGATGTTGGCCACTGCCGGACGAATCAGTTCATTGGTTCTTTTGCATACCTCTATAATGTTGCCGATATGATTATCCTCATCAATAACGTCTAAGATGACATTATCTCCCACTAACGGTTTTATTTTTTTATTTCTAAAAACGCCTTTTGCTTTACATTCATAGATTCCACTATGTACCACATGTACATAGTAGAATCCTGCAATGCCTTTAATAATTTTTCCCTGCATATATTATCCTAGTTCTTATATTTGACATCATAAGTGTATACCGGACTTGATACATCATTTACATACACTTCAACTGTCGCTGTTCCGCTTTCTTCCCTGTCAGGCAAATCTAAAGTCCACGAATCAGGCCATGCTGACAAATCTGCGTACTTAGAATCAAAATCATAGAAACTTCCGTCAACTTTAATCACAACGGTTCCCGTGTAATTTCCTTCTTCATCAGCTTCAAGATTTCTCACGATATCTTTCTTCTTTATCGCAACTGATGCAGAATAAACCTCTGCAGCCGTCGTCTCAGCTCCAAGACTAAGTCTGTAATCAACCACTGTTCCCGGAGCAACAGATGTACCTGATGCAATTCCCTGCTCACATACACATCCCGGACTGTACGATTCACTGTAAGTTGCTTCCATCTCCGAACCAAGTGCAAGCCCTGCCTCCTGAAGCTTTGCAGTAGCCTCTGATACTGAACAGTTCAAAATATCCGGAACTACACATCTTTTTTCAGGTCCGTCACTGATAATAACATTGACCAGACTTCCTACAGGAAGTTTCTCATTTGGATTTACATCCTGATGCATAATTAGTCCCTCAGATACAGTGTCACTGTTCTGATGCTCTACATTACCGAGTTTCAGATTTGCAGCCGCAAGAGAATTGTTGGCAGCCGTCTCTGTGTATCCCACAATATTCGGAACAACCGCATCAGTCGCAACCGCACCACCTGAGCTATAATAAATTACAATCGTATCTCCGTATTTAATCGTAGCAGGATAAGCCGGCTCTGTCTTAATAACAACATCCAATTCAACCGAATCATCTTCAACAGGCTGAATGTCGTAAGTAAGATTGAGGTTCAGTTTATTAAGTGTCTCAATAGCCTCTTCTCTGGTCATACCTACTAAATCATCAGGCATATCCTGTGGTTTTGCTCCCTCACTTACCTGAATCTTAATCTTGGTATTCTTTTCGATAACCTTTCCATACTCAACTGAGGCAGATATAACATGACCTTCTTCTACTGTATTGCTGTTCTGAGTCTCGATAACGTAACCAAGACTTGCCTTACCGATTGCATCGATTGCCTCTTCTTCTGTCATACCCGTAAGGTCAGGCATAATAGTGTGATTTGCATCTAAGGTTGTGGTCTCTTCAGTATTATTCTTTGAATCTCCACCGCCTGTGCCGTTCTTAAAAATGCTTACGGCAAGAAAAATCACTACTGCAAGTACAAGTACACCTGTTATTATTCCGCCGATCGCAACAATCTTGTCAAGTTTTGGATTGTCTTCTTCATCGTCGTCATCATCGTCATCTTCATCATCCACTGAAGGAAAATCGGCAGTATTTTCACTGATATCTTCAAAATCGTCATCCGTTCTTCCTGTTTCTTTTCTAATCAATGCAACTTCTGCGTCAGAAATAACAACGGTAGACTGATTATTTGACACCGGCGCAATCTCTACAAAATCCTCATCCGGTGAAATAAGCGAATGTTTCAAATCCGCTATCAGAAGAGACACCTTTGAATACCTTCTGTCCGGTTTCTTCTGGGTACATTTTTCAATAATCTTTTCCACACTGATCGGTAAATCATCTACAAATTCTCTCGGAGAAGGTATCTCGCCCTGTATGTGCTGCAATGCAACTGTAACTGTAGAATCGCCTTCAAAAGGAACGCTTCCCGTAATCATCTCATACAAAGTAATTCCCAATGAATAAATATCACTCTTCTCATCAATAAATCCACCTCTCGCCTGCTCAGGAGAAATATAGTGGACTGAGCCCATTGCATTAGAATTAATAGTATTTGACGAAGCTGCCCTCGCAATACCAAAATCCGTAACTTTTACTTTTCCTTCTCTTGAAATGATAATATTCTGAGGCTTTATATCTCTGTGAATAATGTGATTGTTATGCGCTGCCTCTATTCCCTGTGCAACCTGTATTGCAATACTTACTGCTTCCTTTGTGGATAATCTGCCCTTCTTTTCTATATATTTTTTTAATGTAATTCCTTCAACAAGCTCCATTACTATGTAATGAATTCCATTATCTTCACCAACATCAAACACGCTTACAATATTGGGATGTGCCAGGCCCGCTGCTGACTGGGCTTCCACCTTGAATTTTGATACAAAATTCTTATCTTCACTAAATTCTGCTTTTAAAACCTTTATTGCCACAAACCTGTTAAGTTTATGACATTTTGCTTTATATACATCGGACATTCCGCCGGAACCGACTTTATCAATAATCTCATATCGGTCACTAATGAACATTCCTTTTCTTAACATAATTAACCTCCACTTTACTCACCCGGATAATCCGGTATGGCAAGCACAATTCCTATATTATCTTTGCCACCATTATCATTTGCAGTATCTACCAGTCTGTGTGCTATTTTTGATAAATCCCTGTCGCCCTGAATAATAATATCTCTTATGTCTGAGTCTTCAACCATATTGGTCAGACCGTCAGTACACATCAATATAATGTCTCCCGGTGAATATTCAATCTCAAAATAATCTGCAACCAGCTCCATATCGGCTCCGACTGCTCTTGTAATTATATTCTTCTTTTCATGGGTTCTTGCACTTTTCTTGTCAAGTTCACCCATGTATACCATCTCAGCAACCAATGAGTGATCTCTTGTAATCTGACGTATCTCGTCATCTATAAGATATAATCTGCTGTCACCCACATTTGCAATATATATCATATCATTAATCACGGTGGCAACTACCAGAGTTGTTCCCATTCCGTTCATATCTATATTCTCCGATGCCTTTTCTATCAAAGCAAGGTTTGCTGATGTAACAGCCTCATCGATAATTGAAATCGGATTATCTGCCTTAGAATTTTTTACTGTCTCAATAAATGCCCCAACTGTATACTTAGAAGCAAAATCACCGGCCTTGTGGCCTCCCATACCGTCTGCAACTATGTACAGGTTCGGGAGTTTACCGACTGGAGAGTCCGTAGCAAACACATAATCCTGATTAGTCCGCCTCTTAACACCCATATCGGTTATCGCATATGATTCCAAGATATTACCTCCTTTTTCCTTCTTCGTCCCTTATATATAATTTAGTGCGAATCCTCATAACTTTTTCTCAATTGTCCGCATGCTCCATTAATATCTCTCCCCATTTCCCTTCTTATAGTAACATTAATTCCATTTTTTTCAAGTCTGTTTTTAAATGCCAGCACTGATTTTCTGTCACTCTGCGTGTAATCTCTTTCTTCAATGGGATTAACGGGAATAAGATTTACATGTCCCTGCATATTCCTTAATACTTCTGATAGTCTGTCTGCTTCTGCGGTGGTATCATTTACACCGCTTACCAGACTATATTCAAATGTTACTCTTCTTTTTGTCTTATCGTAATAATACCTGCAGGCATCAAGTACCTGACTGATATCGTATCTGTACGCAACCGGCATCAGCTGTTTCCTTGTCTCATCATCTGATGCATGTAGTGACAACGCAAAAGTAATCTGCATATTCTCATCTGCCAGTTTTTTTATATTCTCAACAATCCCACATGATGATATTGTAATATTTCTTTGACTAATATGCAAGCCATTTTCATCGTTTATCATTTTTACAAACTTTAAAACGTTATCATAATTGTCTAAAGGCTCACCCGTACCCATTAAAACAACATGTGAAACTCTCTCACCTGTTATGTAACTGATACGGTACACTTCGTCAAGCATTTCTGAAGCTGTGAGATTTCTTTCGAGTCCTCCAAGTGTGGATGCACAGAATCTGCATCCCATCCTGCATCCCACCTGTGTTGATATACAGACGGAATTTCCAAACTTATACTTCATGAGCACGCTTTCAATCACATTGCCATCCTGTAATCTGAATAAAAACTTGCTTGTACCGTCTATCTTTGAAGTAAGCACTTCCACCGGTTTAAGGCATGCAATATAACATTTCTCCTGCAATTTTTTCCGCAGACCCAGAGACAGGTTGCTCATATCATCAAAATCAGTTACAAGTTTTTGATGCAGCCATTCAAATATCTGCTTTGCACGGAATTTCTTTTCCCCCATACTCTCAACCAGTTCCTGAAGCTCATTCATATTTAAAGATTTAATATCTATTTTATCCAATCTTTTATCACCTGCCTAAGTATTAGTGAATCCTGAAACAAAAAAGCCATCCATATCATCATCACCCGGAAAAATCTGAATATATCCGTCTGCCGCTGTAGGATATTTTTTAGTATCCTGAATAATATTCTCAAGAGAAAATGGTGTGAGTCCAAGATTTTCTTTTATCCACTTTACATTATCGTCATTTTCTATTTTATTAACAGTACAGGTACTAAAAATCAGGCGTCCGTTTTTTTTCAAATACTTCTTTGCCGTTGCAAGAATATTCTTCTGTACCTCTGCCAGATTAATAATATCCTCATAAGAAGTTTTGTATTTAATATCTGATTTTCCTGCCATTACTCCGAGCCCCGAGCATGGCAGATCACATATAACCAAATCGCACTGTCCTATAAGTGATTCATCTGTTTTTGCTGCATCAAATACCTTTGTCTCAACATTTTGAAATCCTGTTCTTTTAATATTTTCCCTGATAAGATTTATTTTTTCTTCTGAAATATCCCTTGCGTATACTTTACCGGTTCCTTTAAGAAGGTCTGCAATATGCATGGTTTTTCCTCCGGGTGCAGCACACATATCCAGACATATCATATCCTTTTTTACATCTGCCGCAAGCCCCACCATAACAGAACTCATATCCTGAACCTGAAACATCCCTTCCCCAAAAGCTTTTATTTTGTCAATACCGGAAACATTTCTGATATAATATACATATTCGCACAAAGGTGATTTATCAAATTGAATCTGCTCTTCCTTAAGTGCTGCTTCAAATTTTTCTCCGGATATTTTTGATGTATTTCTTCTGATACAGATTCGTTTCTCCTTTTGTGACGCATCTAACATCTGCATCGTACGGTCATTTCCATATTCATCCATCCATAAATCGATAATCCACTGTGGCATTGAGTACCTGATACTGATATTATCCTCAGGTATTAAAAGTTTCTCGGGATTTCTCATTATATTTCTTAAAACACCGTTTACAAATCCTTTAAGGTTATAAAAACCTCTTTTAGATGTCAGTTTAACCGCCTCATTACATACAGCCGAATCGGGAACGCTGTCCATATATTTTATCTGGTAAACCGACATTCTAAGTATATTTCTGATAACCGGTTTTTGCTTATTTACCTTCACTTTTGAAAACAGGTTAATAATATAATCAAGCTCAAGAAGTCTTTCTATCGTTCCTTGTGCAAGCCTTTTTATAAATGCTCTGTCACATTGTGCTGTAATTTCTTTTCTTTGAAGTGCATCACGTATTGCCAAATGGCTTAATCTGTCTTTTTCAAGCACTTCTATCAAAATATCCAGCACAATACTTCTTGGCTGTATGTTATCCGCCTTTGTATTACTACCCACGTCTTCTTCCTCCACGAAGTGCCAAAAGTCTTAATAATTGTAACAAAGCAACTGCAACTGATGCTACATAAGTTAAAGCTGCTGCAACAAGCACTTTTCGTGCCTTTTTCATCTCATCTCCCGGCAGGATATTCGATGTTTTTAAAATCCCGAGTGCTCTCGATGATGCATTAAATTCTACAGGCAAAGTCACAATCTGGAATAATAATGCAAACACAAAACATAATATTCCCACATCTATCAAAAGTTCAGCACCCGGTATGTTAAATACTAATCCAAGCATCACAAGTACCCATGATGCCCTGGAACCAAAGTTGGCAGCCGGAAACAATGCTGTTCTAAAATTAAGTGGTGCGTATCCTTTGGCATGCTGTATCGCATGTCCACATTCATGTGCCGCAACAGCAATGGCTGCAACAGTTGAACTTGAATGTACAGAATCTGATAAATTAACCATTTTTGTCTGCGGATTGTAGTGGTCAGTAAGACTGCCTGATACCCATGCCACTCCTACGTCATAAATCCCCTGGCTTCTTAAAATTTTTTCAGCAACCTGCGCACCCGTAAGTCCTGAAATGGCTATTGTCTTTGAATAACGTTTAAATGTCAGCTTCACATATGCCGATGCAATCATTGAAAATATAATTCCTAAAAGCACCAGATAGTATGTTATATCATAAGCCATAATTAACCTCCTAACTTATCTCCAATCTTTACCTGATATCCTCTTAAAAAGCTGAGAGTATCCATTCGCTTTTTTCCTTCAAGCTGCAACTCATTAAGCACAAGCACTCCCTGCTTTGTCATAACATGAATTTCATCTTTTGTCACGTTTACAATTTCTCCCGGAGTACCCTTAGCATTTTCATCTATAACATCTGCATCCCAGATTTTTAATGTCTTATCACCAAATTTTGTATATGCACTTGGCCATGGATTTAAACCTCTTATAAGCCTTTCGATTTCTACAGCTGTTTTTTCTGAAAAATCAATTTTTCCTGTTTTTTTATCAAGCATTTTTGCATAGTTTGACATTTCATCATTCTGCTTCTCAGGTGTCAGCGTTCCTTTTTCTACCACTTCTAACGTCTCAATGATTAAATCTCTACCCATCTGTGAAAGCTTATCAAACAAACTTCCACCTGTCTCTTTTTCATCAATGGAAATAACTTTTTTTAACAGGATATCTCCGGTGTCAAGTCCCTCATCCATCTGCATCGTTGTCACTCCGGTTTCCTTTTCTCCATCTATAATCGCCCATTGAATCGGTGCCGCACCTCTGTATTTTGGAAGCAGTGATGCATGCACATTGATACATCCGAATTTCGGTATATCAAGAATATCCTTTGATAATATCTGACCAAATGCCACAACAACTATTACGTCCGGACATATATCTTTAAGTACAGCTTTAAATTCTTCGTTTCTTACTCTTTCAGGCTGATATACCCTGATACCCTTTTCTCCTGCACACTGTTTTACTGGAGAGAATTGCATCTTACCGCCTCTCCCCTTAGGCTTATCAGGCTGGGTAACAACAGCTGCTACTTCATGTCCATTTTCACACAACGCTTCCAATACAGGAACAGCGAAATCAGGCGTACCCATAAACACAATTTTCATAAACAGCCTCCTTCCTACTCTTCTTCAGATTCTGCTTCCTCATAATCTTCCAAATCCATTATCGGACCATTTGCAATATCAACATACATTTTTCCTTCCAAATGGTCTATCTCATGGCAAAGTGCTCTCGCCATAAGCTCTGTTCCTTCTATCTCAAAAGGATTCATTTCTTCATCTAAGGCCTTTACTTTTACGTAATCCGGTCTGGTAACCTCCGCAATTTTTCCCGGAACGCTTAAGCAGCCCTCTCCTCCTGTCTGTTCACCTGATGTTTCAAGTATCTCAGGGTTAATAAGCACTACCGGTCCTTCACCTATGTCAATAACAACTATTCTCTTTAATATTCCAACCTGTGGTGCTGCAAGACCGACTCCGTTTGCCTCATACATGGTATCAAGCATATCCTCAATCAAGTCTTTTGTCCTATCATTTATTTCCTTTACTTCACGACATTTTTTTCTTAGGATATCGTCTCCGAGTTCCCTGATATTTCTAATTGCCATAATAAAATTCCTTTCTTTCTAATAATAATCCATTGGTGTAAAATCAAACTGAACATTAACGGATTTCTTATATGTCTGAACCATATCAATGTATTTCTCAACACCATCTTTCACATGAATAAGCATATCATACCTTTTGTGTTTTATGTATATAACATACCTGTATATATCATTTATTTTGGAAATGGAAGCTCTTGTCGCTCCGATTACAGTCATTTCCTCTAATCTGCTATTATTAATCCTTGCCGCCACGTCTTCTGCACATTTTTTACACAGTGCTTCATTCTCAGATGAAAATAATATCGCCGCCATATTATATACAGGAGGATATTTCATCATTTTCCGGTATATAAGCTCCTGCCTGTAAAATTCCTCATAGTTTTGTTCTGCCGCAGCAGTTATGGAATATTCTTCGGGATTATAAGTCTGAATCACTACTTCTCCCGGCTCTTTTCCTCTTCCTGCCCTGCCTGCTGCCTGAGTAAGCAGTTCAAATGTCTTTTCAGCTGCCCTGTAGTCTGACGCATATAATGATAAATCAGCCGCAATGACTCCAACAAGAGTTACCCCGGGAATATCATGACCTTTTACTATCATCTGTGTCCCTACAAGAATGTCCGCTTCTCCTTTTGAAAAAGCTGATAATATCTTCTCATGCCCTTCCTTTCCTTTTGTAGTATCCATATCCATCCTCAATACCCTAGCATCAGGAAACAATGTTTTTATCTTTTCCTGAACACTCTGTGTACCGATTCCGAATTTACTCAGATATCCCGAACCACAGGAAGGACATACGGGAGGTTTATATGTATTATAACCACAATAATGACATTCCATTATCTCTCCGTTTTTTTTGTGATATGTAAGAGAAACATCACAATGCGGACATTTTAAGGTTTTTCCACATGACCTGCATGATACAAAGCCCGCATATCCTCTGCGGTTGACAAAAAGCATTGTCTGCTCTTTTTTATTAAGTCTGTCCGCAATCAATTCTGCAAGCTTTACACTGAAAACGCTTTTATTTCCTGATTTTAATTCTTCTCTTAAATCCACAACATGAACCTTGGGCATCGGCATATCATTGACACGCTTTGTCATTTTGTGGAGCATGTATTCTCCCGCCTGTGCTTTATAAAATGCCTCGACTGACGGTGTAGCCGAGCCCAAAATGACGGTTGCATCTGTAAGACCGGCTCTCATAATCGCCGTTTCTCTTGCGTGATACTTCGGCATATTTTCCGCCTTATAAGCATTTTCATGCTCCTCATCAATAATAATCAGTCCCAAATTTGAAAACGGGGTAAACAATGCCGATCTGGGACCTATCATAATATCAATCTTTCCGTCCTTTGCCATTTTGAAGCGGTCATACTTCTCACCCTGGGACAATCTGGAATTCATTACAGAAACCCTGTCACCGTATCTCTGATAGAACCGGTTAAGGTTCTGATATGTCAGGGATATTTCAGGTATCAGAAGTATTGCCTGTCTTCCACCCGCAATCACACTGTCAATACATTCCATATAAACTTCTGTCTTGCCACTGCCGGTAACACCGAATATCATGTGGGTTCTTTTCCCTGAGGGATTATTAATTTCTCTTATAATATCTCCGGCTGTTTTTTTCTGACATTCGTTTAATAATACCTTTTTTTCTGTTACATTAGCGGTGTGCCCCGGCGTCCTGTAGACAGTATCATGACAGACGGAAATAATTCCCATTTTTTCTAAAGACTGTATAACACTTTTTGATACTCCGGTCTTTTCTGCCGGTATCTTTTCACATTTAAGAAGCTCTTCTAAAAGATGTACCCTTGACTTCATCCTTTTATCATTTTCAAATTTCATGATATGCTTTTTCGCATCCTCATCAGAAACCGCAAGTGTTATATATTCTTTTTTTATTTCCCTTACCTTTTTTGATACAGGGATAACAGTCTTTAATGCCCTGTTCATGGTTGAGCCGTAATAATTTCTCATCCATGCAGCAACCTTTATTAACTGTGCTTCTATAGGAATGCTTCCCTGTATAATATCCTGTATATACTTTAACCGGTTTTCGTCATATTCCGGTCTGTCAGTAACTTCTATGACATAACATTTTATAGGTCTGTTACCTTTGCCAAACGGAACTATCGCCTGCACTCCTGGAGTTATCTTATCTTCAAGTTCCTCCGGGATTTTATATTGAAATGTCTTGTCTAATTTTTCATGTGTAATATCAACGATGACGTTTGCATATTTCACGATTTTCACATTCTTCCATTTACACAATTATACATAAGCATCGCTATGGTCATAGGACCTACTCCACCCGGAACAGGCGTGATTGCACTTGCCTTTGGCTCAACTGAATCAAAATCCACATCACCGCATAATTTGTTATTCTCATTTCTGTGGATTCCAACATCAATTACAACAGCGCCTTCTTTTACATAATCTGCCGTTATGAATTTTGGTTTTCCCACAGCAACTACTAAAATATCAGCTCTCTTTGTCACTTCTTTTAAATCCTTCGTCTTTGAATGTGCAACGGTAACTGTTCCGTTTTCTCTCAACAGAAGCATCGCCATAGGTTTTCCGACAATGTTACTTCTTCCCACAATAACACATTCTTTTCCTGCAATCTCAATATTACTTCTCTTAAGAAGCTGTATAATACCTGCCGGAGTACATGATACAAATCCCGGCTTTCCGATAGATAAAGCACCCACACTCATAGGATGGAATCCGTCAACATCTTTACTGCTGTCAATTGCTTCAATAACCTTATCTTCATTGATATGTGCAGGTAAAGGAAGCTGTACAAGTATTCCGTTTATGTCTTCTCTTCCGTTAAGCTCATCAATAATATCTAAAAGTTCCTTTTCTGTAGTTTCTTCCGGAAGCTCATATGCAACGGATTTAATTCCAATAAATTCACAGGCTTTCTTTTTATTACCTACATATACGCTTGAAGCCGGGTCATTTCCCACCTGAATTACCGCAAGAGATATCTCCGTTCCCTCTTCCTTAAGCTTTGCAACCTTTTCTTTTAATTCTTCTTTTATCTCTGCAGATATTTTTTTTCCATCAATTAATGTGGCCATATTATACTTCCTTTCCGAGTTCATTTAAAATCTCTTTGATAATTACCCTCTCATCAAACGGACGTCTTTCTCCATTGATTTCCTGATAATCTTCATGTCCTTTTCCGCACAGAAGGATAATATCTCCGTCCTGCGCATTTTCTATGCAATAACGAATAGCTTCTTTTCTGTCGGGAATGACTACGTATTTACCATCTGTTTTATGGATTCCCGTTTTGATATCTTCGATAATATCCATCACATTTTCAAATCTGGAATTATCTGCCGTTATAACGGATAAATCCGCATATTTTCCTGAGATTTCTCCCATCTCATATCGTCTGTATTTTGAACGGTTTCCACCACATCCAAATAAGCATACAATCCTTCCCGGTTCATAATCTCTTATCGTCGTCAGCAGACTTTCAAGACTCATTGCATTGTGTGCATAGTCAATTAAAAGGCTGAATCTGTCAGATATGTTGACCGGTTCAACTCTTCCCCTGACAGCTACTTCATTAAGACCGTCTTTCATATTTTCAAGGCTGCATCCTGCTAAATGCGTTACACACATGGCCGCCATGGCATTGTATGCAGAAAATTTTCCGGGTGTATTTACACGGACACTGCCTTTTATTATTCCGTCTGCATCAAATTCAATTCCAATAAATCCGGGCAGTGTAAGGTATTCCACGTTATCCGCAAATAAATCTGCCTTTTTATCGAAACCATATGTAGTTTTATCGCAGGCAGCATCCTTCATCATATCCCCGGCGTGTCCGTCGTCAATATTAAAGATTCCATGCTTACATTGTTTAAATAAAAGGCTTTTACAATAGCAGTACTCTTCCATATCTTTGTGTTCGTTTTCACCGATATGGTCCGGAGACAGGTTTGTGTATATTGCATAATCGAACTGAATACCCGCTGTCCTGTTCAGCTTAAGCGCCTGTGATGACACTTCCATTACAACAACCTCGCATCCTAATTTGACCATCTCGTTAAAATAGTACTGGATATCATAAGATTCCGGTGTGGTATTATGAGTCTGAATATATGTATCCTCCATAAATACTCCAAGTGTACCTATCACTCCAACCTTTTTTCCTGCTTTTTCCAAAATGGATTTTATCATAAATGTTGTGGTCGTCTTGCCCTTTGTTCCCGTAAGACCGATAACCATCATTTTTTTTGCAGGATAATCAAATATTGCCTGTGACATGTATGCAAGTGCAAGACGGCTGTCTTCTACCCGGATGTATGTAACTCCTTCGATTCTTTCAACCTCATGTTCTACTATAATCACCTTAGTGCCTTTTTTAACGGCACTTTCTATATATTGATGACCGTCTGTAACTGCACCGGTTATACATATAAATGCAGTTCCTTCCACAGCTTTTCTTGAGTCATATACCAAATCTGTTATATCTTCGTCCAGTGAACCTGATAAAACCTCATAACTGATATTTTCTAAAATCTTTTCAAGTTTCATACTCATCACCCTTTCCTGTCAGATCTCAATCTCTCCATCAAACACATGAGAAGCCGTTCCCTTCATAAGCACTCTGCCATCCAAAAGATATGTATCCTTTAATTCACCACCACGGATTTTTATCGTGATTTCCTCTCCCTTTTTACAATATCCGTTTAAAACAGAAGCTACAGCCACGGCACAGGTTCCAGTACCACATGACATAGTCTCTCCGGAACCTCTTTCCCACACTCTCATCTTTAAAGTATGCTCATCTATCACTTCAACAAATTCTGTATTTATCTGCTCCGGAAATAATTCATTTTTTTCAAACAGCGGTCCTATTTTTTCAAGTTCCATCTCATCTATGCCTTCAGTGAAAATTACGGCATGTGGGTTTCCCATGGACACACATGTTACCTGATAATCTTTTCCGCCAACAGTCATGGTTCGTGCCACAAAATCCTCTCCATCATCCAGAACCGGAATCAATGAAGGTTTTAATACAGCCTCACCCATATCTACCGCAACGTAAGTAACCTTTCCGTCCTCTACGGTTAAATCAAGTGTCTTTATTCCACTCTTCGTCTCAACCGTTATCGTTGTCTTATCCACCAATCCGTAATCATAGGAGTACTTGGCAACACATCTGATTCCGTTTCCGCACATCATTCCTTCTGAACCGTCTGCATTGAACATTCTCATCCTAACATCTGCCACGTCTGACGGACATATCAGAATCAAACCGTCTGAACCTATCCCAAAGTGCCTGTCACTTACCCTGATAGCCAGTTCCTCCGGATTGGCTATTTTTTCTTTGAAACAATTCACATAAACATAGTCATTTCCCGTACCATGCATTTTACTAAACTGAATTTTCAAATTACAAAACCTCCTTAGAACAATCCGGTAATATTTCCAGTCTCATCTACATCGATACCGTAAGCCGCCGGCTGTTTTGGCAGTCCCGGCATAGTCATAATTGCGCCTGTAACTACAACTACAAATCCTGCACCCGCACTTACGTACACTTCTCTTACATTGATTTCAAAGTCTGTAGGTCTGCCAAGCTTTGTCTGGTCATCAGACAGTGAATACTGTGTCTTTGCCATACATACAGGAAGTTTTCCAAATCCCATAGACGTGATTTTATCCATTGCTTTCTTTGCTGCCGGTGAGTATGTAACTCCCTTTGCACCATAAATCTTTGTGGCAACCTCATTTACCTTATCTTCGAGCGACATTTCATCAGGATATAACGTCTTAAACTTACTTTCTTTATTCTCGAGTGTACTAAGTACTTTCTCTGCAAGTTCAATTCCGCCTTCTCCACCTTTTTCCCATACTCTTGCCTGTGCAAACTCACAATTTCTTTCTTCACAGAAGTTCTTTACAAATTCTACTTCTGCGTCTGTATCTGTTATAAATGAGTTAAGTGTCACAACTACCGGCACCCCATATAACTGGAGATTCTCAATATGCTTTTCAAGATTGACAATTCCTTTTTTGAGTGCTTCTAAGTTTTCGCTGTTTAATTCTGCCTTCGGAACTCCTCCATTGTATTTTAACGCTCTTATCGTGGCAACAAGTACTACCGCATCCGGCTTAAGTCCTGACAGCCTGCACTTGATATCCATGAATTTTTCAGCCCCGAGGTCTGCACCGAAGCCTGCTTCCGTAACTACGATGTCTGCCATCTTTAATGCAGTCTTTGTAGCCCTTACAGAGTTACATCCATGTGCAATGTTTGCAAACGGTCCGCCATGCACGAGTGCAGGTGTGTGTTCCAGTGTCTGGATGATATTCGGCTTTATGGCATCTTTAAGAAGTGCTGCCATTGCACCTACAGCTTTTAATTCTTTCGCTGTTACAGGCTCTCCGTCTAAATTATATGCAACAATTATTTTACCAAGTCTTTCTTTCAAATCTTCCATGTCAGAAGCCAGACAGAGAATTGCCATTATTTCTGATGCGACAGTTATGACAAAATGGTCCTCTCTGACAAAACCGTCCATTTTACTTCCAAGACCAACTACAATATTTCTCAGAGAACGGTCATTCATATCAAGACATCTTTTCCATACAATCTGTCTGGTATCGATTCTTAATTCATTTTCCTGCTGGATGTGGTTATCAAGCAATGCCGCTAAAAGGTTATTTGCTGATGTAATGGCATGGAAATCTCCTGTAAAATGCAGATTTAAATCTTCCATAGGCACAACCTGTGAATATCCGCCTCCTGCAGCACCTCCCTTGATACCAAAGCAAGGTCCGAGAGAAGGCTCTCTAAGTGCGATAATAGATTTTTTGTTCAATTTACCAAGTGCCTGACCAAGTCCAACTGTTATGGTTGTCTTTCCTTCTCCTGCCGGTGTCGGATTAATAGCTGTTACGAGAACAAGTTTACCGTCCTCATTATCCTTGATTTTGTCGTAATATTCATCTGATAACTTAGCTTTATATTTTCCGTATAACTCTAAATCATCCTCTGTGATTCCTACTTTACCTGCTACCTCTTTTATTGGCAGCATCACTGCCTCCTGTGCTATCTCGATATCTGTCTTCATTTTGATATGTCCTCCTTTTTCAGGTATTCTTCAAATTCTTCCTGTGTCATAAGTATTTTTCTAGGTTTTGTACCTTCTTCATCCCCTACAACTCCGGCCTCATATAATTGATCCATAATCCTTGCAGCTCTGTTAAATCCAATTCTGTACATTCTCTGCAGCATACTCGTAGAGCCTTTACCTTTTTCTATAACAAATTTGCCGGCTTCAGCAAAATATGCATCTCTCGAATCTTCATTTAAATCTACCGTGGTATCAGAAGTGTTCTCCGTGTCACCGATAGACTGTTTCGTTATTTCTTCATTGTATTCAGCCTTCTCAGTATGTGAAAGTATAAATTCAACTACTGACTGGACTTCTCCATCTGAGACAAATGCTCCCTGCAGTCTAACCGGTTTTACATATCCCGACGGATAGAACAGCATATCACCATTTCCAAGTAATTTTTCAGCACCATTGATATCTATGATGGTTCTTGAATCCACACCCGATGATACCAGTAATGCAACTCTGGACGGTATATTTGCTTTAATAAGTCCTGTCACTACATCAACCGATGGTCTCTGAGTTGCTATAATAAGATGTATTCCCGCTGCTCTTGCAAGCTGTGCAAGACGACATATAGAACTCTCCACTTCTTTTGCCGCAACCATCATAAGGTCTGCCAGCTCATCTATAATAATCAGAATCTGCGGCATCCTCTGTGGAGGTACTTCATCCTCTTTAACTTCTATATCTTTAATCTTTGCATTATATCCCTTTACATCCCTGACGCCAAGCTCTGCAAACTTTTCATATCTGTCCTGCATTTCCTGAACTGCCCATGCCAAAGCTCCTGCAGCTTTTTTAGGGTCAGTTACTACAGGTGTCAGAAGATGCGGTATTCCGTTATATACACCAAATTCTACTACCTTCGGGTCTACAATAATCAGCTTGACTTCGGTAGGGTCTGCCCTGAAAAGAATACTCAGCAATATAGAATTGGTAAATACTGATTTTCCGGAACCGGTTGTTCCTGCAATCAGCATATGGGGCATTTTTGCAATATCCGCAACGACAACATTTCCCGCTATATCCATACCTGCTGCAAATGCCAGCTTTGACGGATTATTCTTAAGTTCCTGTGATTCCAGTAAATCTCTTAAAAATACCGGTTCTCTAGTATCATTAGGAACCTCTATTCCCACAGCCGCCTTTCCAGGTATAGGTGCTTCGATTCTTATATCAGCCGCAGCAAGATTCAACTTGATATCATCTGTAAGAGAAGTTATCTTACTTACCTTAGTTCCCAGCTCCGGCTGCAACTCATACCTTGTAACGGATGGTCCCCTGCTTTCATTTGTAACACTTGCATTGACACCAAACGTCTTAAGTATTTCCTGAAGTCTCATAGCCGTGTCACTTAACCCCGACGTTCTTCCAGTATTTTTTCTTACATTGCCTTTCTTTAAAAGACTTAACGGTGGGAACTCATATCTGAATATTTTCTTCTTCGGTCCGGTAACATTTTTTACCTCACCGGCTTCCCCGGCAGTCATGACTCCCTTTGAAACATCAGGTGCCTTAGGTATGTTTGACGTCGATTCCGGTTCTTTCTTAACAGGTGCTGTACCTGTAAAAGCCGGCCTGTTCATAATACTCTTTGCCGCTTTGCTCACTTCTATCTTTTCTTTTGGAACAAAAGGTTCGTTTTCATCCCTTTCCTCCTCCATGGCAGGTGGAGTCTGAACATTTTGTTCTTCTTTTACCTCAGCTGTCTTCGTGAGTTTAGTACGGGCAGGCAGCTCGTAAATCTCGCGCTCAACTACCCTGATTTCTTCAGGTTCATCTTCTTTTTCCTGCTTTATTTCTTCAGTCTTTATATCTTCCTGTTTTATAGGTCCACGGTATACACTATGAATCTCATGCATATTTTCATCAACATGCTTTGGATTTTTAAATTCATAGTTAATGATACCTCTCGCCTTTTTATTGTATCTCTTTTCTTTTTCTATTGAGTTGTAGTACATCTCGCTGTCATTTTTTATTCTGTCTATATTATCCTTAGTAGCTTCGTATCCTTTCCTGATTCCACCGACAAATGATTTTTCAGTGATAACAATAAGACATATTATCATTATTGCAAGAATGATAATCACTGCACCGGGAATTGCAAGCACTGATGCAAGTCCGGTTCCAATCATTCCACCGAACCAGCCTCCACCTGCTTTTTCCCTCGCACAGACTTTAAAGAATTCAATCCTGTCATTTCCTGTCGCAATAAGCTGTGCCATGGTACACATCATCAAAAAAAGTAAGCCTGACGCAGTAACCTTCATCACTGCTTTGGAATTTTTTGCATTAACCATAAGGAACATATATCCGATAAATAAAAGTATCGGGAAAATATATGCAAATAATCCAAACATTCCAAACATTATACGGCTGAAAAAGTCGCCAACTATTCCCATTATTCCAAAATTACTAAGCTCCAGAATTGCGGTAACCGCTAAAGAACTCCATAATTTTATCTCCATCCTGCGTGCGGCTTCTTTATTGTCATACTGACTTTTTTTCACAATCGGTTCTTTCAATTCTCCGGCTGATACTTTTGCTTTTGAAGTTGTTTTTTTACTGCTTCCTGCACCTGTCTTGGCCTTCGTCTTTTGTACTCCTTTAGACTTCACACCAGAGACATTCGCACGGGCAGTCTTTGCATTTCCGGTTGCTGCCATTTCTATCCTCTCTTTTCTGAAATTAAACTTATCCCCTTACACAATAAAATTCGCCACAATTGCAATTATTCCGACGGTCAGACAATAATATGAAAAATATTTCATCTTTTTATTCTTTATGATGACAAGCATCGTCTTTATACACACGTATCCAACAACTCCCGCTACTATCGTTCCTACGATGTAATTCACAACATCACTTCCTGAAACAGCATTTGCAGGGTCAAATAAATCTTTGACATCAAGGATATTTGCACCCAGTATCGCCGGGATAGACATTATGAAAGAATATTTTACTGCATATTCCCTGTCAAAACCACAGAACACCTCTGTCGTAAGTGTCGTACCTGAACGTGAAATTCCCGGCAGCGTAGCACACCCCTGTGCTATTCCCACTATAATGGCGTCCTTATATGTAGCTTTTTCTTCCTTCTTTTTTCCCGCCGGCAATTCATCTACAATATAAAGCAGTGTAGATGTAATCAAAAGGCTTAATCCCACAACCAGCAGGCTTGGATTGTCCATATTAAAAATCTTTTTGAATAAAAGTCCGATTATACCGGTTGGTATGGTAGATACAATAATAAGCATCACAAATCTTCTGTATGGTGTCGATACCACATTTACATACCTGCCATCTTTTTTTGCAAAACGTTTTCCAAAAAATATGCCGATATTTTTGCACACATCACCGACAAGCATTACACCTTCTTTGATTAATTCCCACACATCTTTGTGATAAACAATAATGACTGCTGCCAATGTACCCAGATGAAGTAATAAATCGTAAGCAAGTCCCACATCGGATAAGCCAAATATATGTTTTGCAAGTGCAAGATGCCCCGAGCTGCTTACAGGTAAAAATTCTGCAAGTCCCTGTACAATTCCTAATACAATTGCTTCAAATAAATTCATCTTTCTTTGATTCCTCTCATTTCATAAAAAATTTATCATCTTATTTTACTATTTATTTCATTATAATTCAAGTACACATATTTTATGTCTGCATTTTATTCCTTATTTCAATTAATTCATGGAGCTTGTTCATGGCACGGCTGATTCCTCCTACTTCGCCTACTATTCCACATTCTACAGCTTCTTTCCCCACAAGTATCGTTCCTAAATCTTTTGTGAATGTACCTGTATTTAACATCATTTCAAGTATCTTATCTTTATCCGCATCAGAGTGTTTAACGATAAAATCCAGAATACGATCCTGTATTATCTTGAAATATTCGTATGTCTGCGGAGCACTAATCATCATTCCGTCCATTCTCACAGGATGAACAATCATTGTTCCTGACGGTACTATAAACGAATAATCCGCCGCCACACACAGCGGGATTCCTATGGAATGACTTCCTCCAAGAACAAGTGACACTGTCGGTTTGCTCAGTGTAGAAATCATTTCTGCGATGGCAAGACCTGATTCCACATCGCCTCCTACTGTATTAATGAGTACCAGCACTCCCTGATACTTTCTGCTTTCCTCAATCTCTGCAAGTTTTGGCAGGATGTGCTCGTATTTTGTAGTCTTGCTTGTGGAAGGCAGCTCTTCATGTCCTTCTATCTCACCGATAATCGTTAAAATATAGATATCAGACATCTCCATCTGTCCGAATTCTATAATATCTTCCTTTTTATTTTCTTTTTCACACATAAAAACACACATACCTTTCTATCTTTGTATTACTAAGTATGTGTGTTTTCTTTGATGTTTATACTCCTACCTTTACTTTATCGATTACTTCAATCAGCTTTGTATATCTCTCTATTTCTATTTCTTTGTTTTCAAACTGTTCCATTACGGAATTCAGCTCTTTGTGAATATCAACAAGCAGATTATTTGCAAAATTGTTCTTCAAATCATCGATACTGTTCTCAAATCTGATTACCTCTTTTTCCAGTTTGTTACAGATTCCCTCCCTGACATCATATATGGTATCTGAAAGGATCTTTCTGAAATTAGATTTCATTGAATTACTCTTTATCTCTCCAGTAAATTCTGAGGTAATTATATCTTCAAACGGTGTGGTAGGAAATTCTATCAATGGAATTTTGATAGATGATAATGTTTTTTCCACCAGTAATTTATAATAAGCTGCATCAAAGTTGTCACCTAAAGCATCCAGATTTTCAATAATAATGCTAAGCAGATTATTTTTTAAAACAGCTATGTCTAATGATTTATTAAACGCAAGCTCTATGCACTCTTTTCCATCCTCCACAAAATTTCTTATATTTTCAATGGCATCATACGCATCTATATACTGGTACTTTTCATCATAGCTGTAAATCACCCTTGAATTGGTTCCCCATGTCCATGGTTTAAACCATTTTGCGGTAGACTCTCTTCTTATCTCGAAGTGGGTTGTAATACCCTCTTTCTCAGCAACCTGCAGGTATTCTCTGTTGTACGCTCTTATCTCGCTGATTGCCTGAAGCTTATGCTGCTCTATCTTATCTTTTAGCTCATTGAATACAACTTCCAAATCTGCATTCATTCTGTTAATCTGCGTTCCGATTTCTTTTTTCTGGGAATTTAATTTTTCCGTATCATATGTACTTAACTGTACTATCCTCTTTCTTGCAAGCGTCTGGATTCTTCTTAATTTATCATTAAGCTCATCCCTCGCATCAGGGATAAATGAAGATGCTTTTTCCATAAGCATTTCATCTTTTTTAGAGATTACCTCTCCAAAAATCTGATGTATAGAATCCATGTTTCCTATTGCATTTAGCTCTTCTATCGTCACAGGTCCCTTTGAAGTCAGGTCATCATAAACCTTCTGCTCTTTTACCGTTAAATCTTTAAGGTTCTTATCAGCCATATTCTGTACTGTTGAAGACACAAATATCGGCACCTTGAATTGGTTAAGTACATCATCACTTACATAGTAGTTATTGCTCTTGTAGTTTTCAAATGCCTCTGCCGCATAATTACAAAGTTGTTTTTTTGTATATTCAACTGCCTCCGCCAAAGATTCTTTTGACCAGAGCGTATCCCTGATTCCGTCATCAAATCTGCTGCAGACTAAAACCACTTTTTTTACGCCCTTTTTAGGCAGCTGTGAAGCAACAAGGTCGATATCATTTTTATCAAGGAAGGAAGTGGACTTACTTAAGAAAAATACCACATCACACAATTCCATAAACTGTTTTGTCTTATCTACACGGGACAAAATCGGATCATACAATCCCGGTGTATCTACTATGGAAATATCCTCAAGTTCTTCTCTGTCAACAGAAATTCGCACACTTTTTACCATTGGAGTATATTTTCCATTTTCACCCACATAATCATTAATATTAGCCATCAATTCTTCATATGTGTCATAGTAAATGGATTCCGTCTGCTTCTGTATAAAATCCTCAGGTGCAAGTTTTCTTTCTTTTACCATCTCCGTGATTTCGTGTGCAACTTTATACTCATTCTTGCTTGAATCACCTTCTGATGCCGCCTTTAACAATTTCCATTCTTCATAAGTGAAATATTCAATATCCAGCCTGTTTTCCGCATCATATTCTATCTTTGTAAGCACAGCCGTCTTAGGTGTTACTGCTGCTGGCAACACGTTTTTTCCTTCGAAAAGCAATGTATTTAAAAAAGAGGATTTTCCCACTTTTACTCTTCCTATAATACCGATATTTAACTTTCTGTCCTCTCTGAAAAAGTCATCTGTCTTTGCTCTGAAGCTTTTTTTAATCGACATAATATCAAACAAATCTATCTCTTTTTCAAATTCAACAAGACTTTTATATATACTGTCAACCTTATCTAAAAACTGTCCAAATTCAATCTCATTATCTCTTGTTCTGCTGAAAATATCCATAAATGACTCCTCCTATGCCAAACGATCCTTACGGAACATTCTGATAATTTCCAAATCTTTTTCAAGGCTTTCCGTAAGTTGCTGCCTTGAGTGTTCCTCAATACTTAAATCAATCTCAATATCTGACAACGATTTTTCAAGTGCTTCCTTTTGCTTTAGCACATCATTCTCAATCTTCTCATTTATTTTAGAGATATATTTCGTAATCTCTGTCTCAATACTTGATATAGTCTGTACCGTTACCTCATTAATGATTTTGTTAGCCGCATTATCTATTTCAATCTGTTTTTTTCTATTATTTTTAATATTATGTATTGTATCTGCTGCCACCCCAACGATACCTCCCACAGCCGCCAGAATCGGATTTGCCAGTGCGAAACCTACTCCCGCCAGGACAACAGGAAGCGCAGATTTTACTACCTCATCCGAAACATTTTCCTTTATAGCTTCTTTTACTCCAAGGAATAATTCATCATCCTCTGGAAACTGGATAGTAATCATTTCAGATATATGATTTACATATTTTTTTAATTTGGGTTCAAATTCCGTATTAATTCCTATTCTTACCGATCTTCTGACTATAGAATTAATCTTATCGGTTATATCATTTCCGTTTTCAAGCATCGCACTGATTGTCGGAAGACTTGCCTCCAGATCATTTTTTACATTATCTCTTATAGAATTAATGCATACCTGTGCCTGACGTTTAAAATTATTCTTCTCTCTGTCTATTTCCAGTGTAATTGTCTGGATTTTTTTCTCTACTTTTTCTTTTTCCTGCTCAAGTCTTGATGTTGAAAGACTTGCCTTATCAATTCTCTCTATAAGATAAACTTCCGCATATCTTGATGCATTACGTAAATGTTCTGAATATTTATTCAGGAATATGTCTCCCGTTTTATCCTGTATTTCCACCAGTATTTCTTTCAGCTCCTCGACATTTACCCTGCCATAGGAGTCCACGCAGGCTACTTTTACGTCATCCTGACCTACTATTCCCCCCACAAGTTTCTTTAAGAGCTTCTTACATTCATCAAGCTCATCTTCATCTAATCTGCTGCTCTTTGTGATAACCACGTACACAGGCATATTATAGACTTTCAGTTCTTTCAGAAAATCTGATATACTTTCTTTGAGTACCGGCTCATCAGAAGATACCACCAATAAATATGCCAGACTGTTCGGAAGATATTCATCAATGGCTCTGTTATGTAACTCTATGCTTGTATCGAATCCCGGTAAATCCACTATATTTACAGAACGAATTTTTTCAAGAAAATCATTTTGATATTCAATTTTAACAAGGCTGGTATTCTGAATAGTAAGTCCTTTTAACGGGAGTTCATCTATCTTTCTCTCAATTACAACGTCTTTGTTATATTGATAAACCTTATTGTCTCCATAGTAAACTTCTGTAGGAACCGCAGTTTCCGGCGTTATGTCCACGCTTAAAAGCGGTCTCCCGATAATTGCATTAATCATAGAACTCTTTCCTGTACTGAAATTACCCACTACAGGCGTATTTACCTTATACGTGTCTATACTGTCAAGTATCCTCTGTGATTCTTCGGTTGCAATATCATACTTTTTTTGTATCTCAATTAATTTTCTAAATTTCTCTTTGTATTCATCTGAATATAGCATTTTAATCCTCCATTCCCAGTATTAAATTATATCTCCTTAGTAGATTCTCCTACGATTAATTTTCCAGGAAATATAATGTTTTGCTTAATACTTTCGTCTCCGTCAATCATTTTAAATAGTATATTAAGTGTAGCATCCGCCATATCTTCAACCGGCTGTCTGATGGTCGTAATGGATGGTATATAATATCTGCTCATATCTAATCCATCATATCCCGCTACAGAATAATCATCAGGAACCTTAAGCCCCGCCTCATAGATTGCCCTGCATGCTCCAATCGCCACTGAATCATTAACTGCAAAAATCGCTGTGCACTCGCTACCGGATTCTAACATTTTTTTTGCAGTAAGATAACCACTTTTTTCAGAATATCTTTCATTTCCGTCAAGTAAATTGTAAACGTTTGAATCCAAATATGCAATACCATTTTTTTTTAGCGCCATTTTATAGCCCTGCATTCTATGATAACTGATTCCTTCATCAACCTCAGGAGATGAAAATATTGCTATATTTTTATGCCCAATACTGCAAAGATAGTCCACTATTTTAAAACTTTCTTTCTCATCATCAACTGACACCGAAGGAATATCTCTTCCAAGATTTTTCCCCGGCACACTTACCGTACATAATACAAATGGAACTGATAACTTATCCAATTTTCTTTTAGAATTGTGAAACATTCCCCCCAAAAAAACAATTCCTTTCAGTCTCTTCTCCTTTTCAAGCTCCAATGCCACCGATACCCCGTCCTGATACTCATCTATCTGTTGTAAGATAAAAGTATATTTCTTTTTTTTTATAAATTTTTCAAATTCAGATATAATGGGATTGAAGAAAGAATTATTAATTCCCTGGACTAACACCGCAATTATTTCATTCTCTGAACGTTTCAGATTCCTCGCACTGTTATTCGGAACATAATTACTTTCCTCAATAACCTTTAATATTTTATTTTTTGTTTCAGCATTAATACCAGGTTTATCATTAATCGCTCTGGATACAGTGCTTACTCCAACCCCACACATCTTTGCAATATCCTTTATTGTTACACTCTTCATCTCTAATCTCTTTCATATAATACTGTCATATCTGAAATCAAATCAATAATTTCAGAAGAAAATTCTCCCTTTAGCATTCTCCATGTCCAATTTCCACCCAATGTGGAAGGAGTATTCATCCTCGCTTCACTTCCCATTCCTAAATAGTCCTGCATAGGGATTATCGCCAGATTGGATACCGAAGACATTGCCTCCCTGATAAAATCCAGATAAAGTTTCTTTTTCTCTGTTCCGTAATTATTCATGTATTTAAGTGCTGATACTTTATCTTTCTCAGGTAATTGCTCATACCATCCGACAATTGTATCATTGTCATGTGTTCCAGTATACACAACCGTATTCTTGTCATACGTGTGTGGATAATAATTGCTTTCTTCCCTTGAATCAAATGCAAATTGAATTATCTTCATACCAGGATATCCTGTTGCTTTTACCAATTCTATTACTGATTCAGTTAAATAGCCAAGATCCTCAGCTATAATGTCTACCTTTCCAAGTTCTTTTTCTATCTTATTAAACAATTTTATGCCGGGACCTTTTTCCCAATGTCCGTTTCTTGCATTATCATCACCATATGGTATAGAATAATACTCATCAAATCCTCTGAAATGGTCTATCCTTACAACATCATACAGTTTCATACTGTGTCTGATACGACCTACCCACCAATCGTATCCTGTTTTCTTATGATATTTCCAATCATACAATGGATTTCCCCACAACTGTCCGTCATCAGAAAATGCGTCAGGCGGACATCCTGCCACTGCCTTTGGAAGATTATCCTTATTAAATTGAAATAATTTTGTATTTGCCCAGCAGTCTGCACTGTCAAACGACACATAAATAGGAATGTCGCCAATTATTTTTACACCTTTTGAATTTGCGTATTCTTTTAATTCCAGCCATTGCTCCATAAACTTGTATTGAAGGAATTTATAGAACATTATATCATCTGCAAGCTCTTTTTTATATAATTCTATCGCCTCTTCCTCTCTGAGACGTATATCTTTATCCCACTTGCTCCACATTACTCCCTCATACGAATCCTTTATAGCCATATACAAAGCATACTCATCCAGCCATTCTTTGTTTTCTTCTACGAAAATTTTAAATTTATCATCATTTTCTACATCAAAGTTTTGGAATGCCATCCAAAGTATCTCATATCTTTCTTCATATATTTTTCCATAGTCTACATATCTGTTATTGTCACCAAAATCACAATTCTCACAATCTTCTTCACTCAGCAATCCCTCATGTGTCAATTTTTCTAAATCTATAAAGTAGGGATTTCCTGCAAATGTGGAAAACGACTGGTATGGTGAATCTCCAAAACTCGTCTGTCCCAAAGGAAGAATCTGCCAAAAATGTTGATGGGCCTTACTCAGCCCATCAACAAAATCGTATGCTTCCTTCGAGAAACAACCTATACCATACTTAGAAGGCAGGCTCGATATTGGCAATAAAACACCACTACTTCTCATAGAATACATCCTCCATTATTATCCTTTTACCGCACCTGCTGCAACACCCTTTATAATATACTTCTGGCATGCCAGATAGAATATTATAATCGGTACAATAGCTACAACCAGCATCGCCATGAGCCATCCAAGATTCTTAACTCCGTAAGAACCTGTACACGCATCAATCGCAATAGGAATTGTCTTAACTTCTGATGGAAGAACCAGCTTCGGCAGGAGGTAATCATTCCAAATCCACATTGTTTCAAGGATTGCAACTGTAATACATGTAGGTCTTAGCATTGGCAATACAACCCTGAAAAATGTCTGGAGAGGATTGCATCCATCAATCATAGCGGCTTCTTCCACGTCATATGGGATCGCCTTTACGAAACCACTAAACATAAATACGCACATTCCGGCTCCGAACCCGACATATAGCACCACCATACCGCCTATGCTGTTTAATTTTAACATATTTGCCAGACTTGACATGGTGTACATAACCATCTGGAACGGAACAACCATTGAAAATACAAACAGGTAGTATATAATGCTTGTAATAACAGATTTTACTCTCGTTAAATACCATGCTGCCATGGATGTAAGTACTACCAGACAAATAACTGAAAGTACGGTAATAATTACCGAATTCACTATAGCACTACGCATACCGACTTTTGCAGCACCTTCCACGTAGTTGCTCCATCCCGTGTAGCTGTCTTTGGTAAGCATATCGAATGCCATTCCCTTACCTTCTCTGATTGCAAGTTTCTTTTTAAATGAGTTCATAACTATCAAAAAGATAGGAGTAACCCATGCAAGTGACAAAAACGTCATTACACAGAATGTTATAATACTTGTTATAACTCTAAAAGCCTTTGCACTTCTAGGGTTAATATCTGTCTGTTCTTTTTCCACCGACTTTGTAATTTCAACGTCCTGTGTCGTGCTTTTATTCTCTTCGCTCATTAATTCTCTACCTCCTTCTTTCTTGTTAATGAAAGCTGTACAAAAGTAATAACAGCTACAAGCAGGAAGAATATAACAGCTTTTGCCTGTCCCATACCCTCTGCAAAATCGTTACTCTGATGATTATAGAAGGTATCAAATATATCCATCGCAACTAAGTTTGTCTTCGTAGAGAATCCATTCAACGCATAGTTCTGATCATACAACTTAAATAAGTTAGATATTGTTAAGAACATACATATTGTAATTGATGGCATTACAAGCGGAACAGTAATCTTTGTTAAAACCTGTACAGAATTTGCTCCGTCGATTCTTGCTGCCTCCATTACATCCTCCGGAATATTCTGAATGCCCGCAATATAGATAATCATCATATAGCCCATGAGCTGCCATCCCATAACAATCATCAAACCCCAGAATCCATAGTTTGCTCCACTATAACCAAATACGTGTCCCAGATATTTCTGACAAAAAGTATCAAGAATCTCTTTCCATATATATCCCAATACAATACCGCCTATTAAGTTAGGCATAAAGAATATTGTACGAAAAATATTTGTTCCCGGTAATTTTTTTGTAAGGAAATAAGCAAGAAAGAACGCACCCAGGTTGATAAATATTACACCCAGTATCGTAAACTTCGTGGTTCTTAATAAACTTGTTGCAAATGTCGCATCATTTGCAGTAAATATTTTAATATAGTTTGTAAAGCCAACCCATTTTGCATCCTTTACTGTATTAAATTTACAGAATGACAAGTATACACCCATTATAAAAGGTATAATAAACGCCAGGGAAAATGATAACAATGTCGGCAATACAAATATTGGAAAATACTTTTTATATGATCTCGTATTCATAAATACACCTCTTATATTGTAGTCTAATACATTTATTTGTTATCTTTTAAAAAAATAGTGAGTAAAGCTAAAAAAACCCACTCACTTTTTAACGTGTTCCCCATTACGGGGAACACATAAGTATCAAGTTAATAGCATCAATTATGAAGCTGATTTCTCAGATGCCCACATATCTTTAGCATTGCTGATTACAGCATCCCATTCGATCTGGCCTTCAGCATAGCTTAATAAATCTTCACCTAAAGCATCTTTCCAAGCCTGACTTGGGAATGTAGGGAATACCCAGGATACTGTCTTAGTATCTGAATTTGCTGCATCATCAAGTCCCTGTACAGCAAGCGGGTTATCAGGTGTGTCTGCTCCCTCAAATGGAGAAACAAATCCTAAATCTTCTTTTACGTACTTCTTACCTGTCTCGCTTGTATATAACCAGTTGAAGAACTTAACAGATGCTTCCTGATCTGCCTCAGATGCCTGACTGTTGATAGCAAGGAAGTTCTCTGTACCTGCACATAATCCCTGTCCTTCTTCACCGTCTGCACCGATGTAGATAGGCATGAAGTAAAGATCATCTTCTTCTACCTCATTTCCGTCTGTTCCGCTAATCTGTCCCCAGCCCCATGTTCCGTTCTGAACGATAGCACACTCTTTTAATGCGAACTCAGCCATAGCATCATCTACAGAACCGCTTGAAGCTGCTTCTCTTGAAACTGTAGAATAATCAAGATATAAATCTAAAATATCCTTGTACTGATCACCAAATGAGAAATCGATCTCATCTTTGTCAGATACGCCATCTTTCTGATATTCATAGTAAATAGGTACGTTAGCAAGGTGAGTCTGGAGTCTCCAGTTATTCTCTGAATTCAAAGCCGGCTCAGAGAACACACCAGCAATACCAAGGTCATCTTTGTGAGCGTCCATATCTTTTACAACTGCTGATAATTTCTCAAAGCTGTTGATATCTTCGATAGAAGAGCATCCTGTATCAGCAATTCCGTCTAATGCGAAGTAATCTGCAAAAATTGACTTATTACAGATTAATCCATACATCTCTGTTGCAAGAGGAATACCGAATACACCTTCATCAGTCTGTACTACACCATCTTTGTCAACAAGATTGTTGTATAAATCTGTGTCTTTTAAATCTGCACAATAATCTTTCCATGAATTATATCCGATAGGACCGTTAATAATGAATGCTGTAGGAGCATCATCCTTTGACATCTCAGCTTTTAACTTAGACTCATACTGATTGTCTGCTGCTGTAATAACCTTACAGTCAATTCCTTCTTCTTCAGTAAACTTCTCAGCTATCTCATTGAAAGCTTCTTCTGCCTCCGGCTTGAAGTTAAGGAAGTATACTGATCCGTCTGAGCTGCTGCTGCTACCGCTGTCTTTGCTGTCAGACTCTGTCTTGCTTCCGCTGTTTCCTGAGCTTCCTGACTTTGTATCAGATTCCTCTGATCCGCATCCTGCAAATACTGTAGCTGCCATAGCTACACAAAGTGTTAAGCTTAATAATTTCTTCTTCATTTATTCAACCTCTCCTTTTTGTGAAAGTTTTTTTGGTTATCATTCTGCTACCTTCGGTAACGTTTCCATAAACCATGTAACGATAATAACACATATTAATACATTTTGCAAGAAAAAAAGCAAAAATTATTGTGGATTTTTTATAATATTTTTTCATTACATGCTTCACAATTCGACATTTTTCCCTAATACAGCATGTTTTTTTCTTCCCGCACACACTATTTTTACTTACCGTATTTCTTTACAACAGTTTCATATGACATTTTGCCGCCAAACAAATCAAGAGCGCTTCCAATTGTGAAGTCAATCTTTTCTTTACCATATTCCTCTAATCTTTTAATATCATCTTCACAGGAGATACCGCCTGCATATGTGACCGGAATACCATCCCATATTCCAAGAATTTTTACAAGTTCTTCCTCGATACCGGATACTTTTCCTTCCACATCTACTGCATGTATCAGGAATTCATCACAGTATTCTGACAATTCACAAAGTGTGTCTTCTGTCACCTTTACTTCCGTGAATTTCTGCCATCTGTCCGTAACTATCATATAATGATTATCTTTCTTCCTGCAGCTTAAATCCAGTACCAGATGCTCTTTTCCGACTGCACTAACTATCTTTTTTAAATTATCATAATCAATCTTTCCATTCCGGAATACATATGAAGTGACTATGACGTGGGATGCCCCCTGTTCAATGTACCATGGTGCATTCTCTGCCCTGATTCCTCCTCCTATCTGCATGCCGTTTCTGTAAGCACCTAATGCTTTCACTGCATTTTGTTTTGTAGCGTCATAAAACTCTGAATCAGGTGCATTAAGCTGTATAATGTGTCCGCCGGTTAATCCGTCTTTTTTATACAAAGAAGCAAAATACTTCCCATCTTTTTCTGAAACAAAATTTTCTACCGCACTATTTTCCCTGTCTTCTATACTGCCCCCTACAATCTGTTTTACTTTCCCATTGTGAATATCAATGCAAGGTCTGAATTTCATTACTAATCCTCCATTCCGAGAGTACATTCTTTGATAACTTCGTTATAAGCAAGAGGGCGCCACACTTATTATGTGACGCCTCTTTCTTTTTTATTCCCGATATAGGCAGTTTATTTGTTCAATGCCTGTTCAATATCTGCTATAATATCATCTGCATTCTCAATTCCTACTGAGAATCTGATTAAATCAGGCTGTACACCTGCTTCTAACAACTGTTCGTCTGTCATCTGTCTGTGTGTATGACTTGCAGGATGAAGCACTGAAGTTCTTGCATCTGCCACATGCGTAACAATCGCAGCCAGCTCAAGATTATCCATAAATTTAATGGATTCCTCTCTTCCGCCCTTTAAGCCAAACGAGATTACTCCACAGCTTCCGTCCGGCATATATTTCTTCGCAAGTTCGTGATATTTATTATCTTTAAGTCCACAGTAATTTACCCATGCAACCTTATCATTTGAAGCCAGATACTCTGCAACCTTCTGTGCATTTTCACAATGCTTCTTCATTCTTAATGCCAGTGTCTCCAAACCAATGTTCAGCAAGAACGCATTCTGAGGTGACTGTATTGAACCTAAGTCTCTCATAAGCTGTGCAGTAGCCTTTGTGATATAGGCGAGCTTTCCAAACTTTTCAGTATATACAATGCCATGATATGAATCATCCGGTGTAGTAAGCCCCTTGAACTTATCGGCATACTTATTCCAGTCAAAATTTCCACTGTCTACAATACATCCGCCCACCGACATGGCGTGCCCGTCCATGTATTTTGTAGTGGAATGTGTCACAATATCGGCACCCCACTCAAACGGTCTGCAATTAACAGGGGTTGCAAACGTATTATCAACTATAAGCGGTACTCCATGAGAATGTGCTATATCAGCAAACTTCTCAATATCCAGTACTACGAGTGAAGGATTTGATATAGTCTCTGCAAATAATGCCTTTGTATTTGGCTTAAATGCCTTTGCTATCTCTTCAGCAGGAGCATCCGGATCAACGAATGTCACATCAATTCCAAGTTTTTTCATGGTTACACCGAACAAATTAAATGTTCCGCCGTAAATATGTGCAGCACTTACGATATGATCGCCTGCCTCGCAAATATTGAATACGGCATAAAAATTTGCAGCCTGTCCGGATGAAGTAAGCATTCCTGCCACTCCTCCTTCAAGTTCTGTTATCTTTGCCGCAACTGCGTCATTTGTAGGATTCTGAAGTCTTGTATAAAAATATCCTGAATCTTCCAAATCAAATAATCTTCCCATCTGCTCGCTTGTCTCATACTTAAATGTCGTACTCTGATATATAGGAAGCACTCTCGGCTCGCCTTTCTTAGGCTGCCATCCTGACTGAATACAAATCGTTTCTATATTTCTTTTATTACTCATTTTACGTCACCTTTTTACTTAACATCTTTTATACTGAAGCTTACTCTGCCCATCTTATCTTTTCCAAGGCATACTACTTTCACTACGTCACCCAGTGTAAGTACATCTTCTACGTGGTTAATTCTTTCTTTTGATATCTTTGAAATGTGAACCATTCCTTCTTTTCCAGGTGCAAATTCGAGGAAAGCACCAAATTCTTTTATGCTTATTACTTTTCCTTCAAAAATCTGTCCTTCTTCAAAATCTGTAGTGATTGTCTCTATCATCTTAATTGCTTTTGCAATGTTTTCCTTATCCTGACCGCATACTGAAACAGATCCGTCATCAGTAATGTCAATCTTAACGTCTGTCTGCTCGATTATGGCGTTAATAACCTTACCCTTCTGTCCGACTACATCACCAATCTTTGCAGGATCAATCTTAATCTGTGAAATCTTAGGTGCAAATTCTCCAACTTCTTTTCTCGGCTCAGAAATACATGGTGCCATAACATCATTTAAGATATATTCTCTTGCTTCAAAAGTTCTCTGAATTGCTTCTTCCACAATCGGTCTTGTTAATCCGTGAATCTTAATATCCATCTGTATTGCCGTAATTCCGTCATGAGTTCCGGCTACCTTAAAGTCCATATCTCCGAAGAAATCTTCCAGACCCTGAATGTCCGTAAGAACGATGTAGTCATCATCGGTCTCGCCGGTAACAAGTCCGCACGAAATACCTGCAACAGGTTTCTTAATCGGTACTCCGGCAGCCATAAGTGACATTGTTGATGCACAAATCGATGCCTGTGAAGTAGAACCGTTTGATTCAAATGTCTCAGATACGGTACGGATTGCATATGGGAATTCCTCTTCACTAGGTATTACAGGAACCAATGCTCTTTCTGCAAGAGCTCCATGTCCTATCTCACGTCTTCCCGGTCCTCTCGAAACTTTAGTCTCTCCAACTGAATATGAAGGGAAGTTATAGTGATGCATATATCTCTTACTTACTATATTTTCATCTAAACCATCGATTTTCTGAATCTCTGATAACGGTGCAAGCGTGGTTACAGTACAAATCTGTGTCTGTCCGCGTGTAAACATTGCAGAACCATGTACTCTCGGTATAATATCAACTTCTGCCGCAAGACGTCTGATCTGCTTGATATCTCTTCCGTCAGGACGCTTATGGTCTTTTAAAATCATCTTTCTGACAGTCTTTTTCTGGTATTGATATACAGCCTCACCAATCAATGGAAGCCACTCTTCATTCTCTGCAAATGCTTCTTCAAACTTTTCAGTAATGTTCTTTATGTTTTCTTCTCTAACCTGTTTTTCGTCTGTAAATACAGCTTCTTCCATCTCTTCAGGTGTAACGATTTTCTTCATTTCCTCGAACATTTCTGCAGGAATTGCACAGCTTTCATATTCAAACTTTTTCTTGCCGACCTCACCTACAATCTTATCGATAAACTCGATAATTGTCTGATTAATATCATGACACTTGTAAATTGCCTCAAGCATTTTGTCATTAGGAATCTCGTTTGCTCCCGCTTCAATCATGATAACTTTTTCTCTGGTAGAAGCAACCGTCAGTTTTAAATCTCCGACATTCCACTGCTCCTGAGACGGATTCACGATAAACTCACCATTTATCATACCCATCTGTGTCATAGCACATGGTCCGTCAAACGGTATGTCTGAAATACATGTCGCAATGGCTGAACCAATCATTGCCACCAGCTCCGGTCTGCATTCAGGGTCTACTGACATAACCATATTATTCAATGTAACATCATTTCTAAAATCCTTTGGGAACAACGGACGCATAGGTCTGTCGATTACTCTTGATGTAAGAACTGCATTTTCAGATGCCTTTCCTTCTCTTTTATTGAATCCGCCCGGTATCTTTCCTACTGCATATAATTTTTCTTCATACTCAACACTCAGTGGAAAGAAATCAATTCCGTCTCTCGGCTTGTCTGATGCCGTAGCCGTAGATAATACCACTGTATCCCCATAATGCATGAAAGCAGTGCCGTTTGCCTGTGCACCTACTCTGCCAACATCCACTCTTAATGTTCTGCCTGCTAATTCCATTGAATAACTTTTATACATATTTTCCTCATTTCTGCGTTGTAATTGTGTTTTGCTGTACGGCATATAATACAACGCCGATATAGCCTGTACAGTATTGATTGTTATTTTTCATCCGACTGATAGAAAACGAATTGATTCGCATCTGTCCGAACCACTGAAGAACACGCAGTTCTTTTGTGCACTCTTCAGTGTTCCGGTCAATTTGTCTTCTACTCATTCTTCTGAATCTCTCCGATTATCTGCCTGCATAGTAAAAAGGGGCGAAAAATCCGCCCCGGTATAAGTGTTACTATTTTCTTAAACCTAATCTTTCGATTAACTTACGGTATCCTTCAAGATCAGTCTTCTTAAGGTATGCAAGTAAACCACGTCTCTGACCTACCAGCTTCAGCATTCCACGTCTTGAGTGGTGATCCTTCTGGTGAACCTTTAAATGTTCTGTCAGCTCTCTGATTCTCTCTGTAAGAATCGCAATCTGAACTTCCGGAGAACCTGTATCTTCCGGTGTTCTACCATAAGCTTTGATAATCTCTGTCTTTTTTTCCTTTGAAATCATTTTAATTCCTCCTAAAATATAATATATACACCATATACTTCAGAAAAAGGCTGGAGTATCCCTAAATCCGAGTATTGGCTGACAACCTGTTGGTTTAAAACCTAGTAAATTGTATCATAACAATCAGTGTTTGTCTAGTGATTTTTCTATATATCAAACAAAACGGCAATGAAATACATTGCCGTTTTAATTCTTATCAATATTAACCTATAATTCTTGTAGCACATGTCGGAGTCATGAAAAATGCATTTCCAATGCAGATTCCTGTTCTCTCTGTACTTGCATGTATAATCTGACCGCCGCCGATGTATATTGCAACATGTCCGATTGAGCCACCGTAGCTGTAGAATAACAAATCTCCCGGCTGAATCTCTGATAAGCTCACTCTGGTACCATTGTTAGACTGTGCTCCCGATGTTCTGCTGAGTGAATATCCGAAGTGCTCAAATATTCTCATCGTAAATCCTGAACAGTCACATCCGTTTGTCAGGCTGGTTCCGCCCCATACATACGGATTTCCCAAAAACTGCTTTGCATACTCTATAACATTTACGGATTCTGCTGAATCACCATTTGCTTCAGAAAGCTGCTCTAATGTTACGCCCTTTGGAAGTGCATCATGCACCGTAACATAATCAGCACATACATAACCTGTCGTACTTGCAACATTTACCTGAACCCATCCGTCTAATACCGTCTCAACTTCCAAATCTTCATTTTCTGCAACCCTGTTAAGAATAGCACACTCTGTATTCGGCTCTTCTCTGACCATAAGCTTGTCAGCATTGACAGTTGCAACCTTTGATATAGCTTCTGCTGCTCTCTTATTTGCTTCATCACCTGTCAAAAGGAATTCAGCACTGACATATCCTTCAACATCACCTGATGAAATCTTATACCATCCGTCCAGAGTCTCTAATATCTCACAGCCCGCATTCATAGGAAGTTTTCCAAGAACTGAACCGTCAAGAGAAGGCTCTTCCCTGACATTGAGGTAATTCTCAACATTAGCAACACCTAAAACATTGTATCCACAATCTACTACAGGAACAGCTGCCTCTTTTGCTGCTTTTTCTTCAGCTGCCTGTATATCCTGTGCATGCTTAAAGATATTCGTAATACCTTCAAGAGTCGCATCATTGCTTCCTGTATTTCCAGAGTAATAATTATTAAATGCTACGGCAATTCCTGCCATAACCAGAGATGTCGTATTTTCTGATTTCGTTTTCTGACTTTCTGTACTATCTAATGCAACTTTCATTCCGGCTGCTGCCGTCTTATCTGTTCCTTCATCCGCACCTGCAATTACCGGATTAAACAGCAATGCTGCCGACAAACAAAGCGAAGCGGATAATAATACATATTTTCTCATAAAACCCATACCTTTCATTTAATTAAAAAGTGTTTTTTTAATTATTAAATATATGTTACATTTGTTACGAATTCATAAGGCATATTATAACATATATTTTTTTCTTGTCAAGTTATGGTATGTATTTTTTTTCGTACTTCACTCAGATAACCTCTTTACTTCATCTATATCTTTTTCAATCTGTCTTTTTAATTCATCAAGATTTCCAAATTTCATTTCCGGTCTTATAAACTTAAGCAATCTTACCTCGACCTGCTTATCATACAGGTTCATCGCTTCATCAAGAAGGTTTGTCTCTACCTTAATACTTTCATCACTGCTTACAGTTGGATTGTGCCCGACATTTGTAATACTTCTGTAGGTTTTACCGTCTATTACCACGTCAGACATATACGCACCGAACGGAGGTATCATCTTATCCTTTTTTGGCACAATATTTATCGTAGGAATACCTATACTTCTGCCTATTCTCTTTCCTTTTACCACAATTCCGTCATATGAAAATGCTCTGCCAAGCATTGCATTAGCTTTTTCAATTTTACCGGTCAGAATACATTTTCTAATGTATGTCGAACTTATCTCTTCGCCCTGAAATAATACTTTTTCCTTTGTAATCAATTCATAACTTCCTGCCATTTTCTCTAACAGCAAAGTATTTCCGGCTCTGTTTTTTCCAAAACTAAAATCATTTCCAACGATAATTTTTCTCGCATCGAGCCTGTCTATAATAACATCCTCTACAAATCTTACTGCATCCATATCCCTCGTTTCGCGGTCAAACGGATATTCAATAAGCACATCTATTCCCATATTTTTACAATATTCCTGTTTTTGACGGTGGTCTAAAATATAAGTCATTTTTTTTCCGCCAACAATCTCATAAGGTGAAACATCAAACGTGAACAAAACAGTGGTATCCCCCTGTCTCTTCTGCCTGATTACCTCATCTATGAGACACCGGTGTCCGAGATGCATACCATCAAACTTACCCAGTGTCACAATAGTATTCTTCAATCTGAATTCTTTTGTTCCTTTAATAATCTGCATACCCAACCACATATTCCTTTCAAATAAAGAACATTTTTACAGGAGTAAACATCCCTTCTGACGAATTAAACGCATATATTCCGGCAAACATTCCTTTTTCATCGTATATACGCACGTTCTCTCCATCTTCAAATTGTCCTTTTTTATTCAAATGCAGTTTTGACAAAGCATTTCCATTATGGACCAGTTTATTGTATTTCTCACTTACAACGCATTTCTGATAATCACTAAACATATCATCGACTGAAATGATATGACTGTCAATGGTACCGGCTTTTACGAACTCTTCTACCTGCCCCAGCGTAACACTGTCTTTAAGTTCAAACCTGCCCGAACGTATTCTTTCAAGCTGCGTCATGCAGGCTCCCGTGCCAAGCTGTTTTCCAATGTCGTGACAAAGTGTTCTTATATACGTTCCCTTAGAACATTCCACTGTCATGGTAATGTAAGGAATCTCAATTTCCTGAATATCAATTCCAAGTATCTGAACCGGTCTGGCTTTTCGCTCTACTTCAATTCCTTCTCTTGCAAGCTCGTACAATTTTCTGCCATTAACTTTTAAAGCGGAATACATTGGCGGTACCTGCATGTATTCCCCTTTAAAACCGTATATTACAGCTTTTAAAACTTCATCCGTGATATTATCACCTACCACAGACTCTTCCAAAATCTTTCCGGAAATATCCTGTGTATCTGTTACTTTACCCAAAACCATTTCTGTGCGGTATGCTTTTTCTCTGTCAGTGAGCATATCACATAATTTTGTGGCTTTTCCGATGCAAACCGGCAGAACTCCGGTTGCATCCGGGTCGAGCGTCCCTGTGTGTCCTATCTTCTTCGTCTTAAGTATTCCCCGAAGCTTAGCCACAACATCATGGGATGTGTAACCTTTTTCTTTATAAATACATATTACTCCGTCCAAATCTTAAATCCTTTCATGCCAATTGCAGTTCAATCTGTTCAGCCAGATTGTTAATGACGTCATATACCGTTCCCTTCATATTGCATCCGGCAGCCCTTATATGTCCTCCTCCACCGAAGTATGTTGCAATAACACTCACATCCACTACGGCATTTGATCTCATACTGACTTTATATTCCAATTCTCCAACCTGATACAAAAAAATGGCACATTCAACGCCTTTTGTGATTCTTAACTGTTCTACAATACCGTCCAAATCTTTATATGTAATTCCGTAAAATTCCATCTCAGACTGTGTTACAACAGAAAAAATACACTGTTTATCAAAGAATAATACACTTTCAAGAAGCGCTCTTCCTAAAATCTGATTCTGAAGATACGTTTTTGTATAGAAGGTATTATCGATAATTTCCGTAAACGGTATTCCCTTTGCCATCAATTTTCCTGCAATATGCATAGTCTTTTCAGATGTATTGGAATATTTGAACGCTCCGGAATCATGCACAATACCCATATATAAAGCTTCAGCACAACCAAAGCCGACCTTATCTTCGTCTAATAATTCATATAAGACTTCGCAGGCAGAACTGGCGGTATGTACTACTATATTTTCCTGTGCAAATTTTTCATTGCTGATGTGATGGTCAATACAAATCGTCTGCTTTGCATTTTCAAACATAGTTACAAACTCTCCTGCCCTGTCTAACGAACTTGAATCAAGCATTATATACAGGTCATAAATCTTATCCTCC
Organism: uncultured Lachnospiraceae bacterium; assembly: GCA_902786515.1. GTDB lineage: Bacteria > Bacillota > Clostridia > Lachnospirales > Lachnospiraceae > UBA2821. Next base: position 75,139 of record CADADA010000003.1, on the reverse strand, counting down.
GGCTCGTGTTTTACCAGTTCAGTGTATTTAATAAAACTAAACTTATCTGAAAATTCCTGTAAAAACACATCAGCTTCTATATCCGGATAATTATCTTTTATATAGTTAAATAATCCCATACAGGAACCGATACAGTCACCATCAGGACGTATATGTCCTGATATCGCAACTGATTTCTTTCCTACTAAAATATCATCTATTTTTCCCATTAATTAATTCTCCTCGGACTTATTATTTGCATTTACCTCATCTATAAGTTTCGACATATTTACACCATATTCAATCGACTGGTCGATGTAGAATTTGATTTCAGGTGTATTTCTGAGATTAATTCTCTGTGCAAGCTGCTTTCTGATATAACCTTCCGCACTTTCCAACCCTTCGAGCGTGCTTTTCTGTGACTCCTCATCTCCAAGCACACTTATATAGGCTTTACAGGTTTTCAAATCCGGAGCTACTTCCGCCGCTACAACACTGGTCATCGGATTAATCCTCGGATCCTTGATTTCTTCCCTGATAATAAGGCTTAATTCGTGTCCGACTTCAGTATTGATTCTGGTGTTTTTTATGCTGTTTTTTCTCATCGTGGTACTTCCTCCATTACATAAGCTTCTACGATGTCACCTTCACTAATGTCATTGAACTTTTCAAATACAAGACCACACTCATATCCAGATTTTACTTCCTTAACATCATCTTTAAATCTCTTAAGCGAAGCTAAAGGTCCTTCGAATATCAAATCTTTTTCTCTTGTAATTCTAACGCTGCAGCCTCTTCTGAATTCTCCGTCAAGAATGTATGAACCCGCAATATTTCCTACACCTGATGCCTTAAATATCTGTCTTATCTCTGCATGACCGATAATCTTTTCCTCAAATATAGGGTCAAGAAGTCCCTTCATAGCAGCTTCTACATCCTCAATTGCCTGATAGATTACTCTGTAGAGTCTGATATCAACTCCTTCTCTATCAGCTATCTCCTTTGAGGTGTTATCCGGTCTTACATTAAATCCGATGATTATAGCATTTGATGCTGACGCAAGTATAACATCTGATTCATTGATGGCACCAACACCGCCATGGATAATCTTAACCACAACCTCATCATTTGAAAGCTTTTCAAGACTCTGTCTTACTGCCTCTACAGAACCCTGAACATCAGCTTTGACAATTATATTAAGCTCCTTGACGTCGCCTGCCTGAATCTGGTCAAACAAGTCATCAAGCGACATTCTTGCTTTTGCTCTTGCAGTTTCAAGTAATTTTTCCCTGCCTTCGTTAATAAACGTATTTGCAAAGCTTCTCGCTTCTTTTTCGCTGTCCATTGCAACAAGGATTTCACCTGCATTTGGCACACCATTTAATCCGAGTATCTCAACAGGCATTGAAGGTCCTGCCTCTTTTAATTTACGTCCCTTATCATCTACCATTGCTCTTACTTTTCCATAATAAGAACCTATGGCAACAGGTTCTCCAACATTTAATGTACCTTTCTGCACAAGAACGGTTGCAATAGAACCCCTGCCCTTGTCAAGCTTGGCTTCGATAACAACACCTCTGGCTTTTCTCTTTGGATTTGCCTTTAACTCACTTACTTCTGCCGTAAGAAGAATCATCTCAAGAAGTGTATCGATTCCTTCTCTTGTATGTGCTGATACAGGTACAAATATTGTATCACCGCCCCAGTCTTCCGGAACAAGCTCGTATTCAGAAAGTTCCTGCTTTACCCTGTCGATATTTGCACTAGGTTTATCAATCTTATTAATAGCAACTATAATACTGATTCCTGCCGCTTTTGCGTGGTTAATAGCCTCAACTGTCTGTGGCATTACTCCATCATCCGCAGCAACTACAAGTATAGCAATATCTGTAGACTGTGCACCTCTCATTCTCATCGCCGTAAATGCTTCGTGTCCCGGTGTATCAAGAAATGTAATTTTCTGACCGTCGACATTTACTACATAAGCACCTATATGCTGTGTAATTCCGCCGGCTTCCTTATCAATCACATTTGTCTCACGAATAGCATCAAGTAATGATGTCTTACCATGGTCAACATGACCCATAACACAGACTACCGGAGGACGGCTCACCATATCTTCCGGCTTATCATCCTCATCCTTCAATAACTCTTCTATAACATCAACTTTTTCCTGCATTTCAGCAATAATATCAAACTCAAGTGCAATCTCTTCTGCCGTATCAAAGTCGATTTCCTGATTTATCGTTACCATTCTTCCCTGCATGAATAATTTTTTCACAAGTGCAGAAGGCTGCATCTTCATCTTGTCAGCCAGTTCTTTAATAGTCAGAATCTCCGGTATCGAGATTACCTTTACCTCTTCTTCTTCCACCGGCTCCTTTTTTACAGGCTGTTGAAATGCACCCGGTCTGTTTGGATTTTTATTTGGCTTTTTGCCATTCTGTCCGCCATTATTCTGGCTCTGGTTCTGGTTTCCTTTATTCTTTCTATTCTTTTTAGCAGATTTGTTACGATTGTTATCCTCTGTATTATCCTGACCTTTTTTATTACCTTTTTTATCAGTTTTCTCACTGTTTTGAGGATGATATACCTGACTTATATGAGACTTCTTTTTATCCTGTTTTTTCTCTTCAGTATTCTTCTCTGCCTTTGGTTTTTCGCTTTTTGCTTTTTCGTTCTTTTTCTTCTGTGGCTCTGTATTACCAGCCTTTTTACTTTCTTCCTGCTCTTTATTTGATTGTGTATTCTGATCAATCCCAAACGCTTTCTTTACGATCTCCACTGCTTTTTCATCAATGGAACTCATATGGCTTTTCACTTCTATTCCGTTATCAGCCAGAATCTTTTTTATTTCTTTCGTATCTTTACTGATTTGTTTTGCTAATTCATGAACTCTTATATTTGCCATTAGATTACCTCCGATTCTAAGTATTGCTCGATCTTTTTTGCCAGTCCCGCATCCGTAACTGCAACCGACGCTCTCATCTCTTTGCCGATTGCTTTTCCAAGTTCTTCCTTCGTTCCATATATATATAACGGGATATGATAAAATGCACACTTATCGCTGAATAACTTTTTTGTATTATCAGACGCATCCAAAGCAACTATTACAAGATGACACCCCGATGTCTTTACGGCTTTTTCAACTGCAAATTCACCACTTTGTATCTTTCCTGCTTTCATTGAAATACCTAGTGTTGATAATACTTTATTGTTCATATTCCGTCATTTCCTCCTTCAATTTATCATATACTTCGGATGGAACGGCATTTTTCAGTGACCTTTCAAGTCCTCTGCTCTTATATGCTTTTTCCAAACACTCTTTAGATGAACATATATATGCTCCTCTTCCGTTTTTCTTTCCTGTGTTATCAATCAAAATCTCGTTTTCCGGAGTCTTAATAACTCTCACAAGCTCTTTTTTCGTTTTCATCTCTCCACAGCCGACACATTTACGAAGAGGCGCTTTTTTTAAATTACTCATTATACTTCTTCATCTTCCTCGCTAAAATCGATTTCTTCTTCACCGATTTTATCCAGTTCCTTTGCCTGTGACTCACTCTTAATATCAATCTTAAATCCCGTAAGTCTAGCAGCAAGTCTTGCATTCTGTCCTGCTTTTCCAATCGCAAGTGATAACTGATAATCAGGTACTACTACCTTTGCTGTCTTTGCCTCATCATCTGCAACCACAGATACAACTTTTGCCGGACTTAATGCATTTTCTATAAGTACTGCCGGATTCTCACTCCAATTGATAATATCAATCTTTTCTCCACGGAGTTCGCTTACAATCGCATTGACTCTAGCACCGTTCATTCCAACACATGCTCCGACAGCATCTACCTCCTTATTCTTAGAGTATACTGCTATCTTTGTCCTTGAGCCTGCCTCTCTTGCAATACTCTTTATCTCAACTGTTCCATCCTTTACTTCTGCTACCTCTGCCTCAAACAATCTTTTAACAAGATCAGGATGTGTTCTTGATACCACAATTTTAGGTCCCTTCGGTGTATCCTTAACTTCAACAATGTAGAGTTTGATTCTCTCTGTCGGTGTAAATACTTCTCCTTTAACCTGTTCTTTTTCTGAAAGAACCGCATCTGCCTTTCCAAGATTGATGCTGACATTTTTTCCGTTAATCTTCTGTACGATACCTGTTACGATATCCTTTTCTTTGCCATAATACTGGTCATAAATTGCTTTTCTTTCTTCTTCACGAATCTTTTGTAATATAACATTCTTTGCATTCTGGGTTGCAATTCTTCCAAATTCCTTGGATTCAACCTTTACATTAACGACATCTCCCGGCTCGTATTTCTTATCAATTTCCTGTGCATCATAAACACTGATTTCAGTAATCGGGTCTTTAACTTCTTCAACAACAGTTTTAGCTGCTATAATCTGGTAATCTCCCGTATTTCTGTTTACTGTTACCGTGACATTATCTGCTTTTTCAAAGTGATTCTTATATGCCGTCACTAATGAATTCTCAATCGCTTCAAACATCACTTCTTTGCTTATATCTTTCTCTTTTTCTAACACTTCCAGTGCATCTAACAATTCCTTGTTCATTTCTATTTATTCCTCCTTAATTTAAAAATCCAACGCCAGACGAATCAGTGCAATATCAGTTCTTTTAAAACTCATATCCGTACTCTCATCAATTTCTATCGTTACTGTTTCTTTGTCAAATTCCTTTAGTATTCCCGTAAACTCTTTCTGCTTATCTACTGCCTTAAAAAGTTTTAGTTCAACTTCGTTTCCTATATTTCTTGTGAAATCTTTGTCTTTTTTTAACGGTCTCCCAAGTCCCGGAGAACTTACTTCCAGTATATAGGCATCTTCTATATAATCTTCCTCATCAAGCTTATCACTTAATGCCCTGCTTATCAATTCACAGTCATCTATATTTATACCGCCGGTTTTATCGATATACAGGCGAAGATACCAGTTGCTTCCTTCTTTGACATATTCCACATCTACAAGTTCAAAATTGTTTTTCTCAATTAATGGAAGTGCCAATTCTTCTGTTCTCTTTTCGTATTCTTCTCTTTTTCCCAAAACATATCGCCTCCTTTAAAAGCATGGGCTCGTTGTCATGCAAAACATAAAGAGTGGACCTGCGTCCACTCTCCAGTAACTAGTCTTTATAAACTTTTTTCATTGTATCATGTTTTTGCTGTAATTGCAAGGATTTTTTTATATTAAAAAGGGTACTTGATTTCTCCAGCACCCTAATGTATAATCTAATTAGAAAGGTAATCGGACGCATCATCCGATTTTGCCCTCAGTAAGATACAAATATAAAGAATAGCATCTAACTTTGGTCGGTTGGGATGCTATTTCTTTTTATTATTATGATTATCTATGTATGACAGAGCCGCAAATATTACTAGCACAAGAGTAAGAACTTCATGCGTGTTCATAGGGCATCACCCTCCTTTTATGAACTAGAGGGCATCAAATAATCGGAAAATCACATCCTACTTTCTATTCAATTATACAATTACAGTATAGCGCAAAGGAACATATGTTCAAATAAAAATATTAGTTTTTTGAAATTTATATATGGTTAATATGATATCTTCTGAATTACGCTATACGATTTTCCCATCCGACAAATTAATTACCCTCTGACAGCACTTTGCCACTTTTTCGTCATGCGTTATTATTATTACTGTTTTTCCGGATTTGTTTATCTCTGTAAAAATGTTCATTATGTCATTTCCGGTATTAGAATCCAATGCGCCTGTTGGTTCATCAGCTAAAATCAGCTTATTGTCCGCAGCCAATGCTCTGGCTATGGCTGCTCTTTGCTGCTGTCCGCCTGACAATTGTGTGGGGTATTTTTTTGCCTGCTCTGCAATATTCATAATCTGCAACTTTTCTCTTACTATTTCTTTTCTCTTGCTTTTAGAAATATGTTTTGCAATCAAAGGCATCTCAACATTTTCATATATAGTATAGCGGTTCATCAGGGCAAATTGCTGAAACACAAAGCTTACCGTATCACGTCTGAAATTGTGAAGTTTAGTATTTCCCATGTCCGACACTACTATATCATTATATTTATATTCACCATCCGTAGGCTTGTCCATGCCGCCAATTATATTTAAAAGTGTGGATTTTCCTGAACCGGATGCTCCCATTACAGCCAGCATTTCTCCATCCTCTATGTCCAAAGAAACAACATCCAGTGCATTAAATTCTCCATCGTTTAATTTGTATGTCTTTTTTATATCTCTTAACTGTATCATGTATCGTTTCCTCCTATCAAATCCACGGTTCTCATTCTCTTAAACAGCATAACCGGTGTCACTGTAGAAATTAACCATATTCCCATTACCATCATAACAATGCATCCCGCAATATTTTCTGCAAAGATTTTATATACAATAACCTTCTGATATTCATATGTGGTAAATATATATGCCAGCATGTATCTTGTAACAATAGCAGATATCACACATGTTATACCCATTATTATCAGGTTTTCCATTCCTATAATAAACGAAATGTTCTTGTCATTAAAACCATCCGCATACAATATACCGTATTCTGACTTTCTTTTAATGACTGTGGTTATCTGAATGCAACAGGTTATTAATATAACCGTCACAAGAATCAGTCCCAGTATATCCGTCAGCCACTCACTTTCTCTCTTAGTTGATTCTCTATAATCCTTAAACGATTCTTCCACGGACTCGAAGCTCATTTCTACATTGTTTTTTTTAGCAATATCCTGTATCTCTCCAAGAATCTCCTCGCTTCTGTCAGTGTCCTCAATTCCAAAAATATACCCCCTTCCTTCATATGTGTTATCCTGCAATATTATGGTGGATTTAGTCGTACCTGCTATCGGATAATCATATGTGTAGTATTCCATATTACATAATGCCTCTGTATCTATAACACCTGTTCCATCCTTTATGAACCCTCTTATAATAAATTTATTATCAACAGGTACAATCTCTCCTTCATCATTTAGACGTTCTGACGGTATCACAATCTCATCATTTACCGAATACTTTTCCCTGTATGCACTTCCAAGATAAACACACATCGTAAATTCATCATACTCTTCTTCATCTATATACCCTTCACTAAGTTCGATTTTAGAAAGCTTTAATCCGGAAGAATCTGTGAGGAAATAATTAAGAGCTTCATCCTCATTTTCGCCTTCGTATTTTTTTTGAATATCATACAGCTCCTTTAATGACCATGACAATTCTTCATAACTGCATGTTCCTACAGCTCCAATGCCTTCTATATTCTTCATTTCATCAATGGTTTTTAGCTGCATTTCATCATTTAAAGCATAGTCATAACTCATAAAATATGTATTTTCTGTTCCATATGAAAGGTTTTTTCTAATCAATTTCTCACCATAATTCGATATGTAATATTGAAAAAATATTAATGTTGTCAGACATATCCCCAGCAGATTAGTAAGGATTATTAAAATTATATTTTTCTTTCTGTTAAGTAATGAACGTTTTATAATAGCAACCATTTAAAGCACCTCCTACCTGTTTTTCCTTATTTCTGCAGCCGGAAGAATCCGTCTTATTCTAATCACAGGAATAAGAACTGTTACCATACATATAAGTATAAGTGCTCCTATCATATATAATACGTTAAATCCGCTGTATTTCAGGTACAGTACGCTTTTATTAAACGTCACTCCATAAATAAATTGCAGGATTACTCCCAAAATCATTGATACCACACAATACCTGAATAAATCAAGATATAAAAGCTTGAATATATCAATTACACCGTATCCGTAAGTACGCCTTATCACAAATTCATTATATCTTGAACTCACCCATAAATCCGAAATTACCATACAATTTAAAAGTGAAAACAGGAATGTTATATACATTACCAGTCTGTTAGTTTTCACACTCGGGCTTTCCTCTGTTTTATTATCCTGTACCATACCATACTCTTCAGTAATAAGTTTATATTTATCTAAAAATATTTCAGATTTATGCAACAGTGTCCTACATTCTTCCCCACTTAACACATTACTTTCAAGGTATAGTAAAGTTCCATCTTCTACAAAGTAATTCAGAATTTCATATTTTATATCATCGCTTAGAGCTGAATAATATATGTATGCCGCCACACCAAAATCCAAATCCATTTGTGCCTTGTAAACACCCACCACCTTATACTCTGTGTTATCTATCTTTATGTATTTTTCATTATTCTTCTCTACAACATATTTTTCAAAAAAATCACATATCTCTACTACTTTCTCCCCATTATCCGCCTCTTCCTGAGTTATATGTCTTCCCCATATTAAATGTTTTGGATTTTCTTCATTTGCTTTTATATTAACACACATCCATCCGTAATCTCCTAAATCCCCAAATGAAGCATATTGTTCCTGCAAACTTAAATTCCCATCTTCATTATTTATAGATTCATTTAGTCCTTCTACAAATTCATCTAATTGCTCCGGTGAATTAAACAGTTTTTCGTAAAACTCAGGAGTTTCTTGCCTGTTATGTCTTATAAAAACAGATTTTGACTGCTTGAATGTGTTTTTTTGATGTTCATCAAATTGACTTTTTATAGAATTTATCATAGATAATACATTAACCACAATAAAACATGACATTGTAAACCCTATAACAAGTAGCAATGCTACATTCTTTTCTCTTAGAAACTTTTTCACAGCAACATTTTCCCTTTCCGTTGTATTTTATTTAGTAAATAGATTTCCATCACTGTTTCATATTGTTTATTACAGGGATTATAATGACATATATCTAAAATAATCCCTGTAACACATTTAACACTTTGTCTTTCTAAACTCTTGACTCCAAATCTAAATGATTACTTCCACAATCAATTATCAGATTTGATACATACGTTGAGGATTTGACACCTTTTCCATTAAGTGAATCTTTTTCATTATTAAAAGATAGAGTTCCTGACTTTATTGTCTGTTTCTTTTTTTTACCAGTTATTAATTGTTTGTAATGTATTGATACCGTATATGTAGAATTTATCGTAGCTCTGTCACTTCCTCCAAGCATCGCAGTCATCCAAACCTTTTTCTTATTAAATCCCATATCATCCAAATTCAGATATCCATGTGTCCATGCGTTTATGCCACCTCCATACTGGCAATCCCCAGATACTTCATTAGCGTAAATAGGTTTAGCAAATATAGTGGTTACCATAATCGCAGCCGTAAGTCCGGTAATTACTAATTTTTCCTTAAATTTCTTCATAAAAACAACTCCTTTTTCATTGTAAAATTCATTTACACTAATATGAAAAAGTGATATACTTAACCATGGTACTTTTTCATAAGTGCTTTGGTTTGCGGACTCTGACCCTTTTCACAATTCTGTCAGAGTCCCTTTTATATAAAACAGATTGCTTTTGGCAAATCTGATTTATATCGTTTTTCATTTGTTTTGTATATATGTAAGAACGTTCACTGAAGTGTATGCCTTTCGTATAAAAACAAAACGGTCGCAATGAATTTCATTGCGACCGAACTATCTATGCTTTCTGCCTTAGACTTCTGGCTTTGCGTCCTTACATTTCTATAAGTTTGCCCTTAATAATTATATCCCATTGTTAGTATCTTACTATTCTATCCAAATCTCGCCAGCTGTTAAAATGTAATTCTTGATAAATTAAATATTATAAAAGTTACACTATACAGCACTCGATGAATCTATATATATGTATATCGAATAATCCATTTTTTGTCAATAGTTTTTTTGTCATCTTTTTAGCACTATCAATTACTATTCACAATATATGATAATATCTTACTATGCATCAAATTAGTATCTTGGCACATTAAGGTTTCTGTTAGTTACGAATCAAACTAAAGTTGCTTTTTTCATTTTTATCCGTAGCTGGCTACGTTTCTCTACGTACCAAATTCCATTTTCTTCGATTTTATTCGTAGCCAAAACCTTCTCTCTACGTACTAATTTTCTCTTTCTTGAGTTTCATTCGTAGACAGAACCATTCAACTACGAACCACTTTTCATTTCCTTCAATTTCATTCGTAGTCACAACCATTCAACTACGTACCAATTCTCGCTTTTTTCATTTTTATCCGTAGCTGGCTACGTTTCTCTACGTACCAAATTCCATTTTCTTCGATTTCATTCGTAGCCAAAACCTTCTCTCTACGTACTAATTCTCTCTTTCTTGAATTTCATTCGTAGCCACAACCATTCAACTACGTACTAATTCTCATTTCCTTCAATTTCATTCGTAGCCACAACCATTCAACTACGTACCAATTCTCGCTTTCTTCATTTTTATCCGTAGCTGGCTCCATTTCTCTACGTACCAAATTCCATTTTCTTGAATTTCATTCGTAGCCACAACCATTCAACTACGTACTAATTCTCATTTCATTCAATTTCATTCGTAACCACAATCGTTCAACCACCTACCAATCCTCTCTTTCTTGATTTATATCCGTAATTTTATCAGTATCATCAGCCTGTCAGGTGAAAATAAACTTTATATTTGTCTATGATTCCATCTGCGGCGTTGTCGTCAATCGACGTAGCCACCGCTACGCCTCATTCCTCCGCCTTGCAGAGTGAAATCATATCCGAAATATAAAGTTGGGTTAATTTAAAACGACTATACTAGTCATTTTCACGCATATTGTACCTGGTGTCCTCATCAATTATCTGCACCATTATCCCCGCAAGTAACGGATCAAACTGGCTTCCGCTGCCCTCTTCTATTTCTTTTCTCACAACTTCCTGTGGCAGGACGTTTCTGTAACTTCTGTTACTTGTCATTGCATCATACGCATCTGCAACGGCTATAATTCTCGCCTCGATTGGTATTTCATTTCCTTTTAATCCATCAGGATATCCGCTGCCATCATATTTTTCATGATGCCATCTTGCTCCTATCATCAAATTAGGCATCTCCCTGATTTTTCTTAGAATGTCGGCACCTATGACCGGATGCTCTTTGATGGCATCAAATTCTTCTTTGGTGAGTCTTCCGGGCTTATTAATCACCGCATCAGCAATTCCGATTTTACCCACATCATGCAACAATCCCATCACATATATATCTTCCTGCTGCTTTTGGCTGTATCCGGCACGCCTTGCAATTTCCATGGCATACTTTGCCACACGCTCTGAATGACCGTTTGTGTATTTGTCTTTTGCATCGATTGTCTGTGCCAGTGACTGAATTATATGTAATGAAAGTGCCTCTACCTCTTTTGTTTTAATATACACCTCTTCTTCTAGATTGTTCTGCAAATGAACCAGCTCATCCGTCATCACATTAAAAAATTTTGATATTCTGTATGAAATAGGTATGATTCCTTCATTATGCAGATATCCGTCATCTTCCTCATCATTTTCATATTCCTTCAGGTCCTTTTTTACACCTTCCCTAAGTCCTACTGCAACTATTGCACTGTTAAGCACGCCACCTTTTTTATTGTATTTAAAAATTTCATAACTTCCATGATAATTTGCAGCTTCCGGATTATATCTTTTGAAATAATCCCACTCTGCATGAGCATCTTTTCCCAGATAAAATATTCTGTTAAAACACATCGACAAGAGAACGGCATCAGGCGAAAATTCTCTCATCCGCTCGCTGCCCTTTTTGGATGCTCCCAGTATTTCCTCCGGTGTGCTGTATGATAATCTCAACTTTTCGCCACTATATAAAACTCCTGAAAAGTATAATTCACCATTTTCACTATAAATGGGCATAAAGCATATATCCATTCCATCTCGTTGTACCATCAGAGGAAATTCGCAGACGTTAAAGACAAAATTCTCATTCCATTTCACTCCAAGATATTTTTTATAAATATCTACCGCCGGCATGTTATCGATAGTTTTTAAAGCTCCTTCTCCCACAGGTGTCCGTTTTCCAACTGTATATTCCATCTCTCTGCCGACTGCTTTCCATCCCAGTATATAATCCGCATTGATTTCCAAATTCTTTCCGGTATACAATACCACGGAAAATCCACTGTAAACTATTCTGTCTCCTATTCCAAATCCACTGTCTCCAAGTGCAGCTTTTCCATCAACCATTCCCGAACGATTGACTGCCATCGCGCCCCAGAAAGGAATGTCCTCGTGTCCCATTGATACAATTTTTAAAAAACCGCTAACTTCTATTGCATGATTTGAAGGATATACTTCTACTCCTTTGACATCCTGATACTGATTCAGCATATCTTCCACAGTCTTACCGGCCTTCAGCTCTTCTCCCGGAGCGCAGTCAATCTGCACGACGTGAAACTCAGTTTCATCAGATAAGATGATATTAAGCACAACAAATTCAACAGGAAATACAACCTCTCCCGTCACTTCGGAGATTCCAATACACTTAAATTCCGGTAATTCTTTTTTTATAACATCAATCAGTTTTTGTACCCGTTCCCCCGGAATACCTGTCGTATATATGTGAATCAATGCATCATGAAACTCTTTACCTTTATACTCATCCCTGATTAAATTTATGGCATCGACCGCTTCGTTTAGTGTTGCAAATTGGAAGTTTTTTTGTTCCATATGCTAATTTCCTCCCTGAATAGCTTTTTCTTTCGCTTCTAATGTTTTCATTCTACCATGTTAAACTATTTTTTTCAATAATAACACAATCCTTGCTTTACCTTGCAATTATCGACTTTAAATGATACAATAGAAGAAAAATTCACATGGGGGCAGATTACATGAGATTAATTACAAGATCTGATTTTGACGGACTTGCCTGTGCTGTTTTTTTAAAGGAAGCAGGCATTATTGACACTTACAAATTCGCTCATCCTAAGGACTTGCAGGATGGACTCATTGAGGTTACAAAAGACGATTGCCTTGCAAATGTACCTTTTGTAGAGGGTTGTGGTCTTTGGTTTGACCATCATTCCAGTGAACAGGAACGTAATGCTTATAAAGGTAAGTATGTCGGTGCAAGCAAGAGCAGTCCGAGTGCGGCACACGTTGTTTATGATTATTACGGTGGAAAAGAAAAGTTTCCTCACTTTGATGACCTGTTAGAGGCGGTTGATAAAGTTGATTCAGCAAATCTCACAAAGGAAGAGATTCTCAACCCTACCGGCTGGGTTCTTTTAGGATTTATAATGGATCCGAGAACCGGTCTTGGAAGATTCAGACAGTTTACCATAAGCAATTACCAGCTGATGGAGAAACTGATTGACTGGTGCCGTACAATGACTATCGACGAGATAATGGAACTTCCGGATGTCAAAGAAAGAATCGAACTCTACTTTGAGCAGACCGAAAAGTTTGTAGAGATGGTAAAAGCTCACACAGAAGTAAAGAATAATGTTATTATCAGTGATTTACGCGGTCTTGAAACTATATACACAGGTAACAGATTTATGATTTACAGCCTGTATCCTGAGGCAAATATTTCCGTATGGATAGTATCCGGAAGAGCCGGTCAGGGATGCTCATGTGCTGTTGGATACAGCGTTTTGAATAAGACATGCTCTATCGATGTGGGAGCATTGATGCTTAAATATGGCGGCGGCGGACATAAGGTTGTCGGTACCTGCCAGTTTGATAATGATACAATGGGTACTAAGGTTCCGGAACTTTTAGATGAGATTATTAAATTGAATGGTTAGCAGAGCTAAAATTATAGAAGCTTGCAATTGCCGTTTTACAGGCATTTGCAAGCTTTTAAGTTTACTCCATGTCATTTATAATGGTGTATAATATTCTGTATAAATCTTTCATGTCTTTTTCATCAAGGCAGGCACACATCTTTTCCTTCATGCCCTCGCCCGCTTCCACTGCCTTCTGCTTCAATTCTTCGCCCTCCCGCGTGATTTGTATCATCTGTATGCGTTCATCTTTGCTGCTTCTTGACAGTGTAACATACCCCTTGTCTTTGAGCTTTCTTATTAATGGTGATATGGTTCCCGTATCCAGATATAACATTTTTCCCAAATCCGTTACTTTAAGGTTCTTCTTTTCCCACATTACCATCATCGCTATATACTGGGTATAAGTCAAATCCAATTTTTCCAGATATGGCTTATACTTTCTGATAATTTCCTTTGATACAACATATAAAGGAAAACATAACTGGTTATCCAATTTTAAAATATCATACTTATTATCATCTTCCATGTTAAATCGCCCCTAAAATATCTTCCTTTGAAGTCAGCCCTGTAAATGTCTTTTTAACTTCACCGTTTTTTAAAACCAATATGGTTGGAATACTCATAACACCATATTTTACCGCTAAATCCTGATTCTCATCAACGTCCACCTTGCCCACTATTAAATCACTGCGCTCGCCGGCAATTTCATCTATAATCGGTGACTGCATTTTGCAAGGTCCGCACCATGTGGCAAAGAAATCCACAATCACCGGTTTATCAGCTTTTAATACCTCATTTTCAAAATTGTCCTGTGTAAACTCTCTTATATCCATAATTCTCACTTTCCTTTCATTTTGTACATACCATTCTATTTACTGCTCTTTACATATTTTACGGCAGCAAGACCCGCTACCGCTCCCTCATATGCTGCTTTATTGACCTGTAAAAGTCCGCCTGCAAGATTTCCGCATACGTAGATTCCTTTTATATTAGTCTCCATGTTCTCATCTGTCTGTATATTGCCATTTTCCATAAGAATACCCAGCTTCTTTGCAAAATCACCCCCGCCTGCCTGACCTATTGCGATAAAAATGCCATCAACGGGTAACTCCGTGTTATCTTCAAATATAACCTTTGAGACTCTGCCATCGTCACCTGATATCTCCGAGATTTTTGCCGTTTTGACAATATAGCCGCTGTCTTCCGCCATCTTCTCACCATTAGTCAGTATCGTAATCTCAGCAGCGATATTCTTAAGGTCATTCGCCTCAGATATAGCATATCTGCCATTTCCAATCACCGCAATCTTCTTGTTTCTATAAAAGAAACCGTCACATATGGCACAGTACGAGATGCCTCTTCCCTCATACTCATCTATTCCTTTAATATCAGGTTTGATTTTCTTATTCCCGGTGGCGATAACTACCGACTTTGCCTGATATTCATTTGTAAATGTCTTTACGACAAATTCTCCATCTCCTCCTGCTATATCAGTCACTTCCTCATTAACAAGATGGACGCCCAGATTCTGTGCCTGTCCGATTCCGTTATTATATAATTCCTGACCTGAAATTCCATTCACAAAACCATAATAATTATCTATCTTATGTGCCTTCAATAACTGTGATTCCATCGTGTAAAGTACCAGCACATTCAGATTCGCCCTTTTGGCATATATCGCTGCAGAAATACCTGCAGGTCCCCCTCCAATCACAATCAAATCATACATAATAAGTCTCTCCATTCTATAACAGTTCTTTTACCTTAGCTTCAATCTTCTCCGGTTCAACGGTAGACTCAAATCTTTCAACTACATTTCCGTCTCTGTCTACAAGGAATTTTGTGAAATTCCACTTTATGTCACTACTCGTCTTCCAATTCTTATCCATCTTAGACACGATAGGTATTAAAACCTTGCCTTTCAAAGAAAATCCCTCAAAGCCCTTTTGTGATTTCAGATATTCAAATAATGCATCCTGATTTTCACCGTTCACCTCAATCTTCTTAAACTGATCAAACGAAGTATTATATTTGAGTGTGCAAAATTCATGAATCTCATCATCGCTGCCCGGTGCCTGATGTCCGAACTGGTCACATGGAAAGTCCAATATTTCAAGTCCCTGCTCATGATAATCCTGATATAACTGTTCAAGTCCCTTGTACTGTGGTGTAAAACCACATCCCGTCGCTGTATTAACAATCAATAACACCTTACCTGCATACTCCTTAAGTGAGACATCCTCACCTTTTCTGTTCTTAACTGAAATATCATATATACTACTCATATTATTCACCTTATCCTTTCTTCATAAATAAAATATAAATTTTAGATTGCGTCCCGTTATATTGTTTACATTTATATTGTACGCAATATAAATGTTATTGTCAAGAAAAATATTTTTAAAAAAAATAAAAAAAATGCTTGCAATTTTTTTCAAGATAGTATATACTGTCATAGTACTAAATAAATGGCTCGTTGGTCAAGAGGTTAAGACGTCGCCCTCTCACGGCGAAATCAGCGGTTCGATTCCGCTACGAGCTGCTTTTAAAACTACCGTTGTTACACGGTAGTTTTTTTGTGCGACCATAGTTCATCGAATAATAAATAACTTTTAGTATAGTCTTTTATACTACTTTGTAGATTATATTATTTCCTTTTTTCCCAACCTTATCCACTGTTCCTACGTAAAACAGTATATTCAATGCAACTCTTGCAAGTGATACATGAATCCCTGCTGCCTTTGCTAAATCCGTTGTAGTAAATTCTTCAGGAAGTTCAAAAGGAAGAAATCGCATATAATCCTCCTTTCGCATTATTTCTATCTCTTCTGTAAATGCAACAGGAATTCTATCATATTTTGAACCGCGCCTGCTTTTTTTACTCTTCTTTTTATTCAATATTTTATACTCATCCACATCAATAAGTGCTATTTTAAAATGCAGATTTTCATTTCTAAGATAGGTTTTAATCTTATAAAGTTCAGGAAAAATAAAATATTCGTTTCCATGTACCGGGGATTTTCTTTTTGGAAAATGTTCACCTGTATTTTCGTCAATCCATGTCAGCCATGTATTTCTTGCCACCGGATATACGATTGTAACATCATAATACGGCAGAAATCTCGCAAGTTTTTCTCTTAGCTTGTTAAAATGTGCCGTCTGGATTTCAATGATTTCACCGTCGCGATATATATCTGCTACCATACCTTCCACAGGTATCTCCTGCTTATCCTCATCCGGTTCATAATAGTTCTTTAGAATCGCATGAACGGTCTTTTCAGAAAGAACGCCTATGCTGTGGCGTTCCCTCTGAATTCCTGTTATTTTATCCTGTGCTTTTTTGAATCTTTTCTGGTCTATGTTACATTCCATCTATTAAGTCACTCCATTTACACTATCATGTCAAAAAGTGATAACTGGTTAGATTCAGGTAAATCTTTTAGTATTCCCAAGTCAGACATCAAATCCGTAAGGGTTGTGCTGACTTTTGTTCTCTCCCTGAAATCATCTTTTGATAAAAATTTGCCGGTCCTTGCCGCTTCAACTATTGAATCAGCCGCTTTTTCACCCAGACCATCTATACTGCTTAATGATGGCATCAGCTTTCCATCCATAATCTGGAATTTATGTGCCTGAACTTTATATATATCAATAGGCTCAAAATCAAATCCTCTGGCATACATCTCCTGAACGATTTTCATGTCTTTTAATGTATCTTCTTCCTTCTTTGACAAAAGGTTTTGTGCATTACGGTTCTTGTAATCTTTCAGGTGATACTCCAGTCTCTCCTGACCAAGGCACATAAGTTCATAACTAAATGCCGATGCTCTGATACTGAAATAGGCCGCATAATATGCAAGCGGATAATACACTTTGAAATATGCTATACGAAACGCCATCATTACGTAGGCTGCGGCATGCGCCTTAGGGAACATGTACTTAATTTTTTTACATGACCATATATACCAGTCAGGCACATAGTGTTTTAACATCTCTTCTTCCCAATCCGGCTTTAATCCCTTTCCCTTTCTTACACTTTCCATTATTGTAAATGACAGTTCGGAATCAAGGCCTTTGTTAATCAGGTAAATCATGATATCATCACGTGTACATATGGCGGTTGAAATAGTAGCCTTTCCTTCAAGTATTAATGCCTGTGCATTTCCAAGCCATACATCGGTTCCGTGTGATAATCCTGAAATTCTTATAAGGTCCGAAAATGTCTTAGGCTGTGTATCGATAAGCATTTGTATAACAAAATCTGTTCCGAACTCAGGGATTCCCTGTGAACCAAGAGGGCAGTCTCCTATGTCTGAAGGATTAATTAACAATGCATGAGTATCTTTAAACAGAGACATTACCTCCTGATTATCAAATGGAATCTGCTTTGCATCTATACCCGTCAAGTCTTCGAGCATACGAATCATGGTAGGATCGTCGTGACCGAGGATATCAAGTTTTAACAGATTGTGGTCAATTGAATGGTACTCAAAATGTGTGGTAATTGTTTTTGTAGTCATATCGTTTGCCGGATGCTGTACCGGGGTATATGTGTTAATATCTTCTCCCAATGGAAGCACAACTATTCCTCCCGGATGCTGTCCCGTGGTTCTGTGAATACCTACACATCCCTTGGATATCCTGTTAATCTCACATTTCCTCTTTCTCACATCACGTTCTTCAAAATATTTTTTCACGTAACCATATGCCGTTTTATCAGCCAGAGTACCAATGGTTCCTGCTCTGAAGGTCTGTCCTTTTCCAAAGATTACTTCTGTGTACTCATGAGCTTTACTTTGATATTCACCTGAAAAGTTAAGGTCAATATCCGGTTCTTTGTTTCCCTTAAATCCAAGGAAGGTTTCAAACGGAATGTCAAAACCGGCTTTAACCAGATTCTCACCACAGTTCGGACATTTTTTATCCGGCATATCACAACCTGAACCTCCGGTAAATGCCTTTACCTCATCTGAATCAAATTCGTTGTAATGACATTTTTCACAATAATAATGCGGGCTAAGCGGATTTACCTCAGTAATTCCCGACATCGTCGCAACAAATGATGACCCTACGGAACCTCTCGAACCGACAAGATATCCGTCTTCATTTGATTTCCAAACGAGTTTCTGGGCAATAATATACATAACCGCATATCCGTTTGATATGATGGAATTAAGTTCTCTTTCAAGTCTGGCAACCACAATCTCAGGTAAATCGTCACCATACATGCTTCTTGCCGTATCGTAGCAGATATCACGGAGCGTCTGATCTGAATTTTCGATAACCGGCGGTGCCTTATGGGGGCTTACAGGAAAAATGTTATCTATCATATCAGATATTTTATTCGTGTTCGTAACTACAACCTCATAGGCTTTATCGCTTCCGAGATACTTAAACTCCTCAAGCATCTCCTCCGTTGTCCTGTAGTACAATGGTGCCTGATCATCCGCATCTTTAAATCCTTTTCCTGCCATAATAATTCTTCTGTATACTTCATCTTCCGGATCCATGAAATGAACGTCACAGGTTGCAACCACCGGTTTATTAAATTCTTCACCCAGTTTTACTATTTTTTTATTGATTTCGATTAATTCTTCTTTTGAAGAAACACTGCTTTTTTCACTGTTAATCATAAATTCATTATTTCCCAGCGGCTGTATTTCAAGATAATCATAAAACTGTGTAAGTCGTGCTATCTCCTCATCACTTTTTCCTTCCAGCACAGCCTGATACAGCTCTCCCGCCTCACACGCCGAACCAATCAGAAGACCTTCCCGATACTTTAAAAAGTCGCTTTTAGGTATTCTTGGGAATCTGTGAAAATACTTTATATGAGAGTCTGATACCAGATGATACAGGTTTACTCTTCCTACTTCTCCTGTTGCGAGTATAATGGCATGATGAGTCGGCATTTTCATAATCGTACCGGCATCAGATATTCCCATATCGTTTACGGCGTCCAAATCAAATATTCCTTTTTGATTCAACATCTCTATCAATTTTAAAAATATACCTGCGGTACACTCTGCATCATCCACCGCACGATGGTGATTAAGCAACGAAACGCCAAGAGCTTTTGCCACGGTATCCAATTTAAAATTCTTAAGTCCAGGCATCAATATTCTTGCAAGATTGACCGTATCCAGTATGGTGAATTTTTTTTCTATTCCCATCCTTTCACAGTTTCTCATAATAAAACTCATATCAAAATCGGCATTATGTGCAACCATAACGCAATCCTTAGAAAACTCGAGAAATTCCGGAAGAATCTCCTCAATTGTTCTCGCATCTATCACCATACTGTCATTGATACCCGTCAGTTTTTCAATCCTGAATGGTATCGGTTCTTTTGGGTTTACAAAGGTACTAAAACGTTCCTTTATTTGTCCTCCTGATACTTTTACCGCTCCGATTTCTATAATACGGTTATTCAGAGCGCTAAAACCTGTAGTCTCTAAGTCAAATACAACAAAATCACCGTCAAGACGCTGTCCCATTGAATTTGTTACTACATTTTTGATATCATCGACCAGATATGCTTCCACACCATAAATTATCTTAAAATCAAACGGCTCCCAATTGTATTTCCCTTCTATATCCCTTAGTGCATGGAATGCCTCCGGAAATCCCTGAACAAGTCCGTGGTCTGTGATGGCAAGTGCTTTATGTCCCCATGAAATTGCTCTTTTAATAAGGTCTTTTGCACTGGTTACTCCATCCATATCACTCATTTTAGTGTGACAATGCAGTTCTACCCTTTTCTCAACACTGGTATCCATTCTTTTCGTTCTGAAATCGCTGCATTTTTTAATGCCGATAATAGAAGCCATCGTTAATTCACCGTCATATCTGTCAACCGTGATAACACCTTTTATCTTGATAAATGCACCCTTTTTGATAACGGCAAGAATATCATCTAAAAACTCATTTTTTGTAAACATTTTTACTGTAATAGAGTCCGTAAAATCCGTCACATCAAACATCACTATTGTCTTCTCACCACGGATTTCTCTCTTATCTAACTCAATAATCTGACCCCTTATCGCTGTCTCTCCAACCTCTTCACCTATGCTAGCAATCGCTACAATTTCTTCTTCATCATCAAAATCTCTTCCGTAGAGCACATCAGGATTATTCTCTTTTCTGTAACTTCTGTAGGCTTTTTTCGTATCCTCTCTTTTTGAGTCAGTTTTTTGTGGAAGTTCAGCTGCCTGCTTCTTTTCCGGAACCTTCTTCTCTTCCTGTTTTTCTGCCAAATCCTGCTTTTCGTCTTCTTCCATACCGGCAGATGCATTTTCTATAATGGCAGCCACCTCAAGCTCTATCTTTTTCTTTCTTCCTGCTGCAAAGCCCTGCTCATCATTTTTATAATCAATGATAACCTCTACCGGAAGACCGCATCTCTCCCAAAATATTTTCTCAAGAATCCTGGTCAGTTCAGATTCTTTTGCCCTGTTTATTGTTGAATCCTGTATTGTCAGATTCATGATTTTATCGTCTTTAAATGAGTAGTCAGCTCTTTTTAACATGTGATAAATTATCACACTGTAATCTTTCAGCTCATACAGGATACTGTCTCTGTAAATTTTATAAAGCCTTTCCGGAGTGTATTGTCCGGAGAGGCTGAATTTTTCTATTATATTTACTTTTACGGATGAATCCTCAAATATCTGTTCTTTTATTACAGATTCAATTTTTCGGATTGTCTTTTTTTCTATCAGTCTGTTGCTCAATATGTAAACCCTGACCGCATTGTTCGCCCTGTTTCTGGCAACTTTCGTAACGGCAACATTTTCAAATAAATCACGTATGTCACCGTCTGTCTCTATCGTAGGAAAAACCTCAAAAAAGTACTTTGTTTCCATAAAATATTCATACCCTTTCACCTGCAATAGGTTTCAATTATCTCATTCTCAAGTGCTGCAAGGAGTTCACTCTCAGGTAGTTTTTTTATAACCTCGCCTTTTTTGATTAATAATCCTTCTCCCATGCCACCGGCTATTCCTAAGTCAGCTTCTCTTGCTTCTCCCGGTCCGTTTACCACACATCCCATTACTGCAACCTTAATATCTAAATTCTCATATTTTTGAACCATATTTTCAACCTTGTTTGCAAGGTCTATAAGGTCAATCTGAGTTCTTCCACAGGTCGGACAGGATACGACTGTTACTCCACCCTTTCTTAATCCGAGTGTTTTTAAAATCATCTTTGCTGAACGAATCTCTTCCAGTGGATTTCCTGTCAGTGACACTCTTATCGTATCGCCAATTCCTTCGTTTAATATAATTCCCAGTCCTACTGCTGATTTTATGTTTCCGGAATAAAGTGTTCCTGATTCAGTGATTCCAACATGAAGAGGGTATGATGTTTTTTCTGCCATAACCTTATGTGCAGCCGCACACATTAAAACATCAGAAGATTTAATACTGATTACGATATTCCCATAATCCAGCTCTTCTATCATACCGACTTTGTCTAAGGCACTTTCTACTATTCCTTCTGCCGTCACTTTACCGTACTTCTCAAGTATTGACTTCTCAAGTGAACCGCTGTTGACACCTACACGTATAGGAATCTGTCTTTCTTTTGCCTTCATTACTACAGCTTCGAGTTTTTCCCGCCCGCCAATATTACCGGGATTTATTCTTATCTTATCCACACCGTTTTCAATAGCTTTTATTGCAAGCCTGTAATCAAAATGAATATCTGCAACCAACGGAATCGATATCTGTTTTTTTATTTCTTTTACTGCTTCTGCGGCCTCCTGTGTAGGAACCGCACATCTTATTATGTCACACCCTGCTTCTTCTAATGATTTTATCTGCCTTACAGTTGCCTCTACATCCTCAGTCTTTGTATTTGTCATAGACTGTATCAATATAGGATTGCCACCTCCGATTATTTTATCTCCGATATGAATCACTTTCGTAGTATCTCTGTGTGCCATACAAACCACCTTCTCCTTGTTTTACAGTATTTTCTTAATATCATTTACCAGTACAAACACCATGAAAATCATTAGAACCGCCATTCCTATCAGGTGTACTACTGCTTCTTTTTCTTTTGGTACCGGTTTTCTTCTTATTGCCTCTATGATAACAAATACAAGTCTGCCACCGTCAAGTGCCGGAAATGGCAATAAATTAACCACACCCAGATTCACGCTGAACAGCACCGTGAGATATGCCATATTTAAAAATACATAGAATCCGCCTTCGCTTTTGGTTTCCTCATAGGTTTCTCCCACTATATCAGCTATACCCACAGGTCCTGACACGGCATCAGCACCGATTTTTCCGGTTACAAGCATCTTAAGACTTTTTAATACATACCCTATGCCATATCTCATCTCCGTAAAGCTATACCTTAAAACTCCTACCGGACTTGTTTTTACTCTTCCAGAACTGTATCTTAACCCGATACTATAAGCAGTTCCCGGCTTTACGGATTTTTTAATGGTTTCTTTACCACGTAAAATCTCTATCTCTATCTCATCTTTTGTAAGCGGATTCTCATCGAGATATTCACTTACTTCTTTTCCTGTAGAAATCTCATGTCCATTGATTGATACGAGAACATCTCCTGCCTTTACACCGGCCTTTTGTATTGCACTGCCCTCCACAACGGCTGATATCTCAGCAGGTTTCTCATTTGCATAGTAAGAGATTCCGAGATTGTATACTTCCTTAGGAACCAGTGTTGCAGCAACCTCTTTTCCATCTCTTTTATAAGTAATATTTACCGTTTTTTTTGTAACCGGGTTTATAAACTGTTCTAACGTTAAGTCTCTTGATATAACGATATTCTGTCCGTTATATTTTGTAATAATGTCGCCTTCCTGCAATCCTGCCTCTTCGGCTGCCGTTCCCTTATCAGGCTCTAACACTGAACACTGGTCATATCCGACATTTCCAATGATGATAACCGATAAGAAAAACGCAAGAAAGAAATTGAACATCGGACCGGCTGCAAGTACTACCATTCTTGCCCAAACGCTTGCATTATTAAAGGATTCCTCATTGTCTGTATCATCCTCATCTTCGCCAAGCATCTGGCATGCACCTCCAAATGGAACAAGTTTCCATGAATATGTGGTATCTCCTTTTTTAAAGCTGAATAATCTCGGTCCCATTCCGATTGAAAATTCTACAACTCCTATTCCGTTTTTCTTTGCCATAATAAAATGTCCAAATTCATGAACAAATACTAAAACACTAAATACGATAATCGTTAATATTATACTCATTATGTCCTCCATAGAATCATTCTTTTTTATAAACTGTCAATATAATCATATGTATCCTGCTCTACCGAAAGAATATCTTCAAGCGACGGGTTATCAATATTCTGATGTCTGTCCATACATTTTTCAATAATATCCGTGATGTCCAAAAATCCTATCTCACGATTTAAAAACATCGCAACAGCTTTCTCATTTGCCGCATTCATAACGGTAGGAAGGCTTCCTCCTGCCTTTCCTGCCTCTCTTGCAAGATAAAGTCCTCTGAAATTATCCATATCAGGTATTTCGAAATTAATGCTGGTTATCTTTGAAAAATCAATTCTCTCACCGCTTAAGTTACGCCTGTCCGGATAAAACAATGCGTATTGAATCGGCAGTCTCATATCAGGCGTTCCTAACTGCGCCATAATTCCACCATCCACAAATTCGACCATTGAATGAATCAGGCTCTGTGGCTGAACAACTACGCGTATATTGTCAATATCCATATCAAACAGCCACTTTGCTTCGATTATTTCGAGACCTTTATTTACCATTGTCGCAGAATCAATCGTTATTTTTCTTCCCATTGACCAGTTCGGATGTTTTAGAGCATCCTCAACAGTAACATTTCTCATCATGTCTCTGGTCATATTCCTGAACGGTCCTCCGGAAGCAGTAAGTATCAGATTGCTTATCTGCTCATGCTTTTCACCGTTTAAACACTGGAAAATGGCACTGTGCTCGCTGTCGACCGGTAAAATCTTTACATTCTTTTCCGCAGCCGTTTTCATAATAATATGTCCGGCCGTAACAAGTGTCTCCTTGTTTGCAAGTGCAATATCCTTATGGGCATTAATCGCTGCTATGGCCGGTCTTACTCCTACCATTCCTACTACTGCAAGTACCACAATGTCCGCACTGTCTACTGTCGCTGCAGTTATAAGTCCTTCCATTCCCTTACATACTTCGACATCCAGATCTTTCACTCTCTGACTTAGCAGTTCTGCCTTTTCTTCATCCCATACAGCTACGACTTCCGGATTAAATTCACGTATCTGCTTCTCTAATAACTCTATATTACTTCCCGCTGTCATCGCAACAACATTAAGGTCTTTATTTGCTCTTACAATCTCTAATGTCTGGGTTCCTATTGAGCCCGTCGAACCAAGTATCGCTATATTCTTCAATTTTATCCCTCCCGTATTACATATTTATAAATATAAAACAAAATAGTAGATAATCGGTGCCGTAAAAATGACACTGTCAAACCGGTCAAGAATACCACCATGACCGGGAATTAGTTTTCCATAATCCTTCACATCATAATTTCTTTTTATTCCCGATGCTGCCAAATCTCCAACCTGTGAAACCATGGCTGCAACAGCACACATAACGGGAACCATTATCATGTAATGATTTAATTTTACAAATATATCAGCAAATATCATGGTGTATATAAATCCAAGCAGAGCTGCTCCAACAATTCCGCCAATTCCGCCCTCAACAGACTTCTTAGGGCTTAGCACCGGTGCCATCTTATGTTTTCCAAACATTACGCCGACAAGGTATGCACATGTGTCACATCCCCATGAGCAAAGGAAAATCAGCCATACAATATATACGCCATTTACCATCATTCTCGTACGATATACATAAGAAAGCATTATTGCAACATACACTATTCCAAAGAAAACAGCCATTATCTGATTTGCCTGATACTTTGGAAATGAAAATACAAATACTGCCATGACAAGCATGAGAACTGTTAACATCATGGGAAGCAGATACTCATCATTTCCTGAACGAATCAGTGTATAGTATCCTATACATCCAATATATCCAACTATCCCCGGCATTTTTTTCTCAATTTTAAATACTTTATACAGCTCTGACAATCCAATCAGTGAAGTCGCTGCAATGACAACGAATAAAACATCATTTCCAATTATTATCGTTACCAGTGCAATAATAACTAATAAAATTCCACTGATTGTCCTTTCAAGAAAGGATTTATTCATCAGTTTTTCAATCTTTGACATACTTATTCCTCATTAACGCCTCCGTAGCGCCTGTCTCTTCCATTATATTTTTCAATTGCTTTGATTAATTCATCCTTATTAAAATCAGGCCACAATACATCCGTAAAATAAAATTCTGCATAAGCAAGCTGCCACAGGAGGTAGTTTGATAACCTTTCCTCTCCGCTTGTCCTGATAAGCAAATCAGGGTCCGGAATCCCTGCAGTGTCTAAATATCCTGAAATCATTGCTTCGTCTATTTTATCCACATCGGCAGTTCCGTCAACACAATCCTTCGCAAGTCTTTTAACCGCTCTTGTAATCTCGTCTTTACTTCCGTAATTTAATGCGATGGTAAAATTAAGCCCCGTATTATTTTTTGAAGCTTCTTCGAGTTCTTCAATCTTTTCCCGTATATCTTCACTTAATCTGCTTCTTTCTCCGATAACGCGCACTTTCATATTGTTACTGTTAGCTCTCTTGATACAATCTTTCAGGTAATTCCTTAGAAGTTTCATTATAGCATTCACTTCTTTTTCAGGTCTGCTCCAGTTTTCAGTTGAAAATGCGTATACTGTCAGATATTTTATTCCCACACTGTCTGCATCTTCACATATTTGTTCAACTGTTTTAGCTCCCTGAACATGCCCCATATTTCTCGGGAGCATTCTTTTCTTTGCCCATCTTCCGTTTCCATCCATTATTATAGCAACGTGTTCCGGAATCTTCATTCCCTCTAATACTTTATTATCACTCATAAGTTTCTCCATTTCGAAACATTTTATTGAAATATAGTGAAAAAGGGGAGTTTCTTTCTCCCCTGTAAATCTTATTAAACAGTAAGAATATCCTTTGATTTATCTTCAATCACACTGTCAATCTCTGCCACATATTTATCTGTCATCTTCTGAATCTTATCTTCTAACTGCTTTAACTCATCTTCCGATATTTCATTTGCCTTATTCTTCTTTTTGGCCGAATCATTTGCATCTCTTCTGACATTTCTTACAGCCACTTTTGCACTTTCGCCTTTTTTCTTTACGTCTTTTACCAATTCCTTACGTCTTTCTTCTGTCAGCTCGGGAAATACAAGTCTTACCGCTTTTCCGTCATTTGTCGGTGTCAATCCTAAATCTGATGTAAGAATTGCTTTTTCTATTTCCTTAATCAGATTTGGCTCCCACGGCTGAATCTGAATCATTCTTGCTTCAGGTACAGACACATTTGCTACCTGCTGCAAAGACGACGGTGTTCCGTAATAATCTATCTTTATCTTATCCAGTATATGAGGGTTTGCCCTTCCTGCCCTGATTGTTGCAAGCTCTGACCTCAGACTGTCAATAGATTTTTCCATTTTTTCCTCAAACTGTTTTAAATCTTCCATTGTAATCTCCTATTCTATTCTACTATTATATCTGTACCTGTAAATTCTCCGAAAACTGCATTCACAATGCTGTTTTCTTTATTTAATCCAAATATTTTAACCGGCATCTTGTTTTCCATGCACAACACTGATGCTGCCAGATCAATAACACCAAGTTTTTTATCAATTATCTCCTGAATCGACAATGAGTCATATTTTTTTGCATCCGGATTTTTATTCGGGTCGCTGTCATAAACACCGTCAACAGCTTTTGCCGCCAACACACAGTCTGCCTCTATCTCAATGGCTCTTAGAATCATTCCTACATCAGTTGAAAAATAAGGATGTCCTATACCACCGGCAAAAAATACAACCATATTTTTTGAAAAATATTTATTTGCTCTGTCTTTTGAAAACAATTTTGTAAATGAACCACACTCAAATGGTGTAAGCACCTGTGTCATCATTCCTTCAGTTCTGAAAATCTCAGATACGTAAATACAATTCATAACCGTTGCAAGCATACCTATGGCATCTGCCTTTGTTCTGTCAATTTTTTCGCTGCTTCTTCCTCTCCAGAAGTTGCCTCCGCCGATTACGATTCCTACCTGAATTCCCTTATCTGTAAGCTGTCTGACCTGCTTTGCAACTTTAACTACAGTCTCCTCATCAAATCCTGTCTTTTTGTCGCCCGCAAGTGCTTCTCCACTTAATTTCAAGAGTACTCTCTTTAACTGTGCCATATTAGTACCATAACCTTTCTCTAAATAGCAGTTTTTTATACATTCTGAATATATTATTTTGCAAAAGTTTTATCAAACAATGCAAGGTAATCAATCTCAGCGTAACACTGTGAAACTGAACCTTCGATAGCTGCACCATTGTTAATCTGTACAGAACGTGAGCGTATATTACCCTGTACAACAGCCGTTCCGTCTATAACCACAGGACCATGTACGTCTATATCTCCCTTTACGGCGCCGCCGATTACTGCCGATGTTCCATAAATATTACCAATAATGATAGAACCGTTACCAACTTTAATCGGTCCGTCACTGGTTACATCTCCATCAATCTTGGCACTCTTGGTATATACCTCTGCTGCTCTTGAAGCTCCAACTACAGTTCCACTGATAACAAGTTTTCCACGGCATGCTACATTTCCTTTAATCTTTCCATATACATTCATGGAGCCTTCACATATCACATTACCTTCTATCACGGTTCCCTTGGTGATTTCCGTTACCTCATCTGAAGGTGCTTCCTTTGTAGAGCTTGTTATCTCATTTTTTACCGTAGAGTTTCTGTTTCCTCGTAACGCTTCTTTTTTAGCTTCATTTTCTGCTTCTTCTGCTGCGTTATCATCTTCTTCAAGCAAATCTCCGATATCTGTGTAATCTTCTTCTATCTTCTCTTCCATTTCTTCCTCAACATCCTCCAAATCGTCTATATCAGTATCAGTATCTCCTGCTTCGCCATCATAGTCATATTCTTCTGTCTCCTCAGATAAAAGGTCATTTAAAAGCTGCATATCTTCATCTTCTGTCTCAACTTCTTCTTTTTCTTCTTCCTTTTCTTCTTCTTTGACTTTTTCGCTTAATTCTTCATCCGCTACAAGTTCATTTACCGCCTGAGACAAATCATCCTTAAAATCCTTAAAAAAACTCATTGTTATTCCTCCATAATGCTTTTATTGTACTGATGTAGATTTTACATGCTGACACAGATTTTCTACCGAATCGTCCAAAGGATAAAACTTAAACCCATTTGCCTGAAGCTGCTCTATAATGGATGGCAGCGACTGTACAGTCGATTCCTTTCCCTTGGCATCATGCATAAGTATGTAAGCATTATTGCATCCTAAGGACTCAGACACAACAATACTTGCTATCTGCTCAGGTGTCATCGCCTTGCCGGTGGCATCCTGACTTGACACATTCCAATCCACATATCTATAATGATTATCATTTAAATATTTTATAAACTCTTTGACATCAACTGCCGTGGTGGTAGTTGAGCTGCCTCCCGGAAATCTGAAGAGCCTTACATCTTTACCTGTAGCACTCTGAACTAAATCATGTATGCTTGCCAGATCAGTTGAAAAGCTTTGAAGTGATGCATATAGCGCACCATAATCATGAGAATACGAATGAAGTCCCATCGCGTGTCCTCTGTCAACTATCTCTTTCATCAGTTGCTTTGACTGGTCATCAGCTTTTCCTATCACAAAAAACGTCCCCTTAATACCATACCTGTCCAGAGTATCAAGTATCGGTATTGTATTTACACTCGGTCCGTCATCAAACGTAAGATACGCTCTCTTTCCCGTGTACGGATCTGCAGTAGTAGTCTCCGGCACGGTTTCTTCCATAACAGTGGTTGTCTCCGGAGGTGTCTCCTTTTCCGTCTCGGATTCAGACTCACTGTTTTCCTCGGTTCCGGTCGACAGTACCAAATATCTTTCCCCTGTACTGTCAACCTGCGACACTATCTTTCCTGCTTCTTTCATGGATAACAGATTATCTATATCTTTTTCTAACTGATTCACTCTGATTAGTAAAAAGATGCACACAATGATTGGAATCAATACCAATACAATACAGGTAATGACAATTGTCTTCTTCATTCTGTTAATTCTTTTTCTTCTCTCATCCATTCCTGATAGCTGCCTGCCGACCGAAGTATTTTTTTCATCAACACTCATCTTTACCTCCATCTGAAATCAGCAACCTTCTAAATAAATCACAGTATTCTATTTCAGCATATACCATTCTACCACAAAACTATTCTTACTTGCAACATTTTCTTAGATTATTAATGAACCTGCACCAATAGCTACATCAGTGCAGGTTCATTAATTCTACTATTTTCCCATATCAGGTCACAAAGCATAATCTCCTTTTTTATCCGACTTCACATGGTACAACGCTTTATCAGCCTGCTTCAAAGTCTCCTCCATGTTCTCCGTGGTTACTTTTTCACACTTTGAAATACCAATCGAACAGGTAATCTCTTTTCCTTTTTCTATAATCGGATTGCCTGTAATACCATCATGCACAGACTGGCGAATCTGATTACTCATCCTGTTCAATATTTCTCTAGCTATCTCCACAGCTTTCTCTTTTTCTATATCCGGCATAAACAGGATAAATTCATCTCCTCCATATCTTATAGGATATCCTTTATCTCCTGCTACATCCGTAAGCAGTCTGGCAAATTCTACCAGTATCACATCTCCAACCTCATGTCCGAAATTGTCATTATAATATTTAAAGTTATCAAGGTCGATGTAAAATGCCATTCCTCTGCTGCCTTCAAGTTTAGACAAAATACTGTCAAATCCCATACGGTTGTAGATACCGGTAAGCTGATCAGTAATAGAGGTCTTTTCCAGCTGACTGTTCATCGCCTTAATCATGCAGGCATTGTCAACCCTCTTAATCGCCTCATCAAGCTGCTCAATTACTACTTTCATAATCTGTAGATTTGATGCATTTAAGAACACCCTGTCACCTGTGAAATTACGGTGCATGTTCGTGGCGCCAAGAAAGATTTTTACCACCTCATCATTTCTGATAATCGGTATTCCAACTATCGTCACTATCTTGTCCGTTCCGAATTTACTTGTAATGTCAATGTATTTTTTGTAGTTTTTTTCAATTCTGTTCGCAATAAATTCTCTCTTGTATCCGTCAAAAAATGCAAATATATCATCTATATCTTCTGAATATAATGCCTTATCCATATAAGAATATGTAATTCTGCACTCTCCCTGTCTGTCTAACAGAACCATCTGCTCAAGATTAAAATTATTCTGGATTATGTTCATACAATTTTCCACTACGCTGTCTTTTCCTGCCTGCTCCTTAATAAGTACATCCTGACATATCGTAAGAAAATTGACATCTCTCTCCCTGCTTTTTAATTTTACTACGTTACCGGCAAACCCGGCTATTCGCATGATATGTGAAAAATCTACCGGTATGTCTGCATACCTTCTGTTCACTTTATACGGGCTGTCATGATACATAGCCTCTAACTGAGCCTGTTTGTAATAATAGCCCTTTTCTATACAGTACTGAATTCCTTCCTCAAGGAGTCGCTTTGCTTTATCCGATTCTCCGCTGTTTTCGTACACCTCTGCCCTTGAAATGACATATTCTGAATATGTGTAATACTGGGTTCCCGGCTGTATATCCATGTAGTAATAGGCTTTATCAAATTCTTTCTGTGCGATTTCATAATTTCCTTCATAGGCATACATTACTGCTCTCAGCATATGATAGAGGTACAAATCCTCCTCCCAGAGATTGTAATTTTCACTTTCATTTACGTTAATTATATGGCTTAGTACCAATTCAATTTTATCAAGATAATAGTAACAGTTATAATATTCTTTTAACTTGTAATGAGCCATGGCAACTATACCGTAGAGTTTTGAAACATTACATACCCGTATCTCCTGCACTTCCAGTGCATTCATAATCTTTATGACGCATTCCATATATTCCACGCATCTGTCATAAATACCTGCAACAAAATAATTTAACGCCATGTTATATAAAACTTCTGAAATGTCATCAGCTGATTCTAACTTTACACACAGCTCAAGACCATTTCTAAAATAATTGTCTGCATCAGCATATTCTTCCATGACAATAGAGTTATATCCTACACCCGCATACATATGTGCACGTCTTAAAAGGTTTTTCGGGTCTGATACCTCTATTCTCTTCTCATACATCTTTCTGACATATTTATGAAAACCATAAGATGAATAAACAATAATATTTTTCATATAGGCAACAAGAAGCAAGTTGTTATTCCCCATTTCTTTTGCCAGATTTATTCCTTTATTAAAATAATACGGTTCCTTTTGACCTTTGGCTATAGCGATGATACTTTCCTTATCATTCTCATAGCATATACATAGAGATATGCAAGGAAATTATCATAATGATATTTTTTTGTTTTCTCTACGATTTCCGGCATAACTGAAAAGAACTTGTCACATTTAAACGTCTCACCAAAGCTTCCAAAATCAGCCATACATTTCATAACATCAATCTTGAAGTCTAAGAGTTCATCTCCCATCTCAGCCGCAATCTCTCTGCATCGCCTGCAGTACTTATCAGAAAGTTCTGAGTCTATCAAAAGCAAATGTCCCATAGCCGAAATGTAATTATACATATATTCGTAATAAAGATTAGACGACTGCTGTAGCAGTGAACACATATTTTCGCAGATGAATAATACCTTGCTGCTATTAGAAAGGCCTACATTTGTAAGCGCATATACGATATAAATCTCCATCTTGTCTTCAGGAGAAACTTTAGAGTCTGACTTATTAATCTTGTCATATATCATCTCAAGGTAATAATCAGCATCTTCAAGTGCAAAAGTGTAATACATATTCCATGCTTTAAGTATTACTTCTTTTATTCTTGACATATCAAAAATAACTCTGTCTTCCAGCTCAACACTCTGCTGATTCTCAACCTTTCCCCACTCAAGAATCATATTCTCATTTTCACCGCGTTCAATAAGCCGGTTCCAATTGTTTTTCAACGAATCTCTCACAAAAAAGATATCATTGTATGTAAAGATGAAATGTATTTCATCTACTTTGTCAATAATATAATGAATCATACGGAGAGTACTATAAGACACCATGTGTAATTTAGACATAATCATTATAACGGAATGATTCTTTGCAACATAACGAAAAACAGCATATATTGATTCAAGCATCTTTTCCTGCTCATAAAAATATTCGCTCATCAATACTTCCTCATGTCTGCTGCATTTTCCATACTTTATATAATCATAAAGAACCTGTCTGTGAAGAATATATACTCCACACTCAGCAACAAATTCCTCAGGTGAATATATATCTTTATAAAACTTATCATAACACACCTTAATCCATCCAAGAAATGGCTCATATGCCTCTTTCATAGAATTGATCTCAAACTCATGAAAAAGGAAAAAGTGATTATTATCTTCTTCCGGCAGCATCTCATCTAAAGTAATATTAAGTGTATTATAGTGTTTGATAAAAATCGCTTTCTTATTCAGCCTTCCAAGATATGACTTTACAACATTCCTAACATAATCCTTATATTCTAATCTCATATTTCCACCTCCGCTTCGAGTGTCTCACAACAATATTTTACCATAATATATGTCATTTTCCAACAAAATTCGCTGTTTTTCTACATGAATATATAAAAAAAGCCATCACCGTTTAAGGCAATGACTTTTTTAGACTATTAATCTGCTATATGATATACATTTCCGTAAATTACAGCATACGTTCCTGTAGTTACGGCATAATTCTGTGCATTTCTGCTATCCCACTGTCCTGCACCGTTGTTGAAGCAAACCTGTGCTCCCTCAGCTTCTCCAAGGTTAATCGTATACATCCATGTGTATCTTGGGTCGTCACTTGGTTTCATCACAACACCATTGTTTTGTGTCCAGACACCATCTATTCCATAATGAATATATGCTGTAGACCATGCTGAATTATTATAATATACCTTTACCATATTATCTTTTGTTTCTTTTACTTCAAATGTAGTACTGCAAACTGCTTCATCTTGTGATGTATCTTTTGCATATACTGAAATCGTATATGTTCCCTTTTCATCAGGTGTCCACTTAAAGTATCTTGAGCATTCTGAAAATTTGTTTAATATAAGAATGTTTCCATCCTTTTCCACTGTCCAGTATGTGCTCATTGGCATATAATAATTAA
Organism: uncultured Lachnospiraceae bacterium; assembly: GCA_902786515.1. Lineage (GTDB taxonomy): Bacteria > Bacillota > Clostridia > Lachnospirales > Lachnospiraceae > UBA2821. The sequence continues at coordinate 41,170 of CADADA010000003.1, read as the reverse complement.
ATACGTTTTCGCAGTTAGCATAGAATTCAACTTCCTGTCCTACTACTCCTTTATTAACATCAGGTATAATCTCTGTGATTGCCAAAGGATCTAATGTAAATGTTTTTGTATAAGATGCTGTCTTTCCTGACTTATCAGTCAAAGTTAATTCTAATTTGAAATCACCTGAGCGGTAAAGTCCAAATGATAACGGCAAATAATTAGAATCATATTTCTCAACAGAAACAACTCTTGGTTCTAAAAGAGTAAGTCCGTTATTTGATCTTAACTGTGTCAATGTGTATGTATAAGAATATTCTTCATCAAAATTATCTACACCAAGTCCAATATAGTAATAACCTTTTGATGGTGTACAAGACCATTCATATATATCTATATCATCAGCAAGTCTTGTTACGTTTCCATTTTTCACTCCGTATGTTCCAGCTCCTGCAGTGTAATTTGCACCGTATCTGCTGTCCCAGTTGCCATTACCATCGTTAAAGCAAAATGTTACATTATCTGAATCACCAAGCTCTATCGTATACCTGAATCCATATCCTTCTTTTGAAGATTCGTACATTCTCACTCCCGGTACGCTGGTCCACTTACCATTACCAACTTTGTAATGAATGTTTGCACTGCTCCAGTTACTGTTATCATAGTAAATCACAGTCTTTGAATCTGCTGCATATACATCTGTATTGCTACCCTGTGCAATTAAAATCGCAATAGTCATCATTACGACAGATGCAAACGTAACCAATGACTTTTTCACTGTGTCAAATTGTTTCATAATATTTGTGTCTCCTTTTCTTATTATGCTTGATTTACAGTGAGTTATTATATAGGATAGTCTTCTTTTTGTCACGCAAATTATTTTAGTGCTATTTTGATGTTATTTTTGTTAAATTTTGCTTTAAAAAAGTATTCTAAATATACTTTTTTTTGTACACAAATCACATTTTTATTTATACTTATTAAAAAATAAAATGTTTTTAACGTAATTTTGTCATAAATTTCACTTCTTTATCCGCGGTTTTTTCTACAAGTATTTTCTTACTCATCTTCCATTATGGACGTAAGCGGAATCTGTTCTAAATCCCATGACCCGTCGGAATGTATTGTAATCAATTCTGCCCCACGCTGTTTTTTATCTTTTTCTATACCCGGCATTGCCAGATAATCAATGCTCATTCCATATGTAAGCCTGATTCCCTGATACTCGAGTGACATGTTGTTGTAATGGTCGTGTCCGCAAAATGTTCCGGTGGTGCTTTTCAATTCAAGCATCTTGTCAAACAGACTGCTTGGGTAATCTGAACAACATACCTTATTAATCATCTTTTCACCATTCTCTCCAAAATAGTATTTTACCTCATCGCTTCCCTGCTCATAAAGCTCATATGCCGTTCTATACTGCTGAAGCGGAATATGGAAAAAGACCATAGAATTAACATTTTCCCCTTTTTCATTTTGTAATCTCTTTACTTCATCTGCATACTACTCTACCTGATCATCATGAATGTAGTCATATACATTAATTCCTTCTCCCGTATAAGCATTTGAATCAATTAAAAATAATCCTGTATTCAAAGTTCCATCTGAGTTTTTTAGTTCAATTAACTGATTATTTCTTCCGGTGATATCAGGCTGTACATACGGATACAGCAGTTTCCCCGATGTCTTATATGACAATTCCTTATATATTTCATTCAATTCTTTTTTTCCTGCTGATGCAAGGCTTTCCGTGTCATGGTTTCCATATGTAAATGCCCATGGAATATCCACATTTCGCATAAATGCTGCAAACTGCCCTACCGGTGCCGTATTATTAAACGATAAAGACATTATTCCTAACGGAAAACTTAAATCTCCGGTGACTATTACAAAATCAGGATGTGTATATTCAATTTCCGCATAGCAGGCTTTTAAAGCCTTCAAATCCTTCCTGTATGAATAAAGGCTCCCTCCGATATGAATATCCGTCAGATGAAGTATTTTAAAATCATCCGTGGATGAAGTAATGGTATAAACTCCCGACTCTTCATCATATTCAATCTTATGTTCATTATGTTCAACCACAGGAACTGAATTGATATATGACTGTGTGTACCATGTTTCCCTCTGCATTGCAGAAAACGCTGCAACCACTAATATGACAGAAGTAAAAACAGCAATTCTTGGTTTATTAACAACTATATTTACATCGGTAATCTTTTTTCTCAGAGTAAGATTGTATGTAAATATGAGCAGCATAAACAAAATAGCAGCCATAAGGAAATTGTTTCCAGGATATTCAAATGTATCCCTAAAAATGAATGTGACTGCTGTAACACACATCCAGAAAGCTGTCGAAAAGGCTGTTATCCCTATTATATGCTTTTTATAATCTTTTTTATCCGGATGCCCGCTAATGCTTTGAAACAGTATGAAACACATTCTGTTTTTTATACACAAATACACCGGTATCTCAATGACTATTATATTTTTATAGAAATTCTCAATAAATTCCGAAAACTTAGAGTTACCAAATATAAAAAAACTCAATTCCGAAAATATAAATACAAATGTAACACAAAATAGTATTGCTATTCCATTCAAGCGTCTTTTCGTATATCTGTCAGCCATTTTCCTGATAAATGAGCGCTCGTCACCATCATATGTCTGCTCTGACATTTCTGTTAAAGACAGCCGATACTTTCTTAACGGAATATAAGTGATTCCAAACAATATTGCAGCATATATCAAACTTGATAATCCCCACAAAAATGATATGAAAAAATTATTAAACATCCATAATATCTGGGTCATACCAGCTGTTATGAATAACGAAGAAATATATATTCTTCTCTTTTGTTTTCTTATTTCCTTTTTCAAATTTCGTCTCCTTCATAAACAGTAAAACCCTTCAAACAACAGAAGTTTCCGTCATTCAAAGGGTTTATGTTAATCACCGGCTAAAAAGCCTTATTACTGCATCTGTTTTGCAACTTCTCACCCAGAATCCCTTTATTTATGCGGGTTCCCAGCCTTCGTCCTCGATAACTCTGCGTTTCAATTTGGGAAAAAACAGTTTTATTTTGTTTTTTTCTTTCCCAACTTTTTTCTCGATTTTACGCGTTGGGAACGGCAGATTTTGCTTTTATATGATAAGCTACGGTAATTTATACCTAAAATAATTCGCTCGTCTATTCTTCGTCTTCAAAACCAATATCAAATTTTAATACTTCTTCATCCATTTTATCCTTCATAACATCAGTATATATATCAATAGTGGTGGAATAAGTAGCATGCCCCATCAACTTCTGAACCACTTTAGGATTCATATTTGATTCAAAGCAGCGAGTACAAAAAGTCCTCCTAATCGCATGAGGATGAACATGCTCCATTAACTTAGGAACCCTATTCTCCTTAACTGCATTAAAATTTTCCATTTCGTTGTAAGCCTTTACAACCTTATTAATTTCTTTCTCAGCTGTGTATCTGGTCATTGGACTTCCCATGCTAGTAGTAAATACAAGATTCGTCATATCATCATATTCACTCCTATACCTGGAACCAAGATTAGCTCTAAGTTTGTCCTGTGCTGCCTTTTGTCTATTAAACATTTCTTCAACATTTCCTAAGAATGGTATTTCTCTCACAGAGTTAATCGTTTTGGTCGATGATAACTTCATTGTCTTTACACCATTAAGGTAATGACAGCTTAAACTTCTTCTGACATAAATCTTTTTATTGATAAAATCTACATCTGACCATTTTAGACCACCAACTTCTCCTATTCTTAACCCTGTCTGAAACATAATCATAAACATTGGATAATAGAATTCCCTATCGAATTTTGCAGTTTCAAGAAAATTATTCTGCTCTTCTACTGTCAGGAATCTCCTGTTTGGTTTTTTACGTTCCCATGGAACAATAATATCAAAACAAGGATTTGTATCTATCATCTTATTATTCTTAGCACTTTCAAGACAATCCCTTACTCTTGCAAAGGCTTCTTTTGTAGCTGAATTAACCTTTCCCTCCTTTTTCATTTCAGCTATAGCATTCTGAATATCATAATTTGTTATGCTGTTAATTGACATCTGACCAAGCTTCTGTCCAAAGGTCCTGTAATATCGGTTCTTCATTGGTGCTACACTTGTATCCTTAATATAAGGAACACGGTATGTAGTAAACCACTTCTCAAACCACTCATTCAATGACATATATCCATTCTGATTTGATTTTACATTCTCATCGGAATAGCCTAGTTTCTTCTTCGCCAACTCGAATTCTTTGATTAGCTCATCCAAATCATTATTACAGAGATTAATTTCAACTCCATTAATTCTCTTTCTCGCTTCGTATGAACCATTACTCTTTTGCCTTATATTAGGCGGCAACTTTTTCTTTCTACCCATTGTTTTCACCTCTATAAAATCAAAAGAACACGAGTCGATATTTACTTGTTACCCTTATTATAGCAAACTTCGCTTTATCGAACAAGTGTTCTTTTCAAACTTTTTTTATTTTTTTCTTATTGCTTTGATTGTTTATCAACCCACTGCTCCAGCAGGTTTTTATTTGCATATATCCTATTTCCAATACGGATAACAAAGTCATGTTCATGCTCTCTTAAAAATTCTCTGCATTTTGTCTTACCAATTCCAAGGTAAGCAGCCGTCTCTTCTACATTTAATAATATTTTTTCATCTGCCATCATTTTCCTCCTTAACTTTTGTACCAACAACACTTAACAAACCTAATTGCTTAGCAAGCACATAGTTTATCTGATTCATTATCTCAGCATTTCTAGGAATGTAACCCATTGTTGCACATACTTTATTCTTAGATACCGTAGTAATGTCTTCCGGTAAAAAATCAGATTCCTTTAATAATGAGTATCCTTTAATATCATCAGGCTTAACAATAACATGCACCGGATTGTTCTTTAACTTTGTAGTCAATGCACACACTGTTATCTGTGGTGCATATTTATGATTACTTGCATCATTACTCACGACAACACATGGCCTCAATCCACCCTGTACTCCTTCCGGCTTATGCCCCAAATCGACATAAAGTATTTGTCCTCTTTTATATGTTTTATACTCTTTTTTATTTGCCATAAACTATTCACCTTCTATACTGATTCCTAAATCTAAATTTCCATTTTCTACGGAAATGAATGTTCCTCCTGCAGCCTTGATAATACCAACTTTTGCATATGCATCAACAAGATTATCTCCTGGGATAATTTTATTAATGTTTGAAATGATAATTCCCTGAACTCTTTTTGCTCGTATAAGACCAGCAATTTCATTTATCTGTCTATTAACATCCATCTGTCCAAATCCATGTCTGTATTCGACACCTACTATATCAATGTTATGTGCATTGGCATATTCTCTGATATATCTCTCCTGCTTTGCTTCAAGTCTGTCAATCTTATTTAAGTCACCTTCAACAGATATGTATGCAATACATTCAATCTTCGGCTCTCTTCTTTTCTTTTTACTCATCTCTATCCTCTCCTACACTGCCTGCTTTGCCTGTTCTATCATAAAAATAAAAGATTTTTTCAAATAAGTTGCCTGAACTCCCGGTAATTCCTCGATTTTCTTATCAATGGAATTCTCACATGGTAAACCCTTTTCTTCTATATTAAGTATTGTATTTGCATCACACTGAAATGCTGCCATAAGCAAGTATAAACTATTAATGCTCAGGTTTCTTCCACCCTGTTCAATTTGATTAATACTTGAATTACTTAATCCAGTTTTGTCACTAAGTTCAGCTACTGTCATCTTCTTATTTTTTCTTAATTGTCTTATATGTGGTCCTATTTCATATCCATCATACTTCATTGCCTGACCTCCATTCATTTATCCATTCCATCGCTTCATCTTCCGTCGGACATTCAACAAGTCTGTTTCCAGACCTGTCGAACACCACAACTCCAAAGGAAAAAACTATATAAAATGGATTTGCATTATCATCAGCACTCATGATTGTAATTATTGAATCTGGCTGACATACTTCTAAGTTCAAAGATAATAACATCCATACCGTTTATGCGGTCCATCATCTTCTTAAGGTCATTTGCGTCATCTGTGATGTCGTGAATATCTTCCACAACAAGAACCTTTGCATCAACCTTATTCAGGAACCCAAGCAAATCAGTCATCTCTTCTCTGTCTACCGACTTTGAATAATTATCATCTACTAATACGTTCTTAATAATTATTCCTGCTTTACGAGCTGCAAGCATATCCAGTGTTACATCCGGATTCAAATTCTCTTCACTCTTAAATGACCTCATAAATAGAAGTCCTTCATACATTTCTTTTCCATCATACATTGTCATTTGGCTTTACCTTCCTTTTCAATAAATATTAGGAAAGCTTTGTGCACGCCGCTTTTCTCATTAGGTTTTGCTGTATTGCTTAACCATGACTATATGATAAAAGATTTTGATAAATGTCAGAAGTGAAGCGTATTCATAGTTCGTGGGGATAAGTAGGAATTGTATTCATAATTTATCAGAGATAATAAATATATATTTTATTACCATCAGATTCCTTAATATGGTATAATAGGTATGTTCTGGTTGATGAGGTTATATATGTCCAAATATTACTATGTAGACAGTGAAAATGTAGGTGATGAGTGGGTAACCCTTTTATCAGAAGCAGATGAAGATTCACACTTTCTTGTTTTTTACACAGAAAAGTCACCACGTATGTCTTACTTAAATGTAATAAAACTTTTATCAAACAACAAAAATCTTGAGTTTATTCTTTGTTATGAAGGCAATAATGCTCTTGATTTTCAACTAGTAACATACCTTGGCTATCAGCTTTGTAAGGAACCTGAACACGAAATATATATTGTTTCAAAAGATACAGGATTTGATTCAGTTATTCGTTTCTGGGAAGACAGGGGAATATCTATCCACAGGATTTTCTCTGCCAATTGCAATAATGATACAACAACCATTCCTGTATCATCAGATATAGAAATGCCTTCTCTATCTGATGCACCATCAACAAACGAAAAAGTGTATAATGAACCAAAATCTGTAATTGATGATATTATTGCTGCTTGTCCTAAAAGCAATACTTCATATTTACATCTATTTCTGGTTCACTTTTTCGGAAATACAAATGGTTTAAAAATATATCGGGAAGTAACCAATACCAACTATGTTGCAGTTACCCGCAACTGGGACAATAAAATGTGTTTTTCTGTACTTTGCCAATACATTGGAAAATACACTGATGTTGCTGGTGCTCCAGTAACTGATGAACTAATCAACTTCCTATATAAACACAAGAACAATCCAAAAAATGTTCTTAAACTTCTTCAGGATCACTATGGAGCACAGCTTGGTCCTAAATACAAGAAAATGTTTAAACCATTTGTAAAATCTTTGGCAAAAATATAATAAATAAGAAAGCAGCCAGAACGAGAAAGGAAGGATAGCTGAATACTATCCTTCCAAAACCTCATCAATATCTTACTTATTGTTATAAGCCACAATCATCGCCTCAAATGCACTTCTAAGTTCCTCCGGTACAACCATTACACTTCTTCCATAAGCCAAATAATCAGCCGTTGTATTTAATATCTCAGCTATTATCCCTATATTATCAAGTGTTGTTCCTGAAACTCCCTGCTCTATCTTTGAAATCATATTCGTAGAAAGATTCATCTTTTCTGCTAGCTTTTCCTGTGTTAACCCTGCTTTTTTCCTCATTTCTTTGATTCTCATTCCACTTTCCTTAATATCGTAGTACATATAAATTCCTCTCTTTCCGGGGACTGACCACCAGAAAAGAAAGGACTTTTGTGTGCTTATTTAATTTCGAGAAACATATATGTTTCGTTGCTATCACGCAAAAAAGGACGCACTAAGAAAGTGCCAGACTCTTATCTGGTAATCTTTCTCATGCGTCCTTAGGCTGCCACTCTCGCTCACTATCAGGGTAAGCTTGTTACGAATATTGCCCATATCATGAGGCCCTCATTTAATTGTCCTGTTCTGCAGTTCACATAAACCGCAGCTGATAATCAACTATACTAATGCCTTATTTTCTTTTGATATTTCCATCAACTTTGCTTCTGTGTATTTCTTGAATGTCGCTGTTCTCTTACAGGTTCCGCATTTTAATGTGATGTTCGGTAATACCGGTGCTGCATCCATTCCTGTAAGCTCGTATGACACTCTGAAGCTTTTTCTACACTTTTTACAATGCATATCAATACATTTATTTTCTGTTCTCAAATCAATCCACTCCTTTGCTCTCGTATTTTTTTACGATTTCAAAGGAAAGGGAAATCACCTTTGTTATCTTTTGCCAGAAGTTCCGGCGCATAATCATATTGCAAATATTATGCTCTGGCTTGTGTATTTTGCTGACCTTAGAGGGACTGATTATAGACACCACATCTACAATCAGCTCCCTGCCTTTTCTTCTAGAAACCACTTACTCTCCCCTTCGTAAAACAAATGACTTTCAAAGCCATTTACAATGCATGTGTACCTTGTTCCTGCTCCGCCTGCCTTAAGACTGGCAGCTCTTCTAATATCAGAAATACGTTGTATTTCATAAACGCTTCCATCTTTCCAGGTAAAGCTCTTAGGTAATAACCTTCCATCTGTCGTAAATTCCGCCAGGACATTTACATACACTTTACTCATTCTATCCCACTACCTTTCCGACTATTGATATCGCTCTTGGACACTCCGCCCTTTTTTCAATGAATCCCAGCTTCTGCAGCTTTTTTAAGTGCCTTGAAACTGTTGACGTAGATTTCAAATTAACACCTGCACATATTTCTCTGGTCGTAGGCGCATATCCCTTCTCTTCAATATAATTAGCTATGAATATAAATACCTCTGCTGTCTTTCCATTTACCTCAGCTATATAAGGTTCTTCAATTGTATTCATAAAAATATAACCTCCTTCGTAAAGTCACTATAAAATGTTTATCCAAAATATCCATGAGGGTGAACTGTGTGTTCACTCTTTGCATCCAACGATGACAATGCCAAATCTTTATACATAAGACCTCTTTGTATGCTGTGATATCCAAATCTTCTCCGGATATCATCAACCGCCATATCTACCTTCTTGCATTTCTCCCTGAAAATAACATTGCCAAACAAATCCAGCTGGTCATAATATCCTTCCGATACTAAATCAGCACCTCTGACACCAATGCTTCTTATAGGCTGTCTCCAGTTATAATTTCCCTTAAACAATGCAAATGCAGTTTCAGCAATCTCTCCTGTGATATTCGTGGCATGGTCAATTTTTGTCTGCCTTGTAAATGAAAACAATTCATTATTCCTCACACTTATTTCCACAGTTCTACACTGAAATCCGTTTTCCCGAAGTCTGGCTGCAACACTTTCAGATAACATGTATATTACGATTTTCACATCTTCATCATTTACCAAATCCCTGAATGTGGTTGTACTATTGCCAACGGACTTAATCGGTGCATGAGTATGTTCAAGCCTTACCGGGGAATCATCATATCCATTGGCAAAGCCCCAAAGAATACTTCCCATCTTGCCTAAATGACTGTGCAAGAGCTTTTCATCAGCATTTGCAATATCACCTATAGTTTTGATTCCAAGATTTCTTAACTTCTTATCCGTACTCTTTCCCACATATAATAAATCTGATGCAGGAAGCTTCCAGGCTTTCTCCTTAAATTCATCCCTGTACATAGTGGTTATGGCATCCGGCTTCTTATAATCAGAACCAAGCTTTGCAAATATCTTATTAAATGACACTCCGATACTTACCGTTATCCCTAGTTCAGACTTCACACGCCTGCTGATATCTTCGGCAATCTTAAGTCCATCGCCTTTAAGTGTGGCACTTGCTGAAACATCAAGCCAGTTCTCATCAATTCCATAAGGCTCATACAAATCCGTATATTCACTATATATCTCATGAGCCATGCGGGAAAATCTCAGATATAAATCCATTCTCGGTGGAACAAATACAATATCCGGACAAATCTGCTTCGCCTGCCATAATGCCATGCCAGTTTTCACTCCGAACTTCTTGGCTATGTAATTGGCAGTAAGAACTATTCCATGCCTTGCCTCCGGGTCCCCACCAACTGCCAAGGGTTTTTGTCGCAGTTGGGGATGATGAAGTTGCTCCACGCTTGCATAGAAGCAATTACAGTCACTGTGGAGTATTGTTCGCTCACTCAATTTGTCTCACCTCGATTCTGATAATTCTTACAGGGAAATGATATTTGTCTCACTTCCTTGTACGGTGATTATAAATCCTTGTTTTTGTGATTTCAATAGACAAGTTGGTCTACTAATCATATTTTTTACGATTTTCCTTGATTTTATAATTGTGATGGATTATACTCTCTATATAGGAATGGAACACTTTTAGGACAAATATAAGAATACGGGAGGCGATTAACCATGAAATCTATTCCAGAAATTTTATCTACATACAGAAAGAAAAATGGACTATTGCAGCAGGATTTAGCCAAATTACTGAATGAAAACGGAATTCAAATCAACTATAAGAATATATCTAACTGGGAATGTGGAAAGAGCGAACCTAGTATTGAGATATTTTTAAATATCTGCCGGATACTTAAGGTTGAAGATATCTATTCGGAATTTTTTGGATTCAATGAATTAGACAAGTATGGCAGACTGAATGAAAAAGGAAAAGAAAAGCTCGATGACTACGCTGAGCTTCTATTAGATAACGAAAAATATGTAATACCAAGTGAATCAAAGGTAATACCTTTTACCGGAAAACAAAGTATCCGACTCAAATCTTATTACACTCTAGTATCTGCCGGTGTTGGTAACTATTTAGCCGGAGACGATTATGAAGAATTAGATTTCCCTGCTGACTTAGTTCCGGAAGGAGCCGACTACACTCTTACTATTACCGGTGATAGTATGGAACCTGTTTATACAGATAAACAGAAGGTATTTGTCCACGCCCAGGATTATCTGAGCAACGGAGAAATCGGAATATTTTCACTTGATGACAATGTATATATTAAGAAACTTCAAGACGATGATAATGGACATTTCCTTATCTCACTCAATAAGAAATATGACCCAATCCCTATAAATGAAAACAGCAATTTTATGGTTCTTGGGAAAGTATTGTAGACCTGCACTATTTTGACTTGGTGGTGTGATATTATTTGAATATGAATCAATACAGATAAATGAATTATTTCTACTTGTGCATATCAAGCTAACGAATGGAGGGTTTCTATGAAAAACAAAGTAAAAGAACTTAGAAAATCAAAAGGAATAAAACAAGCCGACTTAGCTTATGCTGTAGGCAGCACCGTCAGAACCATCAGCCGTATCGAAACCGGTGAGCGTGACGCTTCTCTTATATTAGCACTTAAGATTGCTAAGCAGCTTGAAAAGCCGGTGGAGGAAGTGTTTGAGGATGGGTAATTATCATAAATGTGGAGAATATCCCTAAAAAATTGTAATATATTGGACTATTGTTATGCTGTTTTTATTAATATTATTTTTTTGTCCATCTTAAGATAACCAACAAAATAACCTTCGTATTATCATATATATATTTCTTCATCGGTATCCACACAATAGCATCCAAGAGTTCCACCTCTCTTGACACAACTTGCGCCAGCATCAATCACCATGTAATGCTTTGTTCTATAAAAACAATTACTGCCACTATCGTTTAACTCTATCGTTGGTATATGTCCAACTATTAGAAATGAATCTAATAATTTTTTATAACTGTAAGGCATATCATGTAAATCTCTGCCTACCATATAAAACGGATTTTTATTAACAGCCTTTTCAATAGACTTCTTCACGTTAATACTATTATCTCGATTATAACTCAGATTATCTATATCTATGCCTGTGTGGGTTAATATCGTATTTCCAAAAAACGGAGAATTAATTTCTATGTAGTATGGTAAATTATCCAAAAAGCTAAGTAATTCAATCCTTTCTTTTTTTTGCATTCTTGAAAGCTCAATCAATGTTTGTTCACCTCCAAATTTTGCCCATATCTTGTCCTCTAATTGACCTTTACAATTCATAATAGCAAACATCTCATGATTTCCGAGCAACATTGACATTATGCCATTATTAACATTCTCCCTTATATAATTCAAAAGATTAATTGGATCAGGACCTCTATCAATTACATCCCCTAAAACAATCATATGATCATTCTCCCGATCAAATTTTATTTTTGACAATAATGTTTTAAATTTTTTATAATTACCATGTATGTCAGATACCAAGTATAGCAATATAAATTCTCCTTCCTACCAAGCTTATTAGTTAATATGCACTCCCTATAAAATTAAAATTCTTTAATAATAATCCGTTGTGTACCATCTTTTTTAATACATGTGAACTCAACCTTGTCTCCCATAAATTTTGAATCTTCACTATTAATAATTTTTGCATCTATCCTTTCATATACTGGCTGAATAATAACGTTTCCTTTAAAATCAATTACACCAACATTATTGTCATTGTTTTTTATATATGCATATGTATCAAAGTGCATCTCCGATATACCCGAGTAACGTTCATCCGTTTTATATAAAATATTTACAGAATCATCATTTCCAGAATTTAGTGAAAGAATTGCGACTCTACCATCAGATAGTTTTGCAGTTGCCAAACAAAGTACATCTGGTAGGGGATTTATATAATCTATATCACCATCCAAAATCACTTCTCCTTTTTTATTAATGATAGCATATTTTTGCGTAGTTAATAATTTTACCCTCGCATAACATCCCTGGTGTTCAAATTCTGAACCCGCGGCAAAATCCTCAGAAATTCTTTCAAATGAATTATCAATATAGTACACTTCACTTTTTGTTGTTTCCACCCTAACTGGTGCATTTTCTATGTAACGAGAGGCCTGAATAAAAATAGGTTTTGTTATTTTAGTGCCATCCTGATTCATGTAGCCTATCAATCCATTTTTATCAACATACCGACAAATAAATTGGTCTGTTTCACTAATATCCTCACTGTATATTTTTAAATAAGGACCTGTGATTTTTGTGCCTTTTGGCGATAGAAGATATTCGCCACTATCATCATATAAAACAGAGTATCTGTTTGTGATGATTTCTTTATCAGTATAACTAGTATTGCATTCAATTTCGTTATTTCTTGTATCTTCTGTATTGTTAACATACTTACACGTAAAACTCCAAAATCCAATCGCGCATATAGATGCCAAAACCACTATGCCTATTTTAATAATATTTATTTTACTCATTTATTCCAAACCTCCCTATGCATAACCATTATTTTGAAAAAATGCATATTTCATACAACTCAAAATCAATTAATCATTATTGCTTTCACCAAAACTATTGTAAATAAATTATATAGGAAATAAGCAATATAATTTAACTGGACATATAATATCTGTTATATTATTTTTCATTCTTATTGTTATTACCTATTATTTGAGTCTTACATTTTTCAATTGCATCCTCTATATTACCTAGAGTGTATTCGCTATCCTCACCATTTATTAATTCCAGCATTTTCCAATATACCACTGAATTATGTGCATCTCTATACTCCAATAACATTTCCATTGCTATTCATTCTCTTCCATAAACTTCTCTTTAAAATACTAATTACATAAAGCTACTATCCAAAAAGTTATATATACCTTTGCCGCCACAGTTTGCTTATGCTACTGCTTGCATCTGATTTATTAAAATCATCCAATTTATTAGTTGATTTAACTGAACACTTTGCATATGTTTCAATATCTATATGTATTTTTTTAATAAACTCTATATGTGCCTCCACCTGCCAATTCCCTCCTAATAAATCATGCCTTCCTAATTTTCCATTCCACACCACCCCCGAATACGTTACTCAATTCCAAGACTGTTCAGATTCTTATAAACTGTTTCTGAAACATACTTATCTTTTCACAAGTGCATTTTTCCGCTTCTTTTTAACTTTTCTCGTAAGCGACAAGATTGTATATCCAGTGGATAAAAGAAATGTAATTACCGTTACTATGCGAATAAATGTCGGTGAAGTTACTGCGTAAGTTATCACTGTATAAATACCAAAAGGCATTACAAAACATGATGAAGCTGTCCAGCCATTTTTCCAACGTCGAAACAGTATTAGGTAAACCATCATTGATACCACAGACAGTACAAAAAGCGTTTTAAGAGATTCATAGAAATCATGGTGTGGAAGAACTCTAAATAGAAGATTCTTGTACCAAATAAATCCAATCACGAATTCCCCTGCAACACTGATAATAAATTCCATCGTTGTCCTAGTAGAATGATCTCTCATTGTATACCTTCTCAAAATGACGAGTTTCACAAGAGCCATTTTTAATAACGCAGCTGTCAGCTCTTTTAACTCATGTAAATTATAACTTACATACCAAATTCATCTCATCTTTGAATCCGAAAAAAAATTAACTCATCTGCTATACAGGCAGTACATTCCACATCAAAATTAATTTTTTTAAATACACAGAATAGGCCCCAAAGTTTACTTTTCTGATGGTCCATATAATATTTCTATGTGATTTTTTCTATCCTAAAATTTGTTTTATTTCCATTGCAGGAACATACTTATCCCCCAATCCACTCGCATATAAAAGTTGCATATTTCGATACAATTCCTTGGTCTGTTCCTCAGACAACTTTCCATCATACTGAAATTCAATAACCGCCTGATTCACACTACTTATTATTGGATAATAAATAAAATAACTTTTCAAATCGGGTATACTTACTGTCTTCAAATGCCTAAGCACATAATCTTTGTAATAAGCACCGAGTTCGTTTTCTGAGATTCCACTTTCAAGGAGATACATTTTAATACCATTTTCTATCTTTTGTTGCTCACCTTGATTAATCACATTTACATTATTGTTCGCCATAAAATCTAAAATAAAATCTATCATGCGCTTTCTCCTTTCTCATACATTCTGGCCAATATAGACTGTGCTTCTTTCATTGCTTGAACACGTTCAAAATAATCTCTCGATAGCGTCCTATCTAGGCATTCTCTTAAATTCTCAAATGATTTATCACCTGCTAAAGAATCAACTTTGCTTTCCAAGTTCTGCAAATTCCCTCCATAGTACGCTTCTTTTAGTGTATCTTTACCAAGAATGTTCTCCAATTGAGTACATATCTCTGTAGCATGACCATATATTCCCTGTCTCTCCGCGGTCTCACCTTTTTCTTTGCTGATTTCCATCAATTGTTGATTTGTATACATTGTAGTAAGCCCCTCGTTTAATCCGCGTCCTTTTGATGTAAACTCCGAATCTTTACCCGTCTCATTAGAATGAAACCAACTAGCTTGCCTTGTGCCTACAGTTTGATAAACAGTATACCCCCTTCTATCTGGTTGTGGAACAATAATTTCTCTGTTCGTACTAGCAAAATGGTTTGTCTCATGTTTAGTACTTCTTTCCATCTGTAACTGATTGATGGCAGAGACTTCTATACTGCTTCTACCATTATTTAACAAATAAAAGCCTGTATAACCTTTTCCTGGTGTATGTTCAACAGCCTTTATACTGTCAACTCCATTCGCCACTCGCTCACGATCCACATCAGACATATACTTACCGTTTATTTCTAAAATTTGCTGAATCGATTGATTATAATAATTTTCCACACTTCTCTGTGCTAATTCCATCGTATCAGGTGTTTCTAATAATTGGTTAAACCCCGTTGTTGTTTCATTAGGGTTGATTGACACCTCCTTCCCATCAAAAACACCTTCCAGGCTATCCAAACTTCCAGAATTAATCTCCTCAGATGTTCTTTCAGTTCCCAAATCCAAGCTACTGCTTACTTCAGTCGTACTTGAAGACGTTTCTTCAACACTTGATTCGTTAATATCATTATCATTGCCTCCACTGATTTCACTCATAGGCGCTTCCCTCCCAAATAATCTGTAAACGTTTGTGTTATAACCCTTTGTTCACTTAAAGACGCATCTCCATATCTATTAAGCACCTCTCCTAAAAAACAGAGTTTTGTACCAGATGTTGCTACAATATTTAGTGCCCTTAGCATATCCGTAATATTACTTTCTAATATTCTAGGGTTGTATGGAGATGCCATTATATTAGTCACATGATACTTTATAATCTCTAAATCCATTCCATTCAGCATATTCTCAACCGCAGTTTTTTTGCAACGAAATCTATTCGAACAAATATGACATGACGAATTATATTTACGTGAATCCTCTATCATATCAACAATTACATGTTGAACACCATGAATGCCTCTTATAGCTATTAGTCCTTCACCTGCTTTTAGTTCACTTAACCTTTTGATTTGGAAAGAAGACAAATTTGCAGCCAAACCTACCAACTCTCTATCTTCATATTCTGAAAGACCATGGATAACTTTAACTGCGGTGTTTGCCATAACTGCCTCACTCAGCAATCCAGGTCGTTGATCGGAGATTATCAATCCGGTTCCAGAACTTCTGATTTCGGCTAACATCTTATCAAAATAATTATTGCTTAATGCTCTTCCCGTATCTTCTAAACTTGTTTTTCTAAATACATTATGCGCCTCTTCAACAGCTATAATTCTTCGTAATTCCGATGTTTCTGGTTGATGCGACAGATAACACTGAAACTTGAACAGCAATATATTCATTAAAAAAGCTACTGATTCTTCAGAAAAATCGGACAGTTCAATGACACATGGTGCCTCCAATAGCTCCTTAGACTGCAAACCACAATTATTAGCAAACAAATTACCTAATGCACCGTCATACATCGTTTCCGTTCGTAATGATAGCGCAGCAGTTAAATTTTGTTTTACCTCTGTGCCATAATGTGCATGATTAGCTATATACTTATCTACATTGGCAAAAACATCCTTAAATGTAGGAAAAGGTTTATACTCATCTGTATATGACAGCTGTCCGTATTCCCACCCAAAATCTTTATATGTCTGTTTAAGCAATCCATTAAAAGCTTCTGGTATAGGATGCTCACCACCCGTGCAAGCTAATAGTGCACGTACAACTGCAGCGACATGATTTTCTATGAGAACTCCATCTTCTGGTTGCAATGGATTAAAAGTAAGCTTTCTTCCATCTGTTCCAGCAGTGTAAATCTGTAATTCAGGAATGCATGACATAAGTGTAAAGTATTCTTTTTTAGCTGCTTCGATAACTACAAACGGAATATTCTTTTTATATGCGTCACACAGAATTTTTTTTACCGTCGTCGTTTTTCCCGAGCCAGTTGAACCTGTTACGAAACTATGCTGACATAACTTTTCATATGGAATACCTGCGCATTCATCATTATGTGACGATTTGCCTAACAATATTTTTTCGCCATTTGGCATCTCTATTAATGGAAAATCATCTATAGAATCTTCATCAACATTATAATTTCTGATGTAAAGCCCCTTGCTTGAAGATAGAGCCGGAATACAAAATGTCCCTATATTTTTACTACTTTGCAATGTAAGAGTATGAATATTTCCAGAAAAGCCCTTATTTCTGACGCAGACATAAGGTACTGCCAAAATACTATCCATGTTATCATTCATGTTGCTTAATCGAAAACCACGCACTGGTTCGAAACCATTTCTTCTTTCAAAATTAAAAGATTCACTAATAATAGATGAGAGTAATCTATAATTATCTTCTGAATCCGATCCAAATCTGATAACTGCTCTGACAAACCCTTTTCCTATATTTTCCTCAATATATTCCATCTCCTCTTTTAAGACTTCTAAAGCTTGATTAACTACTGGCAGAGAAACATTTTCTATTCTCTTACTCTGATTTCCATAAACCCTTTGATATGTTTTATACTCTTCCAAAATATTACGATGCACCCTGTTTGTATCTAACAGTTTATGTATTTCACTGTCTGATACAGGCGTAAAAATACAAGCAATATAGTAATCCCTAATATTAGCGGCAATCAGGGAGTCTGCAAGACCATTAGCAGAAAAAGTACCTGTGAATACTCCGTTATAACTAAATCCATTATGATTAGGTGTAACTTTGCAAATATCGCACTCAGAAACATTAGAGCGAAATGAACTCATTACAACATCATTATTTGAACCATATAAAAAGGACATATTTCCTGCATTGCAACTAATTACATAAGCTGCATCACTGCCTGTCCCTGTTGATGAACGAATCCACTTATTTACAGCCGTATCCAAGTGATCCATAGTAGATTCACGATCCAAGTTCATTCTAAATCCCTTTAGGCGAAACCATTTTGAAATAGAGGGAATATAAGAGTTATTATCTAAATAAATATCTGATGATGATATATCATCCATACATCCCCCCTTTTTTATAGCAATTATTTTTTCTGCCAACTTCTGCATTTCTATGTATTTTTTTCTCATATAGTCCATATCCTAAGTCCTCCTGTACGATCTATAATCATCAGTTATCCCAAAAACGTCTTCTCCTTCTTCGCCTTGGAAAAACACTCCTAAACAAAAGCCAAACACCAAAAGCAAAAATTAATATCGGAAAAATTGCAGCTCCAACAATCGCAATACATGTAACTATTGCTCCAGATTTGAAAAGCCAAACCATTGTACACATCAACGCAACTATGATAGCTAATACACCCCAAACACATACCTTAATTAATCCTGCTGGAATCTGAAAACCTGGTCTGACCATAGATGCTGTAGTAGTATTGTATATTTCTCTTACAACTTTTCTATCAGAGTAATCCTTAGCTTTTATAACAACTTCATCCCCCACCTGCAAACGTCCCAAGTAATTACCATACATACAGAAATCCATAATATCTGTTGGGTATTCATCGGTAATATTCTCAACTCGAATAATATACTCTGCAGTCTGGTGTGCAAGCTGATATGGCTCATTTCTAATCAGCGCATTAAACAACTTATGCCACTTTCCATTAAATACTTCATGGTGGTCAATTTCGACAATTCTTCCATGGCACTCTATACCATTAAAAACATGCCTAATAAACACAGGATTCTCAATACTTTCGTCATTCCTAATCATAGGAACTTCATCTAATGCAATAATCTCTCTTGATATATCTGTTGTAACATGAGAATTATATTGAAGCCGGTGATGACAAAATGGACATTCTTTTTTGTCATTTCCGTACAAAAATGTTGAATCACAATTTTGATTTACACATCTCTTCATTATAAAAGTCCCCCTTTTTAAATAGCATCTTCATTATTCTTTAATGCCTTTATTTCATCTACCACATATAGCTGTTTTTCTATACAATCAAAATATGAATAATGTCCCGTCACTTCTATAACCTGACCACACTCTAAATTTTCATATCTAATCCCAGGATATATAATATGTGCTTCAAGAATATTTCCATTTGTGTCATTCATATTTCTAATAAGAATGACTTGGTAAATTGGTCCACGTACAATTCGACTTAACTTAATCTTTTCAATTCTTCCTATCATAACCTTCATACCTCATTCCCCTCACCAACGTTGTTCTTCAAATGGTACTCCCGTACTTATATACTCTAATTCACGATCTGCCCACGCACGACTAACGCTCTGAATGCCTTCCAAACTTCTAGGCTGTGGATCATAGCAAATCCAATAGGTATTCTCATTTTTGTATCTATGAGTCAAATGCAAATCTCCATCTCTTCCATTAAGACTTGGCATTCTTAGTATGTAGGCTAACCATTCGCCATTTACCTCACGATACATAAACTGAAACCATCTATCTTTTTGATTATGTCTTGCATTCGCATAATAGTTAACCGGTCCAAATTCTCTTATACCTGTTGATATCTGGCGATTTGAATTAGCTGTCGGAGTTTGTACAGGTCTATATGTGCTACGTTCCCCTACTTTGTTTTTATATATCTGATAGATTACTTTTATTAACGCAACCAAGAGTATACTTCCAATTATTATCCACATGTATTCATATGTACCTTCCATAAAACACCTCACTATTTATAAAGAAAGCCTAAGGATTTCAAAAAGACTTTCAAATCATTAAAGTCTATAAATATAAATTGTCCATCTGACAATAACTGCTTAAATTGAATTAATGAAATTCCTCCTTTTGATTTCGAACACGTTATCCCTAAGTCAATCAACATAACATACGCATTATTATCCATTTCAAATCCTATACGGCAACTTCTTTTACTGCAGCATGCTGGCAATTCACAGTTCTTATACACGTGTAACAAACCGTCCTGAAGCCGCCTTTTTAAATCACTAAACTGATTATCATTTCCCTCAATAAATTCTCTCATTCCATCATCCCTCCCCCCATCTCATATAAATCATAACTTACATCTTCACATATATCTTTCTTGAATCCGAAAAAAAGTTTCTTTATAAAAATGACCTGTTAGGAACAAAAAGCAGTTCTCTAAAACAGTTCATTAGTCATTGCTTAACCATTAATTTTACGTGTATCATTCCATTTATATTTTAATTTTCGCAAGTCGCCTACACCTCCACAAAGCTTACATGTTTCTTCTCCATGTTCTGGGGAATCTGGATGTTGTGGAATCCATAAGGTTTCGTCAAAAAAGGTATACCTTGAAGTTTCCTGAGTGCCTAATACTCGATCAAACAGACCTATTCCCAAATCTGAACTGCTAAGATAAGGAGACATTCTTACCCAGACAAAATTACGATCTTTAACCTCATCAAGCATTCTATTGTATGGACTATTAGGTGCTTCTTTGTACATAAGCATCATAATACTAATAAATCCAATTAACGTATTTAAACGCTCTGTTGCAAAACTTGGGCATCCTGCGGATGTTACATCATTTTTATATCCATCTTCGTATGCTTCATAACGACTCTTTAACATACATCTTGGACATGATGGTGTTACTCCTGGATATGTAAAAATCACTTCTGCTGCTAATCCCTGCTGATACATTCCTGCACCAATATATGGAAGGCCAAATTTAAGACTCAATTCTGAACTACGCTTATTTCCATTAAATGTATCACAACAGCCTAATACTAAATAATCTGTCGGTCTTTTTCCTCGGAAGTTTTTAAGGCATACCTCGAACTCTTCATCTGAGAATTCATTATCTAGAAATCTGTTCACGCAGATAACCTTTGCATTAGGATTTATGTCTAGTATACTTGATCTTATAGCCTCTGTTTTCCACTTTCCCATTTCTGAAATAAACACTCCTTGGGTTGCAATGTTAGAAGGAGAAATCTTATCTCCGTCTATTAAAATATAATTACAGAATCCGTTTCTTGCCATATTTTCTAAAACTGTTCTAGCTCCACCGGTACCAACACAAATTACAACCTTATCTAAAACCTTAGTCGGATAGACACCTTCCAATCTCTTGAAATATTCACTTGTTGTTCTGATTTCATCTTTCATCTTCACTGCTCCATTTTCAAATTGTGTAATAGGATAATTAACACCATTTCCACCATTAACAGCTAACGCATATGCCCCCTTGTTCATCTGATAATGATTTGCCATACTAATTGGCTGAATAGAAGCCATTGTTTTTTTAATAACCGATTGTACTTCTCTACCATAATTAACTACATGCTGAGTATTATGATATGCCTCATCAGTTTCTCCATTAACACGCTTGTAATAAGACTCAACTTCTCTGATAGAGTAGTTTTCCTCCCAGGCCCTAAATGGAACCATTTTATATCCATCAGCTGTCGCTTTCTGAACATAGTCCAAATTAACATTTAGATGTAACCCAACTTGTCTAACCACAAAAAAATACATTGTAAAAAAACCTTTCCTATCGCTAATTATAATAGGCAAATAGAAAAAATCATTTTTAAAAAACTTCATTAGGGCGCGAGCAGTTGCTATATCATCGTAAGATGGTTGTTTATATGTTGCTGGATGTGAATGAACAAATCCTACGCTTCGAACACCTTTTTCTTTCCACTGCTTAAACTGCAAACTCATTTCGTCTACATCATAAGAATAAGAGGCTGACGTGTTAACAGACTTCTGGTCAAATCTCCATGTATCAATTTTATTTAAATCACTGCAGCATGCTAGCATACCACCAGTTTCCGGACGATGTTTACCTACCGTAGCACGAAACTCATCTAACACGTTTTCGGAAATGCATACCGTAGTATTTGCTACTCCATTAAATACACCAGATTTCAAGATATCTTTCTTCACATACATATCTGTTTCCTCCTTATCAATCCCCATTATGCTGTGTATTCCCTTTATCAAGTAATCAATACCCATTGAAAATAAACTATCAATATACATATTTATTCACTCCAATCCCTCACCCTCATACCATTTCAAGCACTATATCTTCAGGAACGCCCTTCATATATATTTTCTTACCTGCAACAATATTTCTATTTCGAGATTTGATTATCGCTCGGCTTATCGATCTCTCCACATAATTCCCGATTTCAGATGCGCCATATTTTGTTCTGAATTTTAAGAAATCAGACATCAGGTTTTCATCAATGTGAAATAGTTCTGCCCCATAATCAGCTAATACACGTTTCGAAAACTTTATAATAATATCTACTTTTGCATCATCGGAAACAGGATTGAATACCATAAAGTCACGGATTCGACGGCTTACTTCAGGGCGACCACAGTGTTTTGTAAATACATCCTTACACATTTCATTCTTTTCATATTCAGATGCACAATTGTATACTTCCATATCTATCGGAATATTCGAAGTGAACAAGACAATACATTTATTCATATCTATCTTAGGTGAATTGTCTGCCATAGACAGGAAACCAGTATCTAATGCTTCCATTAATGCTACTAGCAAATCTTCATGAGCCTTCTCTATTTCATCAAACAGAACTACATGATATGGATTCTTTCGTATCGGATCTAACAATGTTGGTTTCCCACTTCCTACATAACTTGGAGGAGCCCCAAGAATACTATGTATAGTATGCTCTCGTTTATATGTGTTACAGTCAATTTTGATAAAGCCATAGTCTCTTCCATACAATTCAGATAAAATTTCTGGTAACAGCTTTCCAGTTTCTGTTTTTCCAGCAGCTGGAGGTCCTAGTAATAGTGCAACATATACCTTTTCACAGTTTCTCATATATTTAGTTGCAATGCCTTCAGCAAGTGCATCAATTGCTCTGTCTTGTCCATATATCTGTTTTTTTAAAGCACTAGATATACTCTCAGGCCATACTTCTTTGATTTGATTACGCTCCTTGTTTATTTCTTCCAGTTTTTGTCGATCTACAACAGCATGATCGGTGCAAATTTTCTCTACACTTGTAGTTGATATTACCCCATGCTCTGATTCGCTACTTTGTTCACTACTGTCTTTGTCGTCTGATGTATCAATGTCTTCAAACAAAATCTTAGTTGAAGTAAAAAAAGACATTAAATCATCCATCCCAACAAATTTTAATTCTCCATTTTTTAGCAGAAGAACAAAGTCCTCATTGTTAACACTTGTTTCCACTCCAGTGTCCACATAAAGTGTATAAATATCCCCATCTTTCTCGAAGCCAATTCGAGTTTTTCTAGGATTACACCCCGATGGAAGTTCTCTATTATTGAAAATATGGAGCTGTCCATCGGACAAAATCATATCAAGTTCTTCATAATCCGCTTTTGTAGACTGGGAAAATTTCCTCATACTATTACCTCCTCATCATCCGCCAAAGACAGCTCCAATAATGCACAGTACTATACCAATTACAACAGCCCAGCAAACAAATGTTGCTATAGCCTCGGCAATCGGAATAATAACAAGTCCGCCGCATGCAAATCCGACTGAAGCTCCTACAGAACCACCGATAGTTCTACGCTTACATATAACCCATATAGCCAAAACAATATATGCCAGTATTAATACAACTGTTACTAAACCGATAACGCCTTCCATAACTAATCTCCTCTCATAAAAACATTCTATTCATTAAATCTATCCCGCCCTAAATGTACCTCTCGGTAACTTGCATACTTCTTTATCACCACTTTCTACAGCTTTTACAGTAACAATAGGCGAGTTTGCTTTGACAACATTAGGTGTGCTGACTCGTTTAACAGAGATATTATTTGTGCCTCCAGTTCTCTTAGGTATGTATGCACCTGACATTCCTTGTTCTCCGCCTCTGAAAGTACCCTTTGGCATTGTCTCGGTATCTTGCTGCTCTCCGCCTCTGAAAGTGCCCTTTGGCATTGTCTCGATATCCTGCTGTTCTCCACCTCTGAAAGTGCCCTTCGGCATTGTCTCAGTGTCCTGCTGTTCTCCACCTCTGAAGGTGCCCTTTGGCATTGTCTCGATATCCTGCTGTTCTCCACCTCTGAAAGTGCCCTTCGGCATTGTCTCAGTGTCCTGCTGCTCTCCACCTCTGAAAGTACCCTTTGGCATAACATCAAAACCATTACTCTTTGCATTCTTGATCATCTTACCCATAAATATTCCTCCAATATTAATATTAAATAATCCTCCAATTACACAATTAACACCGTCCAAACAATAAATTTTTCTCACCACCACCTCTCTTTACTTCTTACAAAACTGTGCACGCTATATCACCACCTCTCTTCAACAAATTCTCTGTGGATACTCATCTATCTCACAATCATATGGTACTAAAATTTACTGATTTATTCGAACTCGTATCGAAAAAAAAATGTTTCTTAAGAATATCCTGGAGAAGGGATATGATTATGTCTTTTTCAGCTTTGCTTTTTCCTGCTAGTGAAATATGAAAGTCTGACTTCTTTGATACATAACTAATTCTAAGTTCGTTGATGATATCTCTAATACTTGCATCATGTTTCATCATTCTAATATCAAGTCCTGAGATAGCAGTTGGAATATGCTCATTAGTCATGAAAGATTCAATTATCATGTTTTGATTATTATCGATCAGACAAGATAATTCAGAAGTATCATTTGCAGTAACTTCATCTGAAGATACAAGTCTTAATGCGTGTGCTTTAATCATATCTTTTCCTCCTGTTCTAATGCTGTTTTCACCTTACATCTTGAGTATTGCAAATTTCGCCCGACCGGTGTGAGCATTTCGCTTGAAACGGTGTGAGCACGTTATTCCACCGGTGTACCCACTCGGAACATCGGTGTGATATTTATTGTGGTATAGTTTTCTCGTAGTAAAAACAAACGAGAAAGGAGCATATAATTATGCAAAACTGTACTACAATTCTTGGAATCATAGATATGCGTCAGCGTGGCATATCCTATGATGATTGATCAACTAGATGTAAATTCGACTAACATCGTCTGAACGAACAGCCAAATTTACAATACTAGCAAACCATAACTCACTAATGTCAACAATGAATTGCTAATAAAGACCAAATTTCAGTTTTTAACATTGATTGACTCATTTTTATTTTGTATCAAATCGAATAATTTACAGTACTACTCGCTTTTTTTATCTTCATCAACAAAGCATGATAAAACCTTTGGATACCCAGCATTATCTTCCCAAACAAGAATTGATATGACTGTGCCAAATTCCACCAAAATCATATTCAGAGGAATTGACAATATCTGTCGCTTTAGTATCCATAACAATTAACAAAACCGCTGCACATTTATAACTTTGCATAATCAATTCCTCGTATAATATCTTTGTTGTTTTCTATTTACTATATAAGTACAAACTATCTCCAAGTTAACACTCTTCTCTTTCATCTTTTGCATTTTTTTTCAACAAACCATATAATTCATGTTCTCTATAATCATATCTCTCATCCTCGATTGGCTTTTCTCCAGCCCTAAAAATATATATATCACCTCTTTTTTGTGTCAAAACATCATATACCGGAATGTCAAGTCTGATACTAAACTCTCTAGCTGTTTCAACATCATTAGTTCCCATTAATACTAAGTTATCTGAATTGCTTATAATTGTCTGTGCAGAATCCTGATATCCCATTCTCAACTGTTGAACTGATTGGCATATAATCATAAATGAAATGTTTCTTGCTCGTGAAGTAGAAATGATCTTAGGAAAAGAATCAATCCATACATTACTTGCAAAGTCATCCAATATAAATCGAACAGGAATTCTGCATTTTCCATCTATATTTCTATCTGCATACATCGAGATAGAATCAATCGCCTGTCCATAAATAATATTTGCAAAATCGTAATATGTATCATCTGTATCTGATATTTTCAAAAACAATACACTTTTCTCTTTGGCAAAATCTTCGAAACATATCCTCTCTGATTTATTAAAAAATTTTGTCATTTCCTCACTTTCATATCTGGCAAGATGCTCTTGAACAGAAGAAACAATGCATGAAAAAGTCTTTTCTGCTGGCATAACACTTTTGATTTTTATCCAGTTTTTTGCAACCAAACTATCTTTTCTTTTTTCAGCGAAATTATCCAAAATATCATTCGTCTCACCTAGTCCATTAGCAGAAAGATGTGAAGTATAATAGATTACTCTGTCAAGTGTTTCATCTCCTTCTTTCTCAACGCACATTGTCAGTTCTAGCAGCCCTGCAAGAAGTGCCTCTGCCATCCTATTCCAGTAAGGATCTTGATTCTTACACGTCCTTGACAAAGAATCAGAATAAATAATTCTATGAGCAAGTTTAATAAAGTCAATTTCCTTTGATATATAATCAAAAGGATTATAAGTGCATGAGCTCTTTTCCGGCTCAATAAGATTAATCGAATAAATCTTGTATCCCTTTGTTTTTAAATAATCCTTAAACTCTTTTTCTAAACTACCCTTTGGATCTGAAATTATCATTGAACTTCCCGCTGAGGAAAAATTCAAAATATTTGGTCTAACAATCGAATGGCTTTTTCCACTACCTGACCCTCCAAATACACAAACATGTGCATTTATACCCATTTTATTCTCTATTGGAAATCTTGTAGTTTTTCCTAATACTAATTCTTCCATTATCTTCACCCTTTCACTAAATCATCTATACAAGCTATACGATCACAGTAACCATTTTTTATCGCTTCCTCTGCAGTATAAAAATGATCATATGAATTATCCTCAATAATTTTCTTAACACTTAGTCCACTATGTTTAGACAGAATCTGATTTATTATCTCTTCATATTCTTCTAACATATTTGATTTAGCACGAATATCACTTAGTTTCCCACTACACCCACCAACAAAAGTTGCTGGGTGTAACATTAATCTAGTATGAGGTAACATTAATCTACATCCTTTTGTACCAGCAGCAAGCAATAACCCTGCCATAGAATATGCTGCTCCATATGCTATCGTATAAACTTTGATATTTTTTACCGAAGAAATCAAATCATAAATACGTAATCCGTCGATAACTGAACCGCCATAACTACTTATCCATACTCGTATGGGATCATTTCCTCTTCGAAGTAAGTAAATAAATTGTTCACAGAATTCATCTGCAACTTCTGTCGATATTTCACCTTTCAAAAATATGTCACGATTCTCAATAAACACAGATGATAATGGGATTGTATCTATCCCTCTTGCACTTTTTTCTTTAACAACCATATTTTTTCATCTCCAATCATTTATGCAGTTCTCTTAGTTCCATTATTGAAATCATTTTTTTGTGGTAATTTATACCATATTTTCTCATTATTCCTAAACTCATATATTGATTTAGCTGAATCTCGAATATTCAGCAAATCTTCAGTGAATAAAAGTGTATCTTCCTCTCTCCATAAATTTTCTTCCATTAAAAACTCCATAATTTTCTTATTATGTTCCTCTGATTCCCCACAAATAACCATCTGGGGTAATACATTATCTGAATGGTGATTAGAATATAAATATTTTTCGTTATGTAAAAGTTTATAGTATCTTTCAATCTTATCTGCCAACTTTATGTATCCGTCCTCATTATCACGAACAACCTCATACGCCAGTACACTTTCATCATCAATTTTAATAGTTGCAGCCGTACGAAAAATAGCCCCATCTTTTACCTTTCCATCCATATTTTCAACACAGAAAGTCTCCATTATTCCGAATCGTTCCATCTTTATTCCATTTTTTAATGCATTACTTACTATCATATTCCCAGCTAAAACTCGCTTAACATCTAATGGTGAATCATGCTTCCCGGTTTCAAGTTTCTTTTTATATGTCATAAAACTATTTCCTGCATGGAAAAATACCCCTTTATTCAAAGCAATTAAATATCCTTTGAGTTCAATTTCATAATAACGTAATCCATTTTCTGAACCAGAACACTTAATCATATTTTCCTTTATAATCCTGTAACGCATCAATTTCAGAATCTTTCTTCTAAGATTATCTCTTTTAACCGAATACCCTCTTAGTCTAAGAAACTCAAATATTTGCAATGAGTTAAGGTACTTACTGCGTGCAATTTCTTCAACTATAGCCAAATCAATTTCATCAATTCGCTTTAAAATCTCCTCTACTGTTGAATACTCCTTAGGAAGTAATGTTGGAACAATACTTTCTCCTTCCATCATTGCAAATGCTGGCTTTGCAGGAATTGACATAACTTCATTGTATTCATTCTCACAGTGTGAATAATATTTTGCATCATTAAAAATTGTGTATGTAATCATTGCAATCTCCTCCCCTTAAATATCTTTTTCAATCATAGTAATAAGCTTCTCTGAAAAACTATTATTTTCTAAATTACTTACTAAATACTCACAGAAATATTCTATTGTTTCACAGTGCTCTAATGTTAAACAATTATCTACAAGTAAAAATCTGTCCGGAACAATACCATACCGCTTTCCAACTTCGGTATATCTATTGAAATCTCTGAATGAATATCCTGTCTTCACTTCAATTACATAAACAATTTTCTCACTTGATTCAATAACTAAGTCAAACTCATTTTTTATCTTTCCATCATTTTTTGTAGATACCTTCACATTCCTATATATATTGAATTTCTTGTTGTATTTATTAGATAAATCCAAAAGAATATCCTTAACACTCTTATAAATAGCTATTTCCATATACTGACCCAGAATAAAATTATGTGCTTTTGTTGTTAATGCTATTTTCCCCTTTAGAACTTCACAATGAGGGCAATAATGAACCATAGTTACTATTCCATATAAATTCTGAAAAATATCTATAATCAACTTCTTTTCTTCATCTGCCTTACCTTCCAGTGAAAAACTAAAATCCTCACACTTTGAAATATAATTGTTCCTTAAGCTAATAATGTATTCCCTTATCAACTTGTCGTGAATCATCATTTTGTATGCGAGATTCTCAACGCCTGTTGGAATAATACAGTCTTCATCCACCCCATCAATAACAATATTCTGATTATTATGGCTAAAAATTGACATTTTAGTATCTACACCGTCAGTTGCAAAACATTCTTTTAACGCATTAGCTTTAATCATATACATTCCTCCAATCAGTGCATGGTAATATCTAATTTACTTTTTTTGTTGTATTCTGTAGTCTTAAAATCTCATAATAATTTCAAAATCTTCTCCTATTTGTTCAATAAGTGACTTCTTATCGCCATTTACATTCTCAAATTCAAAAATATCATTATCAAAACCTATTGTCTTTTCATATAACTCAAATAATATAGACTCTATTCTGTCTCTTGTTTTTGAGTTAATAGGATGATATATATCTTTAAATCCATTGCAAGAACTCCTACTAGGCATTGCAAGAAATTTTTTATTATTATTGGACAGTATTTTGATATCGTGAAGAACAATCATATCATCCAAAGTAACATCTGCAATCCCTATCAATTTTGTTCCGGAATTATTAAATTTCCTAATCTTTATAACTGTTATAATCATATTGTCTTCCTCCATTTTATTGCTTGATTTACTTGTTCATTTTATTTAATAGAGCAGTTATTGCAAAAATTAACACTTATATACAAAAAAAGATAACTTAGAAAAAATCCAAGTTATCTTTTTTAATTATCTTTAATATACTACCTTTGAATTTGAGCTTCATTCATATATTTGTGACTTATAGCTTGTTGTATCTTTTTAACTAATCTTGAATATGCCATTGATAAAGCTTGTGGCGATATGTCATAACTAGCTGCAATATCTTTTCCCTTTGGAATAGTATCATGAGTTATTATTTCTTTAACCAGCTCCTTATTAACAAACTCATAGTCATATGAGTATTCTTCATTCATATCAATTAGCACACTTGCTATATCACAGGATAACACATCTAAAGCATAAGTTTTTGGTGTCTGTGCGAATTTTCCTATAGCTTTATCAATTCCATCCATTAACTCATCCCATTTATCATGTTCAATAATAATATTTTCAATACTATTTTTTTTTGCAAGTGTTTTTCGGCAAAAGTTGCAAAAAAACACTTGCAAAAAACAGTTGATCTTCTGGATCTTGACTCTGAGTCCGAAATCAAACACTCCGGTATTCTCATCGAAAGAGAAGTGCCACTCATCATCAACAAGGAATTTCTTTACAAGATTTACAAGTTCATTAGAGTATTCATATTTACGCATGGATGTTCTCCTTTCATTCCGTACAACAGTTTTTAATCATTCTTAGCACGTCGGTGTTTCAATCCCAGCAAACCTTTAGCCGTTTTACGGTCGCTGTCAGCTGAACTATACGCCCAACCACCAGGCGGTACGTTCATCTCTGAAGTACAGGTATAGAATACAAAAATCTCAAAACATCCTCAGTATCGTATCGGAAAAAAGGTACAAAAAAAGAAGTCTACGATTTTTGTCGTAAACTCCTTTTAAAATCATATAAAATCAGAATGCCACATTCAACAATTGGCAAGGTTGAAAATGATCTGTTACCCATCGAAGAACTATATCAGCGCAACGCATCATCCTTTTCAAGTTATTCAAAATCATCATCAAATATACGGTTTAAATCAAAGTCACTAGGAACGTTCTTTCTGTAATCAACAAGTAGTGGTTCCGCATCTGGCACATACATATCAAGCAATGATCTCATATAGTATAATGTATCTTCTAAATATTTATTATCTCCAGCAGGACTGAACTGTACTACATAACTTCTATCTCTCTTTGTTTTAATATCCAGCAAGATATCAACTGGCATCTTCCCGGTAATACTTAATGGAAGGTGCTCTAATAACCAAAACACTTCGCAATAAGCCCGTGATGAAATCTTTGTAATAGCTTTATTACTGCTACTAACCATAGAAATCTGGTCAATAACCTCTTCCATAAGCTTTACACGATTTTCCATACGATCCCTATCCTGATGTTGTTCTATCGTTTCTCTTTGTTTGTCAGATGCCCAGTAATCTCTAAAAATTATTGCCAGAATTGCTTTAGTTAGTTTCATTACCCCCTGTTCGTCAAGTGTTTTCGTAGGATCTGCTCTAAATCCATGATCCTTATTTTGACGTTCATGAAACAGCTTCAGTTTTCCTTTTGGAATTTTCGCCACTGCGTCTGGTTCCGTATGTTTTAAAATTTCAAGAACTTCCTGATATGCATCACCGTATTCTTTTCGCGTCTTTACTACTGAATCATATTCCTTTTCCAGCGCATTTCTATTTTCCACAAGAGTAGTGGGGAATGAAATCAACTTTTGCAAAACTTCAAAACGATCCAAATTATAATCACAGCAGATTCGGTAAGCATTCAGATAATGTATCACGGCTTGCTCTGCATCATGCATGGCTATATGCGTATCTCCAACTGAGATATGGGCAGTATACTCCTCATATTTATCTACGGAATTCAGCTTTTCAATACTTGCAAGATGTTCCGTAAACCAGTATAGCGTTTCCTCCCATAAATGCTCCTTTGAATAAACCTTTCCGATTCTGTATGTAACAGATTTATATAGTTTCCAAAAAGCGTAATTATTACAATCTTCCTTCAGAAGACACCGTATCATATCACATGCTTTATTATAACATTCGAGTGGCGTCATCTTTCCCAAGTAATATGCTGGGGGATTATTTTCATCAATATATGGAATAACACGTCCTATCTCCATATATGCTTTTGCAAGCTTCATTCGCATATCTACAGCTAGTTTCTTTTTCATTTCCAAAAGGGTTATAACCCTTTCGTAAAGCATATAGGCATATTCGTATTCTTTGTTTTGTATATGTATATCCCCCATACGCATTGAGGCTTCAATAAGAACATTATCCTCATGATTAAATCCAAACCAATGTGCAGTTTCTATGGAAGGAGCATATAATTCCAGTGCTCTCTTTCGCAGTTTTGATCTCGATGAACTATTTTCTCCTCGCAAAACAGAGTAATCCACTAAAATCTCTCCGGCGTGAAATCGCCATTCTGCTGCAACCGGTAATGCAGGATTACAACTTGGATCACCATCCAAATCAGTATAATCGTCAATGATTAACTTCGAAATACGACTCAAAAAAGCCACCAATTTCTCTAGCAAATCATATTCGTTACTCTTCTTATTATAGTACTTGTATCCTCTCACTCCCTCTGGATCGTAAGAAAAATCTGATAACGCTTTTCGATAATCAAATGATATACCTTTCAATATGTCAATAAACCTAGTTGACGTTAATAGCTGAATATCTTCATGCAAATCAACAAATGTGATTAGTGTATCAAATATAGTCTCAAAAGCGCCGATACATATAGACTCCCACCAGTTTTCCATTAAATCATACTTATTTTTTGAATAGATGTTTAACATGCGCGTGAAAACCCAACGTTCACCAGCATAATTATCATCTAACAGATCAATTATATTATCTTCAGTGAATGACTGCTCCAATTCTTCCAACAGCCTGCTGCAGCGCTGACGAAAATACACATCTCCATACGGTATCCATATTCTTATTGCATCCTTCCACTGAGAATGCGCAATTTCGTATCTGTTTCCATGGCTACTTCTCGAAACCCTAACAAATGCACGCAAGTCATTTAATATACCTAGCATTCTATAAGACACATATCTTTCACCGGAAAGATATGCCAGTTCCTGAATGGTCAGCGGTTCGTCGGCCCAGAGAAGCGTATTCAATATCGCTTTCACTCTCTGCAGATATGAAACCGGCGCATTTTGCTCGATCTGTGTAATAAACATCTGAAACAAGTTTCCGTCCACACAGTCTATAAAAATCGGATTTAACCTGCATAGTTCTCTATATGCAGCCACCGCAGAGAATCGATTCTCAAACATTTCAGCTATATCTAATATGTCATCTGTACAAATACGTTTCCCTTGCTCAGCAAGAATACCTTTTATGTATTCAGCTATCGCAAAATTGTAATCACCATTCTCAGAAACGTTTTCCACTCCGGAGTTTTCGCGAACTAAGCATTTCCTTGTAAATTGCAATCTACTTGCAAATCGGAAGTTCTCTATCAAAGTTAGAAGTTCAGGCTTATTCTCAAGTTCTGATGCTGTTCTACATGACAGCATTAAGTACACTCCTTCATCCAGATGATCTACATCCGGAAGGAATGAGAATAGCTCCTTTACATCTGTCACCTCATCAATACCGTCCAGTACTAAGAGCAATTTCTTCTTATCAGTACGTTCCCGATATTCCAAAACAGTATCATTCAAGCATTCTGCGAAAAGGAGCTTCCGAAGATTTTTATCACAGGTAAGCAGACTGTTCCATTGAACTTCCAGTTTGCCTTTTAAGATATTGCCTCTACTACCTCTTCCGATTGTCGTACCGCTTTCCAATGAGAGCATAGCATCACGTATGCCTGGAATAAAAATATCTTTTCTCCCTCTATAATCCGAATTGAAATGCCAAACTCGAATCGCTGTATCACTCTCTAGTTCATACCATTGTTCTAGCAGGTCCTCATCCAGTTTTTGTACTCCAGTGCGATCCAGCTGATCTATCGTCGCACAGAAAGTGCTTTTACCAAGCCCTCGCTCCGCAGACAGAAGCAGTATTCCTTTGTCATTATCTGCAATAGCATCTAAGATCCACTGATATAAGCAATTCACACCAATGACATCGTCCTTCGATGATAACAATTCCTCTAATGTTTCGATATCTTTGGATTCCAAGTTATCAGAGAAAACATTTTCTGATGATAACTCGGATACCATTAACTTATTTATCCTGCTATCGCTATGTTTGGATAGATACTCAGAAAGTTTGAAATCACGGTATCTTTCACCGCTTGAATAAGACAATAAATACGCTTTTCCTTTTTCAAAGCCATCAAAACACGAAAGACTATTATCACAGCCCGCCAGAAAATCATGCATAAGGAGTGTTATATTTTGCTTCTCTTCATTACATTTATATTGAATGAATACTTCAGTTTCAGAAGGATTTGCATTAGTTCCCCAAAGAGGCTTCTTATTCCTATCACAAAAACAAGTCCTCGAATAGAAAAGTACGCTTGATTCACAAACCTGTTTAAACATTTCCAAAATATAGGGGATTTCAGAATATTTTTCCTGAATGTTATCTGCAAGGCAACTATGTCCAAGTACTCTATTTCTCCAAGTAACCATACTTGTTTTAGGATTTCCTGGAATCCTGAAATACATCAATTTATATAACTTGCCAAGATAAGCACATGTATCTTTCAATAATAGTGCTTGTGCTGCATAATCTTCTGCCCAATTCTCCCAAAATTCATTTTTTATGGCTGCTGCCAATCGGACGCACTCCCACCACTTTCCTGTTGAAAGCATTTGAATGGAATAATCATAGAGCTTTTCAAGTTGTTTATTTGAAGTGAGAACCTTCTCAAAATCAGCGTGTGTTTCTTTAAGATCGTGAACGCCGTTAAATAATATGGTAACCGGAATTTTAATCATGAGTTCAAATACATCCCTGATTAAAAACAGAGTGCATCCGATGTTTCCATCTGCCACATATTCTTTTAATTTCTGATATGAAATAGCCAAAGACACAGGGGCGACAAATATAAACTCATTGTCCCAATAATTAGCACTTTCCAGACCATCATTCCACTTTTTGTTCGTGGCAATTGTTTCTGTAAACTTTTTGCTACAGTCTTCGCAGATCCAGGCGCTATACTTTTTACTTTTATATACACTGGATGATCCACATTTAGGGCAGATTATTTCTTTCATTATATGGCCTCCTTATCCACTAGCTTACAAAAATGATGTTTTATTATTTGCTTCTATTTCCTTTTTATAGCTTTGAAGTACACGCAGCGTTTCTTTAATCATCTGACATTTATATCGTAAGCGCTTAACCATCTCAATTTTTTCGAGCTCATGTATTGCAGCTGGTACCGTCATATAGTTCTGACGAGTTTCCATCCTCAGGAGTGTTTCCTTGAGAAGATTGTAGATTCTGTTCCTTACTATCAGAGCAATAAACTCGATAAATATCTTGGCAGATAGTGATTCAGCAGTTTGAACCCTCATGCTTTTTGAGCCTATAAAGGATTTGTCAGCGCTAAACAGCTTCTCTGAAACATCACGTCCTTTATAGTGAATCAACGCTTCCTGCGCAGTCATTCTTTCTGATGTAATAATACAGAAATATCCTCACAGTTCGAGCTTTGATTGGATGACATCAACCTTTTCTTCATAAGAGAGTACTTCATCCTTCTTGTAGCGAAGGGTAAAGTATTTCTTGTATGTATTAGGAACAGTTATGTTTTCACCTATGTGTTTGTCAAGGTACATCTTGATTTTGTCAAGTTGCTGCTCAAACTGTTCGCGTTCAGAAGCCTGCTTTGATGGATTGTAGTATATATGAAACTGCCTTTCACAGTTATCATCTTCATAAAGCTTTGAGAATACGGATTTGCCATATACTCGATAGGATCGAATGGCACAGCTTCTGTCCGTCTCAAAGGTGTTACGATGTTCGTGGACAAGGGCAGAGATCAATTCCTTCTGCCCCTTAACCATTATTACAAATGGATGTTTATTATCATCCATGTATTGAATGTTTTCTTTGCTGAAATATCCGCGATCCAGGATAAATCCTACATTCTTGTAGTTATACTGTTCAACCTTATCAACCATGTATCTAAACTGCGACACATCGGTGATAGATCCAGGATATTCCTCATAAAACAGGGGGACACGATTGTTCTTATCGTAAGCAATTGCAATATTAAAGATTGGTAATCCTTGGGTTTGCCATACTCAATAAGGTCAATGACTCCGGCGTGGCAGTTCTTATTGGTTGAATCATAGGAAACATATATGCGCTGCTTATGGTCACGGTTGTCATTCCATTCATTTAGGAATGCATTGATCTGTTCCTTAGAGATACTTTTAAGCAGGCGGCTTACCTTTGAATCACTATAGATTCGCATATTCTCGGAAAAGAGCGGATGATTAAATGCAAAATCAGGATAATACCGGCCGGCATTTTCTTCGTCAACTATCATGTATGCCACAAGGTCTAGGATGAGACCACTTTCTTTGTAGAAGTAGTTCATGAACATCCGAGGGATTTCATAATCATCAAGAACCTTTTTTATTACAGCATATGAGCATATTCGTAAGGCACAGCTACGATAAGCCTCAGGCA
Organism: uncultured Lachnospiraceae bacterium; assembly: GCA_902786515.1. Classification (GTDB taxonomy): domain Bacteria; phylum Bacillota; class Clostridia; order Lachnospirales; family Lachnospiraceae; genus UBA2821. The sequence goes on along the minus strand of CADADA010000003.1, from coordinate 4,694 downwards.
ATTTCTCCGGTAGTAGGACCGTAGGAAAGAACTCTTGAAAGTGTTCATTAGGATACATGGTATCTGGAGAATCAGGATTAACCCTTCCAATAATGGTTCGTTGAGGAATCGCATATTTTTTATCAGGCTTGTATACTTGCCCATGTTGATAAAGAACATAGACAGCATTACCTTTTTTCTTGGTAATATTTTTCCCTTTTTCAAAGGGTATTGCAACTGCATAATCGAAATACAATTTAACACCTCCATTTAGTGTAACCGTTACACTAAAATTGTATCAGATATTTCGATGTAAAAAGCGAAAACGCCGCATTTCTGCGGTTTATTGAACTTTTATGTTACACTCAAATGAATTTAGTGTAACTAAGTTGAAAAGTTGTCAAATATACTACCTTTGAATTTGAGCTTCATTCATATATTTATGACTTATAGCTTGTTGTATCTTTTTAACTAATCTTGAATATGCCATAGATAAAGCTTGTGGCGATATGTCATAACTGGCTGCAATATCTTTTCCCTTCGGAATAGTATCATGAGTTATTATTTCCTTAACCAACTCCTTATTGACAAACTCATAGTCATATGAGTATTCTTCATTCATATCAATTAGCACACTTGCTATATCACAGGATAACACATCTAAAGCATAAGGTTTTGGTGTCTGTGCGAATTTTCCTATAGCTTTATCAATTCCATCCATTAACTCATCCCATTTATCATGTTCAATAATAATATTTTCAATACTAATTGATTTATCAGGTACAAGTTCAATAGCATTTACCTCCTTGCCTGATTCGTCAACTAATACTGAAGAATTTGATAAATTACAATATTTAATAATATCTCTTGCTGTTTCTGTGGGTATCCCTAAATGTTCGGCAACCATATCCGAATGCAATGTCATAGACAAGCACTCGCCTTTACTGTTCAATAACTTCTTTAAACTTAATACATATCTCTTTTGTCGTGAAGAAATACTAAATCCTTTTTCAGTCGCAATGGTATTATCAAAATTTGATTTTCTACACTCTTTCTCCCATGAATCTAAAAAATATGTAAGAAAACTAGCTCTTTTTTCATTATCTTTTTTATAATTCTTTATACAACTAAGACCTGTTTTGACAATTTCATAGCCATATTCTTCATAATTTCCTTCATGTAACAAGGTTCTGTTATACTTATAAACTTCTAAAACATACAAATACAAATTTTCCACTAATTTCATAGACTCTTTACGATGTTTTAATGGTTCACGTTCCTTGTCAATCGCAAACTTTTGTTCAAGTATTTCAAGCCAGTAATATATTTCGTTTTTTAATTTTTCTTTTTTTGTGTATTCTGTCTTAATATCAATTTTTTCTATCATGAGCAAACACCTCCCTATAATGAAAGAAGTGTTTTTAATAACTGCCTTGACTTCTCCGAATCTCTGCACTCTACTGTGTCTGCCAATGAATTTAGAAAGAACAAGGAACTCATATCACACATTTTTCCTTCTGTTATAATACTATTGTCTCCAAATTGTGCCAGACCATATACAATTCCCTCAATATTACAGCCCAAATGTTTCTCACAAAAATTTAAAGCCGTAAAAATTAAGATAGGTACATCCTTAGGACCATAGGTAATATCAGCAATTATATTACTGTTATCATCAATTTTATCAATAATATCACCAAGCAACTTCTCATGAACTTCTCTGTCCTCGGAAAATTCAGTATACAATTCTTCAGTATTAATATCAATATTTCTTGAACCGATGGAATCTTTCAACTCATCAAAAAACATTTGCTTATTATCCTCATAATAATTGTTTTTATCATGTTTTACTAAAAGAATAATTTTTAGCTCATCACCATCTGTCACATTCTTTTCTATTACCGAATTTATCGGAAATTTAACAGGATGATCTGCTACTTCAAAAGATATATTATTCTTTTCGTAATACACCTTTTGAATATTTTGTTTGAATGGCAAACTGCAAATTATTGTTTTCTTCATTTTCACTACCTCCATAGTTATATATTATTTTCTTAGTGTACGACACCTCTAACCAGTTTGTTTATTACTTAAATTATACACCTTATTCTTAATTAAGTCTAGAAACACTATTATACACCTATCCACTCTGCATTAAACTTTTTTGCGTTTTCATCCCATCGTATTAATTTTACTTTCACCACTTTACCAATACAATCTTCTGCTATTAATCCCTTCTTTATTACATGATTTTTAGATAATGAAACACCTATATCAGACCCATATATTATTCCTCTCAGTCCACCATTGAAAGTTATTTCAATATTTGTCATATCTACGACCTGTCCTACTGAATACATTTCCGAAGCAACCTTAACATAATTCTTCGTTGATTCTACTATGTATATATTATTCTGTAATATAGAATTAAGTTTTACACCATCAACCTTCTCAAACAATTCCATAAGTACACCTACAACTTCAGCATTATACTTGTACGTATCTGGTTTTGAAACTACACTTTGATAACAATCCACTGCCTGTTTTTCAGTCATAACATTAATATGTGCTGCTTTGTTCCTGAACTCTCTACGCACTTTTTCACATTTATATACAAAGCAATCTTCTTTGCAAAAGATACCTTCATCATTATTTTCACTTGCATAAAAACAATCAATTGGATTTTCTTTGTATTTATCATAAACAACAGTGGATAAATACTCGGACATACATTTGCGTGCTAAATCAGACTGTTCTAACTGTTTTGACCTAATATATCTATTATTCGAAAACATAATATTACCAAATAAATATGGTAAATTTCCCATAGTAAATACTGTTTTTATTTTTATATCACCATTATTACCCTTTTCATATTTATGCTTCGGAATAGATAGCAGTATATCTGGCCAGTTTTCATATATTTTATCTCCGTTTTCTTCATTTGGTTCATCATACTTTAATATCATATAATTAATTAATCCGTCAAAGAAAATTCGTTTTAATTCAGCCTCTAGTGCTGCCGTTGCGCAGATACATATACCAGAAAAATCAAAATCCATATCACATATATCAGAACACCTCTTTAGCATCGCGCTTGCTGAAACTAACGAGGTTTGAGAAGTCGGTAACAGATACTCCCATCTATTTCCAAACAAAATAGCAAGCCCCTCCCTTTCTCTATTGACAATTTCAGCTCCTGTTAGCATTATTTTATCATCTATATATGATGAAGTATTTTTTATAAATTCTCCAACACGTGCATCTTTTCTAGCATCTATTGACTTAACAAATCTTTCCTTTTGTTCCTTTAAATAATCTGCTAATTCATTTTTTATAAAATCAACTAAAAAGCTTACTTTACTATCTAATTTTTCAATCTGACCTGATATATTCTTGACTTCGGTATGTAATTCCATCACCTGGTAACTGTTCTTTTTTTCTTCCCAAATAACCTTATTAGTATTTTTTTCGTGTATTCTTTTTAATTCCAATATTTCTTTATGAATATCTGTATTCTGATTAATTTGTAATTCTTCTTTTATCAGATTAATTTTCTCAGTAAGTTTCCATCCATTTTGCATTATACAGTTATTAAAAAAATCTCTTATATTTTCTTCATCTGACAAACGAGAAGGTGCATTTAACAAATAATTAACACTTTGAATACTTAAGTCGACTTTCATAACTAATAAATATAAAGAAATAAGAAAAGCATATACTGTTGTATAGTTTTCCGTAGCTGATTTCACTAACCCATTTTTTATATCAGTAATAAATTGTAGATTACTTTGTCCACACTTTTCTGTATCTCCAAATATACATATGCATCTGTCACCTACGAATCTAGAAACATATTCTTCTTTGCCAATATATCGCTTTCTTTCTTCTAGCTCCCTTGAACTCTGTCTATTCGACAATGCCTGTACAGAATCAAAAAAATTAAGTTTATTCTCATTGTCACATGTTCCAATGATACATATTTGGAAATACGGAGCTATTATGTTTTCATACAAGGACATAGGTATATATGATTGAATATTAATAATGTTCATTATAATTTCTTTGAATGATTTTTTTACTTCTTTAACCTCATTAATTGACATTTTTTTTTGATATGTAATTAATGGATGTCCACTATTTATTTTACTAAATGAATAGATAAATTTACGAGAACTGTTTTCATCCAAATCTTCTGAAATAAGTTGTAGATGCAAAAATGCTATCTGACTTTTAGTAAATAAAATCCTTATTTTTCCTATAGTAAATTTTATATCACTTCCACATAGACCATATAAAATATTTTCATTTTGATAAAGACCAATTGAATTCCTTATTTCTGAATTCAGTTCTACTCTGCTTATTTTATAGTTATCATCAATTAATAAAGCTGAATTCGCATTCTGATAATTACTTTCAATTTTTTTATTTCTAAAGCACTTCTTAAACCATTCAACAGAAAACTTATAATTTTCTGTTGATTTCTCACATTCTTCAGCTATATTCTTCTGAACATTGCATATATCTTTACATATACTCTCACATCTATATTCCAATGGAATCAATATATTCAATTTCACTGTATCAAACATATTCCTTTTCCTCCCATAATATACTATAATCTCTCGGAATCTCTAAGTCCCATTCTATAAGACTTCCAGATTCCTTTTTTTATAAAATCCCCCACTTTTTTATCAAAAAACACTTGACAATAA
>CADADA010000002.1:141423-239810 GCA_902786515.1 uncultured Lachnospiraceae bacterium | reverse complement strand
AGATAGCCAATCTCGGATATATGTCCTTAACTGGCTATTATCTGCAAGTATGTGAAAACTAAGGAACCGCCGTGTACCGAACGGTACGCACGGTGGTGTTAGAGGTCGGGGGATTATTCAAATCCCCCTCCTACTCGATTATTAACAGTTCCTCTCCCGACATTCGGGTAACTCTTTAATACATTTTATGAGAAGTATTTGTTTTTAATCAGCTCAACCGGCATTTCCTTTCCAGTCCATATCTTAAAAGCTTCAGCTCCCTGATAAAGAAGCATATATAAACCGTTAAAAGTTGAACAGCCATGTGACTTTGCAATTTTTAAAAGCTTTGTTTCTCTTGGGTTATATATGACATCTGATACGATTAAATCTTTTCTGAAAACATCTTCATCTTCAATAATACATTGTTCAGTGTTCGGAGCCATACCAACAGGTGTGCCGTTTGTAAGAATATCAGATGATTCGATGGAATCATATAAAGCTTTTTTATCTGCCATATCAATTAAATTTACATTACATTTTGTGTTTTTATTGATTCGGTCTACAAGTTTTTTGGCTCTTTCGTAAAAATTATCTTTGATACTAAAGACATTTATCTCAGACACACCATCAATGGCTGCCTGTGTACAAACAGCACTTGCAGCACCACCTGCACCTAAAAGAGTCATCTTTTTCCCTATAATATCATGGCCGGCATCTTTTACGGCACGCATATAACCGATACCATCAGTGTTGTAACCAATTAGTTTTCCGTTATCATTTAATACAGTATTAACAGCACCTATAATCTTTGCAGCTTCATTTGCCTCATCAACCAGCTCAAACATTTTATTTTTTACCGGCATGGTGCAATTAAACCCCTTCACATGGAGAGTTTTTAATCCCAGCACTGCATCTTCCAGATGCTCTGTGTCTACATCAAAGCACAAGTAAACGTAATCAAGACCAAGATGTCTGAAAGCTTCATTGTGCATCATTGGTGAGATACTGTGGGCGACGGGAGAACCAAGAAGACCGGTTAATCCTGTGTGCCCTGTAATATTATATTCCATTAAAAAACCATCCTTTCATTTGTTGTATAAATAATAGTAATTCAAAAAAAAAAATAAGTCAATACAAATTGATTTGCGAAACTCTTCCTCTTATGGTAGAATAATATTAATATCCGGGATTTTGTCCGAAGGAGGTAGAATTATGGTAAATGCCGTTATAGTCAGAGGTATGGCAATTGGAAAAGGACAGCCAAAGATTTGTGTGTCTGTAACCGGACGCAATAGAGTAGAGATATTAAACCAGTTGCAGGGACTGGGGGCTTCTCCGTTTGATATTATTGAATGGAGAGTGGATTTCTTTGAAGAGCTGTCAGATATGATTGCGATAAAGCAGATACTATTGGAAATGAACAGTGTCTTTATGGATAAGCCTATATTGTTTACATTCAGATCGTCTTTAGAAGGAGGACAGAAATGGATTCCATCTGACCAGTACAGAGATTTGATTTACACGGCTTTGAGCTCAGGTGTTGTGGATATTATAGATGTTGAATTGTTTTTAGGTGATAAATACGTTGAGAATCTGATTATGCAGATACATCGCATGGGAGGAAAAGCGTTGGTATCTAATCATGATTTCATGAAGACACCGAGCAGTGAAAAGATTGTAGACAGACTTAAGAACATGGAGTATCTTGGGGCAGATATTGCAAAGATAGCAGTGATGCCAAAGAGTAAAAAAGATATATTAGAACTTCTTTCGGCGACTGTTGAGGTTGAGACAAGAATGGAGATTCCGGTTGTGACAATGGCAATGGGAGAACTGGGCATGATTACCAGAGTTTCGGGAGAAGTATTTAATTCTGCTATTACGTTTGGTGCAGGTATGGTGGCATCCGCACCGGGACAGATGCCTTTACAGGATTTACATACAGTGTTATCCGTATTACACAGGCACATGGAGGTACAGTAGTATGGACTATAACATTATGCTGATTGGTTTTATGGGAACGGGTAAGACGACAATATCAAAAGTTATGTCATCAAAGATGAAGATACAGGAGACAGATATGGATGCTTATATTGTAGAACATGCCGGTATGTCCATTAATGATATCTTCAGTAAATATGGTGAAGAAAGATTTCGTGACATAGAATCAGAGTGTGTCAAAGAATTATGTGAGACAAGTGGTAAGATTATTTCATGTGGAGGCGGAGCAGTACTAAGAGATGAGAATGTTGCGTGTATGAAAAAGAACGGCTTAATCGTCCTTTTAACAGCAACTGCCCGGACAGTATACGAAAGAGTGAAAGATAGTACCGACAGACCGGTGCTTAATGGGAATATGAATGTCGAATACATCACAGAGCTGATGAACAGACGCAGGGACAGATATCTGGAAGTGGCAGATATTATTATCTGTACGGATGATAAAATACCGGAAGATATCGTCAGTGAAATGATTGAAGAAATACAAAAATATAAAAAATAGTTGAAAAAAAGTTTATATTATTATACACTAGTGTAGTGTGAAAAGAATCAGTAATATTTAAGGAGGACAAATGAATGATTTCAGCAGGTGATTTTAGAAATGGAATTACGATAGAATTAGATAGCAACATATATCAGATTATAGAATTCCAGCATGTCAAACCGGGAAAAGGTGCAGCATTTGTTAGAACTAAGCTTAAGAACATAAAAGATGGCGGTGTGGTTGAGAAGACTTTCAGACCGACAGAAAAATGTCCACAGGCAAGAATCGACAGAAATGATATGCAGTATTTATACAATGACGGTGACTTGTATTACTTTATGGATAATACAACATATGAGCAGATTGCATTGGGTGTTGAGCAGATTGGCGACTCTTTGAAGTTTGTAAAAGAAAATGAAATGGTTAAGATGTGTTCACATAATGGCAATGTATTTGCGATTGAACCACCTATTACTGTAGAGTTACAGATTACTGAGACAGAACCTGGATTTAAGGGCGATACAGCTACAGGTGCTACAAAGCCGGCTATCGTTGAGACAGGAGCAAAGGTAAATGTACCACTTTTCGTTGAACAGGGCGAGACGATAAAGATTGATACAAGAACAGGTGAATATTTATCACGTGTATAGTATTTGCATGTAACATCATTATATAAGAATAATATAACAGGTGCATATTATATGCACCTGTTTCTAAAGATTATGTGCATCCGTAGCTTAGTGGATAGAGCACTGGCCTCCGGAGCCAGGTGCGTGAGTTCGATTCTCATCGGATGCATTTATTTACATAATAATCTCGTCTTTATCTCTTTTGTATATATACACATGGTCTGAAAGAATTTCGCAGTTATCTACGTCCTGACGGTTGACTTCTTTTACCATATGGTTCAGGTGGTGAATGTTAATGTCTTCTGATACAGGTACAAGTATTACCTCATGAACACTGCTTGGAAGAATATATATATCCCTGTTATAATTATCTGAAAATTTTTTCAGAACATTCTGATAGAACATGCAGGAAGCTCCGTATTGTTTGAGAGAATTGGTCAGAACATACATTTCTATGGGACTCTGATTTTTCATAGATTTCATTATCCTGTCCAACTCTTCATTAATTGGAACGTCAATAGGAAGTTCACCGTTAATCTGCTGTTTATGTAAGTCATTCTTAAGCATTTCATAGATAATGTCGTTCATATCCCGCAGTTCCGGCTTTAATATAGCAGGAGCATTCTCTATAGCTGTGCCCGTAAGTTCCTCAGCAGAAATCCCCCACATATCCAGATGATTATAATGGATAAGAGATGTCGCACTTCCGAGATAGTCATTGTCTATGATGCAATAGAAGACCAATGCCAAATCCAATTTTCTGATATGAGGGCAGTCCTTAAGCAGATTTTCATTCTGACCGGCATTGATAACCTTGTAGGCAATTCTTTTCTTTGCTTTTTGAAAATCAGTAAATATCTCAATATCTAACTCAATATTTTTACTATGTTCTTCATAAAGACCGTATATTTCGTTTATGATTTGTCCTAATGGTTTTTTGTTAAGATAATCAATATAATATTGATTAAGATAGATAGTAGGTGAAACATTAGTATGACTATCAGTAATTGTCAAAGCATCATATTCGATATCATTTGTCTTCAATACCTTTAATATCTTGACGTTTTTCTCCTTTCCTATAATTTGATTGATGCTGGATTTGATATAATCCAAAAATTCTTTGTACTCCATAAAGTTCCCCTTTCAATGAATTAAAATTAAATTGAATGTTGATCGAAACGATCATGAAAAATCGTGTAATGATTACACAATTGACACAATGCCACTTTAACACAGCATGTAAAAGTTGTCAATAGAAAAAAACGATATTGCATTTTTTTTATTCTTTTGATAGAATGATGTATGTCGAAAATTGTTCAGAAATGAGGAAGAAAATGAGTACAAAGAAAAATAAAAAAAATAGAAATAAAAGAGAGCATAATATAAAATCAAGAGAAGAAAGATTAAAAGACATCGAAAGAGAAGACAGTGAGCTTGATGAAATCGAAAAACTGATTGCAGAAAACGAATCAGATGATGAATCAGAGAACGAGAATACTAATGAAGTGGATAGTATAGAAACTGAGGAGACAGAAGAAATAAAACACAGTGAGACGGAAAGAAATAAAGAAGATGACAAAGATGATGATATAGAAGATGATTTTTTTGCACAGCTTGAGAAAGAAGACATTAAGACTTTTAAGGTCAGAAAAAAAGAAAAGAATAATAAAAGACAATCATCAGACGGTGTGGCGGCAGATATTTTGAAATTCGTCAAAGGTAATACGAAATATGCGATATGGGGCAGTGTCCTTGCCGTTCTTATGATTGCACTCATAATAGCTTTAGCTGTTGATGCATCAAATAAAGACAAAGTTTCTGATATAAAAAAGATTGAAGTTAATACTTCGGGCGAGTTGATTCCAAGTGATGACAAAGAGATTGTTGAGCTTGTAAAGCATTATTATAAGGCGATGAATAAATGTGATACAGCTACATTGGAGAATATACTTGAATCTGCTAAAGATATTGATGTCGAAATGTTAAAGAGTCAAAGTGAATATATTGAGAGTTATAATAATATAAAATGCTATCTTAAGCAGGGACTAAAAGATGATGAATATGTAGTGTATGTTTGTTTTGAGATAAAGATTTTGGACATAGAGACACCGGCGCCGGGTGCTTATATACTGTATATTAAAAAATCTTCTGACGGTTCCTACAAGATTTGCAATGATTTTCAGAATGATGATGATATAATGGGCCTTATTAATAAGCTTTCTAAAGATAAAGATGTTGTGAAGCTTTTTAAAGATGTAGATGAAAAGCTTGCACAGGCGTGTGAAAAAGACGCAGAATTAAAAGAGTTTTATGATGCACTTATGTCGGCATCTGATCAGTAATATAAAAAGGACAGGAATGGTATTATTTGCATTCCTGTCCGATTTTATTATTTAAGGTGTCTTGACAATAATATATGGAATAATATATAATACTTCCGTGAGGCAAAAATAGGTATTGGTACATAGTTATGTGTATTTTGCCACGAAAGTGAAGGAGGAAAGAATTATGTCTTATGTAGACGAAGTAATTGATTTAGTAGTAAAGCAGAATCCTGCAGAGCCTGAATTCCATCAGGCAGTTAAGGAAGTTCTTGAGTCATTGAGAGCTGTTGTAGAGGCAAATGAAGAGCAGTATCGTAAGGAAGCTATCCTTGAGAGAATAGTTAATCCTGAGAGACAGTTCAAGTTCAGAGTGCCTTGGGTAGATGACAAAGGAAATGTTCAGGTTAATACAGGATATAGAGTACAGTTTAATAGTGCTATCGGACCATACAAGGGAGGTTTAAGACTTCACCCATCAGTAAATCTTGGTATTATTAAATTCCTCGGATTTGAGCAGATTTTCAAGAATTCTCTTACAGGTCTTCCAATCGGTGGAGGAAAAGGTGGTTCTGACTTTGATCCTAAGGGAAAATCAGATAGAGAGATTATGGCATTCTGTCAGAGTTTTATGACAGAGCTTTGCAAATATATCGGAGCTGATACAGACGTTCCTGCCGGAGACATCGGTACAGGTGCAAGAGAAATCGGATATATGTTCGGACAGTATAAGAGAATCCGTGGCGTATACGAAGGTGTTCTTACAGGTAAAGGATTATCATACGGTGGTTCTTTGGCTCGTACAGAGGCTACAGGATATGGATTACTTTACTTAACAGAAGAGATGTTAAAATGTAATGGTAAGGATATCAAAGGTGCTACAGTATGTGTATCAGGTGCAGGTAATGTTGCTATTTATGCTACACAGAAGGCACAGGAATTAGGAGCAAAGGTTGTAACTGTTTCTGATTCTACAGGATGGATTTATGATTCAGAAGGTATTGATGTTGAACTTCTTAAGGAAGTAAAAGAAGTTAAGAGAGCAAGATTGACTGAATATGCAGCTGCAAGACCAAGTGCAGAGTATCATGAGGGACGTGGTGTATGGTCAATTAAGTGTGATGTTGCATTACCATGTGCTACTCAGAATGAGTTAAATCTTGATGATGCTAAGCAGCTTGTTGCTAACGGATGCTACGCAGTAGCTGAGGGAGCTAACATGCCAACTACTATGGATGCTACAGAGTACTTACAGAAGAATGGTGTATTGTTTGCACCGGGTAAGGCTGCCAATGCAGGTGGTGTAGCTACATCTGCACTCGAGATGTCACAGAACAGCGAAAGATTGAGCTGGACATTTGAAGAAGTTGATTCAAAGTTAAAGAATATCATGGTAAATATTTTCCATAACCTTGATGATGCTGCTAAGAGATATAACGCAGAAGGAAACTATGTAGTAGGTGCAAATATTGCCGGATTTGAAAAGGTAGTAGATGCTATGCTTGCTCAGGGAGTTTGCTAATAAGTATATTGAATTTATATCAGGAGTCATGTTGTGTTTACACAGGATGGCTCCTTTTTTGATTTTAGAAAAAAATGACTTTTCTATAGGGTAAAAAATTATCTTCATTGCAGTTGCAAGACAGATGATGTATAATAATAGTAATAAAATACGTAAAAGAGGAAAAATATGAAAAGAAAAGGATTGTTTTCTGAGGTTTTGTTTTTTGTAACTTTTCCAATGATTATCATATCAATTGTTATTATTATATTTAGTTATAATGAATTCAGGCAGACAATGTACAGACAGAATCATGCAGAATTAAAGAATATTGCAACTACGGTGTTGAATACATATGATATGATTTATCCCGGAGATTATACAGTAAGTGAAAAAGATGGTCTTATACATATATACAAAGGAGATTCAGAAATAACCGGCAACTATCATTATATGGACGCAATCAAAGAAGACACGGGAATTGATACCACGATATTTTACTATAATACAAGAGTCGTCACAACACTGTATTCAGATGAAGGCAGAATGGTAGGAACGTATTGTAGTAAAATTGTAGAAGAAGAGGTTTTAAACAGTCAGAAGCCACATTTTTATGATTCAGTAAAGATTAAAGATGAGAAATATTTTGCATATTACAGGCCAATATTTAACTCTGATGGAACATGTGTTGGAATGATGTTTGCCGGGAAACCGACTACAGATGTGGATATACAGATAAACAAAGCGATTCTGCCTACAATAATTATATCCATAGTAGGGATTATTGTTATGGTGTTTGTGGGAATCTATTTTATGCATGTTGTTGTGGGATACGTTATAAAATTAAAAGAGTTTATGAACTCAATAGCAAATGGAAATTTGTCAGTAAAAATGGACAACCATATTATTAATAGAACAGATGAGATTGGTGTTATGGGGAGTTCTGCGGTAAAGATGCAAAAGGCAATCAAGGACGTTGTTGAACATGACGTATTAACCAGAATTAATAACAGAAGAAAAGGAGAACAGCTTCTGCTGCAGATTATTTCAGATTCAAAGGAAAAAGGAATCAAATATGCTGTTGCCATGGGTGATATAGATCATTTCAAAAGCGTAAACGATACATATGGACATGAGTGTGGAGATATCGTTTTGCATGATGTTGCAAGAATTATGAACAGAGACATCATTGGAAAAGGATATGTTGCGAGATGGGGTGGAGAAGAATTTTTATTGATATTTGAGAATAGAACAAAAGAGGATGCCGTAATTATTCTTAATGAAATGTTGAATCATGTAAGGGAGAATGTAATTATATACAAAGACAATAAAGTAAATGTTACGATGACTTTTGGAATAGTAGATGGTGATAACAGTAAAAGCAGCAAAGAAATTGTAAAAGCAGCTGATGATAAGTTATATAAAGGTAAAGAATCCGGTAGAAACAGGATAGTGGAGTAAACCGGTGAAAGAAGGAGGTATGCCTTATGATTAGATTCTTAGTTGCAGGTATTGTTCAAATGGAGACAATAGTCAAAGTGGATAAGCTACCAATAAGCTATCAGTCGCTTAACAGCAAACCGGACACCATATACAGTGGTGTTGGTGGTGATGCGTACAACATGGCTAATGCATTGAAATGGCTTGGAAATGATGTGGACCTGATGAGTATGATAAGCAGAAAAGTTACCCCGGACATTGTAAACAGTACATTGAAAAATGCAAAACTGAGTACAGATCTTATACTTCCTGTACTTAATCAGATGCCTTCGGCGGTTAATCTGTATGACAAGGATGGAAAACAGCAGATTTTTGAAGATACAAAGGATCTTGGAAATACGGAATATAACCCTGAATTGATGGAAATAGCGATAGATAATTGTGATGTTCTTGTAATGTCAAATGTTTCTTTTTGCGAACCGCTTATTGAACTTGCTAAAGAAAGACAGATTCCGATAGTTGTTAATATCAGGGATTTCAGAAAAGAGGATTTAAAATTTAATGAAGAATTCCTTGATTCAGCAGATGTGATTTATGTCAGTGATGATGATCTTGTGAAAAATTCATATGAATTTGTGAAAGAGATATCAGAAATATATTCACCAAAGATTCTTATACTCGGATGCGGGGAACGTGGAGTTATGATGTACTCTGAACAGGATGATACTATCGTGGAGTATAGAAGCGTGAAGACACTTGAAAAAGTAAATACTGTTGGGGCAGGTAATGCATTATTATCATGCTTTTTACACTATTATTTCAAGACAAATGATTCTGTACTTTCAATCAAGAATGCATTGCTGTTTGCTTCATACAAGATTGGATTTTTAGGAACATCAAATGGATTTATGACGGAAGAACAGATTGAGCAGTGGAGAAATATTATCTGGAATATCAGATAAATATACAAAAATTGCCGGAGCGGAATCTGCTCTGGCATTTTTTTAAAAAATATGTTTGTAACTGTTCATAGCCAATCTCCAAAATGCTTCGCATTTCTTCTGAATTTTGCCTGGCTCTGAACAGTTACATGTGTTTTATACGGAAATATCAAGTTTTGATGTGAGTTTTTTAAATTGTTTCATAAAACTGCTTGAGTTTGAAAATAGAGACTTCAAATCATCCTCATCAACAGAGTCCAAAAGATCCTCGCTGATTTTAAGAGTATTATCTGAATTGATGGTTATACCTATATCACTCAGGGCTTCAGCCTGTTTTTTGGTGAGCGAATGAAGTTTTGAAGCACGTGCTACAACCTCTTCAGAGGACGATTTTTTTGCAGAAGCAGTATAATTATTATAAATAGATACAAAAGCGTTTATCTTGCTCTTCAGATTATCGGCTGAATTTGACTGTTCACCATTGTAAGAAAGCTTTGTGATATCTTTCGCAAATTTTTTAAGAGCCTTGCCGTCATAAGATACAAGAAGGTCATTTGACATATCTGCTCTTTTAGATGAAGATTTTGCATCACGGTTAGGAGAATAATATTTTCCCAAATAAAAAGATGAAGATAAAATTGAATTTTTTGTATCAATACTTGTTGTACTCATAATAATCACACATTCCTTTCGCAAAAAATTTGTAAATGCCCTACAAAACTTAAATTTGTATTTTTATCGACAGTATTTCCAAAAAACATTAGCAATTTCTTGACAATAGAACCGTTAAGTTGATACACTATAATAAGTTTGAAAAAGGATGAAATAGAAATGAATTACAAAGGTGCTATTTTTGATTTGGATGGAACACTCATAGATTCTATGGGAGTATGGAGACAGATAGATATAGATTTTCTGAAAAAAAGAGGTTATGAAGCCACGATGGATTATACATCTGCCATAGCTCACATGGGCGTTGATGAGAATGCTTCATACACAAAAAAAAGATATAATCTTAATGAATCTGAAGAAGATATAAAAAATGAGTGGTATGATATGGCGATAGAAGCGTATTCAAATACGATACGTCTTAAGAAAGGCGTATACGAATATCTTACACATCTAAACAGACAGAATGTAAAGATGGCAATTGCAACGGCTTCAGAACAGGATTTAGTAATTCCGGTTCTTCGGAATAATAAAATACTTGATTTATTTGAAAATATTACTACAATAAAAGAAGTGAAACGTAGCAAGGGAAATCCGGATGTTTATATTAAGTGTGCTGAAAAAATGAATCTTAAGATTAATGAGTGCATGGTATTTGAAGATATACTTGAAGGAGTTAAGGGAGCAAAAAAAGGTGGATTTTATACTGTTGCAGTGTATGATTACTGGGCAGAAAAGAGCCGGAATGAAATAATTGAAAAGGCAGACAGGTATATCAGAGACTTTACAGAATTGATATAGATAAGCAGAGGAGATATTTATGCCAAAAAAAAGCGTGATACATGAATATAATGTTCATGAAAAGATAAGAATTAATAAGTATCTGAGTGATGCAGGCATATGCTCAAGAAGAGAAGCAGACAGGCTGATAGAAGCAGGAAAAGTGACCGTTGACGGTAAAAAGGCAGAGATGGGGATGAAGGTATATCCTGACCAGAATGTTTGTGTGAACGGGAAAAGAGCGGAATATGAAGATGAGCTTGTATTGATAGCAGTGAATAAACCGGTAGGAATAGAATGTACGTCGGATAAGGATAATCCTGATAATATTGTTGATTTTGTCAATTATCCAACGAGAATTTATACAATCGGAAGACTGGATAAAAATTCAAATGGATTGATTTTAATGACTAATGACGGTAATATTGTTAATAAGATATCGAAATCTGTTAATGCACATGAAAAAGAGTATATAGTTAAGGTAAATCAAAAGATTACAGACGATTTTATAAAAAATATGTCGCAGGGTGTGGAGGTACTTGGAAGGATGACTAAGCCGTGTACAGTTTTTCGTGAAAGCAGCGATACATTTAGAATTATACTGACACAGGGAATGAACAGGCAGATAAGGAGAATGTGTGAGGCATTAGGGTATAAGGTTTTGTCGCTGACAAGGGTAAGGATTATGAATATACGGCTTGGAAAATTAAAATCCGGAACCTATAGAAAGATTACACAGGAAGAATTAAATGAATTATTAAGACAGTTAGAAAACTCTGTGGATTGATTTGAAAGGATTATTATGATGGACGAGAAAAACGGGCGTATAAGAGAACTTGTAAATATTTTGAATAAAGCATCAAAGGCATATTATCAGGATAGTACGGAGATAATGAGTAACTTTGAATATGACAGATTATATGACGAATTGTCTGAGTTGGAAAAAGAAACAGGAATAATTCTGTCAAACAGTCCGACAGTAAATGTAGGATATGAAGTGCTTAGCCGTCTTCCGAAAGAGACACATGAAAGTCCTATGTTGTCACTTGATAAAACAAAAGATGTATCTGCATTGCAGGATTTTCTGGGAGATAAATCAGGTATTATTTCATGGAAACTCGATGGACTTACCGTAGTTCTGACATATAATGACGGAGAACTGATAAAGGCTGTAACAAGAGGAAATGGAGTTGTCGGGGAGGTTATTACCGGAAATGCAAAAGTATTTAAAAACATTCCATTAAAGATTGCCTATAAGGGTGAGTTGATAATCAGAGGAGAAGCGGTTATTAAATATTCGGATTTTGAAAGAATAAATGCTGAAATAACAGATGGAGAGTCTAAGTATAAGAATCCGAGAAATTTGTGTTCAGGTTCAGTCAGACAGCTTAATAATGAAATAACATCGAAACGTAATGTTAATTTTTATGCATTTGCATTGATAAAGGCGGCAGACATTGATTTTCATAATTCAATTGCTTATCAGTTTGAATGGCTGAGACAGCAGGGATTTGATGTTGTGGAACATTATACGACTGATTCGGCTCATGTAGATGAGAGAGTTCATTTTTTTGCAGAGAAGATAAAAGAATTTGAGCTTCCATCAGATGGATTGGTTCTTATGTATGATGATATAGAATATGGAAATTCATTGGGAACCACATCTAAGTTCCCAAGAAACGGGATTGCATTTAAATGGCAGGATGAGACGGCACTTACAAAGCTTCTTCATATAGAATGGAGTCCTTCGCGTACCGGACTGATTAATCCGGTAGCTGTTTTTGAACCGGTTGAACTGGAGGGAACTACCGTTTCCAGGGCAAGCGTCCATAATATAAGCATTATGGAGGAGCTTATGCTTGGTATCGGAGATGAGATAGAAGTATACAAAGCTAATATGATTATTCCGCAAATTGCTGAGAATAAAACAAGAAGCGGAAATATTACGATACCTGAATATTGTCCGGTATGTAACGGCAAAACACAGATTCAGAATATAAACGGTGCAAAAACGTTATATTGTACAAATCCGGAATGTCAGTCTAAAAAGATAAAATTGTATACACATTTTGTCAGCAGGGATGCCATGAATATAGACGGACTATCAGAAGAGACGCTTGAAAAATTCATTGATAAGGGATATATACATGAATTTGCAGACATATACAAACTTGACAGATATGAAGATAATATAGTAAATACAAAAGGATTTGGAAGAAAATCGTATGATAATCTGTGGGCATCTGTTAATAATTCAAGAAATACAAATGTTATACGGCTTGTATATAGTCTTGGAATATTGAATGTAGGACTTGCCAATGCAAAGCTGATTTGTAAATATTTTGATTATGATATTATGAAAATAAGGTCGGCAGGAATAGAAGAACTGACAGAAATAGAAGGAGTCGGAGCTGTGATTGCCGGGACTTTTACGGATTATTTCAAGTCTGAGAAGAATAACGAGGCACTTGATAATCTTTTAAATGAATTGAAGCTGGAAGAAATTACAAAAAAATCTGATGACATTTTGAAGGAAAAAGTATTTGTAATTACCGGAAAGGTAAATGAGTTTGCAAACAGAAATGCACTAAAAGAGAAAATAGAAGAATTGGGAGGCAAAGTAACAGGGTCGGTATCATCAAACACTGACTATCTGATTAATAATGATGCCACATCAAATTCGACAAAGAATAAAAAAGCTAAAGAATTAGGCGTAACCGTTATTACGGAAAACCAATTTTTAGATATGATTAGTTTAGATTAAAGGAGGCCGTAAAAATGCCTATAAAAGTTCATGGAGATTTACCGGCAAAAGCAGTAATTGAAAGCGAAAACATATTTATAATGGATGAAACCAGAGCAATAGGTCAGGATATTCGTCCGTTGAAGATAGGTATATTAAATCTTATGCCGTTAAAGCATGAAACAGAAATACAGCTGCTTCGTGTTTTATCAAATACACCTTTGCAGGTAGATGTTACATTTGTATTCGTGGAGAATCATGTTTCAAAAAATACACCAGCGAGTCATTTGAATCAGTTTTATACAACGTTTAAAGAAATAAAGAATCAAAAATTTGACGGTTTTATAATAACAGGAGCTCCATTGGAAATGATGGAATATGAAGAGGTTGAATATTGGAATGAGATACAGGAAATCATGGACTGGACAGTTACAAACGTAACTTCCACTCTTCATATATGCTGGGGTGCACAGGCTGGTCTGTACCACCATTATGGAATACAAAAGCATATTCTTGATAAGAAAGTGTTTGGAATATATGAACACAAGGTTATACATAGAAAAGTTCCTTTGATGAGAGGATTTGATGATGTATTTCTCGCACCACATTCCAGACATACAGAAGTGAAAACAGAAGATATAAAGAAAGAAAAAAGCCTGACCGTACTGGCAGAATCAGATGAGGTTGGAGTATTTGTAGCAATAGCACAAGAAGGTAAACAGATTTTCTTAATGGGACATCCTGAATATGACAGGGTCACACTGGATTTGGAGTACAAAAGAGACAGAGATAAAGGAATGGATATACAGATTCCTTATAATTATTATAAAGACGATAATCCTGAAAACCCGCCATTGCTGACATGGAGGTCACATGCAAGTGCACTTTATACAAACTGGCTAAATTATTATGTATATCAGATTACACCATATGATATTGATGATATTGGTGTAAAAGATAGTACATCGAAATAATACATAATTGACTAATAAGTTTTTTGAGGATATAATTGCTTTTAGTTTTGGTTAAAATATAGGAGGATTTTTGAAAATGGGCAAAATAATACTAACCGGTGACAGACCGACGGGAAGATTGCATGTAGGACATTATGTTGGTTCGCTTAAGAGAAGAGTAGAATTGCAGAATTCAGGAGAGTTTGAAAAGATTTTCATTATGATTGCAGATGCTCAGGCTTTAACTGATAATGCAGATAACCCGGAAAAAGTGAGACAGAATATCATAGAGGTAGCCCTTGATTATCTGTCATGCGGACTTGATCCGTCAAAATCAAATATATTAATACAATCCCAGATTTCTGAATTATGTGAATTATCATTTTATTATATGAATCTTGTTACGGTATCAAGATTACAGAGAAATCCTACTGTAAAATCAGAGATTCAGATGAGAAATTTTGAAGCGAGCATTCCTGTTGGCTTCTTTACATATCCAATCAGCCAGGCTGCTGATATTACGGCATTTAAGGCAACGACAGTACCGGTTGGTGATGATCAGCTTCCGATGATTGAACAGACGAGAGAAATTGTGCGTAAATTCAACACTGTTTATGGCGAAGCATTGGTTGAGCCTGAAGCTTTATTGCCTGATAACAAGGCGTGTATGCGACTTCCGGGTACAGACGGCAAGGCTAAGATGAGTAAGTCATTAGGAAATTGTATATACCTTTCAGATAGCGCAGATGACGTAAAGAAAAAGGTCATGAGTATGTATACTGACCCAAATCACATTCAGGTAAGTGACCCGGGACAGATAGAAGGAAATTCTGTATTTACATATCTTGATGCTTTTTGTAAAGATGAACATTTTGAGAGATACTGTCCGGATTACTCTTGCCTTCAGGAGATGAAAGACCATTATTCAAGGGGCGGTCTTGGTGATGTTAAAGTGAAGAAATTCCTGAATAATGTTATGCAGGAGGAACTTGAGCCAATCCGTAACAGAAGAAAAGAACTTGAAAAGGATATTCCTGCCATATATGAAATCCTGAAAAAAGGAACAGAGACAGCAAGAGAGGAAGCTGCAAAGACTTTGGCAGAAGTAAAACAAAATATGAAAATCAATTACTTTGATGATGTTGATTTAATAAACGAACAGTCCAGAAAATATAATAATTAAATATAAAAAGCTCTCTGTTTTCAGAGAGCTTTTTGGCAATAAATAGCAATTAAAAAGAGATAAATAGCACCACCTATAATACAATTCTGTAATAGTGCCGCTGGATAATAAGAGAATGCCGGCAAAAGTGCCGATACTTTTAACGCAAATATTACTGAAAATACCGGAAATACTAAGTTTTTAAAAATATATATCCGGGCTTTTGTATATAAAGCGACTTTTGTATATTCCATCAACGTAAGAATGGCATAACTGACAAGTAAACCTGACATATATGCTGATATTCCGTACACGGGAACGACAAAAACCGTAAAAAAAATACGTATGGCAATACTGATTATGTTAAAAATAAATGTCATGGTAGTGTGTTTTAACCCGTTTAAAATGCTTGACAAAGTTGTACTCAGATACATAAAAGTACATAACCAGGACAAAATAAAAAGATAATATCCTGACGTAGTATTATGAAATATAAAAGTGCCTATTTCATGACCATATTTCAAAAAAATTCCCGTACAAAAAATACCAAGATAAATGCTGAGACAGATGGATTTCTCTGTTACACGTTTAATGCTTTTTTTGTTATTGTTAGAATCACATTCCGATACTGCCGGGAGCAAAAGAGTCGAAAGTGAATTGGTAATCGTTGCGGGAAACATTATAAACGGGATTGCCATACCGGTTAATACTCCGTAAATACTTAGTGAATCTACCGTGCTGTGCCCGTGAATTTTAAGCATCAGAGGTATAAGAATTGCCTCTGCGCTTTGAAAGATACTAAGCATCATACGATTCGCCGTCAGTGGAATGGATGACACGGCTATTTTTTTTATGTAAAACATATTAAAAAGAGTAAATCTTCTTATACTCAGCGAAAGCAAACAAAACAAAGAGGAAGCAATTTCACCGATAACAGCACCGATAATTGCATTTGCCGGAGTAAAATTAATAGAATTATCTGTGGCAGCCAGATATATGAGATATGTAGCAAGCACTCGTACCAATTGTTCAATCAGTTGAGATACACCGGGAACGGCAGCTTTTTTTATGCCGTAGTAATATCCGCATATGCATGTGTGTAAGGAGGCAAAAGGTATTGAAAATGCAATGTACTTAAGAGCTTTAGTGCATCTTGTCTCTGAAAGAATGTACAGAGATATTTCATCTGAAAAAACATATAAAAAGGCAGAAGATAATACCGACAAAATCATTGATATAAATAATGCATTTTTTAATATAATCCGTGCCTGCTTTTTTTCAGAAGCAACCATGGAAGATATAACGGTCTGAATACCCATAGAACAAAAAGAACAGAAAAAAATCTGTACCGGAAATACCAGCTGATATATCCCGATACCGTCAGCACCCAGACCCTGAACCAGAAAAATTCTGAAAAAGAATCCTATTACTCTTGTCAGAAGACCGGTGATTATGAGAGTTAAGGTTCCTTTGATGAGAGGATTTTTTTTGAACATATAAGGCTCCAAATATATATTTTTATCATATTATATTCTTAAGAATATATTATATTCTTGATAAAAATTGTATTGGGAGGAATCACGATGGATAGGCTGGTATATTTCGATAATGCTGCAACTACAAAAATATATGCAGATGTCTTAAAGGAAATGCTGCCATATTTTTCTGTGTTGTATAGCAATCCATCCGGTATATATGAATTTTCAGACAAGACGAAGGCTGCAGCCAAGGCATCAAAAGAAAGAATAGCAGGACTTATAAATGCTTCTCCTGAAGAGATTTATTTTACTTCAGGAGGAACCGAATCGGATAACTGGGCTTTAAAATCAATAGCATTTATGAAAAGAAACAGGGGAAGACATATTATTACAAGCAAAGTGGAACATCCTGCGGTATTGAATACATGCAGATATCTTTCAGAACAGGGATTTAAAGTATCATATCTTGATGTTGATAAATATGGAATGATAGATTTAAATCAGCTTGTAGAAACGATAAGAAGAGATACAATTATGATTTCCATCATGTATGCAAATAATGAAGTTGGAACCATACAACCTATAGAAAAAATCGGAAAGATTGCAAAACTAAATGATATTGTTTTTCACACTGATGCTGTGCAGGCATTTGGTCAGATTCCTATTGATGTAAAAAAAATGAATATCGATTTACTCAGTGCAAGTGCACATAAATTACATGGACCTAAAGGCTGCGGATGTCTGTATGTGAATAAGGAAATCAGTCTTGCTCCGATGATACATGGGGGTTCGCAACAAAACAAAATGAGAGCAGGAACACTGAATATTCCGGGAATCGTCGGTATGGGCAAGGCAGCACAGATAGCCGGAAAGAATATGGAAAATAATATAAAAAAAGAAAAGATGATGAGAGATTACATTATCAGTGAAATCAGAAAACAAATACCTGAATGTTCATTAAACGGACACGAAAGTCAGAGATTGCCGGGCAATGTTAATTTTTCATTTAAAAATGTTGAAGGTGAAGCATTGGTAATACTTCTGGATACTATGGGTATTTGTGCATCGAGTGCATCAGCATGCAGTGCAGGACTTAAAACGCCAAGCCATGTATTAACAGCGATGGGAAAAAAGAACGAGGAAGCATATGAATCATTGAGAATAACATTATCATCCGAAACGACGCGGGATGAGATAATGTATTTGCTGCCCCGGTTAAAGAGTGCTGTGGAGAGTATAAGAAAAATGTCTTCATGAAAATTGACAAAAGGAACCAATTTGATATAATTAACACATAAACAGAGTAAAAAAGGGATGAATTATGAGAGAGCTAAAGTTAAAAATAAAACAAATGTTAAAAAAAGTAAACATGGAAATATTGTTCCTTGTAATTATAATAGTGATTGTATCTTTCTCATTTAAAATGTATAAGGCACAAATTGAAAGGACAGTTAATAAAAACACAACATTACTTTTGCAGGAAATTATTGATGAAAGCATTGATGATATAAGTATCAAAGTGAATGATACATTCATAAAAATGGAGGCAATGTCAGCTTTTATAGGACAATATGATGACATACAATGTGATGAGGTTATTGATGCCCTGGGAAAGCAGGATGAGCAGGATTTAAAGATATTCAGCGGAACCATTAAGCAGGACGGACATGGTGTGACGGCTGAGGGCGCGGGTTTTCAGGCTGATTTTGAAGACTGGTATTTTGAAGAGGCATTAAGCGGTGAGAGAAGTATATCCGGAGTACTTTCATCAGAAAAGTATGATGGCGAATATATTATTCTGGCGGTTCCTGTAGTACATGGTGATGAGATTAGCGGAGTTCTTCAATGTGCTTATGACATAAATATGTTTACGGGATTGATGGGAGATACCTCTATAGGGAAAAAAGGAACGACATTTATTGCTCAAAACGACGGTAAGCTGGTTTCAAGACCTGAGTCTGTCGGCAATTATGATAATTTATTTGAACTTTTGGATAGTTTCAGTAATAATCAGTCAACAATCCAGAAGTTAAAAAAACAAATACAAAATGGAGAGTCAGGAATTCTGACACTGAATACGGGAAAATATAAGCGTTATGTATGTTATTCAACAGTTCCATCAACCGACTGGTATGCAGTTTCAATTGTATCTTCCGGGGCACTGGAGGATGTTACTGATAAGATTACAAATTATGCATTGATGCTCAGTGTGGGAATTACAGTGGCATTTTCTCTGTATATTCTTTACTGGTTTATTGTGCATTATATTAATGTTACAAGAATGCATATGAAGGAGCAGAGATACCATATTGTTGCAAATCAGTCTGACAGTATTGTATTTGAATATAACGTACGTGATAAGACAGCATATCATACACACAAGTGGATGGAAAAGTTCGGATATCCGCCTGTTGAAGAAAATTATATTGAAAATATGATTAAGAATGACGTTGTGTATTCGGAAGATGCGGAAAAATTCAGAAACATTTATGAAAAAATGGAAAATGAAATGTCAGAATATGAAGAGGCATATGTACGTATCAACGATGCAGATAAAAATCCGGTCCGGTGTAAAATCAGGGCTTCTGCGATTAGAAACAAAAGAAACCGCCTTGTCAGGGTAGTTGGAAAGATTATTGAGATTAAAGAAAATTCATGAATATGAGAATCCGTCACATTGCTGTGACGGATTCTTTAGATTTTGATATATTCCGGCTTTCGGTTTTTAAATACACAATAATACTTAAATCCACATTCTAAAAGTACCTGTTTTGCATTTTCAAAATAATCACCGATTCGCTTTGCAGTGTGAGCATCGGAACCGACAGTTATAATCTCACCACCCAGTTCTTTGTAACGTCTTATAATATCAGGACAAGGATTAGGGCAGCCAAGACCCGCATTGTATCCACCTGTATTTAGCTCAATGCCTTTTCCGGACCGTATAAGCGATGACAGGATTGAATCAATAATATCTGCAAAATCACGGTAGTAAAATGTATCATTTTTGTAAGGAGTATATCTAACCACGTAATCAATATGACCATATACGTCAAAGTTATTGCATGTCTTAAGACATTCTGCAATGGATTCAAAATATTCCGTGTACGCTTTTTTATTGGTGCGGCCTTCAAAAAAAGAAGGGTAGTAGGGATCAACACGGTTTATAAGATGGGAAGAACCGATGATAAAATCAAAATCCCTCATGGATATTTTTTCATCCAGTCTTGTGCTCAGATGGGACTCCAGGCCGGTTTCCATACCGATACGTATATCAATTATATCCCTGTATTTTTCCTTCAAACCGGATATTTCTTCATAGTATTTTTCGATATCCAGATCAAAACAACAATCATCATATGGATAATCAAGGTCAAGATGATCGGTAAAACATAAATGTTTCATTTTTTTTGAAACAGCCGTTTGTATAATATTCTCCGGAGATTCGTCTGAATCGCCTGAAAAATAACAATGTAAATGATAATCTGAAAACAAAGAATCACCTCTAATGCCTTATATTTTTATGTTATCTATAATAGGTTAAGTATTGTCATCTGTCAAATATTTTGTGCTATATAGCGGTTATGGTAAAATTATACTAAAAAAAACATTGTGAAATGAAAAATTCAGTAAAAATGTTCTTGATATTTTTGGAATAATTAGGTAGAATATGTGATAGGTTGAGTTTGCGTAGAGATACAATTAACTATGTCAAATATTTAACAATCTTACAAATTACATTTTTATTTTAGGAGGAATTAAAATCATGGCAGTAAGAGTAGCAATTAATGGTTTTGGTCGTATCGGCCGTCTTGCATTCAGACAGATGTTTGGTGCTGAAGGATATGAAGTAGTAGCAATCAATGACTTAACAAGTCCTAAGATGTTAGCTCACTTGTTAAAGTATGACTCATCACAGGGTAAGTATGAGCATGCTGACGAGGTTACATCTAGTGAAGATTCTATCACAGTATGTGGTAAAGAGATTAAGATTTATGCATTCCCTGATGCAAACAACTGCCCTTGGGGTGAATTAAAAGTTGATGTTGTATTAGAGTGTTCAGGATTCTATACATCAAAAGAAAAAGCACAGGCTCATATTAATGCAGGTGCAAGAAAGGTTGTTATTTCAGCTCCTGCTGGAAATGATCTTCCTACAATTGTTTACAATACAAACCATGAGACATTAAAGGCTGAAGATACAATTATCTCTGCAGCTTCTTGTACAACAAACTGTTTAGCACCTATGGCTGATGCATTGAACAAATTTGCACCAATCCAGTCAGGTATCATGGTAACAATCCATGCTTACACAGGTGATCAGATGACTCTTGACGGACCACAGAGAAAAGGTGATTTAAGAAGATCAAGAGCAGCAGCTGTTAATATCGTTCCTAACTCAACAGGTGCAGCTAAAGCTATCGGTTTAGTTATCCCAGAGTTAAACGGAAAGTTAATCGGTTCTGCTCAGCGTGTTCCTACACCTACAGGTTCTACAACTATCTTAACTGCAGTTGTAAAGAAAGCCGGTGTTACTGTTGAAGATATCAACGCAGCTATGAAGGCAGCAGCTAATGAGTCATTCGGATACAATGAAGATGAGATCGTTTCAAGCGATATCGTAGGAATGAGATATGGTTCATTATTTGATGCTACTCAGACAATGGTAAATCAGGTTTCTGATGATCAGTATGAGGTTCAGGTTGTTTCTTGGTATGATAACGAGAACAGTTATACAAGTCAGATGGTTAGAACAATCAAATATTTCTCAGAGTTAGCATAATTCGGAAGAAAACGATTCTGACTATTTCGAATCGGAATATGATTATGAATTCAGGTCCGGTCTTGTTGGGCCGGGCTTGTTTTGTTTTAGCTTTTGAAAGCAGAAGGAGGCAGTCATGTTAAATAAAAAATCAGTAGATGATATTAATGTAAAAGGCCAGAGAGTTCTGGTTCGTTGTGATTTCAATGTTCCATTAGATGAAAATTTAAATATTACAGACGAGAATCGTCTTGTAGCAGCACTTCCAACTATCAAGAAGTTAATCGCTGATGGCGGAAAAGTAATTCTTTGCTCACATTTAGGAAAACCAAAGGGAGAACCAAAACCGGAATTATCTTTGGCACCTGTTGCAAAGAGACTTGCTGAATTATTAGGTCAGGAAGTAAAGTTTGCAGCTGATAACGAAGTTGTTGGAGCTAATGCTAAGGCTGCAGTTGAGGCTATGAATGACGGAGAAGTTATTTTACTTGAGAATACACGTTACAGAGCAGAAGAGACAAAGAACGGAGAGCAGTTCAGCAAAGATCTTGCATCTATCTGCGATGTATTTGTAAATGATGCATTTGGTACAGCTCACAGAGCTCACTGTTCAAATGTTGGTGTTACTCAGTTTGTTGATACAGCCGTAGTTGGATATTTAATGCAGAAAGAAATCGATTTCTTAGGAAATGCCGTTAATAATCCTGTAAGACCTTTTGTAGCTATTCTTGGTGGTGCAAAGGTTTCTTCAAAGATTCCTGTAATTGAGAATTTATTGGACAAGGTTGACACACTTATTATCGGTGGAGGTATGGCGTATACATTTATGGCAGCCCATGGAGAAGAAGTTGGTAAGTCACTTCTTGAGGAAGATTATAAGCAGTATGCACTTGAGATGGAGAAGAAGGCTGCTGATAAAGGAGTTAAGTTATTGATTCCTATCGATACTATAGTAGCAGATGATTTCTCAAATGATGCAAACTTTAAAGAAGTTGGACGTGGAGAGATTCCTGCTGACATGGAAGGACTTGATATCGGACCGAAGACAAGAGAATTATTTGCAGATGCTATCGCAGGCGCAAAGACTGTTGTATGGAACGGACCTATGGGATGCTTTGAGATGCCTAATTTCGCACAGGGTACAATTGCAATTGCTGAAGCATTAGCTAAATTAGAGGATGCTACAACAATCATCGGTGGTGGTGATTCAGCAGCTGCTGTTAATAACCTTGGATTTGGTGATAAGATGACACACATTTCTACAGGTGGCGGAGCTTCATTAGAATTCCTTGAAGGTAAGGAACTTCCGGGTGTAGCTGCAGCAAACGATAAATAATATTGTTAAAGGAGATTGTATCTATGCGTAAGAAAATTATAGCGGGCAACTGGAAAATGAATAAGACTCCAAGTGAAGCAGTTGCATTAGTAAACGAATTAAAGCCATTGGTTGCAAATGATGACGTAGATGTGGTATTCTGCGTTCCTGCAATCGATATTATTCCTGTTATGGAAGCTACAAAAGGTACTAACATTCAGGTTGGTGCTGAGAATATGTACTTTGAAGAAAGTGGAGCATATACTGGTGAGATTTCACCGGCGATGCTTACAGATGTCGGAGTAAAATATGTTATTATCGGTCACTCTGAGAGAAGAGAGTACTTTGCTGAGACAGATGAGACTGTTAATAAAAAAGTGTTAAAAGCATTCGAGCATGGAATTACACCTATTATCTGCTGTGGTGAATCTTTGACACAGAGAGAACAGGGTATCACAATAGACTGGATTCGTCAGCAGATTAAAGTTGCATTCTTAAATGTAACTGCTGATCAGGCTAAGAGTGCAGTAATTGCTTATGAGCCAATCTGGGCAATCGGAACAGGAAAGACAGCTACTTCTGATCAGGCTGAGGAAGTTTGTAAAGCTATACGTGATTGCATAGCTGAGATATATGATGATGCTACAGCAGCAGAGATTCGTATCCAGTACGGCGGATCTGTTGGAGCTGCAAATGCAGCTGAATTATTTGCAAAACCTGATATTGATGGTGGTCTTGTAGGAGGCGCTTCATTGAAGGCTGATTTTGGTAAGATTGTAAATTATAAGTAGTTTACTTTGGTACACCGAATAATAAGACATAGTATTGTTTTATTATCCGGTGTACTATTATGCTCTGATGACATACAATGTACTCTCGTAATCACATGTAATGAAAAAGGAGAAATAGAATGAGTAAAAGACCTGTAGTATTAATGGTTCTTGATGGATATGGTTTAAATGATAAGACTGAGGGAAATGCCATAGCTATGGCTAAAACTCCGGTTATGGATGAATTGATGAAGACATGCCCTTTTGTAAAGGGAAATGCGTCAGGATTGGCAGTAGGTCTGCCTGACGGTCAGATGGGTAATTCAGAAGTTGGGCATATGAATATTGGTGCCGGAAGAATTATTTATCAGGATTTAACTTTGATTACTAAGGCAATCGAAGATGGTAATTTTTTTGAAAATAAAGTGTTATTAAAGGCAATAGAAAATTGTAAAAAGAATAATTCTGATTTGCATTTATGGGGCTTATTGTCTGACGGTGGTGTTCACAGCCACAACACACATTTATATGGTTTATTAGAAATGTGTAAAAAAGAAGGATTGGAAAACGTATACGTACACCCATTTCTTGACGGAAGAGATACACCTCCTGCATCAGGAAAAGATTTTGTGGCAGATTTAGTAAATAAGATGAATGAAATTGGTGTCGGTAAAGTTGCTACGATTTCCGGCCGCTACTATGCGATGGACAGAGATAATAACTGGGACAGAGTTGAAAAGGCATATGCTGCAATGGTTTATGGCGAAGGAGTTAAGGCTGAGGATCCTGTAAAGGCTGTAGAGGATTCATATGCAAATGATGTAACAGATGAATTTGTACTGCCTACAGTTGTAGAAGAGGGCGGAAAGCCGGTTGCAACCGTAAAGGAAAATGATTCTGTAATATTCTTTAATTTCAGACCTGACAGAGCAAGAGAAATCACAAGAGCGTTTTGTGATGATGCCTTCACTGGATTTGAAAGAAAAACAGGTTTGATTCCTTTGACGTATGTATGCTTCAAGGATTATGATGAGTCAATACCAAATAAGATAATTGCATTTGAAAAACAGTCTCTTGAAAATACATTGGGTGAGTATCTTGCGAAAAATGGTTTAAAACAGTTACGTCTGGCAGAAACAGAAAAATATGCACATGTAACATTTTTCTTTAACGGCGGTGTTGAAGAGCCAAATGAAGGAGAAGAAAGAATCCTTGTTAAATCTCCGTCAGTGGCAACATATGATTTACAGCCGGAAATGAGTGCACCTGAAGTAAGCGAAAAGTTAAATGCAGCCATACTTTCAGGAGAATATGATGTCATTATTATTAATTTTGCAAACCCTGATATGGTAGGACATACCGGTGTTATTCCGGCAGCCGTAGAAGCTGTTGAGAGAGTAGATGCATGTGTTGGAACTGCAGTTGACGCTGTGAAGAAATCAAATGGCGTACTTTTCATATGTGCAGACCATGGTAATGCTGAAAAGATGATTGATTATGAAACAGGTGAGCCACATACGGCACATACAACAAATCCTGTTCCGTTTATTCTTGTAAATGCTGATGAATCAATAAAATTAAGAGAAGGCGGAGCATTATGCGATATTGCACCAACTCTTCTTGAATTGATGGAATTAGAACAGCCTGAAGAAATGACAGGAAAATCATTAATAATAAAATAATCGGTAATAAATAACCGATGTGAAATGGGGGCTTTCGCACCAGAAAATCGTGTGAAGCTCCTTTTTAATATAAAAAAATAATAATAGTGCTTGCAAAGTGCGTAAATATGTGTTACACTTTAGTGGTTTAAAGGGACAAAGAAATGAAAAAACGAAAGGAATTGAAAAGTATGGAACGCAAAGGTGATTTATTAACAGTAAGAGAAGATGTAAGAGTTTTAGATGCTACTATCAGAGATGGTGGTCTTGTAAATGATTTTTATTTTTCAGATGAATTTGTAAAGGCTTTATATGAGATGAATGTAAAAGCCGGAATAGATTATATGGAATTTGGATATAAAGCAGATAAAGAGCAGTTTGATGTAAATAAATTTGGAAAATGGAAGTTCTGTAATGATGATGATGTACGTGCAATCGTAGGTGATAACGATACAAAGCTTAAATTATCATTGATGGCAGATGTCGGAAGATGTAACTACAAAGAGGATATACATGAGAGATCAGATAGTCCGTTTGACATGATAAGAGTTGCGACATATATTAACACAATGCCACAGGCTATAGCAATGATTGAAGATGCACACAAAAAGGGATACGAGACAACATGTAACATTATGGCAATCTCAAATGCACAGGAAGCAGATGTTAAGACGGCATTGGATATGTTATCAAAATCTCCTGTAAATTGTATATACATAGTAGACAGCTATGGTTCACTTTATCCTGAACAGATTAGAAGAATCAGTGATTTATATTTAGGTGCTGTAGAAAATACAGATAAGAAGATAGGTATTCATGCACATAACAATCAGCAGTGTGCATTTGCAAATACTATAGAGTCATTGTCTATCGGAGTCAGTTACCTTGATGCTACAGTATGTGGAATGGGACGTGGAGCAGGAAACTGTGCACTCGAGGCGATTGTAGGATTCCTTAAAAATCCTGATTATAAATTAGATCCTATTCTCAAATTTATGGAAAAATACATGGTAGACATGAGAAAGAATGCTGTATGGGGATATGATATACCATATTTGCTTACAGGTCTTACAGACCAGCATCCAAGAACTGCAATTGCAGCCATCAAAGAACAGGATACTAAGTACCTTGATTTCTACAATATGCTATTGGACAGAGATTAATAATTGCAGAGATTTTATACCGGAGGGAATTGAAGCGACGTGGAAGAGTTGAATAGTCTTTTAAAAGAGATAATAGGCGACGATTTTATAGATGCAGTAATCAGTAACAGGAGTGATAAGAATAATAAAAAAAGCAAGGTTTTATTACGAAACATTGAATTAAAAGGGAAAAGATATGTCCAGATTACCGAGTATGTTGCTAATAAAGTCATTCATAAAAATCTTTCTTACGAAGACACAGTTCAGTATATGAAAGAAACGTTGGAAAAAGAATTTAAGCAATGCGAGGTACACCACACGGAAAAAAACATCAACATTCTTATCAGCAAAAAAGGCAAAGTAACGATTAAAACAAAGTTACAGACAAATTGTAAAAATGTTGATTTGTCTCACAATAAGACTAAGAACTA
Organism: uncultured Lachnospiraceae bacterium; assembly: GCA_902786515.1. Taxonomy (GTDB): domain Bacteria; phylum Bacillota; class Clostridia; order Lachnospirales; family Lachnospiraceae; genus UBA2821. Next base: position 212,645 of record CADADA010000002.1, on the reverse strand, counting down.
TTTAATACCTGACGGAGAACCGGTAGATTTTCTGATTGAACTCGGAGTGATGAATCAGGATGGATATATCATAAAGGCAAAATATGATAAATTCAGACAAATAAACAGATTCTTAGAGTATATTAATGATATAGTGGATAAACTTCCTTCAAAAAGACAGATCAGCATTATAGATTTCGGATGCGGAAGTTCATATCTTACATTTGCAATGTATTACTTTCTGAGAGAACTTAAAGGACTTGATGTCAATATAACAAGACTTGACTTGAAAGAAGATTTAATTGTAAAATGTAACAAGCTTGCATGCAAACTTTCATATGATAACTTGAAGTTTGAGAATGGTGATATAGCGGATTATACAGGTTGTGACAGTGTAGATATGGTGGTTACACTTCATGCATGTGATGTGGCTACAGACTATGCCTTGGCAAAGGCAATACAATGGAATGCCAGAGTAATTCTGTCAGTGCCTTGTTGCCAGCATGAAGTTAATCGTCAGATTCAAAATGATTTATTACAGCCGGTTTTAAAATATGGCATCTTAAAAGAGAGAATGTCAGCACTTATTACAGACGGTATAAGGGCAGAGCTGCTCGAAAAGTGCGGATATGATACTCAGATACTGGAATTTATAGACATGGAGCATACACCAAAGAATATATTGATAAGGGCTGTAAGAAAACATATTTCGTTAGATAATAAACAGAGTAACGGAGACGTTTTCCGTCTGATGGAAGAATTGCATTTGAATCCCAAATTAAAAAAATTGCTTGATATGTAAAATGCTATGTGAATTTTGATTTTGGGGTATAGCTACAATAAAGAAATAGAATAGTTCTAAATGGAGGAAAAGAAATTGAAGAAGAAAACAGCAATTCTGTTATTGGCAGCAATGGTAATAACCAGTTCAGGATGTGCACAGAAGCAGGATGCAAACACTCAAAATTCACAAAAAAATGAAATTGCCACAAAGACTGACACAGAGTCGATTTATCAGGTTGCCTTACTACAGTCACTGACGCAGGGATATTATGACGGAATCATTAAGGTCAGTGATTTGAAGCAGCATGGTGATACAGGTATAGGAACGTTTGAAGGCGTCAACGGAGAGATGATAGTGATAGACGGTAAGGTCTATCAGGCTTTGGGTGATGGAACAGTACAGGAGGCAGATGATGACGAAACTGTACCTTTTTCAAATGTATCTTTCTTTGATAGTGATATTTCCGTTAATCTGTCTGATATTAATGATATTGAATCTTTGAAATCAACATTGGATAAGACAGTAGAAGATAATGGAAGGAATATGTTCTATCTGGTTAAAATTGATGGGACATTTGAAAAAATGTTTGTACGCAGTGAATTAAAGCAGGAGAAACCATATAAGTCTCTCGATAAAGCATTGGAAACAGATCAGAGAGAATTTAATTATGAGAATATCACTGGTACAATTGTTGGTCTTTACTGTCCGGATTATATGGCTGGATTGAACGCTGCCGGTTGGCACTTTCATTTTATTTCAGATGATAGGACAAAAGGCGGTCACATGATGGATATTTCGGTAAAAAATGCAAAAGCACAGTTGGACATTACCAAAAGTTTAGATTTGTTTTTGCCTGAAGAATCTGATTTCCAAAGTATGGAGCTTGCAAAAAATGTAGACGATGCCATAAAAAAAGTAGAAACAAATGCTTCTGAAACACAGGAAGATTTACTTTCTCTGTGGACAGATGAAGCTCCTCTTAAAGAAGAATTGGTTACATACATGAAAGCAATAACAGATAAAGATTCAGAGGATTTTATCCCGGTTGAAAATCGTATTGCTGTATTTGATATGGATGGTACTTTATGTTGCGAGACGGATCCGGGATACTTTGACCATAAACTTCTTTACCATCGTGTGGTAGAAGATACGGATTATAAGGATAAGGCAAGTGAAGAGGAAAAGGCTACGGCAGAGATAATTAAAGAATATTTTGAAACCGGTGAATACCCTGAGGGATTGGATGTAATGCATGGAAAAGCGGTAGCAACAGCGTTTAAGGGTATGACGATAGAAGAATTTGATGATTATGTAAAGGACTACAGAGATCAGCCGATGGAACATTATACAAATATGACGAATGCTCAGGCTTTTTATAAACCGATGTTGCAGTTGATAGACTATTTACAGGAGAATGATTTCAGAGTTTATATTGTCAGTGGTACTGACCGACTGATTACAAGAGGTCTGGCAGAGGGAATTGTTAATATTCCACTTAGTCAGATGATTGGTTCTGATGAATCTATGATTGCTTCCGGTCAGGGTGATGCCGACGGATTAGATTATACATTCACTAAGGAAGATACGCTGGTTACCGGCGGTGATTTCCTAATTAAGAATTTAAAAACGAATAAAGTTACCGTTATTGAGCAGGAAATAGGTGAACAGCCGGTTCTGTCTTTTGGTAACAGTTCCGGAGATGCTTCCATGGCCAATTATGTAATCGGTAAAAATCAATATAAGAGCGCTGCGTTCATGTTGTGTTGTGATGATACGGATAGAGAGAACGGTAATGTCGAGAAGGCTGAAAAGATGCGTAAAAGTTGTGAGGAAAATGGGTGGACGGCGATTTCTATGAAGAATGACTGGACTACCATTTATGGTGATGAGGTTACTTACACAGGAAAAACTGAATAATAAATTGAATAATATCTATTTACGTAATTTAATACATTCTTATATAAACTATTAGAAGATAAAAAAATTGCTTGATATGTAATTTGTTATATGATACAATTAAACTTGTTGAATTTTGATTTTTAATTTGATTAGGAGGTGTTATTGTGTTAAAAACATTATTGACGATAGTATTCCTTGTAGTAGGTTTGATATTAACTGTTATCGTATTGATGCAGGAGAGTAAATCAGCAGGACTTTCAGGTTCGATAAGTGGTGCAGCTGATACATACTGGGGAAGGAATAAAGGACGTTCTATGGAGGGCGCTCTTGAAAAAGGAACAAAGATTCTTGCAGTATTATTTTTAGTATTGGCGGTTGTACTTAATTGCAGCCTTTTAAAATAGTATTAATTCACTACCGTCCGATGGGCGGTAGTTTTTTTATCATACAGACTGAAAATAACCCAAAAGTGTTGAATTGAATTATATCATAGTAAAATATTTGAGCAGATTAGCATTTTATGGAAAAAATACATTTAAAAATGCAAATAAAAAGTTTATAATTAAAATATATGAAAAAAATATTATAGATGCCGTACAATCAACAATTCATTAAAGAAGGGAGAGATTTTTATGGATGAAAAAATAATTAACGAAAGAAAAAGAATAATTATGGACATTATTGAGTCACCTAATTACGTTCCGATGAAAATAAAGGAGATGGCAATCATCCTTAATATTCCCAAGACTGAAAGGCATGAGTTGGAAGAAGTGTTAAATGAACTTCTATCAGAAGGTAAAATAAGTGTTTCAAAAAAAGGAAAATACGGAAAACCTAGTGGAAACATTCTAATCGGAGATTATGAAGGAAATGCAAAAGGATTCGGATTTGTGCTGATTGATGGTGAGGATGAAGATATTTTTATTCCGGAAAGCTGCACAAATTCAGCTATGCATGGTGATAAAGTGCAGGTTATTCTAAGAAGTTCCAGAACCGGTCGGAGGCGTGAGGGTGAAATTATAAAAGTATTAGAACACAATACAAAAGAAATTGTAGGAACATACCAAAAATCAAAAAATTTTGGTTTCGTGGTTCCGGACAACATAAAATTTTCAAGAGATATTTTTATTCCGCTTGAAAAATCAAAAGGAGCAGTCAACGGGCATAAGGTTGTGGTATCGATATATGACTATGGTTCAAAGGATAAAAAGCCTGAAGGTATTGTGAAAGAGATTATAGGTCATACGGATGATCCGGGAACAGATATTGTATCTATTGTAAAGGGCATGAATATACCTATGGAGTTTCCGGAAGATGTACAAAAACAGTTAAACAAGATACCAGATCATGTTGATGGTAAAAATATTGCCGGAAGACTTGATCTTAGAGATGTTCAGACTGTTACAATTGACGGAGAAGATGCAAAAGATTTAGATGATGCTATTTCATTGACAAAAGAAAAGGACAGGTTTATTCTTGGGGTTCATATAGCAGATGTTACAAATTACGTAAAAGAAGGAAGTCCTCTCGATAAGGAAGCATTAAAAAGAGGTACCAGCGTATATCTTGTAGACAGGGTAATTCCGATGCTACCGCACCAGCTGTCAAATGGGATTTGTTCATTGAATCAAAAGGTTGACAGACTTGCACTTAGTTGTATAATGGAAATTGATTTTTCAGGAAAGGTAATTGGACACAAGATTGCGGAAACTGTCATTTGTGTGGACAGGAGAATGAGTTATACAAGTGTTAAGAAGATACTTGAAGAAAAAGATGAAGCAGAGATTAACGAGTACAAGGAACTTGTTCCTATGTTTGAACGAATGGAAGAGCTTGCAGGAATACTTAGAGAGAAACGAATGAAACGTGGCTCAATTGATTTTGATTTTCTTGAAAGCAAGATTATACTTGATGAAAAAGGAAAACCTATTGAAGTGAAGCCTTATGAGAGAAATACGGCAACAAAAATAATTGAAGATTTCATGCTGATTGCAAATGAAACTATTGCGGAAGATTATTTTTGGCAGGAGTTACCTTTTGTGTTCAGAACACATGAAAATCCAGATAGTGAAAAGATGATAAAGCTTGGCATGTTTATCTCTAATTTTGGTTATGGTATTAAAACAACACAGGAAGAAATTCATCCAAAAGAATTGCAAAAATTGTTAGGGAAAATAAAAGGAAGTCCTGAAGAAGCGTTAATCAGCAGACTTACTTTGCGTTCGATGAAACAGGCAAAATATACAACAGCATGTACAGGACATTTTGGACTTGCCACAAAGTATTATTGCCATTTTACTTCACCTATCAGGAGATATCCAGATTTGCAGATTCACCGTATTATTAAAGAGAATATCCACGGTGGAATCAGCGAAAAACGTGTAAAACACTACGATTCTATACTTGCCGGAGTTGCACAGATGTGTAGTGCAAATGAAAGAAGAGCGGATGAAGCTGAGAGAGATGCTGATAAACTGAAAATGACGGAATACATGTCAGAACATATTGGCGAGACTTTTGAAGGTGTGATATCGGGCATTACCAATTGGGGAATGTACGTGGAATTGCCGAATACAATCGAAGGTATGGTAAGAATCACGTCAATTAGCGATGATTATTACTATTATGACGAAGAAAAATACGAACTTGTTGGAGAGGCAACCAAGAAAAAATTCAAACTAGGCGAAAAAGTAAAGATAGTAGTGGTAAAAACAGACAAGCTATTAAGACAGATTGATTTTGAGCTTGTTGAGGAAGAAGAAAGGAATTCAAGTGATGGCGAATCAAACAACGAAGCTGATAGCGAATAATAAAAAAGCCTATCATGATTATTTTATTATTGAAAAATATGAAGCAGGAGTAAGCCTCCATGGTACAGAGGTAAAATCCCTGAGGATGGGAAAGTGCAGTGTAAAAGAATCATTCGTACGTATCGAGAACGGTGAAGTGCTGATATATAATATGCATATCAGTCCGTATGAGAAGGGCAATATATTTAATAAAGATCCTTTGAGAGTGAAGAAACTACTGCTTCACAAATATGAAATTAATAAACTTTCTGGTAAAATGGCTGAAAAAGGCTATACTATTGTGCCTTTGCAGGTATATTTTAAAGGAAGTCTTGTAAAAGTCGAAATCGGACTTGCTAAGGGAAAGAAGCTATATGATAAACGACAGGATATTATCAAGAAAGATCAAAAGCGTGAAGCTGAACGAGATTTTAAGATAAGAAATTTATAGTCCGGATGGTGTAGGATATGAAAGATTTGGAAAATCTTAACAAGATATTTGATTTTTGTCGTGAATTAGACAAGGAAAAAATGATTACAAGACAGACATATTTAACAGATGGCAAAAGAAAGGAAAATGATGCTGAGCATGCATGGCATATGGCTGTTATGACTTTGCTTTTAAATCAATATTCAAATGAAGAAATTGATGTCTTACGCACGATTTCTATGATATTGATACATGATGTTGTAGAAATCGATGCGGGGGATACTTATGCATATGATGAGGAAGCGAAGACTACACAAAGAGAGCGTGAAGAAAGGGCTGCTAAGCGGTTATTTGGAATATTACCGGATGATTTAGCGGTGTATTTCAGAGAGTTATGGGAAGAATTTGAAGAACAAAAAACAAATGAAGCAAAATTTGCGCGAACAATGGATAATATACAGCCAATGATGCTAAATGACGCTACAAATGGGAAGGCATGGGAGGAACACAATGTGAAGCTAAGTCAGATAATGAAGCGCAACGAGAAAACACATTGTGGTTCGGAAACGTTGTGGGAATATTGCAAAGAAAAATTTATAGATACAAATATAAAAAAAGGCAAAATTATTCTTGACAACAAATAATAAATCATTTATGATGTATTAACAATCAGTTATACTTTTCGGGGTTGTACTGGTTTCGACGGGGTTTTTGAAATTATGGAAGCCATTCGTGGACTAGGACCACGCTAAAACTTAGAAAATAAATATAAACGCTAACGAAAATTTAGCTTACGCTGCCTAGTTGCAGCTGTCAGCCTTAAGTCACCTGCTGCTTAAGAGTCTGGCATCGACCTTGCAGGGCACTTCTTCATCAAAGCTTTGAGATGTTGAAAGAATTATGAAGCTACTGATTGTACAGTTTTGTCAATGAATCTGTATATGAGGGAAATCTGAATCATTGACTGTAATGGGAGATGCCATAATGAATGGAATTTCGGACAGGGGTTCGATTCCCCTCAGCTCCATAGCCTTAAAATGCTGAAAATACAGTATTTTAAGGCATTTATTTTATAAAAAAAGCATTTTAATATCATTTCAGACCGTTTCAGACCGTTCAAAATCGTTACAGACCAAAAAAATTGTGGTCAAAATTGTGGTCAAACAATACGGGAATATTTGTCTAACATAATATATTCCTCCTATAACCATCCGGGAATGGATATTGTTTTTTTGACCGCTTTAGAATTATGCTTTCTGTTGTAATCAAGCATATCAAATTCAATAATAGCCATATAACAATCATTTTCAAGCGGTATACTTTCAAGCTTAGATGGTGTCGGGATTTCCTCTTTATTATGAATTTTATCTGTTATAGTAAGTCCGAGAGCTTCAATAGCCATTTTATATGCCTGTTCTGTGTTATCACCTTCTGTTAGACATTCCGGAAAATCCGGAAATGAAATCCAAAATCCGCCTTCTTCTGCCTCATGAAATATTGCTGGATAAAATAATTTATTATACATAGTGTGTACCTCAATTTATTGTTAAGGAAGAGTCTCATCTAAGCATCGCCTGCTTTAATATTGCGTTTATGAAAGAAAAGTTGAAAATGCAAAAACATACATACGTTTTTAGTCTTCATTAATAGTTTTTAATGAATATTAGCTACATCTACAAATGACACCAGTGTTGACAAAATCGATAGCCAATATTATATTATACTTAACTAGAGAACCGAAAGCTAGTAGAGCGAATAATAAATAACTGATATGCTTGATTGATTATGGGTATTCTTATATCTGCGACAGTGGTTTTTACGTGCAATTTTTAATTCTTCTATGATAGATACGTAGTGCTAATTTATGTTATATATAATTTTCGGGTTTTTAGAATATCATACGTAGTAAATGACGAAATCCTACGTATCACTTTGGAGTTTTTATAAAATGATACGTAGTAAAAAGTAGAATCCTACCTATCATTTTGAAGTTTTTATAAAAAGATACGTAGTAAACATCAGAATTCTACGTATCATTTTGAAGTTTTTATAAAAAGATACGTAGTAAACATCAGAATCCTACGTATCATTTTGAAGTTTTTATAAAAAGATACGTAGTAAACATCAGAATCCTACGTATCATTTTGAAGTTTTTATAAAAAGATACGTAGTAAATAGCAGAATCCTACCTATCATTTTGAAGTTTTTATAAAAAGATACGTAGTAAACATCAGAATTCTACGTATCATTTTGAAATTATCAGAAAATCATACGTATGAGAAGCCGCCACTACGGATTTCGCTGTGTAATGTGTCAGTTACTTATTATTCACTCTACTAGATAAAGTCTGGCCGCGGGTAAAGTATTTGCTAAATAGCGCCGTAGTTTACCAGACCGAGGGTGCTGTTTTTGCTTTTAATGTTTATAACAACCGTTATGACTGCGTAAAGCATAATTACAAACGTAAGTAAATCACTAAATGTAATCATTGGCACCAGCTCCCTTCATATGTATTCCGGTAGCTGGAATATTGCCCCTTCGGTTCTCTGGATATATATATATTATTAAAAATAAGCTAGGTTAAAAATATATTTAGGAAGAGGTGGAATAATGATTCATGAATTAACATTGTGGGCTGTAAAAAGAAAGGCACAGACAGAGATTCCGGATATTTTAATTGCAAATACTGAAATGACTGCCGCCATTTCTTATATTTATAAAGATTCGGGCAACCCGCTTAATAATAATTTTGAAACTCCGGAATCATTATTTGAGGAATATCAGACAAAGTCAAAAGATATAGATTTTTCTTCATTATCTGAAATGTCTCAAAAATTAAATGAAGTGCTGAGAACATATCATGTTTTGCCAATGGTAAATGAAACCATAGACGATTTACATAAAATTGCAGAAATGGCATATAATGATATTTGACAAAACCCTATAAATATGATAAAGTGTCGAATGAATATAAAAAAAGGAGTCAACAATATGATTAAGAAAATTACAAGTATGGTTTTAGTAGCTACAATGGCTTTCTCTTTTACTGCATGTGCAGGTAAGGAAAAAGATACAGCTACAAAAGAACAGAAACAGGAAGTATCAGCTTATGAGGTATTGTCCGATGTAGCTGATGTATCAGAACAAAAAGGTGCTGATACAACAATTGATTTAGATATTGCTGCTGAGGTTGAATCTGATTCATTTGCTGTAAAAGGAACTATCGACCTTAAGGGCAGTTCAGACAATAAGTCTGCATATGCTAAGGCTGATGCATCTGTACAATATGGAGAAGAATCTCAGGACATCAAAGGAGAAGCATATGTAGATGGTTCAAGTGATGAATATACTGTATACTTTGGTGGAGAACAGGCCGGCGGATGGATGAAGATGCCACTTGATTCTTCTATGATGGAGCAGAGCGGTGTTGATGTTGAAGAATACTCAGATGCTGCATCAAAGGAAAAATTTGATGATTTATTTACAGAAGAAAACATTAAAAAGTATTTTGATGATACAGCTGTAAAAGAAAAAGAAGTAGCAGGTGTTAAGTGTTATTCAGTAACAGCAACAGTAAATAGCGATACAATCAAAGAAGGAATGGATTCATTATCAGATGTTGCCGGAGAAGATATTGATTTAGGTGATTCTACATGTGATTTAGAAATCTGTGTCGCAAAAGATACAAAGGAAATAAAGTACATCGGTTTTGATGCAAACGTTGGAGATAATGAATACGCTAAAGTATCAAAATGTTCTATCGGTATTACTTACAACTCATTTGATGTAGACACAATTGAAATTCCTGATGATGTAAAGAGCTCAGCTGTTGATATTTCAAGCATGTTATCGTTCTAAATTATAAAAAGAATTGCTTTCAGTAAATGAAGGCAATTCTTTTTTTTACACAATGTTTCTTCGTTGAAAAAAATATATTCGTTTGATAAAATGGTAAATAGTAAATCAAAAAGGTGTATATTATTCGATTTACTACTATATTAAACAGGGTGGTGTTTACGATGAATAATGATGAAAACAGCATTGCAGGTTACTATTTTAAAGACGAAGAAGTATTAAACCGTGCAAAAAGAGAAGTTAAGGCTTTAGAGCAGGTAGATACATCCTTAAAAGGAAAAAAAGCAGAGGATATTTTGGAAATATATAAGGATATCAATGAAAAAGAGATGTTTAAGACTCCTATAGGGTTTGAATATCTTAAAATGATAAGAAACAGATTGAAGAAAAATCCCATGATAAAAAACGAAGAAATTCCACCTGTTAATATCCCCAAAATCGAACCATCAGTTCCTGTAAAAAAAGATGAAGATGATGGATTTAAATACAAGGCGTCAGTTTTTATAAATATAATTCTGGTTATTATCATTATTATAATGTTTATTATCAGCAGGCAAAATTCTCCAACAAAGCAGATGGAAAGATATAAAGAAGAATTAGAGAATCATTATGCATCATGGGAGGAGAGTCTGAACGAGCGTGAAAAAATATTAAATGAAAACAAGTAATATATTCACATTTTCAACAAATTTAGCTGATACAATATACTTATAGAATAAAAATGATATGGTGGGAATGGAGGAATCGTTATGAATAATCTTAAGATATTAATTGTTGATGATGAAGCAAGAATGCGTAAACTGGTGAGGGATTTTCTTGTCAAAAAAGAATATCTTGTTGCAGAAGCTGCAGATGGAGAAGAAGCATTGGAAAAGTTTTATTCAGATAAAGATATTTCATTGGTTATTCTGGATGTGATGATGCCTAAAATGGATGGCTGGGAAACATTGCGTGAGATAAGGAAGATATCAAAAGTACCGATTATAATGCTTACAGCCAAGAGTGAGGAACATGATGAACTGCTTGGATTTGAATTAGGTGTGGATGAGTATGTTTCTAAACCATTCAGTCCAAAGATTCTTGTTGCACGTATAGATGCTATCTTAAGGAGAGCAAACAAAGTCGGGGCAAGTGATGTGATTAAGTCAGGTGTGATTGAGATAGATAAAGCGGCACATATTGTAAAAGTGGAAGGTAAAACTGTAGACTTGAGTTATAAAGAATTTGAGCTTTTACAATACTTTTTAGAAAATAAAGGAATTGCACTTTCAAGAGAAAAAATTCTTAACAGTGTCTGGAATTACGATTATTTTGGAGATGCAAGAACTATTGATACTCACGTTAAGAAACTGAGGAGTAAACTCGGAGCCGGTGCAAATTATATAAAAACTATTTGGGGAATGGGGTATAAATTTACTGATGAAGAAGAATAAGAATGACAGTATAAAATTTTCCATTAGAAAAAAATTGGTTTTTATTATGATAGGCATTTCATCCGGTATGTTTTTGATGTATATGTTTGCCAATACTTTTTTACTGGAAAAGTATTATATGAATACAAAAGTAAAATCAATCATTTCCGCATACAACAGTATTGACGGTATTCTTAAAGAAAATGATGAGTTTGATGATACAGATATCGAATCATTTACGGAATTATGCGCCAATACCGGTATTACACTTCTTATTACAGATGAGACAGGTTATGTCCTGTATGACTATGGTAATTCACAGATGATGCAGCACAGACTTGAGATGTCCGTGTTTAATCAATATGGAAATGATTCCGGAAAGAGTCCGGATAATGAAAATCTGGAAATACTGGAAAAAAATTCTAAGTATGTTCTCCAAAAATACTCCATATTGTCAGAGGGAAACGGCAATAAAAGTGAATATCTGGAAATGTGGGGTATTTTTAATAATGGCAATATTTTTATTATGAGAATGGCTGTTGAAAATATTCAGGAAAGTGTCAGGATATTCGGCGAATTTCTACTTGCGATTTCTGTTGTTATACTTGTAATAAGTATTGCTGTGGGTGATATTATTGCAAGACGTTTTTCAAGACCGCTTATAGAGCTGACAAAGATATCTGAAAAAATGTCCGAATTGGATTTTAATGTACATTATGAGGGAAATAGCCGTGATGAGATTAGTATTCTGGGTAAAAGTATGAACCAGCTCTCGAATAAACTGGAATCAACAATTACCGAATTAAAAAAGGCAAATAATGAGCTTAAGAATGATTTGAAGGAAAAAAATGAAATCGATGAAATGAGAAAAGATTTTATTTCCAACGTTTCGCATGAGCTTAAAACCCCGATTGCACTGATTCAGGGATATGCTGAAGGTTTACAGGAAAACATTAATGATGATGAAGAGAGCAGAAATTTTTATTGTGAAGTTATAATGGATGAAGCATCTAAAATGAATCAGATGGTAAAAAAGCTGCTTACACTTACACAACTTGAGTTTTGTAATAATTCGGTGTATATGGAAAGATTTAACATCATGGAAGTAATTAATGGTGTAGTAAATAAGTGTGGACTTATGATTGAACAAAAAGAAGCACAGATTGAGATTCATGGAAAGAGTGATGTTGATGTCTGGGCGGATGAATTTCAGATTGAAGAAGTAATAACGAATTATCTTACAAATGCTTTGAACCACCTGAGCAATGGTAATATCATAACAATAACTGTAACAAAAAACAACGATACGGTAAGAGTTGCTGTTCACAATACTGGTGAAAATATACCTGAAAAAGATATAAATCAAATCTGGGTAAAATTCTACAAAGTTGATAAAGCACGAACAAGGGAGTACGGTGGAAACGGAATAGGACTGTCAATCGTAAAAGCAATTATTGATGCACATAATCATGAATGCGGCGTATACAATACTGAAAACGGTGTGGAGTTCTGGTTTGAGCTTGATGCATAATTTTTAGTTGAATAACATCGTCAAAAATGATAAAATAAAGGTAGTTTTAGTTCGGAGGAGACAACATATGAAAAATAGACCTGTATTAAGGAAGCTTAAGAGGTTTTCATTGTTTGCGGTTTCGATATGTCTTGTATCTGCCGGTTTGACGGGATGTAGTAAAGCGGTGCAGCTTGATAACGAACAACAGGATTTAGTGGCTGAGTATTGTGCACAGCTTGTACTTAGATATGATGCAAATTATGACGGTAAACTTGAAAAAGTAAAAGAAAAAGAAACTGAAAAAGAAAGCAGCAAAGAGAATGACAAAGGAGAAGTAACCACTGATAGTAATGTATCAGGAGAAAATGTGACAGAAGAGATTACGACACAGGGACAGGGGGAACACTCGTTATCCCTGGCCGAAGCGTTTGGCATTGAGGGTGTCGATATTCAGTACACAGGTTACAGTATTGTAGATACTTATTCTGACGGTTCGGGCAGTCCTGCAAATCTGGTAGCTGGAGAGGGGCACAGTTTTCTGGTAGAAAAGTTTCAAATGAGCAATATAAGCGGGGGAACTCTTGATATACCGATGATGTCCTTTGATACATCTATCAAATCAGGTGTTAATGGCAGTCATTATACAGCACTTATAACTTTATTGATGAATGCGTTGAATACATACACAGGAACGATGGAGCCGGGACAGAGTACGGAAGTTGTTTTGGTTTATGAGATTAATTCATTAGGTGAAGGTGATGTTTCAGAACTTATTCTGGAAGTATCAGAAAATGATAGAAAAGCAACATTTAATTTGAAATAATATTATTTTTATGATATAATTAAACTATTAAGTTAACGGAAGATAAAAATCATTTTGTTGATTTGCAGAGAAGATGAAAAAGATAAACAGGGGTTTACAAAAGCGTAGGAGGTATTTTGCATGGATACAAATATTTTATTGGAAAATGGAACGAACGAGTTAGAGGTGCTCGAATTTACTGTGGGAGGAAATCTTTACGGCATAAACGTAGCGAAGATTCGTGAGATTACTTCATACCAGAAGGCGACACCGGTACCTAATTCACATCCGAGTATAGAAGGTATATTTATGCCGAGAGATACGATGATTACGGTTATAGATTTAGCCAAGGAGCTGAAACTTAAGCCATTAGCTGAAGAGGGCGAGGACATGCTTATTATTACTAATTTTAACAAATTAAGTATAGCATTCCACGTAGACAGTGTATTGGGAATCCATAGAGTTTCATGGGCGGATATTATTAAACCTGATGAGACGATTAATGGACCGGATTCGGGAGTTGCAACCGGTATTATTAAGATTGATAAGAAGCTGATTATTATTCTTGATTTTGAAAAAATTGTTTCAGATATAAGTCCAGAGACAGGATTGAAGGTGTCTGAGATAGAGAGTCTGGGAGAGCGTGATAGAAATGATTCACCTATCATTATGGCGGAAGATTCACCACTCCTTAGTAAATTGATTCTTGATTCATTACATAAAGCAGGTTATACAAATGTTACAGCATGTGCTAACGGACAGGAAGCATGGCAGATTTTGTGTCAGTATAGAGATGAGGGATCCGTACTGAACAAAGTCAGATGTATTATTACTGATATTGAGATGCCTATTATGGACGGTCACAGATTGATAAAACTATGTAAAACTGATGAAACGATTAAGAGTATTCCTATAGTTATCTTCTCATCACTGGTTAATGATGAAATGAGAAGAAAAGGGGAAGCACTTGGAGTGGATGCACAGTTATCCAAACCTGAGATAGGAAATTTAGTATCGACTATAGACGGACTTTTATTAAAGAATAAGTCTTAAAAAAGTGCTTGCATAAGCAAGCACTTTTTATACGAAGATGATGGAGGTTTGATATGGCTGATTTGGAAAATGACATAATGGGAGAAGATTATCTTGACAGCCTGTTAAATGCGGCCAGTGAGCCGTTGATAACAGAGGATGATACAGAACAGGAAAATGATGAGCAAACCTACAATTCGGAAGAATTAGATGCTGAATTAAATGATTTGCTGACTAGTATTCCTGACGAATTATTAAATAAAGATGATGATTCAGAAGATAATCTTGATGATTTATTAAAAGATATTGAAAATATGGATATCGGTACTGAGGAGGAAGTAGCAGACAGTGCTTCAGAACCGGAAGCTTCTGACAGCTTAGAGGATTTAGAAGATTTAGTATCCGATTTTACGGAGCCTTCAGGAGATTCAACCTCCGATTTTACGGAGCCTTCAGGAGATTCAATCTCTGATTTTATGGAACCTTCAGAGAATTCACAATCAGGTTTCGCTGAATCTTCAGGATCAGAGGAGCTTGATGAAATACACAGATTAAGTGAAGAGTTATTGAATAGTCATAATTCAGATGATGAAGGTGGCTTTGAGGATTTATTGAAAATGCTTGAAGCAGCCGATAATGATAATTCTTCTAATGATACTAGTGATGATGTAGGGCAAAGTGAAAGTTTTGAAGATTCTCTGGAGGATATACCTGATATATCTGAGCTTGATGATATACCTGATAAATCTGAACTGGACGATAAGAAAAACAAGAAGAAGAAAAAGAAAAAGAAATTATTTGGAAAAAATAATGATGAAGAAGAGGATAGAGAGCTTGTATCAGACGAGAATAAGGAAGTATTAAAATCCGTAGAAGAAAACGAAGAGAGTTATATGGATTTTTCTGCACTCGAAGGACTGGAAGGATTTGAAGATTTTGGAAATCTCGGAGATTTGGAAGACAGAAGCAAATCTGAAGATGAAAAGTCACCTGAGGAAATAGCTGCTGAAAAGAAAGCCCTAAAAGAAGCAAAAAAACAGGAAAAGGCTGAGAAAAAGGCAGAAAAAAAGCGTATAAAAGAAGAAAAGAATGCAGAAAAGAAACGTTTAAAAGAAGAAAAGAAAAAAGAAAAACAGCGTGAAAAAGAGCTGCATCCGGAAGAAAAGATTAAATTTTCTATAAGGTCAGTGATTTTAATGGTTTCAATCGTAACTGGTATTGTAATATGTTCAGTGTTTGGTGGTAAATCTTTATGGTACAGCAGTCATATTGATGATGCTACAGATTTACTTATTGATAAAAAATACACAGAGGCTTATTACCATATCAATGGTCTTTCGCTTAAAAAGAAGGATATTGGTCTATATAACCAGATAAAGACTATTATGTATGTTGAAAGAGAACTGGATTCATACCATAATTGTGTGAAAATCGGAATGGAAGCTGAGGCTTTAGATGCACTGCTTAAGGGCGTTGATAAGTATAATCGTTTTAAAACTGATGCAGATGAATATGGCGTAAGTACTGATATGAATGAAGTATATACAAAGATAATTTCAGAATTATCAGAAAGCTATGGAATTAGTGAAGAAAATGCTAATGAACTTGTTAATATCAAAGATTCAGGTGAGTATTCAGTAAAATTGAATGATATCATTAAAGAGCATAAGCCTAAAATTTGATTTAAATCAAAGGAAATAAAAGCAGGGAACGTAAAGAATCAAGCAAAGACATAAGAGAATTAAAAAGGGTACTTGATTTCTCAAGCACCCTAATGTATAATCTACTTAGAAAGGTAATCGGATGTGAGTCCGATTTGCCCTCAGTGTATAATGTATTGTAAGAAATAGCATTCACTTTGGACGGTTGGGATGCTATTTCTTTTTACAGTTATGATTGTCTATGTAAGACAGAGCCGCAAAAATTACTAGCACAAGAGTAAGAACTTCAAGTGTGTTCATAGGGCATCACCCTCCTTTGTGAACTAGAGGGCATCTAATAATCGGAAATTCACATCCTACTTTCTTTTTAATTACACAATAACAGTATAACACAGTGAGAACGGATGTTCAAACAAAATATTTAATAAATAGACAATGTGCTCATAATGTGATACAATCAAAAAAGTAAAGAAATGACAGTATATACTGTTGGAAATAAACGCAATTATTGGAAAAATGCTTGATTTGAAAGGAATTTAGAATATGATAGCAATAATTGATTATGATGCCGGCAATTTAAAAAGTGTTGAAAAGGCATTAAAATATCTTGGTGAAGATGTAATAGTGACAAGAAATACTAAAGAGCTTCTCGATGCTGACGGTGTAATACTTCCCGGTGTTGGAAGTTTTGGAGATGCAATGAACAAACTACATACATACCGGCTGACAGATACAGTAAGGCAGATTGCTGATAACAAAACTCCTTTTTTGGGAATTTGTCTCGGATTGCAATTGTTATTTGAAAAAAGTGAAGAGGCTCCGGGAGTAGATGGTCTTGGAATATTACGTGGAGAAGTTTTGAGACTTCCGGAAGAATCAGGACTTAAGATTCCGCATATAGGATGGAATTCTCTTGAATTATCAAATAACGGCAGACTATTTAGGGGAATAGACAAGGATGAATATGTATATTTTGTTCATTCGTATTATTTAAAAGCAGATGATGAAAAGATAGTAAAAGCGTCAACTGAATACGGAACGCATATTCATGCATCTGTAGAGCAGGATAATGTGTTTGCGTGCCAGTTCCATCCTGAAAAAAGTGGTGTAATTGGTTTGAAGATATTAAAAAATTTTGCTGATATAGTAAGAAATGGAGAGTAAAAATATGCATACAAAGAGAGTAATTCCATGTTTAGATGTAAATAATAACAGGGTAGTAAAGGGAATTAATTTTGTTAATCTTAGGGATGCAGGTGATCCGGTTGAGGTTGCGGCTGCATATGATAAAGCAGGAGCTGATGAGCTTGTATTTTTAGATATTACGGCATCCTCTGATGCAAGGCGTACAGTGGTGGATATGGTAAGGCAGGTTGCAGAGAAAGTATTTATTCCATTTACAGTAGGAGGTGGAATACGTACAGTTGATGACTTTAAAGAACTTTTAAGAGAAGGTGCAGATAAGATATCTATCAATTCTGCCGCTCTTAATAATCCTGAATTAATCAGTAATGCGGCTGATAAGTTTGGAAGCCAGTGTGTTGTAGTAGCTATTGATGCCAAGAGACGTGCAGATGGAAGCGGATGGAACGTTTATAAGAACGGTGGAAGAATTGATATGGGCATAGATGCCGTGGAATGGGCTATTAAAGCGAACAGACTTGGTGCAGGTGAGATTCTTCTTACCAGTATGGATTGCGATGGTACAAAAGACGGGTATGATATCGAATTGACGCGTACAATTGCTGAAAATATATCCATTCCGGTAATTGCATCAGGAGGTGCAGGAAAAAAAGAACACTTCTACGAGGCATTGACTGATGGGAAAGCGGATGCGGTACTAGCAGCATCATTATTTCATTACAAGGAACTTGAGATAAATGATTTAAAAACATATTTGAATGATAAAGGAGTACCTGTAAGATTATGTCACAAATAGATAATGACTGGCTTGAAGCTGTTAATGATGAATTTAAAAAGCCATATTACAAAAAATTATATGAGTTTGTTAAAGACGAATATAGCAGAAGAGTGATTTATCCGCCTTCAGACGATATTTTTAATGCTTTTCATCTGACACCTTTAAGTAAAGTTAAAGTATTGATTCTCGGTCAGGATCCTTATCATAATGAGAATCAGGCACATGGTTTGAGTTTTTCAGTAAAACCGGGTCAGGATATACCACCTTCACTTCAAAATATTTATAAAGAGTTAAATACTGATTTAGGATGCAGAATTCCTAATAACGGTTATCTCGAAAAATGGGCGAAGGAGGGAGTGTTATTACTTAACACTGTATTGACAGTCAGGGCTCATCAGGCAAATTCTCATCAGGGAGTCGGATGGGAGCAGTTTACCGATGCGATTATAAAAAAAGTCAATGAAATAGACAGACCAATAGTATATATGCTTTGGGGAAGACCGGCTGGGAGTAAGGCTTCAATGTTAAACAATCCTAAGCATCTGATACTTAAAGCACCACATCCAAGTCCGTTATCTGCATACAGAGGATTTTTTGGATGTAAACATTTTAGTAAGGCAAATGATTTTCTTAAAGAAAACGGTGTGGAACCGATTGACTGGCAGATAGAAGATATATAAAAAGGGCAGGACATGAATTGTAACATGTCCTGCCTTAAAATTTTTATGCGTCTTTTTTAAGATTTTTACCTGCTGTAGCAAGCATAAGTTTTATTCTGTTTAACTGATTAACTTCACTTGCACCAGGATCGTAGTCAACAGCAACGATATTTGCCTCAGGATGTTGTTTTCTTAATTCTTTAATTACACCTTTACCAACAATATGATTTGGCAGACATCCAAACGGCTGTGCACAAACTATATTAGGTACTCCCATATGAATCAGTTCAAGCATTTCACCTGTAAGGAACCATCCTTCACCGGTCTGATTGCCGAGAGAAGCAACAGGACTGGCAAGTTTAGCGAGCTCTTCAATATGAGAAGGTGGAGTGAAATGTTTACTATTCTGTAATTCAATTCTGGCAGCCCTTCTTGCATATTCAAGTAATGAAATTCCGAGATTAGATAACCTTGCTGTGGATTTTTTAGTTCCAAGGTATCTTGCCTTAAAATTAGTGTTATAAAAGCTGTAAAGAAGGAAATCGAGTAAATCAGGCATCACAGCTTCTGCACCTTCCTGCTCAAGCAATTCAACTATATGATTATTTGCTGCAGGAAGGAATTTTACAAGAATTTCTCCTACAACACCGACTTTTGGTTTCACGATATCTTCATGAATTGGAAGTTCATCAAATTCACGAATAATATTTTTAATATTTTTCTTAAATGTTCCCATGGAAACAGAATTTTTCTTCAAATCTTCAATACAGATTTTCAGCCATTTCTCGTGTAATTTATCAGCAGAACCCTTTTGGATTTCATATGGTCTCATGCGATATAAAACCCTCATAAAGATATCACCGTAAATAACTGCCTGCATACCTTTAATGACGAACTTAGGTGTAATTTTAAATCCTTCATTTTTTTCAAGCCCCTGCACACTGAGAGAGAGGACAGGAATATGCTCCATGCCGGATTTTTCAAGGGCACGACGAATGAATCCCATATAATTGCTGGCTCTGCAGCCACCACCAGTCTGAGTCATGATAACAGCAGTTTTGTTCAAATCATGTTTTCCGGATAATAATTCACCCATTATCTGACCTACAACAATCAGTGAAGGATAACATGCATCATTATTAACATATTTTAAGCCTAAATCCACAGCTTCTTTCTCACCGGTTTCTGCAATTACGAAATTATATCCACATGAACTTAAGGCAGGCTGAAGTAAGTCAAAATGTATTGGCGACATCTGAGGGCAAATAATGGTATAACCATCATCATGCATCTGTCTGGTAAATTTAACCCTTTTAATGTTTGAAGGAACAATGGTACGTTCGTAGTGTTTTTTGTCACGAACTTTTAAAGCTGAAATCAGCGAACGGATACGTATTCTTGCCGCACCAAGATTATTTACCTCATCAATCTTTAAAACTGTATATATTTTGCCGGATTTGGATAAAATATCATTAACGCAGTCAGTAGTAACAGCATCAAGACCGCAGCCAAATGAATTGAGCTGTATTAAATCCAGATTATCCGTCGTCTTAACATAATTTGCAGCACGATAAAGACGTGAATGATACATCCACTGGTCAAGTACAATCAAAGGCCTTTCAACTTCTGCCAGATGAGATACCGAATCTTCCGTAAGGACAGCTATTCCATAGGAATTAATAAGTTCCGGTATACCATGGTTGATTTCAGGGTCAATATGGTAAGGTCTACCCGCAAGAACGATACCATGCTTTCCGGTTTCGTTTATATAGGCAATAACTTCCTCGCCTTTTTTCTGAATATCATGGTGGACATTCTGCATCTCATCCCATGCTTCATCAGCAGCAGAGATAATATCGGCAGCGATTATATCAAATTCTTCAGTAAACACCTCCACAAGACGTTTTGTCAGGATTTCCTTGTCGGTCATTGCCATAAATGGAGCCATAAACTTAATATCTTCACTTTTTAATTCTTCAACATTATTTTTAATATTTTCCGCATACGAGGTTACAATAGGGCAGTTGTAATGATTGTTCGCATCAGGAGTTTCGTTCCTTTCATACGGAATACATGGATAAAAAATAGTTTTCACACCGTTTTTTATTAACCATGAAATATGGCCGTGTACCAATTTTGCAGGATAACACTCTGACTCGCTTGGGATTGATTCAATTCCAAGTTCATAAATTTTCCTGCTTGAAGATGGTGATAAAATAACCTGAAAACCGAGTTTCTTAAAAAATACTGCCCAAAACGGATAGTTTTCATACATGTTAAGAACTCTCGGAATACCAATTACGCCTCTCGGTGCTTCATCAGCAGTGAGTGAGTCATATCCAAATATTTTATTATACTTGTATTCAAAAAGGTTAGGAATGTTTTCTTTGTTCTTAGCCTTGCCGATACCACGTTCACATCTGTTTCCGGTGATGAACTGACGTCCGCCGGTAAATTTATTAATCGTAAGAAGACAATTATTTGTACAACCCTTACATCTTGACATAGAAGTATTAAATTCAAGAGTGTTGATTTTGTCAATTGGAAGCATGGTTGTAGTTTTACCTTCTTCATATCGTTCACGGGCAACCAATGCTGCACCGAAAGCTCCCATAATACCGGCAATATCAGGACGTACGGCCATGCAGCCTGATATTTTTTCAAAACTTCTTAAGACAGCATCATTATAAAAAGTTCCACCCTGTACAACAACACGTTTTCCTAAATCCTCAGGATCAGTAATCTTAATAACTTTATACAGTGCATTTTTGATAACAGAGTAGGCAAGTCCTGCAGAAATATCTGAGACTTCTGAGCCTTCTTTTTGAGCCTGCTTAACGTTAGAATTCATAAATACAGTACAACGGGTACCTAAATCAACAGGATTTTTAGCAAAAAGGGCTTCTTTGGCAAAATCTTCAACCGAATAATTCAATGACTTTGCAAATGTTTCGATAAATGATCCACATCCTGATGAACAGGCTTCGTTTAACTGAACACTGTCAACAGTTCCGTTTTTAATCTTGATACA
This sequence comes from uncultured Lachnospiraceae bacterium, assembly GCA_902786515.1. Classification (GTDB taxonomy): domain Bacteria; phylum Bacillota; class Clostridia; order Lachnospirales; family Lachnospiraceae; genus UBA2821. The sequence goes on along the minus strand of CADADA010000002.1, from coordinate 190,878 downwards.
TTTCATATCCTGTCCACCGATATCAAGTATGCAGTCAACCTGCGGATCAAAAAATGCGGCAGCATAATAATGTGAAACAGTCTCAACCTCGCCTTCATCAAGCATCAATGCAGCTTTTATCAATGCTTCGCCATATCCCGTTGAACAAGAGTAAACTATCTTTGCAGAGTCAGGCAGTATAGAGTAAATCTCCTTGATAGAGCGGATTGCCGTGGCGAGAGGGCTGCCATTATTGCTGCTATAAAATGAATACAGAAGTGTACCGTCTTCGCCGACAAGAGCAACTTTAGTAGTAGTAGAGCCTGCATCAATACCAAGGAAACAGTCGCCTTCATAATCAGCAAGGCTGGCCTTTGCGACTTTATTAATATTGTGTCTGTCAGTAAAATCTGCATATTCACGTTCAGACGAAAATAATGGTTCCATACGTTTTATTTCAAATTCCATCTTGATACCATTAGACAATTTGTCAATTAATTCTGAGATATCAATCTGGATTTCAGGATTATGATTCATTGCAGAGCCGGTTGCTGCAAATAAATGAGAGTGCTCCGGTGCAACAATGTGTTCGTCATCCAGTTTAAGCGTACGAATAAAAGCTTCTTTAAGTTCTGACAGGAAGTGAAGAGGTCCGCCTAAAAAGGCAACAGTACCGCGTATTGGTTTACCGCATGCCAGACCACTGATAGTCTGATTGACAACAGCCTGGAAAATAGATGCTGATAAATCTTCCTTGGTAGCTCCTTCGTTAATCAACGGCTGAATATCAGTCTTTGCAAACACACCACATCTGGCAGCAATCGGATAAATCGCCTTGTAACTCTTGGCATATTCATTAAGCCCTGTGGCATCAGTCTGAAGAAGAGAAGCCATCTGGTCGATAAAAGAACCTGTACCACCGGCACAGATACCATTCATACGCTGCTCAACACCATTTGTAAAATATATAATCTTTGCATCTTCGCCGCCAAGCTCAATCGCGACATCAGTCTGCGGTGCATAATCACTCAAAGCTGCCGATACGGCAACAACTTCCTGAATAAAAGGTACTTCTAAATGCTTAGAAAGAGTAAGTCCGCCTGAACCTGTAATCATAGGCGAAAGACTGACTTCACCTAAGTCTTCTCTTGCCTTGATAAGTAATTCTGTAAGAGTTTCCTGTATATTTGCAAAATGTCTCTGGTAGTCTGAAAATAATATATTATTGTCAGAATCCAATATTGCAATCTTTACAGTAGTAGAACCAATATCAATTCCTAAAGAATAACTTTTTTTCATCGTATTCACACCATGCCTTTCATAAATAAAACATTTGGATTTATCAATAGTAGTAATTAAATGCGTATTTTTTTACAACAGTTTCTTATTATATTATATGTTTGTATAAATTTCAATGATAATAAATGAAAAATAAATACGAAAATTTTGTCAGCCGTTTAAATCACATGTTATTCATATTATGCATACATTACATTATAAATGATATTTTAGGAAATTTAATATGAAAAAAATAGTAACAAATCCTTGTTTTGGAATAATACACAAAATAAAACACGGAGATACACTTTATATTTTAAGCAGAATGTATCAGGTTTCGATTGATGATTTGCTAAGAAGCAACCCGGGAATAGATATGTATAATATGCAGCCCGGAAATGAGGTGTGCATACCGGTCCGTACAAATACTACTAAATGATTTGACAAATAAGAGGATAAAAATTATAATAAAACACAAATTGGTTAATTTTGAAAGGGCACATAGTAAAATGAAGTTGATTAATAAAATTGAGCGTAAGTTTGGAAAATATGCGATAAAAAATCTAATGTTCTATATTATCGGACTTTATGTTCTGGGGCTAATAATACAATTGTTCGGAGGGGATTTTTATGAAAGCTATCTTTCTCTTAATGTCGGTAAGGTTTTACAGGGGCAGATCTGGAGAATTGTTACATTCATCATAGCTCCTCCGGCAAATTCAAGCCTCATATTTATGGCATTTACCTTATACCTGTATTATATGATAGGAACAGTGCTTGAGAATGTATGGGGTGCGTTCCGTTTTAATCTGTATTTTTTTATGGGAATAATATTCCATGTCATCGCAGCGTTTTTAATTTATTTTATATTTGGATATAGCTACGAATTTACAACATATTACATCAATTTATCACTTTTCTTTGCATTTGCGGCGACATATCCGGATATGGAATTCCTATTATTCTTTATCCTGCCGATAAAGGTAAAATGGCTTGCGTTGATAGATGCTTTATATATGGGCGCTACGATTATATTCGGCTATGGTTTTCAATTCATGCCTGTAAGTATGCAATATAGATTATACATGCCGCTTATACAGCTTGGAATCATTCCGTCACCCGTGATAGCGACGGCAGCATTGGTGTCCATACTTAATTTTATCATTTTCTTTTTACTTACACGTAATTACAGGAGGATTTCACCAAAAGAAATCAAGAGAAAAAGAACTTATAAGAAGCAGGTAAATGTTGCTAACAGGAAGCTGGTTCATAAATGTGCAATATGTGGAAGAACTTCGGAAGATTTTCCGGAACTTACTTTCAGATACTGTTCAAGATGCAAAGGTAATTATGAGTATTGTCAGGATCATTTGTTTACACATGAACATAGATGAAAATTTACTATGATGTTATATACAGGAAGGAGAAACAAAGATGGAGAAAAAAACATTTGTTACATTGGAAAAATTAAAGGAGATAGATAAGACATACCCGACACCATATCATCTGTATGATGAAAAAGGAATCAGGGAAAATGCATTAAGACTTAGAGATGCATTCTCATGGAATAAAGGTTTTAAAGAATATTTTGCAGTAAAAGCAACTCCAAATCCTTTTATTTTAAATATATTAAAAGAATGTGGATGTGGGGTAGACTGTTCTTCGATGACAGAGTTAATGATGTCTGATAAGTTGGGATTCCATGGTGATGATATCATGTTTTCTTCTAACGATACACCGGCAGAAGAATTTGTCTATGCTAAAAAGCTGGATGCCCAGATTAATCTTGATGATATTTCACACATAGATTTTATTGAGAAACAGGCAGGGGGTATTCCTGAAAAAATATGCTGCAGATACAATCCGGGTGGTACATTCAAGATAAGTACGACAATTATGGATAATCCTGGAGAAGCAAAGTATGGATTTACACATGACCAGCTTATTGAAGGATATAAGAGATTAAAGGATATGGGCGTAAAGAAGTTTGGTTTACACTCATTTCTTGCAAGCAATACTGTATCAAATGAGTATTATCCGACACTTGCAAAGATACTTTTTGAGACGGCTGTTGAAGTAAAAGAAAAGACAGGTGTAGAGATATCATTTATTAACCTTTCAGGTGGTGTTGGAATTCCATATACACCTGACCAGGAGCCGAATGACATATACATAATAGCTGAAGGTGTAAAAAAAGCATTTGAAGAGATTCTTATACCGGCAGGGCTTGGTGATGTTGCAATTTACACTGAACTTGGAAGATATATGCTTGGACCATATGGCTGTCTTGTAACAAAGGCAATTCATCAAAAGCATACTCATAAGGATTATGTAGGACTGGATGCCTGTGCCGTAAACCTTATGCGTCCTGCAATGTATGGTGCTTATCATCATATCACGGTCATGGGAAAAGAGGACATGCCTCACGACCACAAATATGATATTACAGGTTCTCTATGTGAGAATAATGATAAATTTGCAATTGACAGAATGTTACCTGAAATTGATACAGGAGATTTCATAGTGATTCATGATACAGGTGCTCATGGATTTGCAATGGGATATAATTATAACGGCAAACTTAAATCGGCCGAATTGTTATTAAAAGAAAATGGTGAAGTACAGATGATCAGACGTGCAGAGACTCCAGCGGATTATTTTGCAACATTTGATTTCTGCGATATTTTGAAGTAATTGAGAGGCATAGTTGATTCATGAAAAAGATAGTAAAAAATATTCTGCAAAAGAAAGAGTTGGATAAATATTTACCTGAATATGGCAAAGAAATGAGTAAATCATATTATAGATTTGCAAGTGTATGCCTTGCTATGAATTATTATACTCTTTATGAGATAGCAAATGAATTGGAACCTGATCAGGTGTTAAATGATATTACCGGTGAAGTAGTAAGACTCATTGATACAGGATTAGTACAGGGTGATTTAAACGATACAATCCTTAATGACATAGAAAGTATAAGAAACCGTGTCATAGAGAACATGAAGATATTGACTTCGTATGCAGATATATTCACAAGATATGAATACATCATTAACCGTGTAGAGTATCGTTTTAAATCCTGTGATTTCATGGATCATTTTGCTGATGAAGATTTCACGCGCAAAATTATGAGATACATTGTATCTGATGAAGAACCTGTGGTAATTAACGGAAAGATTGCTGAGATTATTGCTGAGCTTCCGATGAGGATGACGAAATCAAAATTTTTTGAACTGTTGAGTAACGGAATTGATATATATAAAGGCAGTGACAAAAAAAGCCTTGAAGATTTCCTTTACATGATGAGGACGTCAGCAATGCTTGAAGTTCCACAGGATAATGATGGAACATTTCAGTCACTGGCATCATTTCATGAATTGTTAAAGTCCTGTGATTATGACAACATTACAGAAGAAAACTATCATGAATTACAGGGCCGCCTTACGGAAACTGCAGAATATCTGAAAGATATTATAAGTGTTTACATGATGTTACAGCAGATAATTAATTATTTATATGCTATTTTTATGACTAAAAAGTATGTGGATGATTACGGAGAAGAAGAGCAGGCAGTACGGGAGATTATTACTCATGTCAGCAATGGATTTATCAAGGGCGGCATGGAAGTGACGGATGATATCATCAATAATTACTTTATCAGTCTCGAAGGAAAGCAGGAACAGATTCATGAAAGCTATATGCCGTATGAACATGCGCTGGATGAGATTAAAGTGAATTATCAAAAAGAACTTAATCAGGCAAAGTGTACAGAGCTTTTTGAAATACTTGCAAAAGATGAGGTTTTACTGTCTGAGAGTTTATTTGTGGAATTGAATGGAAATAATGATAATGAATCAGAAATGACAGAAGAGACATTTGAGAAAATCAAAAAAGAGTTTTTAGAGAAAGTTGAAGGATTTTTCAGGGAACATAAAAGAATAATTAATCGTTCTGTTATGTCATCCATCATAGCATCATTACCTGTATTTTTTAATAATATTCAGGAATTACAGGATTATGTGTATACTTCACTGGAGACTTGCAGACAGCAGGCTGAAAAAGCGGCATGTGTAGAGATTATCAATTCGATAATAGAGGAATCGCGGGTATATCGAAAGGAAGATTAGTTCATGATGAAGTGGTACCGCAATTTATATATGGGCAGTATGGCAAAAAAACATAGACGAAAAATCATTTCCAACATAAAACATGGAAAAAAACAGATAGGAGTATATGTTATTACACTGCCGTCAAATGATGAAAATGTACTGGATTTGTATCCGTCTTATATATTATTGCAAAAGCACTTTAGAAAGATTGAATTAAACGTACTTGGGATTGCTGTTTCTAGGGATGAAGCACTAGAAGTCGTTCAGGATATTTTGATGGAATGTTTTGACAGAACGGGTAATTTTAAGGTGTGCAATATGATTAAGAAAAATGAATTTAAATGAAAATGTTTAGATATCTGTTTTAAATAACCAAACAATAAAGTATGGTTAATTTAAAACGGATATACTATGGAATGAGGAGTGTTCATGCTACATATTATACTGTTAGTTCTGAAAATACTGGGAATAATATTGCTAAGCATACTGGGATTGGTTGTATTATTGATACTGGCATTACTTTTTGTGCCGGTAAGATATAAGGTATATTTCAGTGTTGAGGAATATGGCAGAGTACAATGTAACGTATCATGGCTGTTGCATATTATTTCTTTGAAATTGAAATATGATAAGAAATTTCAAAAATCAATTAGGATATTTGGAATAGATATTGGATTTTTTAAAATTCTAAAGAAGAAAGGTTTAAAGAAGCCGAAGAAATTACGTGGAAGAAAAAAAGCAGTTAAACATAAAAAAAACTTACAGGAAACAAAAAAAAGTGCACTTGAGGGCGAAGAGCGGGAAAGAATGGTATCAACAGAAAATGATGATATAACATATGATAATTTTTCATACGATAAGACGGAATTTACGCAGAAAGAGAATGACTTTGATGAAGAAGATACAAAAAAAAGTTCAATTTTATATAAGATAAAGAATAAAATATCTAAAATTCCCGTATTAATAAAAAAAATCATATACCAAACAAAAAACATATGTGGTAAAATTAAATCAGTACATCAAAAAACCGGTAGCGCAATCGGATTTTTAAAAGACGAAGAGACAAAAGAAGCTATTGAATTTATAAAGAAGCAGCTGGGATTTTTTTTGAAAGATGTAAAGCCAAGAAAGATTACCGGGCACCTGACATTCGGTACCGGAGATGCAGCATCGACAGGAGAGCTTCTCGGCGCATATTACCTGATAACGAAAGGAATCAGCAGGCACTTTAAGGTAACACCTGATTTTGACCATAAGGTATTAGAAGGCAATATGAAAATAAAAGGCAGAGTATTTATTTATAAGCTTCTTATAATCGGTTTCAAAGTCTATAAGAATAAAAATTTAAAAGAAAGAATTGATACCGGAAAATCATTGGTTTGATACATTAATAACTGATATAAATCAGAGAAAAGAGGTATGATTATGGCAGAAAATAATAATCTTAATGCTACTGTGGAGTCACTTTTTAAGGGAATGGAAAACTTCATCACATCTAAGACTGTTGTAGGAGATGCGATTACCCTTCCTGATAATACGATTGTTCTTCCTTTAGTAGATGTTTCATTTGGTGTGGGTGCAGGTGCAAATAATGGTTCTAACTCTAACAACGGAGGCGGAGGTATGGGTGGAAAGATGTCTCCGAGTGCTGTTTTGGTTGTAAAGGATGGAGTTCCAAAACTTGTCAACATCAAAGAACAGGATGGTATCACAAAGGTACTTGATATGGTTCCGGGGTTAATTGACAGATTTACTGGTAAATCTGATGATGAAAATAAGGAACCGGTTGACGATTTTGAGAATTAACATTTAGGTTAAAATCCGCATTCGTTGCATATATTATAATAATGTCCGGATGGAGTTATTATATATGTGTAGAGTATGCGGATTTATCATGTTTTGGATAGCAGTTGGCATGGCTTTCGGTTTTTGGCTCGGGGTAACTTTCTGGTCAATTCTTCTTGTGATAACCATGCTTATTATAGGATTTAACCTGTTTTGCAGGTGAATGTTTGAAAGGCTTTAATAATGGATGAAATAATTGAACTAAAGTACATAGATAAGTGTGAAACGGCAAGGTATCTTGGATATAAAGATACCCTGCCTGATGTGGAGATGACAAAAATCATACTGGAACAGGAACAGGAACTTCTGAAAGTAATCCGTCCCCAGTATGTGTATAAAATATTTGATATCTCATTTGAAGAAGACGGAGTACACTTAAAAGGGACGAGCCTTGTTCTTAAGGGAAATTCCATAAGGGAGCATCTTGATAAATGTACAAAGGCAGCTATCATGTGTGTGACACTTTCTTCAGACACGGACCGGTTGTTAAGAACCAATGAAATAAATAATATGGTTAATGCCTTGATATTAGATGCATTAGCAAATGCTGCAGTTGAGCAGATATGTGATAAGGTTGAAAAAATTATTGAAAACCATATGGAAGGCTATACACATACATGGCGGTTTGGCGTAGGATATGGGGATCTGCCGCTTACTACTCAGAAGATATTCTTAGATACACTTAGCGCACAAAAGCAGATTGGCGTATGCGTAACGGACAGTTGCATACTGACTCCGAGAAAATCCGTAACCTGCATAATGGGATTGTCGAAAGAAAAGATTGATAATACACTTAAAAGTTGTGATACATGTAATTTGAATGCTAAATGTCCATATGGCAGAAGTGGAAAATGTGGAATATAGAAAGGATATGGATGTCAAAATGAATTTTAATGAATTGTTAAAAAATGAATTTGTTTTTCTTGACGGTGGTATGGGAACCATGCTTCAAAAAAGCGGTTTAAAGATAGGTGGAGTCCCTGAATTGTTAAACATTGAAAATCCTGACCTGTTGATTTCGATTCATAAGCAATATATTGAAGCCGGAGCTGATATCATATATACCAATACTTTCGGAGCTAACAGTTACAAGATGGCCGAGACAGGTCACAGTGTTGAAGAACTTATAGGTGCGGCGATTAAAAATGCCAAAAAAGCAGTAGAAGGAACAGACACATTAATTGCACTTGATGTTGGACCGATAGGACAGTTACTGGAACCAACAGGACTTTTGCCATTTGAAAAAGCATATGATATTTTTAAAGAAATAATAATAGCAGGTTCAGGGGCAGATGTCGTTGTATTTGAAACAATGACAGATTTACTGGAGATAAAAGCTGCCGTTTTAGCAGCAAAGGAAAACTCTGACCTCCCGATATTATGTACGATGACGTTTGAAAAAAATATGCGTACATTTACGGGATGCGGAGTTTCAAATATGGCACTTACACTTGAAGGACTGGGCGTAGATGCCATAGGAGTTAACTGTTCACTTGGACCTGATGAATTGATGCCGGTTGTCGAAGAAATGCTAAATTGGACAAACCTTCCTGTAATTGTTAAACCAAATGCAGGACTTCCTGATCCGGTAACAAACGAATATAACATATTGCCGGATGAATTTTCAGGATACATGGCACAAATGGCAGATAAAGGCGTGAAAATATTTGGCGGATGCTGTGGAACTACACCCGAATATATCAGTGCAGTTAAAAATATTTTAAAAGATAAAAAATACGTTAAAGTATTTAAGGAAATTCCTGCTGCAGTATGTTCATCTTCTGAAACAGTTATCATAAACCAGCCGAGAATCATAGGAGAAAGAATAAATCCTACAGGAAAGAAAAAGTTTAAAGAAGCCCTTATCAGACATGATATAGATTATATTTTAAATCAGGCAATAGAACAGACTCATGCAGGTGCAGAAATATTAGATGTAAATGTCGGCCTGCCGGAGATTGACGAAAAAAACATGATGATAGATGCCGTAAAAGCCATACAGGGAATCACTGATGCACCATTACAGCTTGATTCTACCATTCCGGAAGTGTTAGAAGCAGCACTTCGGGTATACTGCGGTAAACCTATTATCAATTCAGTCAATGGTGAAGATGATTCATTAAATAACATATTGCCATTGGTTAAAAAATATGGTGCTTCTGTAGTAGGACTGACTCTGGATAAAGACGGTATACCCAAAAAAGCCGGTGACCGTTTTGCGATTGCACAGAAAATTCTTAATAGAGCACAGAAATTTGGCATAAAAAAAGAAAACGTGTTTATAGACTGTCTGACACTTACGGCATCTGCTGAGCAGGATGGAGTAGTAGAGACACTTCAGGCTGTAAATATGGTTAAAAACAAACTTGGTTTAAAGACAGTACTGGGTGTATCAAATATTTCCTTCGGACTTCCAAACAGGGAAAGAATTAATCACACCTTCCTTGCTCTTGCTTTGGAAAACGGGCTTGATTTACCTATTATAAACCCTAATAATGCATCAATGTCCGGAACTGTAAGGGCATTCAGACTGCTAAAAGGAATAGACAAAAACTCCACGGAATATATCGAGGCATATAATAGAGAACAGGGAAATTCTGCTGTAGGGACATCGGGAGACAGTAACAAGGATATTTCGCTTGAGTATGCCATAGAAAACGGTTTAAAAAATGATGGTGCAAGAATTACAAAAGAAATGCTGGAAACTACGGATGCAATGATAATAGTAAATGAGCATCTTATACCTGCACTTGATAAAGCAGGAGATTTATTTGAAAAGGGAAAAATATTCCTTCCGCAGTTAATACTTTCGGCTGAAGTTGCACAGTCGGCATTTGCAGCTATAAAAGAATATATGAGCTCACAGTCGACAGAGACGGTTAATAAAGGAGAAATAGTAATTGCAACTGTAAAGGGTGATGTACATGACATTGGAAAGAATATTGTCAAAGTTCTTCTTGAGAATTACGGATACAATGTAATCGATTTAGGAAAAGATGTGGAGTATCAGGCTGTTGTTGATGCTGTTATAAAATACAATGCCAAACTGGTCGGATTATCTGCATTGATGACGACAACACTTGTATCAATGGAAAATACAATCAAACTGATTCATGAAAACAACCTTGACTGTAAAGTGATGGTTGGCGGAGCAGTACTGACACCTGATTATGCTAAGCAGATTGGTGCTGATTTCTATTCAAAGGATGCTAAAGAATCGGTTGATATAGCAAAAAAAGTACTTGGTTAAAAACCAAGTACTTTTTAAATCGCTAAACGGATTAAAATGAAAGAACTACGCTCTCTCAACTAAACCTGATCTTAAACATGATGTACATACATATGTCTTGCGGTTTCCTCCGTTAGCTGTTTTAATCTTAACTGATTTAACGTTAGATTTCCAAATCTTATTAGATCTTCTATGTGAATGGCTTACACCGTTTCCAAAATGAACACCTTTTTCACAAATTGCACATTTAGCCATTATCGCACCTCCTTAAATGTGTTTGGGTCTTCTCAGACCGACATCAAGAGATATTCTATCAAATAATTCACAAATATGCAAGTCTTTTTTTGTAGAAAATTTAGTAATTATACTTTATTTTTTTTAAAAAGATGATATAATACTATTTATGTAAGCTTAAATATAGAGATTTGGAGGACTATGTATGAAAGGTAAGTTATCTACAAGCATGGGTAATGTTTATATTGATAATAATGTAATCGCTAAATGTGCCGGTACTGCTGCCGTGGAATGTTTTGGCGTGGTAGGTATGGCGATGGTCAGCATGAAGGACGGCATAGTTAAGCTTGTTAAACGAGAATATATTTCTAAAGGTGTGAATGTAACGATACAGCAGGGTAATGTGATATCAATTGATTTTCACATCATTGTCGCTTATGGTGTAAGCATTTCCGCAGTAGCGGACAATCTTATTTCCAATGTCAGATATAAAGTAGAAGAATTCACCGGACTTAAGGTAGGTAAGATAAATATATTTGTTGAAGGTGTCAGAGTCATTGATTAACCTTTATTGAATGACTTAAGGAGGATTATTTATTGTGATAACAAGTATTGATGGTAAGACAGTGCAGAAGATGTTTCTTGCCGGGGCAAAAAATCTTGAAGCAAAAAAAGAATGGATTAATGAACTTAATGTATTTCCTGTGCCGGATGGTGATACGGGAACAAATATGACACTGACTATTATGTCAGCTGCAAAAGAAGTAGGTTCGATTGAAGATCCAACATTAGAAAATCTGTCAAAAGCTATTTCATCAGGTTCTTTACGTGGCGCCAGAGGAAATTCCGGTGTCATTATGTCACAGATTTTCAGAGGATTTACAAAAGAGATAAAACAGTTTGATACAATTGATGCCGTTACTTTTGCAAATGCATGTGACAGAGCTGTTGAGACAGCATACAAAGCCGTTATGAAACCAAAGGAAGGTACCATACTTACGGTCGCAAAAGGGATGGCTGAAAAAGCCAGAGAGATGGTTATGGAGACGGATGACTTAGAAGTGATTTTCCGTGAAGTTATTGAAGAGGGAGATTATGTGCTTAGTCAGACTCCTGAGATGCTTCCTGTTCTTAAGCAGGCAGGTGTCGTGGATTCCGGCGGACAGGGTCTTATGCAGGTCTTAAAGGGATGTTATGATGCCTTTATGGGTAAAGAGCTTGATCTGACTATAGAAGGAGTATCATTATTTACTCCGAAAATCAGTGTTGATACTACGAAAGAAGCAGACATTAAATTTGGATATTGTACGGAATTTATCATAATGGTAGACGGCATATTTACAGATGCCAATGAAGTTGAATTCAAGTCATATTTATCAGGTATAGGTGATTGTGTTGTTGTTGTATCTGATGACGATATTGTCAAGGTACATGTACATACAAATGATCCGGGACTTGCCATTCAGAAAGCGTTGACCTATGGTGCACTTTCAAAGATGAAAATCGATAATATGAGAGAAGAGCATAACGAGAAGCTGATTAAAGATGCAGCAAAGATTGCGGCTGAAGAATCAGGAAAGAAGGAAGAAGTTAAAGAACCACCAAAAGATGCGGGATTTATTGCAGTATCTGCAGGTGATGGACTTGATGAGATATTTAAAGGACTTGGTGTTGATTATCTGATTACAGGTGGTCAGACCATGAATCCAAGCACTGAAGATATGCTTAATGCAATCGGACAGGTAAATGCAGAGAACATTTATATATTACCGAACAACAAAAATATTATTCTTGCAGCAGAGCAGGCGAAATCACTCACGGAAGATAAGAACGTCGTCGTATTGCCGACAAAGACTATCCCACAGGGAATAACTGCAGTTATTAATTATGTGCAGGGCAGGACAGTTGAAGAAAACGTAGAGACAATGACAGAGGAGATAGGTAATGTTAAGACCGGTCAGGTTACTTACGCTGTAAGAGATACGGTGATAGATGATATTGAAATTCATGAAAATGATATAATGGGAATCGGAGATGATGGAATTTTATCTGTCGGAGCAGACATTGAAAAGACAACGATAGATATGATTTCAAAACTCATGGACGAAGAATCAGAGATATTGAGTGTATATTACGGTGAAGAAATAACGGAAGAGACGGCAAACGCACTGGCAGAAAAACTTGGAGATTTATATCCTGATTTAGACGTGGAACTTAATTATGGCGGACAGCCGATATACTATTATCTGATTTCAGTAGAATAAGAAAAGAACGGTATATTGTAGTCAATATACCGTTCTTTTTTAAAATAGTCATTTTTTGTAATCAATCTGCTTTTCAATCTTCGTTAAATCTGATGATACGCTGCTTACTTTTATACCGATGATGAAAAGTAAAATGAAGCTTACAACTATTAATAAAAGCAAAACTACTATTTTTTTATTTTTCATACTAATCCTCGTTTTCTAAACAATTGTGGTACAACTATTATACCCTAAGATTTGGTAAAGTGTAAAGAAAAAAAATCAGAATGGAGTCATATAATATAATGGATATCAGAACATTAAAAGGCATAGGCGATAAAACAGCAATATTATTTAATAAACTGGATATATACACGGTTCGTGACCTTATTAATTACTATCCGAGAGCATACGAAAGTTATGAAGCTCCCATGCTGATTGCAGACTGCAATGAGGAAAAAATCATTACGGTTAAGGGCAGAGTATTTGGAAAGCCCAGACTTGCGGTAGTAGGAAGGTATAAAATATTAAGTGTAACAGTACAGGACTCTGAGGGAGAATGTATCCGTCTTACATGGTTTAATATGCCTTTTTTAATGAGTAAATTACAAGAAGGAAGTGTATTTTACTTTCGCGGCAAGATGTCCTATAAAGGAAAAGATAAAGTCATAGAACAGCCGGAAATATTTACAGAATCACAATACAAAGAAAAAATAAATCAATTACAGCCTGTTTACGGACTTACAAAAGGATTGTCAAATAAAACACTGGTAAAAGCTGTTAAAGGTGCTCTTAAAGAGATAGTTCCCACGTACGACTATCTTCCTGAAGGTGTCCGAAAAAAATACAATCTGACAGACTATAACACTGCCATACAGGAAATTCATTTTCCGTCAGACAGTGAACAAAAAATGAATGCCAGAAAAAGGCTTGTTTTTGATGAATTTTTCAAATTTATAAACGTGCTGTCAAGTTTCAAAGAAAAAAATCAATATTGTGAAAATGATTTTATCATAAAGAGGGATTCTATAATTGATACAATTATTAAAGAACTGCCATTTGAACTTACAGATGCCCAAAAAAAAGTTCTAGATGAGATTGAATCAGATATGTCCGGAGAAAAATGTATGAACAGACTGGTTCAGGGAGATGTTGGTTCCGGTAAGACAATAGTAGCCGTACTTGCTATGTTTAATACGGCAATGGCTGGATATCAGGCAGCAATCATGGCTCCGACAGAAGTACTTGCGAATCAGCATTATGAATATATATCCGGACTGGTAGAAAAATATAACCTCCCATTTAGAGTATCTTTGCTTACGGGTTCAATGACGGCGAAAAACAAAAGAAAAGAATACGAGCGAATTGAAATCGGATTGTCACGGATAATAATAGGAACACATGCATTGATACAGGAAGCCGTAAGCTATGATTGTCTTGCTCTTGTTATAACCGATGAACAGCATAGATTTGGTGTCAGGCAGAGGGAACAATTATCTAACAAGGGAAGAAATCCACATATACTTGTAATGAGTGCAACGCCAATACCGAGAACACTTGCGATTATACTATATGGAGATTTGGATATATCCGTTATGAACCAGATGCCGTCAGAAAGACTTCCAATAAAAAATTGTGTAGTAGGCACTGATTACAGACCAAACGCGTACAGATTTATTGAAAAAGAAGTAAAATCCGGACATCAGGCATATGTAATATGTCCAATGGTAGAGGAAAGTGAAAATATAGAGGCAGAAAACGTTATAGATTACTGTGAAAAACTAAAAAAAGAATTATCACAGGATATAAATGTAGAATACCTGCATGGCAAAATGAAACCTGCGCTGAAAAATCAGATTATGGAAGACTTTGCGTCAAAAAAAATCGATGTACTTGTATCAACCACAGTAATCGAGGTTGGAATAAATGTACCCAATGCGACAGTAATGATGATAGAGGATGCGGGGAGATTCGGACTTGCAGCACTTCACCAGCTCCGTGGAAGAGTGGGCAGGGGAGCAGCACAGTCATACTGCATTTTTATAAACACATCAAAGAATAAAGAGACTCAGAAAAGACTTGAGATTTTGAATAAGTCAAATGACGGATTCTATATAGCATCTGAAGATATGAAAATGCGTGGTCCCGGAGATTTCTTCGGAATAAGGCAAAGCGGAGATATGGGCTTTAATATAGCTGATATTTACCTTGATTATGAGATTTTAAAACAGGCATCTGATGCAATACAGCTGCTGAATAAAAAAATGATAGAAATAAGTGAATTAGAGGAGTCTGTATTAAAAGAAGAGACAGCCGGATGGATAGAACAGGCTTCAAATAAAATAAATTTATAAGGAGAAAGATTAAAATGAAAAATTTAAGTCTTACAAATATCGCAAAAGCATGTAAAGGTGTTTTGAAAAATTGTGAAGATATAAAAGATAAAGAAGTGACAGATGTTGTAATAGACAGCAGGAAAGTTATAGAAGGTTGTCTGTTTGTTGCAATAAAAGGAAACCGTGTAGACGGGCATGATTTTATAGAAGAAGTGACCGGAAAAAATGTATTATGTTCAATATCTGAAAAGGAATTAGATATCAATGTGCCATACATACTAGTCGCATCAACAACTGATGCTTTAATGGATATAGCTGCATTTTACAGGCAAAGTCTCGATATCAAAGTAGTAGGAATCACCGGAAGTGTAGGTAAAACAAGTACAAAAGAGATGATTGCTAAGGTTTTAGAAGAAAAATACAATGTATTAAAGACTGAAGGAAACTTTAATAATCAGATAGGTCTTCCTTTAACAATATTCAGATTAAGAGAAGAACATGAGATAGCTGTACTGGAAATGGGAATCAGCCATTTTGGAGATATGGAAGAACTTGCTGCGATAGCAACTCCGGATGTGTGTGTAATTACAAACATAGGATATTGTCATTTAGAAAATCTCATAGACAGAAACGGAGTACTTAAGGCAAAAACAGCAATGTTTAAGTATATGGAAAAAGGTGGAACAATTATATTAAACGGCGATGACGATAAACTATCGGGTGTAAAAGATTATGAGGGAACAAAGCCGGTATTCTTTGGTATCGACCCTAAAAACAGCGTTTATGCAGATAATGTAGAACCACTTGGCATGAAAGGTACTTCATTTACACTGAATGATAATAATTCATCGGTTGATATAAAACTTACCATACCCGGAACTCATATGGTGAGTAACGCTCTTGCAGCGGCAGCGGTTGGTAAAACCTTTGATATGAATTTACAGGAAATAAAAAACGGCATAGAAAAATTGGATTCAGTAAAGGGTAGAAATACAATCATAGAAACAGATAAATACACTATTTTAGATGATTGTTATAATGCAAATCCGGTTTCCACAAAAGCATCAATTGATTTATTAACATATGCAGATGGAAGAAAAGTTGCTATACTGGGCGACATGTTCGAACTCGGAGAAAATGAAGCAGAACTACATGCAGAAGTTGGCAGCTATTGTGCGGAAAAAAATATAGATTATTTAATATGTATAGGAAAACTAAGTAAAAACACATATGAGGCTGCTCTGAAAAATGGAATAAAAAAAGCAGATTACTTTAGCGAAAAGGCAGAATTTTTAGAGAAAGCCGAACAGTTGCTTGAATCAAATGACCAGATATTGATAAAAGCATCTCATGGTATGAATTTTTCAGAAATAACAGAGAAAATCAGTTCTTTATAAAAATAGCAGAACGAGGTGGGCAATAATGAAAAGAAAACTCAGAATAATAGGAATATCATTTGTTGCAATCGTTGCAATTTATAGTATAGTATGGTATTTATGCATATACACTCCTATAATGAAATACGAAAATGATTGAAGAAAACAGGGAAGTAGTTGAGAAGTTATATAATAAGGCAAACGATATATGGAATTTGGACTTGGAGTAAATTTATGAGAAGTGTCAGGTTTGTTATTGCTTTTTTATTATTGGTATTTGCTTTTATATTTCAGACAGAATTGTACCAGTCTCAATTATTTAATTTTTCAGCTGCATTTTATAAGCAAAGCGAGTTTACGGTTAATGATGATGAAAGACAACATTTTATTGATGAGCTAAAAGAATACTCATCAAAAAGTAATGTAGGAGTCTTTACCGTAAAAGTGAAGACAAAAAATACATATAAAAATCAGGTCGATATTTATTATTATAATAATAGCGTAAAAAAGAGCCTGAAAGAACTTGATATTGAAGAAAATACATATCAGTCTCTTTTTAATGGAATCTCAACCATATATTTTCATAAATTAGATGAAATAGAAGAATTAAAAGAAATAAACAGCATAAGTTTCGTCGGGGATGATAAAGAAATCGATAATTTTTATAACAAAATTAATCAAGATTTCTCTATAACTTATCCTGTATTTTCAGAATCAACTGAAAAAGATGCGGTCACTCTTGTATGGTCATTATTAATTGTAATGATTATCATAATGAATAGTGTTGAGGTTATAAGGACGAAAAAAGAGATTGTACTCAGAGTTTTTTTCGGTGAAAGCGTGGGCAGGAACATTTTTGCATCAATGCTTAAAGATGTACTAATGTATGGTATTATTTATTTTTTAGCAAGAATAACTGTTTTTAGTTTTGTTTCGGGAGAATATGTAAAGCATTATGTACTTGCGTTTTATTGTATAGGTGTTCTTGTGTCGGTTTTGCCATATATTTCGTATGCATTTTATGACTTAAAGAAGGTTGTTGCAAATATAAGAGAAAATGTTACTTTGATAAGTGTGATTTATGCATTGAAAAGTATTGTATTTGCAGTGGCGATGTTTAGTATAATTACAAATTTAAATTTCATTTTAAATATTGGAAAAACTAATGAAAAAGTCGCCGATATGCTGTCAGAATATAATTATTTTTCCATTATGCCTGTTGACGGATGGGATGATGATGCCGAACAGCAGTTTTGAGATTTGGCTTATAGTGAAACGTTTACAGGAGCACATTCTCCGTTGGTATGCGTTAAAATATTTGAGGATAAGTCAGATTTTATACTTATGAATAAAACGTCAGGATTTATGCTGAAAGGAATGAAGGACTACAGTATAAATAAGGATACTGATATAGTTATATTTTTAACTGATAATGTCAATATGGATGAAGACCTTGAAACTTCCAAAGAACTGATTGATAAATTTTTAGTAGAAAAAAATGAAAATTTGAATGTTCAATACTTAAATTATAATAATAAAGCAATTATTTCTTACGTAGATATAAATGGAATTGGAGATTTGGAAAATACTCTGAATCCGGTTGTTATTTATGTCAATAATGATAATATGCATTTTAAGGGATATGAGTTAGTCAGTCTTGCGGGCAGAAATATTTTATATGACTTTGACGAAAAAAATATGTGTACTATGGTGGAAGAATCAAATGAATTAGATAAAAAATATATTCCTGTTGTTACAAATTTTAAAGATTTTCATGAATATCGTGATAATTTCGTGAAAAAGATTATTGGAATGCTGAGCTCTTTTTGTGTAATTGTATTTCTATTAAATATGATTATAACAGTAGTTATCAGTCGAATGGAATATAAAAATCAGGCGATTGGGATAGCACTTAAAAAGATAGCCGGTTACAATATTGTAGAGCGTAACCACAGACTGTTTTTATTAAGCAGCGGTATTAGTTTTGTTATCATAGCAGCATATTGTGTTGTAAGCATATTTACTGGCATATTTAACATGAAAATTTGCCTGAAAGTTGGATTGGTTTTGGAAATTACTGAATTAATTATTTTACTCAGTAACATTTTCATAATCGAAACAAAAAACATAGCAAAAACTTTAAAAGGAGATTGTTTGTGATAGATTTAAAGAATATTTGCAAAAAATACGGTGAAAAAACATTATTTGACAACTTTACACTTAACGTTAAGGATGGAGAATTTCTTGTTCTTACAGGAGCCAGTGGAAGTGGCAAAACTACGCTTTTAAATATGATAGGTGGACTTGAAAAACCTGACAGCGGAGAAATCATTATAGATGGAATTGATATTACAAACAGAAGAAACCTGATTAAATACTATAGAGAAACGGTTGCATTTCTGTTTCAAAACTTTGCATTGTTAGAAAACAAAACAGTCAGACAGAATTTATCCATTATTAAAAAGAACACCCGTAGTGGAATTTCAATAGAAGACGCTTTAGAGAGGTTGAAACTGTCGGATTTAATTGATAAAAAAGTATATAAGTTATCAGGCGGTGAACAGCAGCGTGTAGCGTTGGCAAGAGTAATGATAAAAAATTGTAAACTTATTCTGGCGGATGAACCTACCGGTGCATTAGACAGATATAATACTGATATTGTTATGGAAGAGCTGCATGAGTTAAATAAAATCGGAAAAACAGTTGTCTTAGTAACACATAATGACAGACTTATAAACAATGAAAAAAATATCGTACATATAGGAAGAGAATCTAATTAAGAAAAATCTAAAAATATAAGTAAATTTCAACAAAATTATTGTATAAAACGGCAAAGTGTTGTATAATATTTACATATATTTTAGATGAAGAGGATGTGGACGTATGATAAAGTTAGATTCAGAACAGAGAGTTGATTTAACTCTTCTTGAAGCAGAAGATATAATAGACAGAGGACTGCTTGACAGTTTTTTAAAGAATTTTTCCGATTGTACCGGATGTTCGGCTATAGCAGTCAGAAAAAACGGTGATAGATTTGCAATGGGAAATATCGATACAGGTTCTAATGTTGATAATTCGTCTGTGATTTCCAGAGCTATTGATGCAGCATCAGGTTCATTGAAAACATGTTCAGTTGGTGTATCCGATGGAAGTGATGTTTTGGTTGTACCAATTTTGGCAAAGAGAGAATTATTAGGTGCTGTGTTATGTGAGGCATCGCAGAATTTATCTGTGAATTTCCGTGCAGCAGTAACACTTGTAGAGCTGTTTGTGAACTCTCAGGCTACAACCGGATACAGTAAGATTGAGGTAGAGTCTCATTCTACAAAACTGGCAGAGAATTTTATACAGATTTCGTCCACACTTGAAGATTTAGCAAATTCTGCACAGAATATTACCGAACAGCAGCAGTCTTTAGGAAAGGATATATCTCAGATAGAGTCTGTAACTTCTGAGATTGCAGATATAACAAACTCTATTAATAAACTTGCTGATAAAACAATGATGCTTGGTCTAAATGCATCTATAGAAGCAGCCAGACTGGGTAACGATGGTCGTGGTTTTGCCGTAGTTGCTACACAGATTAGAGAATTATCAGATTTTTCAAGAAAGACTTCAGAGGATATTATGAAGTTAAATGATCAGATTAACGGATATGTCGTTTCAACTATAGCTAATTCAAAGGAATCTTTAAAGACTACAGAGGATCAGTCAGCAGCGATGGAAGAGTTGTCAGCTACAATTCAGACAATGGTAACCACCGCGCAGGAATTAAAGAATATGTATTAAAATTGCCTGATATCTCAAAGTTTCATAATATTTATTCCAAAAAATCGAGCAGGTTTTCCTGCTCGATTTCCTTTTTTATTCATTAAACACGTGTTTTTACAAATATATCATAAATGGCATTTGTTGCTTTTACGAAATCTTCATCCTTTACACCGATGATAATATTCAACTCGCTTGAACCCTGGTCTATCATTTTTACATTTACATGAGCGTGTGCCAAAGCTGAGAAGATTCTTCCGGCAGTACCGCGTGTAGATTTCATACCTCTTCCCACGACAGCGATTAATGCAATGTCAGATTCGATATCGATTGAATCAGGATTAGTATTTCTGTGGATACCTGCAAGAACTTCCTGTTCTTTTTTCTCAAATTCATCCTGTTGAACAATAACACTCATAGTGTCTATACCTGAAGGCATATGTTCGAAAGAGATTCCATTTTTCTCAAATACTTCAAGAATACGTCTTCCAAATCCTAATTCAGAATTCATCATATCTTTTTCAATACTGATTGCAGTAAATCCACGTTTTCCTGCAATACCTGTAATCGTATAATCAGGTTTCTTAGAAGTACTCTCAACGATTAAAGTACCTTCATCATCAGGAGCATTTGTATTCTTGATATTAATTGCAATACCTTCTTTTCTTACAGGGAATATTGCATCTTCATGTAAAACAGTAGCTCCCATATAAGATAACTCTCGTAATTCTTTATATGTGATAGTCTTAATCACCTTCGGTTCGTTTACTACATGTGGATCTGCAATCAAAAATCCTGAAACATCTGTCCAGTTTTCATATAAATCAGCTTTTACAGCCTTTGCAACGATAGAACCGGTAATATCAGAACCACCTCTTGAAAATGTTTTTATCGTATCATTTGGCATAGAGCCATAGAATCCGGGAATAACAGCATTTTCGATATTTGATAAACGTTCAGATAAAATCTCATTTGTTGTATCTATATCAAAATTTCCGTTATCATCAAAGAAAATAACTTCAGCAGCATCTATAAATTCATAACCAAGATAATCAGCAAGAACCATACCATTTAAGAATTCACCTCTTGATGCAGCGTAATCTCTTCCTGCTTTACCTATAAAACATGATTCCATGATATCAAATTCTTTATCAAGATTTATAGACAATCCCAGCTCATTTATAATATCATTATATCTTTGCTTGATTTTTTCGAGAACTGACTTATATTCTTTGCCTTTTGAAGCAAGTGCATAGCACTCATAAAGCATATCAGTTACCTTTGTATCATCTGAAAAACGTTTGCCTGGAGCAGAAGGAACTACATATCTTCTTGCACTGTCAGATTTGATAATTTCACTTACTTTTTTAAACTGTTCGGCACTTGCCAAAGAACTTCCGCCGAATTTTACAACCTTAACCATAATAGATCATTCTCCTACACTTTATTTTTTCTTATGACATTATACAAAAGCATTACTATGAATTTCAACCTTTTTTTTAAAAACATTTTATAAAATGGAAAAAATTACCATTATAACTTTAAAAATATGCGACATAATAAGAGTGTAACATCAATTAAAACATTTGTATGCGCCGTTTCATGAACGGCAGAATGGAGGAGAACTATGACAAATTCAAATTCAAATTCCATGGCAATTCCTGAAGCAAAGAGTGCCATGAACCGTTTTAAGATGGAAGTAGCAAATGAACTTGGTGTTCCGTTGAGTGACGGTTACAACGGTAACCTTACCTCAGCACAGAACGGTTCTGTCGGAGGACACATGGTCAAGAAAATGATCGAGGCCCAGGAGAGACAGATGTCCGGCAAATAATGATGCCAGAAGTTTTTACGTGAAACGGTTTTACCGGATAGCTTAAAAACATACGGCAAAAAGATGCTGCTTAAATGATGTAACCATCAAAAAGCAGCATCTTTTAAAATGTCTTCAAAATACATCTTATATATTCATCCAAAAAATCCTTATCCTTAAACAAGTCATCTGAATACATCAAATAATAATCCGAATCCTTATAATCTTTTTTAAATAAATCTATTTTACTATAACCAGCCGAAAGAAAAAAATCTCCCTGCCTTTTTATGTAACAGTTGGCAGGCTTTGCTTTTTGTCTGAAGTTTTTATCAACATAAATGGCAACACTTTTATGAACAGCCATATCCTCCAAAGGAAGATAGTAGTAATTTCCGGTATCCGAAAAAAAGTATTTTAACTCTCCATTATATGACCTGCAGGATAGATAACATTTGTTTTCCTTAAATTTTACTACACCAAAATGATTTGCGACGGTAAGCTCTTCCGGAAAAGTGTAATCTGCTAAAATCACGATAAACAGTTCCTTTGTAATGCTTCCTTCACTGTCAGCATAATCACTGACTGACACATTATAATCTGAAAATGAGCCATTCAGAATATGAATATATTTAAATATATTCATGGAAGCTATTAAACCTCTGATATCGTCAAAATTATGTAAAAACAGTGCATCCCTAAGAACTAAAGAACCATCTTTTATAAAATCCTTATAAACTTTTATCAATTCACCTCCGTCCATTTTGTCATCACGGTGAATACCTAAAAAACGTTCAATTGTTTTCTGCTTATAATCCGCAAGATTAAAAACTCTTTTATATTTTAAAATTTCTTTGTATAAGTCAAAAGATTTCACTGAATCAGGAATATCAAATTTTATACCATATTGTTCACTTTTACTTTTGATAAAAGGAATGTCAAATGTATTACCGTTATAGTGAGCTATCACATCATATTTACCGGTAAGAATAATAAATATTTTAAGAATCTGTTCTTCATCTTCCATGCAATCAGCAAAATACTGTGTGATTTCAAATGAATCACCTTTAAGGCAACCCGTTCCCAGCATATATAAATCAGATGTTTTTGGAGAAAAACCGGTGGTTTCTATATCAAAAAAAAGGATACTTAAAGCATCATCTCCAGCATGTCTTAAACATGATAAATCCACATCAGCAGATATTATTTTTTTTCTTGTTATCATACATATAATCCTTTCAAAACAATCATCATAATTTTAACATAATTGATTGTATTTTATTGTATTTTGTATTAAAATTGATACAGAGTATTGATAATATTGTTCAAAAAAAGAAATGAGGTGATGTCATGTCGATTTTGACATTTATCGGCGGAGTGCATCCAAAGGATGGTAAGGATTTATCGAAGGATGCACAGATTACGGAATATAAGCCGCAGGGACAGATTGCCATAGCAGTTTCCCAGCACATAGGAGCGCCGGCCACTCCTATTGTTAAAAAAGGTGATTATGTAAAAGTTGGACAGAAAATTGCACAGGCATCCGGATTTGTGTCAGCGAATGTACATTCCTCTGTGTCCGGCACTGTAAAAAGTATAGAGCCGAGACTTATGGCGAATGGAACTAAAGTAGATTGTATTATTATTGATAACGATGACAAGTATGAAGAGACGGATTATGAAAAGACTAAGCCATTGAAAGAATTGAGCCCGGCAGAAATCAGGGATTTGATAAAAGAAGCCGGTGTTGTGGGAATGGGTGGAGCTTGTTTTCCGACTCATGTAAAATTAACACCTAAAAATGAGGATGAGATAGAATATATTATCGTAAATGGTGCTGAATGTGAACCATATCTTACATCTGATTACAGAAGGATGATTGAACAGCCTGAGATACTGGTAGAAGGCTTAAAAGTAATTCTAACTCTTTTTCCAAATGCAAAAGGGTTGATTGGAATAGAAGATAATAAGCCTGAAGCAATTAAGAAATTAAAAGAAGCGGTAAAGAACGAAGAAAATATAGAAGTGGAACCGCTGTATACAAAGTATCCGCAGGGGGCTGAGCGTTCACTGATTTTTGCTCTTACAGGAAGAAAAATCAATTCATCTATGCTGCCTGCAGATGCCGGATGTATAGTTGATAATGTAGATACTGTGTTTGAGATTTATAATGCAGTTATTTGTGGCAGACCTCTTATCTCCAAAATTGTGACAGTAACAGGTGATGCCATAAACACACCTTCCAATTTTGAAGTGAGAATCGGAACCAATCAAAAAGAGCTTATTGAGGCTGCAGGGGGATTTAAGGTTAATCCCGAAAAAATTATATCAGGCGGTCCGATGATGGGAATTGCAATGTCTACCTGTGATGTACCTGTTATAAAAGGTTCGTCTGCGTTACTTTGCATGGAACATGATGAGGTCGCAGCTGCAAAAGAAGGTAATTGTATCAATTGCGGAAGATGTGTGGAAGCATGTCCGTCAAGAATCCTTCCGTCACGACTTGCAAAACTTTCAAACGCCGGAAATATGGAAGAATTTGAAAAATTAAACGGACTTGAATGTTGTGAGTGTGGATGCTGTTCATACGTATGTCCTGCAAAGAAGAATTTAACACAGTCTATTAAGGTCATGCGAAGAGAAGTATTAGCCAGCAAAAGAAAATAGTAAAGTGAGGTGGAAGCATGAACGAATTACTAGGAATATCGTCTAATCCCCATATCCGGGATAAGGCATCTACAGGCAGGATAATGCTTGACGTGATTATTGCGTTAATTCCTGCATCGGCAGTGGGAATATCGGTATTTGGATTAAAGGCATTATTACTAATCATTGTGACAATGGTTTCAGCGGTAACGGCTGAAGCAGTATATCAAAAAATCACTCATCAGAAGATAACCGTATCAGACGGCAGTGCTGCCCTCACGGGATTGTTGCTTGCTCTCAATCTTCCAGTTAGTCTTCCGGTATGGATGGCTGTATTAGGAGCAGTGTTTGCCATTATTGTTGTAAAGCAGTTTTTTGGTGGCATTGGACAGAATTTTATGAATCCTGCATTGGCAGGAAGATGTTTTTTATTAATCTCTTTTGGTTCAGCCATGACGAATTTTACAATAGATGGAGTATCAGGTGCGACTCCGCTTGCGGAGCTGAAAAGCGGCATGGATGTAGATGTAATGAAAATGTTTATGGGAACTACGGCAGGTACAATCGGTGAGACATCTGCCATAGCACTGTTAATCGGTGCAATATACCTGCTTGCAAAACGGATTATACGTCTTCATATCCCACTTGCATATATAGGGTCTTTCGCAGTATTTGTTATGTTATACTCACTTAGCACCGGACGCGGGTTTGATATGGAATTCCTTGCAGCACATCTTTGTGGTGGCGGTCTGATGCTTGGAGCGTGGTTTATGGCAACAGATTATGTAACTTCACCCATTACGCCGTGGGGAAGAATAGTATTTGGAGTCTGTCTTGGTATTCTTACCGGAATATTCAGACTTTGCGGTAATTCAGCAGAAGGAGTATCTTATGCGATTATTTTCTGTAATCTGCTTGTGCCGATTATAGAAAAGATGACAATTCCGAAAGCATTTGGAAGGGAGGATGAAGACAATGAATAAAATCATTAAAAATACCATCCTTTTATTTATCATAACGCTTGTATCCGGAATTTTGCTTGGTGCTGTGTATGAAATTACTAAAGAACCTCGTGCAAAGCAGGAAGAGATAGCCAGAACAAAGGCATACAAAAATGTGTTTTCCGATGCAGACTCATTTGAAGATTTTGAATATGACCAATCTGATATGGCAGCCTGTCTTAAAGAAGGCGGATACGATGAAGCTTCTGCACTTATTGAAAGTATAGTGGAAGCAAAATCAGCAAGCGGAGATTCTCTGGGGTATATTATTACGGTGACTGATAAAAAGGGATATGCAGGAGATATAACTTTTACACTGGGAATTAAGAATGATGGAACGATTAACGGCATTGCATTTTTAAAACTGGAAGAAACGGCTGGAATGGGAATGAAGGCAAAAGATGATGCCTTTAAAGATCAGTTTTCTGATTTAAGTGCAGTTTCCTATAACACTGAACCGGATGCATTTGATTCAAACGGTATTGATGCCATTTCGGGTGCGACCATAACGACAAAAGCTGTATCTAACGGTGTAAGTGCAGGTGTTCTGTGTTTCAAAAGTATAACCGGAGGTGACATGGATGAATAAATGTATCGAACGTTTATATAACGGAATCATTAAAGAAAACCCGACATTTGTACTGATTCTCGGTATGTGTCCCACACTTGCGGTGACGACATCCCTCATTAACGGAGCGGGAATGGGTCTTACAACAACAGTAGTTCTTACGTTAAGCAATACAATTATTGCATTACTCAGAAAAGTAATACCGGATGAAGTCAGAATGCCGGCATTTATTGTCATAGTCGCAAGTCTTGTAACTATGGTACAATTTATGCTGCAGGCATATCTGCCATCGTTAAATGATGCACTTGGAATATATATTCCGCTTATAGTGGTAAACTGTATTATACTTGGTCGTGCAGAGTCATATGCTTCTAAAAATCCGGTTTTACCTTCATTATTTGACGGTATCGGAATGGGGCTTGGCTTTACAATCGGATTATCATTTCTCGGTGCATTCAGAGAAATCCTCGGAGCCGGTTCTATAGCAGGATTTCAGATAATTCCTGAAGATTATTGTATAAGAATCTTCGGACTTGCGCCGGGTGCGTTTTTCGTTCTTGCTGCACTTATTGCAGTACAGAATAAGATTCGTTTAAGCCATGGTAAAAAGGTGAAGGAACTTCCTTCATGTAACGGTAAATGCGGTGAATGTGAGCAGAAATGTGATAATCCTACCGGAAAGGAGGGGGAATAGATGAAAGAACTCTTAATTATTGCGATAGGTTCAGCATTTGTGAATAATGTTGTTTTGAGCCAGTTTTTGGGACTGTGTCCTTTCTTAGGTGTGTCGAAAAAGACGAAGACAGCCGGTGGTATGGGTGCTGCGGTTATATTTGTTATTACTGTGGCCTCCTTTATAACGAGCATTATTCACAATTATATATTAGTTCCAACAAATATGGAGTATCTTGACACCATTGTGTTTATTCTTGTCATCGCTGCACTTGTTCAGCTGGTGGAAATGATTTTAAAGAAAAACAGCCCTTCTCTTTATGAGGCATTAGGAGTTTATCTTCCTCTTATTACCACAAATTGTGCGGTATTGGGTGTAGCATTAATAAATGTACAGAATTCATATTCTATTATTGAAAGTGTCATAAACGGCTTTGCTACGGCAATCGGGTTTACTGTGGCAATCGTAATTATGGCGGGTATACGTGAAAAAATAGAGTATAATGATATACCGGAATCTTTAAAAGGAATGCCGATTGTACTTATAATAGCCGGGCTTATGTCAATCGCATTTTTTGGATTCTCAGGACTGTTGTAGGAAGGAGTGGCTTATATGAGTTTTACGGGAATTTTGACAGCCGCCGGCATCGTAGGTGTTACAGGTCTTGTGATAGGAATACTGCTTGGTATTGCGGGTAAAATATTTGAAGTTGAAGTAAATGAAACTGAGATTAAAGTAAGAGAATGTCTGCCTGGCAACAATTGTGGAGGCTGTGGTTATGCCGGTTGTGATGCTCTCGCAAAGGCAATTGCAAACGGAGAAGCTCCTGCAAATGCCTGTCCTGTTGGCGGAGCTGGAGTAGCTGAAAAAATCAGTGAAATTGTTGGAGGAGACACGGAAGTAGTAAAAAAAGTAGCATATGTTATGTGCAGCGGTACGTGTGATAAAGCTTCAAATCGTGCCGAGTATACGGGAAATCAGGATTGTGTACAGGTCGCAGCTTCTACCGGAGGCGGACAAAAAACGTGTGTATACGGATGTCTGGGCTATGGTTCATGTGTAAAAGCCTGTCAGTTTGATGCTATTCATATTGTGGACGGTATAGCTCTAGTCGACCGTGAAAAATGTGTTGCATGCGGTAAATGTGTAGCAGCCTGTCCGAAAAATCTTATAGAACTTATTCCTTACGAAGCACCTGTACAGGTGGCATGTCATTCAAAAGACAAAGGTAAGGATGTAAAAGCCGGATGTCAGGCAGGCTGCATAGGCTGTATGCTATGTACAAAACAGTGTGAATTCGATGCAATACATGTAGAAAACAATCTTGCACATATCGATTACGAAAAATGTACCGGATGCGGAAAATGTGCAGAAAAATGTCCGGTTAAGGTAATTCACATACAAGACGGAGGCAAATGATGATTTCATTTATTAACGGAACGGTTGCTGATATTTATGAAGACAGAATCGTTGTAGAATGTAATAATATAGGCTATAATATTTTTTCACCCGCTACCGGAAGAGTACAAATCGGCCAGCAGATAAAAATCCATACCTACCTTTCCGTGAGAGAAGATGCCATGCAATTATATGGATTTTTGACAAAGGATGAGTTGAAATTATTTAAGCAGATGCTGGGAGTCAGTGGAATAGGACCTAAAGCGGCAGTAAATATTCTGACAGCACTAACGGTCAGTCAGATATATGATGCAATTGCCCAAAATGATTATAAAACGATAGCTACTGCCCAGGGAGTGGGTGCTAAAACGGCTCAGCGCCTGATTATGGAATTAAAAGACAAGATAGATATCGCTGCACAGTTTGCCGAAGACCTGGCTATTACTACTAAGACAGTTTCTAAAGATAATATAAATGAAGCGGTAGAGGCTTTAACTGTACTTGGTTATTCACAGTCAGAGGCTGTAAAGGCAGTCAAGGCTGCAGCAGCGCTTTCAGGAAACGATACGGATACCGGTAGTCTGATAAAATCAGCATTAAAACAATTTTAAACTGTAAGTGAGGAAAAAAAGGTGGAAAAAAGAATAATAAACACGGACTTAACACCGGAAGATAACGATAATGATACCACATTGCGTCCGTTATATTTAAAAGATTATATTGGACAGTCTAAAATTAAAGAAAATCTTAAAGTATTTATTGAGGCAGCGAAATCAAGAAATGAAACACTCGATCACATGCTGTTTTATGGACCGCCGGGACTTGGGAAAACAACTCTGGCCGGAATAATTGCCAATGAAATGGGAGTAAATATAAAGATTACTTCCGGTCCGGCCATCGAAAAACCGGGTGATCTGGCGTCTATATTAAATAATCTTCAGGAACATGATGTGTTATTTATAGATGAAATCCACAGATTAAACAGGCAGGTTGAAGAATTCTTATACCCTGCCATGGAAGATTATGTTATCGATATCATCATAGGCAAAGGTCCGGCAGCAAATTCTATAAGAATTGATTTGCCAAAGTTTACTCTGATAGGTGCAACAACAAGAGCCGGCATGATTACAGCACCGCTTCGTGACCGATTTGGAATGCTTAATCATCTGGAATTCTATACAGACGCGGAATTAAAACAGATTATAGAACGTTCCGCAGATGTTCTTAATGTTAAAATTGAAGAGGCAGGAGCCATGGAACTTGCAAGACGTTCCCGCGGAACACCCAGACTTGCAAACCGCCTTTTAAAAAGAGTACGGGATTTTGCGGAGGTAAAATATGATGGCATCATCACAAAAGAAGTGGCAGACTATGCATTAGAACTTTTAGAAGTAGATAAATTTGGTTTAGATAACTCAGACCGGGCCATACTTGATACTTTAATTTTCAAATTTGGAGGAGGGCCTGTCGGACTTGATACTTTAGCAGCCGCTCTGGGAGAAGACAGCGGAACACTTGAAGATGTCTATGAACCTTATCTTATAAAAAACGGTTTTATAAACAGAACCCCACGGGGCAGAGTTGCCACAGAGCTGGCGTACAAACATGTGGGTGCTCCGGCTGGTCTTAACGAATAATATTTAACTTGTAAATAATCTGATATAGTTTATAATAATATATAGTCGATGAAAAATAAGGATGGTGTTACATATGGCGTCAAAAAATAATACACAGGTAATCATAGATGGAAAAGTATATACACTCAGCGGTTATGAAAGTGAGGAGTATTTACAGAAAGTTGCCAATTTTATTAATAATAAAATAAATTCATTGAAAGAAATGGATGGATACCAGAATCTCGGAAATGACATGAAAAAAGCTCTTTTAGATTTTAATCTTGCAGATGACTATTTTAAAGCAAAGAAACAGGCTGACAGTCTTGAAAATGAAATCGAGACAAAGGACAAGCAGCTTTATGATACAAAGCATGAGATTATTGCTTTACAGATAAAAAATGAAGCGGCAGAAAAAGAAATCGATACATTAAAAGAACAGATTAATGAATTAGAAAAACAGATTGTACGTTTAGAAACCAAAGTGTCTGAAAAAGAGAAGAAGACCACAACTTCTAAAAAAACAAGTTAAAGAGTGTGTGAAGGATGAATCATTTAAATGTAGAATTACTGGCTCCCGCCGGTTCATATGATAGTCTGAGAGCCGCCATAAATGCAGGTGCAGATGCCGTGTATATTGGAGGCTCTCGTTTTGGTGCAAGGGCATTTGCTGACAATCTTGACACGGAAAAAATGACAGATGCTATACGTTTCGTACATCTGCATGGTAAAAAATTATTCCTTACAGTGAATACATTATTAAAGAACAAAGAACTCTCTGAACAACTGTTTAATGATATCCTGCCACTTTACAAAAGCGGTCTAGATGCCGTTATAGTACAGGATATGGGAGTTTTTCGCTTTTTCAGAGAAAATTTTCCCGAACTTGATATTCACGCAAGTACACAGATGACAATAACAGGTGTAAGTGGTGCAGCATTTTTAAAAGAACAGGGGGCTGCAAGAGTAGTCACGGCAAGAGAGCTTTCGCTTAAAGAATTACGTGAAATACATGAAAACGTAGATATTGAGATTGAAAGCTTTATTCATGGAGCTTTGTGCTATTGTTATTCAGGACAATGTCTTTTAAGCTCTGTGATAGGCGGAAGAAGCGGAAACAGAGGCAGATGCGCCCAGCCTTGTCGACTTCCTTATGACTATTCATATAAAAAGAAATCAAACTCAGAAGGTGAAAAATATGTTTTGAGTCCCAAAGATTTATGTACGATTGAACTGCTGCCTGACATTATAGAATCAGGTGTATATTCGCTAAAGATTGAAGGCAGGATGAAGAGTCCTGAATATGTAGCAGGTGTTGTGGAAATCTACAGAAAATATATAGATTTATACTTACAAAACGGAAGAAAAGGATATAAGGTAACAGAAAAAGATTACGGTAAACTTACCAGCCTGTACAGCAGAAGCGGATTTACGGACGGATTTTATACAAATCATAACGGACGACATATGATTACTTTAGAAAAACCATCTTATCAAAGTGCGGATGAAAATCGTGCTGAAAGTCTGCGGGAGCGATATGTTAAAAACGACCGTAAACTACCGGTAAATCTTAAGGCTGTTATAAAAAAGGAGCAGCAGATAAACATTTCACTGACACATGGTGATAATAGTATCAGTGTAACGGGGGATATACCGCAGTTATCAGAAAACAGGCCTGCAACTATAGAATCAGTAAAAAAACAGTTATCCAAATTTGGAAATACTCCATTTGAACCGGTAAACATTGATATTGTATTAGATGACGGATTATTTATACCTGTAAAAGCTCTGAATGAATTAAGACGTCAGGCTTCAGAGTGCCTTACTCAAAAAATAACAAGGAGCGACAGAGTTTTACCCGGAGAGTCACAGATATGTGAAAAATCATTTCATAATACCCCGTCAGATAATTTTAATCTTGTGTGCTCGGTTGATACTTTAGAACAGTTTTATGAAGTTGCAAAACATGATAAAGTGAAAAGAATCTGTCTTTCGGAAGAATTTATGAAAAAAAATGAGCTTGAAGAGGCGATTAATTACCTTAAGGAAAGTGAAAAATCTGTATTTATTAACCTTCCGTATATTTACAGAAATTCAGAGCTTAATAATTATTCGGATATTGACGGATATGTGGTTCGCAATCTTGACGAACTCGGAATTCTTAAGAAACGTTTTTCTGATGTCACTCAGATACACGGTGATTTTGAACTATATACTATGAATAACAATGCAAAAGCATTTTTTAAAGAAAACGGTGTTGAAAAGCTTACAGCACCTATTGAGCTTAATTCAAGGGAATTAATTTCAAGAAATAATGAGAATGATATGATTATAGTATACGGATATCTGCCTCTTATGATATCTGCAAATTGTGGTAAAAAAACTATGGGACAATGTAATCATACAGTTGACTCATTTTCATTAAAGGACAGATATCAAAATGTATTCAGGGTAAAAACCTGTTGTAAATATTGTTATAATGTGCTTTATAATTGTAAGCCTTTATCCCTGTTAAAATATCCTGATGAAATAAGAAATATGGGATTTTCTGATATTAAATTGAATTTTACTTTTGAAAATGCTTCTGAGACGAAAGCCATATTAGAAAAGTTTTCAAAGGTATTTCTTGAAAAAAGAAGTGATATCGAAGATATTTCTGATTTTACAAGAGGACATTATAACAGGAAAGTAGACTAAGAAGAGGTGATTTTTTGACAGCGATATTAACGGCAATGGCAAAGTATGCATTAATACTTTTAATCGTTTTTTACACATACTGCTCCTTTATGGTGCTGAGAGGAAATAAGGTTAATTCAAATCCTGCTGCCCTGCGTTTGCAGTCTGCTATTATGTATATGATTCATTTTATTGCATACACCATTATTTTCATCAATGTTAAAGAGAAAAAAATTATTGTGCTGTATCTGGCTCAGGTATTATATTTTTCTATCACGAAAGGTATATTTTTGCTGACGTATAGGAAAAAAATAAGTAAGGCGCTTTTAAATAATATGTATATGCTCCTGTGTATAGGTTTTATAGCTCTTACCAGACTGTCATATGAAAATGCTTACAAACAGTTTATTATCGTTACTGCTACCACGATAATATGTTTCTTTATTCCTGTACTTATAAAAATATTGAAAAACATTCCTTATCTGACATGGCTATACTGTATTGCAGGAATTGTGATGCTCGGAGTAGTGCTTGTGATGGGAAGAATTACCTATGGAGCAAAAATATCTATTAATGTTGGTTTTTTTGCGTTTCAGCCATCAGAGTTTGTTAAGATTCTGTATGTGCTGTTTCTTGCAGCCTTCTTAAGCAAGAGTCAGAGTTTTAAGAGAATCGTGATATCCGGAGTCTTTGCCGGAATGCATGTGATTATTCTTGTATTTTCGAGTGACTTGGGAAGTGCACTCATCTTTTTTGTAGTTTATGTGGCAATGCTCTATGTGGCAACAGGCCAGCTACTATGGGTAGGCTGTGGTTTTGCAGGCGGAACCGTTGCATCACTTATTGCTTACAGGCTGTTTTCACATGTAAGAATCAGAGTTCTTGCATTCAGGGATCCGTGGAGTGTCATCGATAACGAAGGTTATCAGGTGGCACAGTCACTTTTTGCCATCGGCACGGGTGGCTGGCTTGGTATGGGACTCTATAAAGGTCTTCCAACATCTATTCCAGTGGTTACACAGGATTTTATCTTTTCTGCGATAGCGGAAGAGCTTGGAGGTTTTTTTGCCATATCATTAATTTTGATTTGCCTTAGTACGTTTTTGATTTATATTAAAATCGCTATGTTGCATCCCGGATTATTTTATAAACTTGTTGCATTTGGCATGGCAGTAACATACACTGTTCAGACGGTACTTACAATCGGCGGAGCCATCAAATTCATTCCATCTACAGGAGTGACGCTCCCGCTGGTCAGTTACGGTGGAAGTTCTGTGCTTTGTACATTGATTACATTTGCCATAATACAGGGAATATGTATCAGCATTCCGTCACAGCCTGAAAAAACCAAACCGGAAGATGAGGAGGATTATGATGATGAAGAATAATGAAGATTTTTTTGATGATTCTTTTGAAATATTGGACGAGTCTCTGATTGATTATTCTGACCGTGAAGAAAGAGATATTGAAAGTGAAGAGGTTCGCCAAAATCCTAAAAAGCAGTCTGAAATAAAAAGAACTCCTAAAAAGAAGAATTTTAATCGTTTTATTCTGAATCAGACCATTTTATTTACGATTCTTTTTCTTGGAATGATAGGCTATCTTGTATATTTTGAATATAAAGATGCAGATGAAGTTATTAATAACAATTACAATAAACGTCAGACGATATTGGATAAATCTGTATATCGCGGCGAAATACGTGCGTCTAATGGTGAAGTATTGGCAAAATCCATAACTAATGAAGATGGAAGTAAGAGCAGAATCTATCCATATGGAGATTTATTTGCCCACGCTGTGGGGTATAATTGTAACGGAAAAGCAGGATTGGAGCTTGCAGCCAACTTTAAACTCCTTACATCGAATGCCGGCTTGCTTTTACAGATTAAAGATGATTTGTTTGGCAATCAGCATCCGGGAGATTCAGTTATCACAACATTGGATGTTAATCTTCAGCAAAGTGCTTATTCGGCAATTGGAAATAATAAAGGAGCCATTATCGCTATTGACCCTGCAACCGGTAAGATTCTGACTATGGTTTCAAAACCGGATTTTGACCCAAACACCATCGAATCCGACTGGGATTATATTGTAAGCGAGGAGGGAAATACATGTCTCTTAAATAGAGCAACAAATGGATTATACCCTCCGGGTTCAACGTTTAAAGTATTTACTCTGTTGGAATACATTCACGAACATCCGGGTGATTATTCTAATTATTCATTCGATTGTTCCGGAACACTGACCAGAGGAGAATATTCAATCGATTGCTATAATAGAAATGTGCATGGTCATGAGTCATTGATTGACTCATTTGCGTATTCGTGTAATTCCTCATTTGCAAATATTGGACTTACTCTGGATATGACACAATACAAACATTTATGTAAAGATTTGTTATTTAACAGTAATTTGCCGTTTTCCATGACTTATGCTAAAAGTGATTTTGAGCTTAACGAAAAATCATCTACGTTTGAAATAATGCAGACAGTTATCGGTCAGGGAAAAACACAGGTAACACCGTTGCATTTGTCACTAATTGCTTCGGCTGTAGCCAATAACGGTGTACTTATGAGACCTTATATGATTGACCATGTAGAGAATGTTGATGGCAGAACTGTAAAACAATATGAGTCTGAAAAAGCAAAGACTCTTTTCAGTGCTGAAGAAGCAAAGACTTTATCAGAGTTTATGGGTGCTGTCGTATCCTATGGAACAGGTACAAAGCTTCAGTCATCAGAATATGATGCGTATGGAAAAACCGGAACGGCGCAATTTGATTCAAGTGATAATTCACATTCTCTTTTTATGGGATATGCGGAAAATGGAACAAAGAAATTGGCGATCTGTGTTGTTATGGAGGACATGCCTGCAGGCTCAACATGGGCAGTTCCGGCAGCGAGAGAAGTATTTGATACGTATTTTGCATCCTGATTACAAAACTGTTGCACCTGCCCTTAAAATGCGATATAATTTTGCTAGGTCTATTTTTTATGACACACCATTAGAACAGGAGGCTTTACGATGGTTGAAGCAACGAGCTGTGGGGGTGTGGTTATATTTCGTGGCAAGATTTTGGTCTTGTATAAGAATTACAAGAATAAGTACGAAGGCTGGGTTCTTCCAAAAGGCACAGTAGAGCAGGGCGAAGAGTATAAAGAAACCGCACTGCGTGAGGTAAGAGAGGAGACAGGTGTTTGTGCTTCCATCATTAAGTATGTTGGCAAAAGTCAATATTCGTTCATGACACCTCAGGATGTTGTGAATAAAGAGGTGCATTGGTATCTGATGATGGCAGATAGCTATTATAGTAAACCACAACGGGAAGAATATTTCTTTGATTCCGGTTATTATAAGTTTCATGAAGCTTATCATTTACTTAAGTTTTCTAATGAAAAACAAATCTTAGAAAAAGCTTACAATGAATATCTGGATTTAAAGAAAAGCAATCTGTGGGGCAGTAAAAAGTATTTTTAGAACTTGGAGGCACTTTTTATATGAATAATATAAATTATCAAAAGGTTCTGGATAAGTTAATTGAAAACATACAGGTTGAGGATTTCGTACCCTCATTGTTACTACATAGCTGTTGCGCTCCCTGCAGCAGCTATGTTCTTGAATATTTATCTGAATATTTTAGTATCACAGTGTTATATTATAACCCTAATATATTTCCAAAAGAAGAATATGAATACCGAATAAAAGAGCAGCAGAAGCTTATTGATAATCTTCCTGCCAGGAATCCGATAAAGCTTATAAGTACGGACTATGAACCGGAAAGGTTTTATGAAGCCGTCAGGGGATACGAGCATATCCCTGAAGGAGGAGAGCGGTGTTTTCGATGTTATGAGCTGCGTCTTCGCGAGGCAGCATTGTACGCAGTAAAAGGAAATTTTGATTATTTCACAACGACTCTTTCTATTAGTCCGTTAAAAAATGCAGCAAAATTAAATGAGATTGGATTGATGCTCGAAAAAGAGTATGGTGTCCGCTATCTGTGTTCGGATTTTAAGAAGAAAAATGGATATAAGCGTTCGGTGGAATTGTCGGCAGAATACGGTTTGTACAGACAGGACTACTGCGGGTGCGTGTTTAGTAAGAATGAGAGATGATACAAAGAAGAAGTATCATTTCACTACGTACTATTTTAAATTTTCCCGAAATAAATTCGTAGGCGTTACAGCTATATTACGTATGGTTTTGATTTTTCTAATAAAATGTAGGTAGGCGGTGAACAAAACCTACGTACCATTTTTTGATATCTTGAATTTGATACGTAGGTGGAGTCCAAAACCTACGAATCATTTTTATATTTCCTGAAATTGATACGTAGGAGATGCTCAAGTCCTACGAACCTTTTTGAGATTTATTGAATTTGGTACGTAGGAGATGCCAAATTGGTACGTAGGAGATGCCAAAAACCTACGAATCATTTTTTGATTTCTTGAAAATGATACGTAGGCTGAGCCAAAATTCTACGTATCATTTTTATATTTTCTGAAATTGATACGTAGGAGATGCTCAAGTCCTACGAACCATTTTCGGATTTCTTGAATTCTATACGTAGATGGAACCAAAAACCTACGAATCATTTTTGAATTTCTTGAATTCCATA
Organism: uncultured Lachnospiraceae bacterium; assembly: GCA_902786515.1. GTDB lineage: Bacteria > Bacillota > Clostridia > Lachnospirales > Lachnospiraceae > UBA2821. Next base: position 153,481 of record CADADA010000002.1, on the reverse strand, counting down.
CGTAGATGGATCCAAAATCCTACCTATCATTTTCGGAAGCTCAAAAATATACACATTAGAAAATATAGTAGAATACAAGGAATGAAAGTGGTACAATGGAAAGTGAAAATTTGAAAAATCGAATGGAGATAATATGGAGATAGTAATTATACATGGTCAAAGTCATAAAGGCTCAACATATCATATAGCTCATATGCTGGCAGAGAAAATAAGTAGAGATATAAAAGAATTTTTTTTTCCAAAAGATTTTGGGGAAAATTGTGGGGGACAGTACTATGGTCAGCTTATGATAAAACAACAGGGATATATTTATAAAGGAAACATAAAAAATAATATTACACCGGAGGTGAACCTTATAACAAAAATCAAAAAGTTCCAAATAAGTATTGACAAAATAAAAGTTATAATTTAAGATAAATACATCACATAAAAGTTGTGATAAATAATAAACATATAGAGGAGGAGTAATGTTTGAAGAATTCTATGTTAACTTCACATGATAGTCTTTTTATTCTTAAAGATTATTCTACTGTACCTTCTGCAGTTTCCTTTGAATGCTTTCAATTTAAAACAGAGAAAGATGTTATCTGTTATTATCAGAAAGATTCCGAAAAATTAGAGAAACTTAATGAACTTAAGAAAAACAGCGTGCTTTATGAAAACTTTATTAAATGTATAACGGGAAAGAAAACCCTGCCTTTGATGTATGACTCGGTTTTTAAAAAGATTTTTGATTTTAAAACCCATCCTGACAGGCTGACCAGTCTGCTGACATCTATCCTTGGATTTGATGTGAAGATTGTAGATGTATTAAATAATACGAAAAACATTTCAGAAAAGACACCCGGGGTGATATTTGACATAGTTGTAGAGATGGAATATGACAGCCTCGCAAACCTTGAGGCACAGAAGAACCCTTATGATTTTACAGGAAATAGGTTTTCATTCTATTCCGCTGAATTAGTCAACTATATGAAATGTCATTTAAAAAGCAAATATCGAAAAGAGTTTGATTATAACAAAGCAGGAAAGGCTTATACAATCGTCATATTCGAAAAGACGACGAGTGAATTTAAAAAACCGAGTCTGAATAAACGTTTCTTGTTCCATGGAAAGTTCAAATTTGACGAAGATATAGAAATGTATACTATTCAGGAATTGTACATCGTGGCACTTGACGTTTTCAAGAATAATGATTATTCTGTAGATATAGAATCCATAAAATCAGGAGAGATGACCGAAGATGAATTCAAAAAATGTTGTACATACGAATTATCCATATGGCTGAAATTGTTTTGTTTGCAAAGCGAAGAAGAATTATTGGAACTGGCAGGAAAATACCCATGGATTCAGGAGATATTAGTAGAACTCATAGAATTCATGCAGGATCCGGAGGAGGCGCTTACTATGTTTTCAAGTATTTTGGCAGAGACAGATAGAATATCGATAGAGCATGATAACGAAAAGTTAAGGGAGATGATAGCACAGAAGGATAATGTGATAGAAGAGAAGGATAATGTAATAGCACAGCAGGATAAGAAAATTATTGAAATAATTGACTATTTAAAAATGAAAAATATATCATTACCCAATTATATCGTAGGTGTTGAAGGCTAATAATCGGGCACAGGGTGTATTATTACACTTTGGATAATGAACTTATACAAAGGTGAAGAGGTTTTAAAGGCTTCTTCGCTTTTTGTAATTGTTCAGATTTTCAAAAATGCTTTATTCGACTTAGAATAATATACAAAATATGTCTTAACCAAAATTTAACAAAACATTACAAATAATTCAACCAAATATTGACAAACATAATGAAATAATGTAAAATAATTAATATAAACAAATAGCTTTTGACACATTTCAAATAACCATCAAAGGGGTGATAAAAAATATCATAAAACAAAATCAAATAATCAACTATCAGAATAATGAAATGGCATAACAATTATATGCCATTTCATTTTAGGGAAAGGAAAGATGAAGTATGAGGAAAAAAATTTTAAAAACAGTAGCAGTAGTAATGCTATCGTCAGGTATGATACTTCAATGTGCAGGAACCGGCTTTATCCCGAATGCAGAATACTTGATTTCAGCCTATGGTGATACATTGACTTATGAAGATTTCAATTATCAGATTATTGATAATTCCTATGTTGAGATTAGCAGATACACAGGTAATGATACTGAAGTAGTGATTCCTGCTACAATTGATGGCTTAGAAGTGAAAAGTATAGGTGAAAATGCATTTTTAGATTGTGAGAATATAGTAAAGGTACAAATCCCTGACAGCGTGACTTCTATTGGAAGAGCTGCATTTAGTGGATGTGCCAGCCTGAAAGAAATTGAGATACCCAAAGGTGTGACAACTATTGAATCAGATACATTTTCACTCTGTGATTCTCTTACAAAAGTCACAATCCCTGATGGTGTAACTACTATTAAAGATCGTGCATTTGCTGATTGTAATAGTTTGACGAAGGTTGATTTGCCGGAGAGCGTAACATTTATCAGCATTTTAGTATTTGAAGACAGTACAGCTTTAAAAGAGATAGTTATACCTAAAAATGTTACATATATAGGAGAGGAAGTATTTAAAGGATGTAACTCTTTAACAAGCATCATTGTAGATGAAGCCAATGCGACATATGACAGCAGGAATAATTGTAATGCTGTTATTAAAACAGATACTAATGAGCTGCTTTGCGGATGTTCTTCAACAGTTATACCGGATAGCGTAAAGATTATAGGGGAAAGTGCATTTGTAAAATTAGGTTCTATTAAAAATATTAATATACCTGAAGGCGTAACAGAAATAAAAGTTTCTGCGTTTGAAAACTGCAGCAACTTAACGGAGGTTACAATTCCTGCCAGCGTTATAAAAATTGATTCATTTGTATTTTACGGTTGTTCAAGCCTCACAAGTATTAATGTAAATGAAGCAAATACAACATATGACAGTAGAAATAACTGCAATGCCATTATAAAAACCGACACAAATGAATTGCTTTATGCCTGCCAAACAACAGTAATTCCGGAAAGTGTAGCCATTATTGGTGTGGATGCATATAGAGCCATTGATACATTGACAAAACTAGAAATACCGGCCGGTGTTACCGAAATCAAAGATTATGCATTTAGCGGATGTAAGAATTTTAAAGATGTTTTAATTCCGGATAGCGTTACTAACATTGGTAATAGTGCTTTTAACGGATGCAGCAACCTTACAATTTATTGTAATGCGGATTCAAATGCGAGCCAATGGGCAAGTAAACATAAATTTGCGACTGCTGATGTAGCAGAATTTGATAAAGCAGATAATGAAATAACGGGAACATTTGAATACACCAAAAATGCCTCAGCAAAATCAAAGAAGTTTACTCTTGATGCAAAATCAACAAGTGCAACGTGTTCATTTGAATCCGACAACAGCAGCGTAAAAGTTGACGATAAAGGAATTGTGACTATAGCCGCAAACTTTGTAGGAAAAGCAAATATAACAGTAACCTCTGGTGATAGTACTTACAAAAAAGTTACAAAAACAATTAGCATAACCGTATTACCGCAGACTACAAAGATTGCGTCTGTTAAAGCAAATGCCAAAAGCAGAGTAATACTTAAATGGAACAAGATTGCAAATGTTGACGGCTACCAGATACAGTATTCTACAGATAAAACATTTGCAACTACTTCAAAAGTGACTGTAAAGGGAGCTAAAAGTAGCAATAAAACGATTAAAAACCTACAAAAAGGCAAGAAGTATTACATCAGAATAAGAACCTACAAAAAGGTATCAGGCAAGAATTATTTCAGCGTATGGTCGGCAAAAAAATCTGTTAAACTAAGTAAATAATATAAAAGCAGGTGTAAAATGTATTTTATACCTGCTATTTTCTGCCTTGAAAATATATGTATATTTGATAAAATAAATGTATATTGTTTATTGGTTACGAATTATGGGGGAAATATGTCAAAAATTAAAAATCAAAAGTTAAAACTGTTTTATTTAGCAAAATTATTCTATGAGAAAAGTGATGATAATCATAAGTTTACACTAAACGAGATTAAAAAATATTTAGCTGAGAATGACATTACTGTTACTGATCCAACTCTATATAATGATATTGAATGTCTTAAAATGTCCGGAATTGATATTAATAGTGAGCGAAAAGGTTCAACAACCGTATATTATTTGGCGGGAAGAATGTTTGATCTGGCTGAATTAAAGTTATTATCTGATGTTATATACTCATCCAGATTTATAACCGGTTCAAAGACAAAGGATTTAGTTGACCGGCTGAAAAAACTTACAAGCACATACAATGCAGAGCAATTGGATAGTAATATCGTTGTTCCTGACAGAATAAAAAGCCATAATAGAAGCGTTTTTTATAATGTTGATTATATCCAAAAAGCTATCAGTAATGATGTGAAAATAGTTTTCAAGTATTTTAGCTGGCTGCCGGATTTCACTAAAAGCTATCATCATGATAATAGCTTTATAAAAGTTAGTCCGTTCGCGGTTTGCTACGACAATGATAAGTATTATATGATTGCATACGATGGCGAAAAGATTAAGCATTACCGTATTGATAAAATGGAGAATGTAGACTTTGTTGATGAAGAATCAGAAGGTTATGAAGAATTTGAAAAAGAAAATCTTGATAATTATACTTCAAAACATTTTGGTATGTTTGGCGGCACCTTAAAAACGGTCAAGCTTAAATGCAAAAGATATATGGCGAATGTAATTATTGATCAGTTTGGAAATGACATTGATATTACTGAATGCGACCAAGAACCAGATTATTTTTTTGTAGAAGTAGAAGTAAATGTAAGTAATCAGTTTTTCGGGTGGATAGCAGGATTGGGTGGAGATGTGAGAATTATTGCTCCGGAGGAGGTTAGGGTGGAGTTTGTAGGATTGATGAGGAGGTTGATGTGAGATGGGTAAAAGGGCAAAAAAAATGGTCACACCATGTGACCAAGTCATTTAAATGACGACTTCGAATTTCTTCAAAAGAAGAATTCTTATTTGCACTCGCCTTGTTAATGTAATTAGATTATGCAACAAATTAAAATAAATGTCAATAACTTTTTTATAATGGAGGTAAAAAAATGGATAAAGAATATTATTTAGGTTTAGATATGGGAACAAGTACTGTTGGTTGGGCTGTTACTGATACAAAGTACAATTTATTAAAATTTAAAGGTAAGGATATGTGGGGAGTTAGAGAGTTTGATGAAGCATTAGTATCAGTAGAACGAAGAACAAATCGTATAAGTCGTAGAAGAAGACAGAGACAACAGGTTCGTATAGGAATGATTTACGATTATTTTCATGATGAAATTGCAAAAGTTGATCCTGATTTCTATCAGAGGTTAGAAAACAGTAAATACCATTTAGAAGATAAGGATGAAAATGTAAGATATAAGTACTCTATTTTCAATGATGAAAACTATACAGATTCGGATTATTATAAACAATATCCGACAATATTTCATTTGCGTAAGGAATTGATTGAAAATCTAGAATCACATGATGTCAGACTTGTATTTTTGGCTGTACTTAATATGTTTAAAAGAAGAGGTCACTTTTTGAATGCAGGACTAAATGCTGATGCCGGCTCTGATATAGAATCTGTTTATAATGGTTTGAATGAAACACTTGCTGCGTTTTACGATGATATTGAATTGCCAAGTGGAATCGATTTTGAAAGACTAAAACTTTTAATAACAGATAAAGATTCAAACAGAACGAAAAAATCTGAAAACTTATTAGATTTTTTGGGAATTAATAAAAAAACTGATAAAATAAAACTTAATCTCATTAAAGCTATTTGTGGACTCTCATTTAAACTAAAAGATATTTTTGAAGGAATCGAATTAGAAAATGAGGCTTACTCAGTGAAGTTTTCTGATTTTAGCTATACGGAAAAAGAAACTGAAATTATTCAGATGACCGGTGAAGAACGTTTTAAAGTAATAGAATCATTGAAGAATTTCTATGATAGTACTGTATTACTAGAGATTCTAGGAGGAAATGCAAACAACTATTTATCTTTTTCAAGAGTAGAGCAGTATGAAAAACATAAAAGGGATTTAAGATTATTAAAAGACGTTATCAGACAATACAGTTCTGAAGAATATGATGACATTTTTAGGAATGAAACTGATTCGAGTTATTCTGCCTATGTTAAATCCTTTAATTCAGGAAAAAAAATTCGTAGAAGTTTTAAAAATAGAAAAAGAGATGATTTATATAAACGGATTAAGAAATTGATGGAAGGGCTGAAAAAGGATAATATTGAAGATGAACGAATTGATTACATTTTAAAAGAAATTGATAAAGAAAGCTTTTTACCCAAACAGTTAACTTCTGAAAATGGAGTAATTCCTAATCAGATTCATTGTAAAGAGCTTAAAAAGATACTTGAAAATGCTTCATTATATTTAGATTTTTTAAATGATATTGATGAATCTGGATTATCAACGAAAGAGCGTATTATACAATTATTTGAATTTCAGATTCCTTACTATATTGGACCATTATCAGATATGAGTGAAAAAAACAATGGGAATGGTTGGGTTGTAAGAAAAGAAGCAGGAAAAGTATTACCATGGAATATAAATGAGAAAGTTGATATTGAAGCAACCTCCGAAAAATTCATTGAGCGTTTAATAAGGAGGTGTACATATATTTCCGGTGAAAAAGTAATGCCTAAACAATCATTGTTATACGAAAAATATTGTGTACTGAATGAAATAAATAATATAAGAATACGAGATGAAAGAATTACGCCTGAACTCAAAAAAGAGATTTTTAATGATCTATTTTGCAGTGGTAAAAAGGTTACAAAAAAAGGAATTATTGAATATTTGGTTTCAAGAAATAAAATATCAGAAGCAGGAGAAATCAGTGGAATTGATACTAATATCAATAATCAATTGAATTCCTACGGAAAATTCCTACCTATATTTGGTGATAAGATAATGGAAGATAATTATAAAAATATAATTGAAGATATCATACGTGATGCTACAATTTACGGAGATTCTAAAAAAAGATTAAAAGATGTTCTTGTAAAAAAATATAAGCAAGAAAAAAATATATTAGACGATACGCAGATAAAGCGAATCCTTGGCTTTAAATTTAAAGACTGGGGTAGAATTTCAAAAGAATTTTTAATGCTAACCGGATGCAAAAAGAGTACAGGTGAAGTATTCACTTTAATAGACGCATTAATGGAAGATCAATTAAATATGATGGAATTAATAAATTCTGAGGATTATACATTTAAAGAAGCACTTGCAGAAAAAAAGAATACAGGCTTAAAATGTTTATCAGAATTTAAGGTAGAAGATTTAGATGAGTATTATTTTTCCGCTCCTGTAAAGCGTATGGTTTGGCAAACAATTTTAGTTATAAAAGAAATAGAAAAGATTACAGGAAAACCTCCTAAAAAACTATTTATTGAAATGACCAGACATGATGAAGAAAAAGGCGATAAAGGAAGAAAAGATTCCAGAGCTAAAATGCTTCTTGAATTGTATAAAAAAACCGGCGAAGATATAAGTGAATGGGAAGAACTTATTAATTCGGCTGAAAATAGCGGAAAATTAAAAAGCAAAAAAATGTTTTTGTATTTAATTCAAATGGGTAAAAGTATGTATACAGGTGAACAAATTGATTTAGACGAACTATTTGATGACAATAAATATGATATTGATCATATTTATCCAAGAAGTCTAGTAAAAGATGATAACATATCGAATAATCTCGTACTTGTTGAAAAACAATATAATGCCAACAAAACTAATGATTATCCGCTGGATATTAAGATAAGGAACAATCCAAAGGTATTCACTCATTGGAAGTATTTAAGAGATCATGGATTTATCAACGAAGAAAAATATAGAAGACTAACTTCTGCAAATGGTTTTTCTGATGATCAATTAAGTGGTTTTATTGCAAGACAGATTGTTGAAACAAATCAGGCCACAAAGGCTGTTGCAGATTTAATTTCCGGATTATTACAAGGACAGACGGAAATTGTGTACTCAAAAGCCGGCAATGTATCAGATTTTAGAAGAAATGGATTAATGAAGAAACGTGATGATAATGAAGAACATTTCATGTTCCCAAAATCAAGATTGATAAATGATTTTCATCATGCGAATGATGCGTATCTCAATATAGTGGTTGGAAACGCATATAATGTGAAATTTACTAAAAATCCATATAACTACATAAAAAATGCACAAAAGAAAAAAGATGATAAAAACAACGGCAAACCATACAATATACATAATATTTTGAGATGGGATATAGAAAGAAATGGAGAAGTAGGCTGGGTAGCTAATCCTAAGGAAGGAGAAGAAAAGAGTATAGATATCGTCAAAAGAACCATGGCAAAAAATACACCAATTATTACACGAATGAATTTTGTTGGGCATGGTCAGATTGCAAATGCAACATTATATGGTCATGAAAAAGCAAGTGCTTCAAATTATGTGCCATTAAAATCAAGTGATAACAAAATGAGTGATGTAACAAAATATGGCGGATTTACAAGTGTAAAAATTGCATATATGTTTGTTGTTGAACATGATGGAAAGAAAGGAAGAATCAGGACATTAGAGACACTACCGATAATGTATGTTAATCAGATTAAAGATGATAAAAAGAAGCTTGAAGATTATTGCAAAACTGTACTTAATCTTAAAAATCCGGATATTAGATTTAGTAAGATTAAGATACAATCATTGTTTAAGATTGATGGTTATTTTGCACATGTAACAGGTAAGACAGGTAATCAATATATATTGAAAAATTATGTTTCTATGTGTTTAAATAAAGAATGGGTTGAATATATAAAGATTTTGGAAAATTATATTGATAAAGGAAGCAATTTATCGGGATATATTAATTCAGAAAAAAATATTGAATTGTATAGGCTTATCGCAGATAAACACCTTAATTCCATATATTCAAAAAAACCAAATCCTATGGGTGAAAAGTTGAAAAATAAATTAGATTATTTTTCAGAATTGGATCATACCGAACAAACAAATGTAATATTAGAAATACTAAAACTAACAGCTTTTGGAAATGGCAAGTGTGATTTGACAGGAATCAATGAATCTAAGAATAGTGGTATGATTTTGGTAAGTAAAGATATTTCATCAAAAAGCGAATTCTTACTAATAAATCAATCAGTTACAGGTTTATTTGAAAACTATGTTGATTTAAAAACGGTATAGCCTATGAGTTGGAGAACAGTTGTTATATCAAATACAGCTAAATTGGATTATCAGATGGGATATTTGGTTGTCAGAACGAAAGATATGACTAAAATTCATCTCAACGAAATATCGAATCTCATTATAGAGACAACCTCTGTGTCTATAACAGTTGCATTGTTAAGCGAGTTGACAAAGAAGAAGATAAAGGTAGTTTTTTGTGACGAGAAAAGAAATCCATCATCTGAACTAATACCGTATTATGGTTCACATGATACAAGTGCAAAGATAAAGAAACAGATAGGTTGGTCAGACGATATTAAAAAATCCATTTGGACAGAGGTTGTATATCAGAAAATCAAGATGCAGGCTGATCATTTGGTATGCTATAAAGCTAAAGAAGCAGAGATGCTATATCAATATCTTAATGAACTTGAATTTGGAGATGCGACAAATAGAGAGGGACATGCAGCAAAAGTATATTTTAATGCGTTGTTTGGCAAAGATTTCACAAGAAGTGCAGAAAACAGCTTAAATGCTGCATTAAATTATGGATATAGCTTATTATTATCTGCTTTTAACAGGGAAATATCGGCTAACGGATACTTAACACAATTGGGATTATTTCATGACAATATGTTCAACCCTTTCAACCTTGCATCAGACTTAATGGAGCCATTCAGACCTTTGGTTGACCACATTGTTAAGCTTAATATGCCACAAAAATTTGAACATGATGAAAAAGTAATGATGTTGAGATTGCTTGAACTGGAAGTAAACATTTATGGAAGGAATGAATATGTTAATAATGCCATAAAAATTTATTGCAAAAGTGTCTTTGATGCAATAAACGATTCAGATATGTCGTTATTAAAGTTTTACAAATATGAATTTTAGGTATATGAGAGTAATATGTTTTTTTGATCTCCCTGTTTTGACTGTTCAAAACAGGAGAGATTATCAAAAATTTCGAAAATATTTAATAAAGTCCGGATTTTTAATGATGCAGGAATCTGTATATTGTAAACTTGTACCGAATGCCGGTGTAGCTGATTCAGTAATAGACGGACTCAATAAAAATAAACCAAATGATGGTTTGGTTCAGGTGTTAAAAATAACTGAAAAGCAGTATTCAAATATGGAATATATAGTTGGTGAGCAAAAGCTGGAAGTGATTAATTCATCAGAGAGGTTGATTATATTATGAGATTAGTGTACAAAAGATTAGATTTAGAAATGAATTTTAATGAAAACGAAATAAATGTTCTTATAATTGAAAATCCAACTATATATTCTGATGTTATACAATCATTTATTAATCAGTCAGATGGATTAGGTGGTAATTTTTTATGTTCTGTAGATAATAAAGAAATTGCTTTATCTAAAGTTGCCGAAATAATAATAACTCCTTTTGATGTTGACATTAATAACAAAAAAATTATAACGAAGATATATACAGAAATAGACAGTGAAATAATGATTAGCATGTCTGAGAAAGCAGCACTTTTAAATAAAAATATTATAGAATTTTTAGATGAGGTCGTTTCACATGTTGATTATGACATAGTATATGAACCTGCAATTAATTTTACAGGGTTATTTAAATTAATGGATTTAAAAAACAGGAATCAGGATGATGAATTAATTAACAGACTAATAAATTATATAAAATTAATGCACACAGTTTTAAATCGTGAATTATTTGTGTTTGTGAATATTAAAATGTATTTATCAGAAGAAGAAATAGAGGAACTATATAAATTTTGTGCATATGAAAAGATTCATGTTTTGTTAATTGAAGGATTTCAAAATAAGATATATTATAATGAAAAAGTCTGGATTATAGACAAAGATTTGTGTATAATATAGATGGTTTGTTTTACGATAAATAATTACGAGTTAACAGCATTTTCGCAAAAATGTATGGGTTCGGTGATAACCAATTTGAGGTTTGAGAGCCTTGTTAATGAGTTAAGGTGTAAAACTATAGATATGTCGAATAGTCCGCTTAGACCGTTTGAGAGCCTTGTTAATGAGTTAAGGTGTAAAACAGTACTGAGAGCCTTGTTAATGAGTTAAGGTGTAAAACCATACAGCCGCGCAGCCTTCGCCCTGGTTGGTTTGAGAGCCTTGTTAATGAGTTAAGGTGTAAAACTCTTAATTTGCTCATAATGTCTTTACCTCCGTTTGAGAGCCTTGTTAATGAGTTAAGGTGTAAAACAAGCAGAACTGCTTTTGAGAAGCTGGTTGAGTTTGAGAGCCTTGTTAATGAGTTAAGGTGTAAAACACAGATTTTTCGTTTTGGACGATAATTGTAGTTTGAGAGCCTTGTTAATGAGTTAAGGTGTAAAACATGGCTATTAACAAGGAAATGGAGAAGAAGGTTTGAGAGCCTTGTTAATGAGTTAAGGTGTAAAACTTTGTCGCTTTCAATTCTAGTTTCTGGATTGTTTGAGAGCCTTGTTAATGAGTTAAGGTGTAAAACAATTATCTGCGCAACAACAACCCGGAAAGCGTTTGAGAGCCTTGTTAATGAGTTAAGGTGTAAAACATATATTGACAGTTCGCTACTCGTCAGTGTGTTTGAGAGCCTTGTTAATGAGTTAAGGTGTAAAACAGGTGTTGGATATGATATATGACCATATTGGTTTGAGAGCCTTGTTAATGAGTTAAGGTGTAAAACATTCGTGATATAACGTTGGGCGACATTCTAGTTTGAGAGCCTTGTTAATGAGTTAAGGTGTAAAACGAAGATATTTGGGATATTGATGTTTTTGTGGTTTGAGAGCCTTGTTAATGAGTTAAGGTGTAA
>CADADA010000002.1:0-141414 GCA_902786515.1 uncultured Lachnospiraceae bacterium | reverse complement strand
GAGAGCCTTGTTAATGAGTTAAGGTGTAAAACTCTCAGACTTATCTATTGACAAGCACATCAGTTTGAGAGCCTTGTTAATGAGTTAAGGTGTAAAACGAAGGATTTACACGCATAATCGATTCTATCGTTTGAGAGCCTTGTTAATGAGTTAAGGTGTAAAACTGTCTTATGTACAATCAGTTGTATTTAATCGTTTGAGAGCCTTGTTAATGAGTTAAGGTGTAAAACTGATAGACACATGTAATTGTAACTATCATCGTTTGAGAGCCTTGTTAATGAGTTAAGGTGTAAAACGAAAAATAAAAAAGAACAACAGACAGGCGAGTTTGAGAGCCTTGTTAATGAGTTAAGGTGTAAAACAGATTCATCGCAATAAATGACCGGTATAGCGTTTGAGAGCCTTGTTAATGAGTTAAGGTGTAAAACTTGAAAAGCTCGTAAGAGAGATAGTTGGGTGTTTGAGAGCCTTGTTAATGAGTTAAGGTGTAAAACAGTATTGAATCAATCAATACGATAGGGACAGTTTGAGAGCCTTGTTAATGAGTTAAGGTGTAAAACAGATGATGATGACATAGTAGCTGTAATCGGTTTGAGAGCCTTGTTAATGAGTTAAGGTGTAAAACTCCTGCGGTGTCTTTTCGTCGATCTCTGTGGTTTGAGAGCCTTGTTAATGAGTTAAGGTGTAAAACAGAATATGTAGATCTTTGGAACAATAATATGTTTGAGAGCCTTGTTAATGAGTTAAGGTGTAAAACTTTTAGTTGTTGTATTACCGTCTGCACCTGTTTGAGAGCCTTGTTAATGAGTTAAGGTGTAAAACTACATTAACCGCCAAATTATACACTAATATGTTTGAGAGCCTTGTTAATGAGTTAAGGTGTAAAACTTTACACAATGTAGAAATCCTATAGTCTTTGTTTGAGAGCTTTGTTAAAGGAGATGATAAAATTAGTGAACGAAAAGGATTTAGAAGTACAATTAAAATTGAATGCTATTATATATAAATAATAAACGTCGGAAATACTTAGTTATATTGATTAATGCATTACATGATAAAGGGTAAGAACAAAAAATGAATAGAGAAATATATGCAACAGATGGAGAATATACCTTATTGCCAATATCTGATGAAGATCGTGAAAATTACTCAGAGTTGTACAGACAGATAAATGGTGAACATACACTTTTTTTAAATCCTTTTTGCAAAGATACGATGTGGAAACAGGTTCTTGAAGGAGTAGAAAAAGTATTTTCAATATTTAATAATAATGGAGAATACTGTGGAAGTACGGAGATACAGCGTCCGGAATCAGATATCCCGGAAATAGGTATAGATCTTCTTGAAAATATGAGAAATAAAGGAATAGCAACCAGAGTTGTTGTTATGTTAGCAAAAAGGGCTTATCAAGATAAACCAGTAGAATACTATCTGATAAGAATATCATCTAAAAACAAACACAGCAAACACGTTTTTGAGAAATTAGGTGTAATTCCTATAGGAACTACCGAAAGTAGATTTAATACTTTAATGAATTGTTTGTGTTCAAACAAAAACTATATGTATAGCAATATGAGATAACGGAAAGTAAGCTCAGCTTGATCTGAAATAATCAAATTCATTTAATTTTTCGTTATATAAAACAATAGCCGTGAATAAATCTATCCAAAATCTACTGGGCTTACCTGTCCGTCGATTAACGTTTATATTAATCATCAAATATAGAGAATATTGTCACCTCCTAATTATCATTTTTTTATTATAGCATATATTCATTATTATATCAATGTACATTTAGTGATATTCTTATATGATAAAAAGGGATGCGGACAAATTCGTCCTTTGGGATATCCTAGTCGCCCTCTGCTAAAACAGTAGCTATTAGAAGAAAATGCCGATTATTTTATAAATAAAAATATAAAGTGCAAAAGTAAAGCCTGCTTCAACTATTCGCAAAACAACAGTTTAACGAATAGTTGAGGGTAATTATCTAACTATATCCGAAATATATTGCATTTATACTTTTATACATATCTACGCATTCAAATTGATTTTTTCGATATCTAATTCATATCCATTTATACGAACTATCATCATGGTTGGATTGCTTCCGGGACGACTTTTAGAACAGCTCCCGGGATTTAAATAAATAACGTTATGATTCTTTGATTCGTTATACGCATGAGTATGTCCTGAAATAATAATATCAGATTCAGGAAAACTATATGGCAGATTACGCAAATTATGAATCAGATAAAAATTATATTTTTCAATTCGAAAAGCTAATGTATCCGGTATATTTATAGCCCAGTTCCCTTTGTCGCAATTGCCTTTAACCATATACATCGGAGTCCCGATTGCTTTAATTTGCTGATAGCACCTTTCAGTGCCGAAATCACCGGCATGAATAACATAATCACATCTCTTTATAATTTCAATACATTTATCGCTGATTTTGCCATGCGTATCAGATATAACAGATAATTGTTTCATAAAAATTCTCCTTATGCACATTTTTCGCCAAAAAATACCCACGAGAAAACGTGGGTATTTTTGATGTAAACATTTTCTATACAGATAAGTCAATATTTTGTCCAAGGTATGGAGTGACAGATTGTTCCATCATTTTTACCATACCGGCACCTTCTGCATCAGCCATATCAAGTTGTCCTGATAAAACTTTTAATCCTACGGCTTCCTTTAACGAACCTAAGTCCGCACTGTTAATAGCATCAATTGTGCTCGCCATAGAGATACTTGAAATACCTCCTATACCCATACATATCCCTCCTTCCTTTAAAATGCACACTCGGAAACTAAAAAAACTCAAGTATACATTATTATTTTTCATTTGGCCATCCTTCTATATTTCCATTAAGAATAGCTCTAAACATCCTGTTTTTAACTCCAGGGTTTTCCAAATTTAATTTTTTTAGCAACTCTTTGACATACTCTCTCTTTGTATTTCCATCAGCAATACAAGGATTTTTCATAATCGGCAAATTATATTTATTAGAAAAACCGATAATTTCTGACTCGCTGATAAGCATCAGCGGCCGTATTAACGTCAAGCCGGTCTTTTCCCATTTGGTGACAGGTAAAAATGTAGAAAACCTGCCTTCATACATCAAAGAAAGCATCATCGTCTCTATAATGTCATCCTTATGATGTGCATAAGCGACCTTATTGCAGCCAAGTTCAAGAGCTTTTTCATTTAAAGCACCCGTTCTAAGCTTTGAACAAAGTGAACATGGACCCTGTTCCTTTCTTTCGTCAAACACTATCGACGATATCTGTGTGTATACAATATGAAGATTAACATCTAAATGTTTACATAAATCTTTTATGTAAACATAATCCGGTGAGTCTGAACCTAAGTCAATAATAATAGCCTCTATGCTATATTTTGCAGGATAAAAGCTCCTCATGCCTGCCAATGCGTACAATAGCGTCAGACTGTCCTTTCCTCCGGATACACCAACTGCAATACGGTCTCCATCCTCTATCATGCCATACTTATCAGCAGCCTGACGTGTATAGCTGTATAAACGCTGTAATTTCATTGAACTAATACTCTTATAGATTAATGTAGGCTGCTATCAAATCAACCGTCTTATCTATGCCAATCTTTCCGCTGTCTATACACAAATTATAAGTTGATGCCTTTCCCCATTCTTTGTTGCTATAATAATTATAATAACTGGCACGACGTTTGTCAGTTTTTATAATCATATCCTTTGCTTTATTCGGCTTTAAATCATATTTCTTAGAAATTCTTTCAATTCTCTTATCAATATCTGCACTGATAAACACACTGAAAACATCATCCATATCTTCAAGTGCATAATCAGCACATCTGCCGACTATAACACACGATTCATTCTCGGCAATCTTCTTAATCGTATCGAACTGGGCAAGGAAAACCTTCTGATTAATCGGCATTTCAATCATAGTCTGAGGATTATAAATACCGGCATATGTATCCATTACCATTGAATAAAGGAAACTGTTAGTAGGTTTTTCATCATGCATTTCAAACATTTCCTGACACATACCACTCTCTTTGGCAGCCAATTCCAACAATTCCTTGTCATAGCATTTGATGCCAAATTTCTCTGCAAGTTTAATTCCGATTTCTTTTCCGCCACTACCAAATTGTCTTCCAATAGTAATCACAAAATGTCTATCCATAGTCATTCACCTTTCCTTTCTCTACATACATTAATTATATAATATTTTAAGGAAAATAACAAGAAATCAGTCTAAAATTAAAGAATTGTCAGTAATTTTTGGAAATAATCAGGCAATTCGCTTTCAAACTCCATATACTTTTTTGTACGAGGATGAACAAAGCCTAATACTTTAGCGTGTAATGTTTGTCCTGTAAGATTAAAAGCTGATTTTGCAGGTCCATACACATCATCGCCCAAAAGCGGGTGATGTATGCTCGACATATGTACACGGATTTGGTGAGTACGTCCTGTTTCAAGCCTGCATTCAATATGCGAAAAACCATTCATATTTTTTAATACTCTATAATGAGTTATTGCATCTTTACCATTTTTGTAGTTTATTGCCATCTTTTTTCTGTCAACAGGATGTCTTCCGATAGGAGCATCAACCACTCCTTCTTCTTCTTTAAATGTATGATATACAATTGCTTCATAACGTCTGGTAATAGAATGTTCCTTTAGCTGCAAAGCCAGACAATTATGAGAAAAATCATTTTTACAAACTACAAGCAAACCGGTAGTATTACGGTCAATGCGATGTACGATTCCGGGCCGCAATACACCGTTAATTCCAGATAAATCATCTTTACAATGATACATCAGTGCATTCACAAGGGTTCCCGAATAATGCCCCGGTGCCGGATGAACAACCATTTCCTTTGGTTTATTGATAATAATAACATCTTCATCTTCATATACAATGTCTAATGGAATATTTTCCGGCAGAATATCGGGCTCACTTGCATCAGGAACAGAAAACCTGATTACATCATCCATACTGCATTTATAATTCGACTTTACAGGCAAGTTATTAACAAATACCAACTGTTCTTTAATTAGTCTTTGAAAAAAACTTCTGGATATATCAGGATATTTCTCAGATAAAACTTTATCAATCCTTTGGTTTTTCATTTCTTCATCTACTGTATAAACTTCATCAACTGACATAATATAACTTATCCTTTTATTTTTAATAACATATTAAAATCATCTTCGCTAATTCCAAATATCATAATGATAAGCAACATTACAGTTGCGATTGTAACATAACAGTCAGCTACATTAAATACAGGAAAATCTATCGCTTTAAAGTAAATAAAATCTACAACATAACCATTAGTTACACGATTTATAAAATTTCCCAGTGCACCTGCAATCATCACAACCAGAACCCATTGCAATGTCAAAACAGATCTTACTGATGAAATGCGGTTTATCATTGCTTCTGAGCGGAACAATACAAATATCATCAACACAAGAACAACGATGGTCAATATTGAAAACATACGAATTCTTCCTGCAAAAATCCCCCATGCCGCACCTTGATTTTCAAGATATCTGAATTGTAGCACGTCATCAATTAACGAATATGCTGCTTTATTCTTTAAGTTACTTACCGCCAGATGCTTCGTAAACAAATCAAATGCCAGAAGCAGCCCACCGGTTAAAAACCATGCGGCAATTTTAATTATATGCTTTAAATTATTCACTGTCTGCTCCAATCATTACACTAAGATATTATTTACAGCCATCAACATATCTTCCCTTGTAACAGTTTTGTCAATGACTGCATTACCGGTTCCATTGATAAGAATAAACTTAATTACACCTGAATCCATCTTCTTATCATTCAGGGTTGCAGATATAACCTCTTCTGCATTTATTCCATCCGTATCTATCGGTAAATCATATTCCTTTATCAGATTAATTCCTTTATTATATTCTTCTTCAGAAATCATATTCTTACGAAGAGAAATCTCTAATGCTGCTTTCATTCCTATCGCAACACATTCACCGTGTAATAACGAAAAATTCTTCATTTTCTCAACAGCATGTCCGATGGTATGGCCGAAATTCAAAGTGGCTCTTTCGCCTTTTTCCGTAAAATCATTCTCTACTACTTCTTTTTTCGCATAACAGCTGGTTGCAACAAGGTATTCTAATGCATCATCATCCAATGCTTTTACTGCGTCAACATTTTCAGAAAGCCATCCGAAAAAATCTTTATTACGGATAAATCCGTATTTTATAACCTCTCCCATTCCAGATAGAAATTCACGATTTTTAAGGGTTTTCAAAGTACTAAGATTGATGTAAACCAATGAAGGCTGCTTGAAAGCACCTACCATATTTTTGTAACCTCTGAAATCAACACCTGTTTTTCCACCTATACTGCTGTCCACCTGAGCTAAAAGGGATGTAGGAATCTGTATGAAACGGATGCCCCTTAGATATGTTGCCGCTGCAAATCCGGTCATATCTCCCACTACTCCGCCTCCAAGTGCAATGAGTAAATCATTTCTGTCGAATTTCTCTTTGATTAAAACCTCGTACAGTTCATTTATCATATCCAGATTCTTACTTTTTTCACCGGCAGGAAATTCAAACAAAATGCATTTACTACACAATTTGCTTACAATATCTCTTACATCTTTAGCGAATAATGGACCTACATTAGACTCTGTGACAATACATATTTTTCTGCTCTTAACATCAAACTTACTTATCTCTTCGCTAAGCATATCCCATGAATTATTAATAACAATATCATAGCAGGGTTTTTCGTTATATAATACATTTATTCTTTTCATAGTATAAAATCCTTTCAAAAATGATAAAACTGTCACAGATAATAAAATTATTGTGACAGTTACAATGACTTTTAAATCAGATCTGAAGAACCATCCAAAGTACCATCCAGTAATTCAGGCAAATCACCTGATATCTCTACTGAGCTAGGAGTAACAATGAATATGTAATTCGATACTTTTTGGAAATTACCATCCAATGCATAACATGAACCCGAAGCAAAATCAAATATTCTCTGTGCAAGTTCAACATGTAAGCCTTCAAGAT
Organism: uncultured Lachnospiraceae bacterium; assembly: GCA_902786515.1. Taxonomy (GTDB): domain Bacteria; phylum Bacillota; class Clostridia; order Lachnospirales; family Lachnospiraceae; genus UBA2821. The sequence goes on along the minus strand of CADADA010000002.1, from coordinate 134,326 downwards.
TCAATATAACAGCTCTTCCTTTAATCAAAGTATCTGTTATATCCTTTGCATCATCAACTGATGTAGGCTTAATTACACATACTTCCATACCATTTCTGCCTTTCATCGGAACAACATTGGTATTTCTCTGAGTCCTCATTCTTACAGGTTTGGCCGGCTCACTAAGTGACAGGTCATCATCATCTTCATCCTTTTCTCTCACTCTCGTAGACTTTAACGGTTTTTTCTTAGGAAATTTTTTCTCTTCAAGTTCCTCTGACTCATCATAATCGCTATCAATGTCATCAAAATCGTCATCATCATCACTAAGACGAAGTAAATCTAAAAATCCATCTGTTAATTTTCCCATTTATTTTAACCTCCAAGTATATTCTTAGTTTTTATTGTAATTTCTCTCTCCGAAAATGCCGGTTCCTACCCTTACCATGGTCGAACCTTCTTCAATCGCAACCTGATAATCTCCGGTCATTCCCATCGACAAACAATCCATAGTAACATTATCAATGTTTTTTTCTTCTATGTCAACCGCTAATTGTTTTAAATTTTTAAAATACGGTCTGTTATCCTCGGGATTATCCGTAAATGGGGCAATTGTCATTAGTCCTTTAATACGAATATTTGGAAATTTTGATATAGTCCTGATAACATCTTCAGTCTCTTCCGGTTTTAAACCAAACTTTGTATCTTCATTTGCTACGTTTACCTGTACCAGAATATCCATAATTACATTAGCTTTTTCGGCTTCATGCTGAATCTGTTCTGCAAGTCTTACAGAATCAACAGAATGAATTAAAGCTACTTTATCGATAATATATTTCACCTTATTCCTCTGCAGGTGACCTATAAGATGCCAACGGATATCTTTGTTCATAACAGGATACTTTTCATTAATTTCCTGAACCTTATTTTCTCCAAAATCCCTGATATCGCAGTCATATGCCTCCTCAATCAGAGACACCGGCTTTGTCTTACTTACTGCAATCAGAGTGACTTCACTTCGGTCTCTTCCGGACTTTTCACAAGCTGATATAATATTCTGCTCAACAAGTTGTAAATTTTCTTTAACCATTTTTTCCTCCATATCCAAAGTTACTTTATTGAAAAATAATCTTATTTTCATCAGTCAATGAAGCGTCTAGTACAATATGATCATAAATCTGCACTCCATAATTATCCTGTGAATCTACAATATAATAATCATTACTTTCATTTATGATATTGATTGCCCTGAATTCCGTGTAACCTGAATTCACATTATACACGCCCTTGAATACTTCACGTTCAGTTCCAACCTGATATCTTTCCATCGTATCGTCTTTCACCAGAATCGTTCCATTTTCAATTTTAGCAGGGTCAACATAACAATATTCATCATCTTTTTTGGCAATATCGATTTCCACAAACTCAATCGTTTCATTCGTGCCGTCAAGTGATTCTTTCTTAAATCCCTCACGGACACTGCTTCCGTCTGCATTAGGAGCCACACTGTAATAACCTAACGGAATCTTATAATACTCTTTTTCTACAACTGAAGATTTCGGAATTTTCAAGCCTTCAATGTTTCCACCAATTATCTGGATATCCAAAAAACGATAATCTGCATATCTGACCATATATCGTTTAAAAGAAAGCCTGCCATAATACTTTCCGCCGGCATTAATAATCTCAAGCTGCGCTGTCGCCTTTAAATTATCTTTTAAAAATCTTATATCAACATATTCGTTTTGTGAATACAATTGTGCGTCTTCCTGTGACAGCTCTACAACAACGCTCCAGTCTTCACTGTTAATTACTTTGTATACCGGCTGCCCTTTTTCTACCAGAGCACCGGATTTAACCTTAACTTTACTATATCCTTTATCATTATATACTGATTCAGAAATATCATTAATCGAAAAATTCTCATAACCGTCAGTATAAAACTCAACAATTCCGGAAAATGGAGATTTAAGCAATTGGAAGTTGCCAATTGACTCTGCCAGATTTTGACTTATACTATTTAACTTGTTAAGGTTGATACATTCAAGCAGTAATGAATTAATGTCATATTTAAAATTATATACTTCATCAAAATGAATATTCGACTGCTCATTCTTAAATCTTACAATTTCATCTATAATCTGCTGTTTATTTTCCTTTGACAGCCCCGATGTTTCTTCATCATTTTCCGACTCTAAAAGTTCGCTCAGTCTTCCGCTTTCGTCAAGAGTATATACTGTAGTAACCTTAGAAACTCTCGAACCGTCTTTTACATAAAAATTAATATATCCCGGATTATCTGCTCCCACAACAGTTTCTTCCCTGAGCACAAAACCCTTATAAGACTTATTTGAATATACAGCACTTTTTCCTTTTACAACCTCGTATATTGCAACCTTATCTCTTGCAAAATACGAGCCTACGTAAATAACAATATAACAAAAAATCAAAGCAAAAATAACAACACCAACGTTTATAGACGGTGTTCTGCGAAATTTAACAACCTTCTTTTTTCTTTTATTTGTTTGTCCTGCCGCCATATTTATTCAGCCTCCAAATATTACCATTAATAAACTACAAATTATCTGCAAAAAATAATAAAAACAAAAAGGAGGTACATTCATGAATTCAAAAGGGTTAGACTATACCATATTGACGATTGCCATAATCGGTGCAATCAACTGGGGACTTGTCGGCTTTTTTAAATTAGACTTAGTCGCATTCCTGTTTGGTCAGATGACAATTCTCTCAAGAATTGTATATGCCACAGTAGGTTTATGCGGTCTGTATTTAATCAGCATGTACGGAAGAGTCCGCGATATAGTACAATAATACCTAAGATAATGTGCCGCTTTTGTGATAAGCCTTAGTGTCACAGAAGCGACACCATTTTTCAACCAGACAAAAGTCTGTGACTACTGCCTGTAAATCTCTCTCCACTCCATATCGCCCCTGTCTAATGATTTAATCAGAAGCTCTGCAGTCGCCAGATTTGATGCCAGAGGTATATTATGCATATCACACAGACGCATAACATTATTTACATCCGGCTCGTGCGACTTTGGTGAGGACGGATCACATAAAAATATCACAAGATCAATTTCATTGTGTTCTATCTGTGCACCCAGCTGCTGTGCACCACCTAAATGACCTGCAAGATATTTGTGGATGTTGAGATTTGTCACCTCTTCGATCAATCTTCCGGTCGTACCTGTAGCATACAATTCATGTTTGCTCAATATACCCCTGTACGCAATGCAAAAATTCTGCATTAATTTTTTCTTAGAATCATGAGATATCAATCCGATGTTCATCTTTTCACTCCTTTATCACTATGATTTTTTTCGTTGTAAACTTACATTCAATACCAGACCTACACCTATATACAGACTGAGAAGAGAACTCAGGCCATAACTTACGAAAGGCAACGGCAACCCGGTATTAGGTATCATTTTTGTTACCACGGCTATATTTACAAAAGACTGCACGGCAACCAGTGTTGCATATCCATAACACAAAATCCGTCCTGCCATATCAGCAGCATGCAATCCGGTAACAATACATTCAAAGGTAATTAACCCTAACAGGATAATGACAGCCGATGAACCTACAAATCCCAATTCTTCGCCCACAATACAAAAAATGAAATCCGTTTGTGGTTCTGAAATATAATTACCGTTCTTCACACTTGTTGTCGTATTATTGTGAAGTCCTTTTCCCCATAAACCTCCTGAACCAATTGCCATGACTGAATTACTCTGCTGGTAACTGATTCTTTCATAATTCTCATTGTTTTCATCATAAAAACCAACAATTCTGTCATATTGGTATGGTTCAAGCACTTTCTGATTCGGCTGTAATATAAGATAAACCAGAACTATCACGGCCGGTACGGCAATCGCCAGTACACCGCCGATAATTTTATAATCAAGTCCGGCTCCAAAAATCATGCCACAGAAAATCAAAGCAATGACAATACTTGTTGATAAATCCGGCTGCTTATATACAAGCAGCAATGGAACTCCAAAAAGCAGCAGCGAACCAAAAAACACCTGTGGTGTATTAACCTTTTCTCTATACTTATTAAAAAACATTGCAAAAAATATAATCAAAAAAATCTTTGTAAACTCGGATGGCTGAAGCTGAAATCCGCCAATGGCTATCCATCTGGCTGCGCCTCCTCTTTCGGCACCTGCAACCTTTACAATAACAAGTAATACGAGATTGATAATGTAAAACAGCCAGTAGAATTTGAGTACAAACCTATAGCTGAAAAGACATAACACAGTCATCGCAACAAGTCCAATCACCAGTCCGAGTACCTGTTTTTTTTCATATAAAGATGAATTTGTAGCACTCGAGATTACGTTAATGCCCAAAACAGTAAGTCCTATTACCCATATGATCAATCTTAAATTAAGATGTCTTAATTGATAATTTTTTAATGTATTTACAATGAGTCCCATAAATTAATGTTTAACCTCTTTTATTGGAATATTGGCAATGAGTGCAGGAACACTTCCGTTTTCAGTCTCAGAATCTGTCTGTGTAATCTGAATATCAAGTCCCTCACAGTCAATTTCCATATACTTTTTGATGACATTAATAATGTCATTTTTAATCTGTTCCATAATCTCCGGTGAACAGTTAGCCCTGTCTGAGACAAGCAGAAGCTTTAATCTGTCTTTTGCCACCGAACCTGAATTTTTCTTTTTAAACATATCGAAAATATTCATAATTCACGCTACCATACCTTTCTATCATTAATTCTTCTTGAAAATACCGGAAATCTTTGAAAAAACGCCCTTCTTACCACTTAAATCCAGTAAAGGTACATCCTCCCCGATAATTCTCTTACAAATATTCATATATGCCTGACCTGCCAGACTGTCTGAACCAACAAGCGGCTCTCCCTGATTAGTTGAAATAACTATGTTCTCATCATCAGGAACCGCACCGATTAAATCAATGGCAAGTATATCCTGAACGTCATCAATAGTCATCATTTCACCTTTTTTAACCATATCCATACGGATTCTGTTCACTATAAGGTCACATCTCTTCTTTGTTTCACAAGCTTCTAAAAGACCTATAATTCTGTCTGCATCACGTATAGCAGATACCTCAGGTGTCGTCACAAGAAGAGCTCTGTCAGCACCTACTATGGCATTCTGGAATCCCTGCTCAATTCCTGCAGGACAATCAAGAATTATGTAATCAAATTCTTCCCTGAGTTCTTCAATCAGTGCAAGCATCTGTTCCGGAGTGACACTGCTTTTATCTCTGGTCTGTGCAGACGGTAAAAGATAAAGATTTGAATATCTCTTATCTTTAATCATTGCCTGCTTTGCCCTGCAGTTTCCTTCCACAACATCTACAAGATTATACACAATCCTGTTTTCAAGTCCAAGAACAAGGTCAAGATTTCTAAGACCTATATCTGTATCAATCAATACAACTTTCTTATTCAGCTTTGCCAATCCTGTTCCTACGTTAGCTGTGGTCGTTGTCTTTCCAACACCGCCTTTTCCTGATGTAACTACAATTACTTCACTCATTTTCTGTTATTCCTCCGAATTATATTTTTTTTAGAAATGTAAATCACTTAATACATCTTTGCTTAAAGGTTCTATGTAGATATTATCATCTTCTACAAATGCAATCTTTGTCTCAGGTTTATTTTTCTTAAATCTGGATTTATTATCTGCACATCTTGCGATAACATCTCCTATTCTTATCTGTACCGGATTCATTTCAAGAGCAACTACAAAAGAAGAAGCATCTCCGGTAATTCCTGCATATACAATTCCCTTAAGTGCTCCAAGTATAACCACATTGCCCGTGGATATAATCTTAGCACCGGGATTGACATCTCCCAGTATCACGACACTGCTTTCACACTCAAGAACCTGTCCGTTTCGCAGGGTTCCCTTGTAAAACTGACCGTTACTGTAGGCAGCATCAGCAACCTTTTTTTCAATACTTTCCTTGTATACTTCTTCCCGTTTTTTGTCATTATCAACAACGCAGACAACCTTGATATCTGAATTCTCAGATATGATATCAAGGACCTCTCTTTCTTCCTCCAATGAAAGCTTCCGACCCTCAAAAGTAATCGCCATGGATGCCTCTCCAAAAAACTTCGATGACTCTTTAAATTTTTCGACGATATCCTCCTTTAGCTCTTCAAAAGGAATCTTATCATCCAACATTACCATAATACCATATTTATTTCCTTTTATCACTACCGAATTTTTCATTTCACACAATATCCTTTCAAAATTAGCTGTTTACTACTCGCTTGTAACACCACTTGTAGGTACAGCAGCGGTACCTGAAAGTATGGAATCAAGTGTTGATGCATTATAATAATACGAAACAACATCCCTTACAATTTCAGCTGTATATCCTGTAGATTCACCATTTGGTATCAACACGCTGATGGCAATTTCAGGATTGGAATAAGGCGCATAAGCCACAAAAAGCGAATGATTTGAACGCAACTTATTTTCCTGCGCAGTACCTGATTTTCCTGCCACTTCTATGCCGAAATTGGTAAATGTTTTTTGTGCCGTACCGGTCAAAACAACCTGTCTCATTCCACTATGTACGGCATTCCATGTTGAATTACTGATATCTGTGGTATTGACAAGTTCAGGAGTTTTCTGCTCAATTACTTCTCCGGACGCATTTTGTATTTTGTTTAACAAAGTCAGCTTGTAATTATTGCCGCCATTAGCCACCGAAGTAACATATCTCGCAAGCTGTATGGCTGAATAACTGTTAGAACCCTGTCCGATAGCAGAACGGACTGAATTGTCGTTTGAATACAATGGTTCATTTTCATCTATCTCAACACCCGAAAGCGATGTAAGACCTAACTCATCAGCATATTTTTTTATCTTTGAAAGTCCTAATTTACTGTTGAAATTACCGTTCGGATCAATACTCAGTTCATAACCCACTTCATAAAAGAAATAGTTACATGACACCGCCAATGCGGTAGATACATTAATTGCTCCGTGATTTGAAGGGTACTTCCAACACTTAGGAGAAGGTGTAATCTTTGTAAATTCTCCCTTATCAACTATAGTTGTTCCCGGAGAAATAATACCATTTTCAAGTCCGGTTATCGCAGTTATCATCTTAAACGTTGATCCCGGTGCTGTTCTTGTCTGTGTGGCTCTGTTATACAGAGGCAGAGACTGGTCGGCATTTAATTTACTCCAGTATTCTGCATCAACACTTCCGGAAAGCCTGTTATTATCATAACTCGGATAAGTTACAAGTGACAGTACCTGCCCACTGTGAACATCCGTTACCACTACAGAAGCAGAACACGGATCAAGTGCAATCTGCGCCGGTGTAATTTTCAGATTCTTAATCTGCTCCATCATAAAATTATAAGCATATCCGGTATTACCTGAAGCAAGCTGATTATAACATCCTTCATCATATTCTAAAACTTTCTGGTCATACAGTATCATACATACTTCATTTCCTGATATGGTACCGTCCTCAACAAGATAATAGTAAATCTTTTTTGAAAATGACGTATCAGTAGGAAGTTCTGCACAAATATGCTCAACCAGTCTTGCATACATTTCATCCGAGCTTGAATACTTTTGCTCAGTATCCTCATACAGTTTTGAAGATACAACCCAGTTTTTAGAGATAGCATATAATAAAAATTCTCTCAGACTGATACTTTCATTCGCCCATGCCTTATATATCTCATCATCCGTATCAATAGCTGATTTATCTATTATCTGTGCGTTATTCGATAAATAATCATATATATAAGTCAGATAAGTAGCATTCTCTTCCGACAAAGACGATATCGGAAGATTATCTTCCGAAGTCAGGTAATCCCTTACACTTGCCAGAACACTTTCCTGCCTTGCCACAAACTTATTATAAACTCTCAATTCAACCGGCGATGCATCTTCACGGTTAAATTTGTTTAAGTCCACAACATTGTTACATATCATCTGGGCATACACATCACGGACATATATAGGAATTGTCTTTGTGGTGTCTGTAACGGTAACCTTATAATTTACAATCTTAGAATATAAAATACCTGCAAGCTTTTGTTGTAAAATATTATAAGCAGCTTTCTGCAAATTAGCATCAAGGCTTAAATATACGTCATTGCCGGCTCCGCTTTCAGACTCATCGGTTATCTCAAGAATATTTCCCATGTTATCAACAAACATCTCCTGATATCCTTTGCTGCCCTGCAGCTTGTCTTCCATATATTCTTCAATGCCGGATTTACCTACTACATCTGAAGAAATATATTGGTCCTCTTCTTTTTCAATATCTTCATTGTATTCTGCAAGCTGGTCTTCTGAAATCGTACCCGTATATCCGAGAATATGTGAAAAATAAACACTGTCGTTATAAACTCTTTCAGTCTTTTCAGTAACATCAACGCCTATGAGTTCAGCTTTGTTCTCGTAAATCGCAGCAACAGTTTCTTTGCTTACGTTGTTTGCAATCTCTGTCGTAATGTATTTCTGGAATGAATTCAATGATATTTTGTATCTTATCATTGCAATTTTTATCCTGTCCTGTTTTGTATAAATCTCATCATCAACAGAATATCTTTTATCACTGCAGAGATATTCCATAACATCTTCTGCTGTAGATTCAGACAGCTTTTCTTTCTCATTATCAAGCTCATCTATAGATTTTTTGCCATAAATATCTCTTAAAAACCTAAGTTTTGCCATGTCTGATGTAACGGAGTACTCATACATTCCGTTGCTTCCAAGTACAATGGAAAAATCATTGGTTATGGCATCATTATTCTTTTCAACAATCTGAATTACCTTATATATGATGGCATTCAAATGTTCATTGTAGTCATCATCGTTATAATCCAAATCATCTTCAATAGTTACAGAATAAGCAAGCTGGTTTACAGCTAACGGCACCCCATTTCTGTCATAAATCATTCCTCTGGTACCGGAAGTAATTACCTTTTTCTTAGCTGTCTGAATATAGTTTTCCAGATAATAATCTGACTTTACAATCTGCAAATAAAATACTCTGTACAGAAGTGAGCTAAACATTATTCCGAATAAAATCAACAGCACAAATGCTCTTGACTTTAAAAAATTTATAATTGCATCAAAAACATCTTTTATTATTTCCTTAATCAAACTTAGCCGCACTCCTTTTTTCTCTTTCATCCAGCACCCGGTTCAGCTTTAACATCAGCCGGTACAATAATACTGCGATAATAGCGGTATATGCCAACTCCGGCAGCATGATATGGATAAAATAATATCCGATATTCAATCTGCCCCTTAATAAAAAGCTAAATACATAATACACAAATGTGTAAGCAAATTCACTGCCAATTAACAAAACAATCGGAAGCGTTATCTCTTCGTCATAAAACATTTTATTAAACATTCCATTTACATATCCGATATACAGAAGTAATAACGCATTAAATCCAAGAACATCTCCGTAGAAAATGTCTAAAAGCATCCCCGAAATAAATCCAACATACATGCCGTTTCTCTTTCCAGACATAAAACCTGCACAAAACGTCAATATCAGAAGCAGATTTGGTGATACGGAAGCCAGTGACAGTTTTTTAAACAATGTACATTGAAGCAGATAAAACACAAAAATCAACACTGTCATAATGAATTTTCTCAACATAACCCATTCACTCCTGTCCTTCTGTCTGAGTCTTCAGTTCGGTAATAACAAGCACATCGCTGATATGAGCAAAATCTGCTACCGGAACTATGTACCCTGATTTTGTTAAATTATTTGAATCACTAGATACCTCTTTGACATATCCTATCAAAATTCCCGGTAAAAACTTACTACTGATGTTAGAAGTAACCACCATGTCATTTGATGCCACGGCAACATCCTTATTAATATTGGTAATCTGAAGAATACCTTCATTTATATTCTGCAGGTCACCTTCCACAATACAGGTATCACCCGTAGTTGAAAACTGTGCACTTACATTGCTTGAATCGTCAATTATAGATCTTACAACAGCGTAATTTTTTCCAACCTTCGTAACAATACCAATCAAACCGCCGTTTCCAATAACATTCATATCTGTCTTTATTCCGTCATCGCTGCCTTTATCAATCGTAAAAGATGAAAACCAGTTACTGCTGTCTTTGCTGATGACGCTTGCGGCAATCTTATCATAAGTTGAATACTGATTACTAAGGCCCAAAAGATCCTGCAATTCAGTAAGCTTATTATTATTCAGAAGCAGTGTTGTATTTTCCTCTTTTAGAGCTTCTATCTCTGCCTTTAATGACTCGTTTTCTGACATTACCTCCCTCATCTCTTTTAAATCATCAGAGCGTCCTGACATCCATCCACCTGCTTTATTCATCCCGGTCTGCACCGGAATCACAATGGTCGCAACCGCATTTTTAACAGGTCGTCCAAAATCTTCATACAGGATGGACAAAACTATACAGGCAAGGCTTATAAATGTAAGAATGAACAAAATATATTTAGTTGGGAACACACTTTCACTGCGTTTTTTCATACTCTTTCACCCATTCATTAATCGTTATATTGTTTTTCTCTAGGTACGAATGTCAGGCCATGAAGCTTATCATTGGAGATAATCTCTGCAAGTCCTCTTATAACAGCTTCCGAAGGAGCATCACATATATTTACCTTCAAGCCGGTTTCTTTAGTAATCAATGCATCAATATTATGAATCAATGCAGAACCACCGGTAAGATAACAGCCGGCTTCAATGATATCAGCCGACAATTCCGGCGGAGTTCTCTCCAGAATCATCTTTACGGAATCCATAATAGAATGAAGACATTCCTGAATCGCCTGATATACAAGCTCAGATGAAATATCCTGCATGGCAGGAAGTCCCGTAACAATATTTCTTCCATATGCCACATGTGTAGCATCACTTGAATTAATAGCATCTGCCAGATTAATCTTTAACTGTTCAGCAGTCTTGGAACCTATAATAAGGTTATGTTTCTTTCTCACAATATTGCATATCGTATCGTCTAATTTATGTCCGCCCGTCTTAATGATTTTACTTAATACAATTCCGCCAAGCGAAATAACTGATATCTCGGTAGTATCTGAACCGATATCAATAATCAGCTTTCCTTTTGGGCTCTCAACATCAAGTCCCACACCTACCGCATCAGCAATAGGCTTTTCAACAACACAGATGTGCTTTGACTTAACCTTTGATTCAGCTATCAGATCATAAAAAGCTCTCTTTTCAACTTCGGTTATATCTGTTGGCACTGCTATACAAAAATCACCGCCATTATTCTGTCCGTTTAATTTCTGTAAAAAACATTCAAAAAGAGTACCCATGTTCTTTATATCAGCAATTACACCGAATTTGACAGGGTATGATACATCAATGTTTGCCGGCGCTTTCTCATACATCTCAAATGCCGGATCGCCAAAAGAATAAATTTCTTTTTTATTCTTAATAGCTATCACATTCTTTTCATTAATCATTTTCTTATTCGCAACACTGAATATTTTAAAATTACTTGTACCGATATCGATACCATATGCATGTTGTGCCATAACTTACAACTTCCTCCATTTCTGCTATAATATACCTCTCTGTTGCAGACTGGTATATTTATTATCTCCAATAATAATGTGGTCTAACAATAAAATGCCTATCATCTCTCCGGCATCTTTTATTTTTTTGGTATTGATGATATCTTCCCTGCTGGGAGTCGGATCACCGCTTGGATGATTGTGAATTAACACAATAAATACCGCTCCGTGCTTAAGCGCCTCTCTGAAAACATCCCTCGTAGACATAAGCGAGGCATTCACAGTCCCTGTAGTAAGAACAACGTCGCTGATAAACTGCATCTTCGTATCCATCATTACCATAATCAACTGCTCTCTGTCCATATGCCTAATATCTTCCATATAGTAATCTGCAATCTTTTCAGAATTAGAAAAATCAACTTTCCGACCGGCACTGGTTTTTGAAATACGTCTGGAAAGTTCAGCTATACATTTTATCTGAACAGCTTTTACCTTTCCAATACCTTTAATCTTCATCAATTCCTCAATGCTTAAATCAATAATTCCAAGAAGACCGCTCTTCATCCCGGATGCCGACAATACCCTGTCAGCAAGGCCAATCGACGACTCGCCTTTTGAACCGGTCCTAATGATAACAGCCAGAAGTTCTGCATCTGTCAGCATCTCCGGCCCGTTTTTCAGACATTTCTCATATGGTCTGTATTCCTGATTCATTTCTTTTATTGTTGATATCATGATTCCTCCTGAACTTCTCTCCAGGTTCAAAAGAAAAACACATTATATAATATCACAAGTGTTATAATTTAACAATACCCGCATTTACTAAATTCAGCAAAGTCTTCATGATACCATATTTAGCATGATGCCATGTAAGCCCGCCCTGAAAATATGCCGTGTACGGCGGTTTTAGCGGACCATCTGCACTTAATTCAATAGAAGAACCCTGTACAAAGGCTCCTGCTGCCATAATAACTTTAGAATCATATCCCGGCATATCCCAAGGTTCAGGTGTCACATAGCTATCCACCGGTGCAGCATATTGAATCCCCTTGCAAAACTCAATAAGTCCCTGTTCATTACCAAACTCTATCGCCTGAATAATATCATATCTCGGTTCTTTTCCGTCAGGTATTACCTTAAACCCGAATTTTTCGTACAGATTAGCAGCAAATATTGCACCTTTCAATGCCCCTGCCGTTACTTCAGGTGCCATAAAAAATCCCTGATAAAAGCTTTGCATCAAACCAAGCGTAGCTCCCACTTCCTTTCCGAGTCCCGGAGCAGTAAGCCTGTAAGCACAATTATCTATACACTCCTTTGTTCCCACAATATAGCCTCCGATTGGTGCAAGTCCACCTCCCGGATTCTTGATTAATGAGCCTACTGTCATATCTGCACCGAAATCAGATGGCTCAATTGTCTCCACAAACTCACCATAACAATTATCAACCATAATTATAATATCCGGTGCTATTGATTTAACAAACTGTATCACATCGCCTATCTCTTCAACAGACAATGTTCGTCTTGACAAATATCCCTTTGAGCGTTGAATTGCCATCATTTTAGTCTTATCAGAAATAGCATTTTTAATACTCTCTTTATCAAATAAACCTTCTTTTGTAAGTTCTACCTGTCTGTAAGATACTCCATATTCTTTCAGGGAACCCTTTGACGGCCTGATTCCTATAACTTCCTCTAATGTATCATACGGTTTACCGGAAATAGATATAAGTTCATCACCGGGACGTAAGTTCGCCGATAAAGCAATTGCAAGTGCATGTGTACCGCATGTAATCTGCGGTCTTACTAAAGCCGCCTCAGTATTAAATACATCTGCATAAACAGCCTCTAAAGTATCTCTGCCCAAATCATTATATCCATATCCTGAGGTTGCAGCAAAATGAACATCGCTCACCTTATTTTTCTGCATTGCCTTCAGCACCTTTAATTGGTTGAATTCAGCATTATAATCAATTTCTTCAAATCTTTCTTTTAAACCGGCTAAAACCTTATCACAATAATCAAAGACCTCACGTGATATACCGGCTTTATCATACATTTCATATAAATTCATAATGATATAGTACCTTTCTTTTTAAATGATATTCCTTGACCTGCATAATTCAAGCATCTTGGTTAACATAATATTTTTATCGTAATCTGAATCTCTATAATCTATAAAATCTACTTCCTTTTCACGTCTGAACCAGGTAAGCTGTCTCTTTGCAAAGTTACGTGTATTTTTTTTAATGAGCTCAGCAGCTTCATTCAGGCTGATTTCTCCACGAATATAGGATACCATTTCCTTATAACCTATACCCTGCATTGATACCAAATCTGCCGTATATCCTTTTTTTAACAGCATACGTACTTCTTCCTCAAGACCACCATCAATCATAATATCAACGCGTCTGTTAATTCTTTCATACAATCTTTCTCTGTCATCATTCAGAACAAAATATCTGAAATTGTATGGAGAAGAATTACTTCTCTGCTCTTCATTATGTTCTGAAAACTTTTTCCCGGTTTCATTATAATATTCCAATGCCCTGATAACACGTTTTAAATTATTTTTATGAATCTTCTCTGCCGATTCACTATCGACTTTTTTTAACATGTCATGAACAAATTCATTTCCGTGAATTTTTGCCTGTTCTTCCAGTTCATGACGGTAAATATGCTTATCATCATCTCCCGTACTAAACTGAATATCATATAATATAGACTGTATATAAAATCCGGTGCCTCCGACAATGAGAGGAATCTTCCCCTTATCGTAGATTTCATCCATGTATTTAAGTGCCATTTCTTTAAAACGGAAAATGTTAAACTCCTCATCCGGTTCTAACTCATCTATAAGATAGTGTTTCACTCCCCGCATCTCTTCCTTTGTAATCTTTGCAGAGCCAACATCCATATATTTATAAACCTGAATAGAATCAGCACTTATAATCTCAGCATTTAACTTTCCGGCAAGTTCTATCGACAATTCCGTTTTTCCAACTGCAGTAGGACCTGTCAGAACTACAAGATTTTTCTTCATTGAAAATACCTTTCTTTACATTAAACAATACGTTTAAATTTCTTTTCCAGCTCACATTTGCTCATAGATATAATTGTCGGCCTTCCATGAGGACAGTTATACGGATTATCTAACTTAAGAAGTTCATCAATAAGAGCATCCGCTTCCTGTATACTAAGCTTATTATTTCCTTTAACAGCCGCTTTACATGACATTGTCGCAATCCTGTCCGTAATCACTTCAGCAGTATTATTTGCCGTATCATTTGATAAGCTGTCAAGCATTTCTATAAACAAATCCTTTTTAGAAATTGAGAGCATATTATCCGGTACGGCTCTGATACAGTATTCATTTCCTCCAAAATGATCAATTTCATAGCCGATTGAAGTAAAATTATCCATGTATTTATTCAGCAGTTTCTCTTCCCTTAGCGATAAAGTAAGGACTAAAGGCGGATTAATCTGCTGTGAAGTATATTCTTTACCTGCAAGTTTTTTCATGGTCTGTTCATATAAAACTTTTTCATGTGCCGCATGCTGGTCAATAATATACATACATCCGTCATATTCCACAATCCAGTAAGTATCAAATACCTGTCCGACAATTCTGTGCCTTGCCCTTGCCTGTTCAGACAGCATCTTATTATCAAATAAATCCATCTGAACCGGTGTGATTTTTGCTTCCTGTACATTTTCCGGCTCTACACCTGTTGCCTGTGTTTTTTCAGCATGTATAGCTGTTTCATGAGCATTTTCTGTCTGCGGTTTTTCTGCATGATGATTATTATACTGTAAATCATCAAGAAAATCAGAAGGTACATTTAGTTCACCCGGAAGCTTTACCGGTGCCGTAGCCTCCCTTATCATCTGTTCCTTTACAACATCAATACTTCTGTTTTTTTCAAATGGTTCAGGAACTCTTTTTGAGATTTCCTTTTTCACTTTAATATTTTCACTTTTTCCGGGTACCACATCCGGAATCATTTCTCTATGTTCAAGTGCCCTTGTGAGCGCATGATAAATCGCCGGATATATCTCCTCAGAATTGTTGAATCTGAGTTCCATTTTAGAAGGATGCACATTTACATCCAGATATTCCTGATCAATTACGATATGCAGACAGGTAAAAGGATATCTGTGCTGCATCATATACGGCTTATATGCATCTTCTATCGCTCTTGAAACAATTTTATTTTTAATATATCTTCCGTTGATATAATAATTCTCAAAATTCCTGTTTCCTCTTGAAACCACAGGCTTACCGATATACCCGCAGATATTCATAAGTCCTTCATTATCATTAATCTCAACAAGATTTGATGCAATATCCCTGCCGTATATATTATAAATAATATCCTTTAATTTATTATTTCCGGAAGTGTGAACCTTGGTCTGGTTATGGTTGATAAAACGGATAGAGATTTCCGGATGTGACATCGCCATATGCTCCACTGTATCAGAAATATACCCTGCCTCTGTGGCAGCAGTCTTTAAAAACTTTCTTCGTACAGGCGTATTGTAAAAAATATTTCTTATGATAAATGTTGTTCCCTCAGGTGCACCGATTTCTTCCATGTTTTTTTCTTCTCCACCCTCAATGACATAACGTATTCCCGTAAGCGAATCAGGAGTTTTGGTTATTAATTCAATCTGTGAAACCGCTGCGATACTTGACAATGCCTCTCCTCTGAAGCCAAGTGAACTCACGGTCACAAGGTCTTCTATTGATTTAATTTTACTTGTAGAATGTCGCAAAAAAGCAGTACGCACTTCAGACGAAGCAATACCGTGTCCGTTATCCGTAATTCTGATAAATGAAATTCCTCCGTCTTTAATCTCAACGGTTATCGCCGTAGCTTTTGCATCAATAGCATTTTCCATTAATTCTTTTACAACAGATGCAGGCCTTTCAACAACTTCCCCGGCCGCAATTTTATCGATTGTATTCTGATCTAATAACTGAATCTTATTCAAAACAATATCCATGCCCTTTCTGTAACCCGTATTTATAAAATCGCCTTACCATCGGTTTTTCAACTGGTTCTGCATTTTATAAAGTGTGTTCATCGCCTCTATCGGCGTCATAGTTCCAATATCAAGATTTTTTATTTCCTCAATAATCGCATTATCATTCACAGTATCAAATAATGACATCTGTTTCATTTCAACTGTATCTTTAAGATATTTCTGCCTGTTTGTCTTATCATTACCTGCAGCTATTTCCTTAGCCTTAATGCTGATATCAGCATCTACAAGCTCAGAAACTATTTCTTTTGCCCTGTTAATAACAGACTCAGGAATTCCCGCAAGTTTTGCAACCTGTATTCCATAGCTTTTATCAGCACCACCTCTAACAATTTTTCTTAAAAATACAATATCATCTCCCTGCTCTTTTACAGCGATACAATAATTATTGACACTTTCAAGTGTACCTTCTAACTCCGTCAGTTCATGATAATGTGTTGCAAACAATGCTTTTGCTCCTAAAAGTTTACGGTTACTGATATGTTCCACAACAGCCCATGCTATACTGAGTCCATCAAATGTACTGGTACCACGTCCAATCTCATCAAGTATCAAAAGACTTTTAGATGTCGCATTTCTAAGTATATTTGCTACTTCCGTCATTTCCACCATAAAAGTACTCTGTCCCGAAGACAAATCATCAGACGCGCCCACTCTGGTAAATATTCTGTCGCAAATACCTATATTTGCCGAAGAAGCCGGTACAAAACTACCGATTTGTGCCATCAAAACAATAAGAGCTGTCTGTCTCATATAGGTAGATTTACCAGCCATATTAGGGCCTGTAATAATAGATATTCTGTTTTTATTGTTGTCAAGCAAAGTGTCATTCTCAACAAACATGTGGCCCGGAATCATTTTTTCCACAACCGGATGCCGTCCGTTTTTAATATCTATAATTCCCTTTTCATTAATCAAAGGTTTTACAAAGTTGTTATGTTCCGCTACAAATGCAAGCGAAGCAAACACATCAATATTTGCAACACATTTCGCACTATTCTGGATTCTTACCATCTGGTCTGCTATCTTATCTCTTATGTCACTGAAAACATCATACTCAAGCGTAAAGAGTTTTTCTTCTGCACCTAATATCACATCTTCAAGTTCCTTAAGTTCAGGGGTTATGTAGCGTTCAGCATTTGTAAGTGTCTGCTTTCTTGTATAATCATCAGGCACTTTATCTTTAAAAGAATTGGTTATTTCAATACAGTACCCGAATACTTTGTTAAACTTTACTTTTAAAGTCTTAATTCCCGTACGTTCCCTTTCTTTTGTCTCAAGTTCGGCAAGCCATGATTTACCATCTGTTTTAGCCTTTCTTAAGCGGTCAATTTCTTCGTTGAACCCTTCTTTTATAATGCCGCCTTCTTTGATGGCAATCGGCGGGTCTTCTACAATAGACTGGTCAATGATATCAAAGAGGTCTTCGAGCGTATCAAAATTTTCACACATTTCTTTCAAAAGCATGCATTTATAATCTTTTATCAGATTTTTGATATGTGGCAGCATTTCAAGAGAGTTTTTAAAAGAGATTAAATCCCTCGGTCCTGCTGATTTATAAGCAATCTTACTAATCAGTCTTTCCAAATCATAGATAGGATTCAGATACTCCCTTATTTCATCTCTATTAATCAAATCTTCATTTATTTCTTCGATGGCATCCTGTCTCTTTTCAATATCCTCTTTCACAATGAGGGGCTGTTCAATATAGCTTCTTAAGAGTCTGGCTCCCATTGCCGTTTTTGTTTTATCCAGAACCCACAAGAGGGAACCTCTTTTTTGCTTTTCACGCAGCGTTTCCGTAAGTTCAAGATTCCTTCTGGTCGATGTATCAATCACCATGAATTTGTTGGTAGAATATGGAGTTATGGTTGTCAACTGTGATAATGAATTTTTCTGAGTCTCTATTAAATACAGCATCAATGCTCCGGCTG
This sequence comes from uncultured Lachnospiraceae bacterium, assembly GCA_902786515.1. Taxonomy (GTDB): domain Bacteria; phylum Bacillota; class Clostridia; order Lachnospirales; family Lachnospiraceae; genus UBA2821. The sequence goes on along the minus strand of CADADA010000002.1, from coordinate 115,805 downwards.
CTGTAACTCCTGAATCGTAATCAGCAAGTCCAAGTCCCGAAAGATCCATGACACCGAAATGTTCTTTTAAAGCTTTTTTGCAGGTATCTTCATCAAAATACCATGAATCAAGAGTCGAAATGGCAATTCCAAGTCTGCCTTTCAAATCCTCTGTATCAATTCCGGATACCATTAATGAAGAGTTGCATATAATCTCTGTCGGGGTGAATCTGTTGATTTCATCAAGCATTTCTCTTAAAGTGTTTACTTCAGTAACAAGATAATCTCCTGTTGAAATATCAGATATTGAAATTCCAAATGAAGAATCAACATATACAAGGGACATGATATAATTATGCTTTGTTTCATCAAGTGCAGTAGCATTTATATTTGTTCCGGGAGTAACTATCCTTACAACCTCTCTTTTTACGATTCCTTTTGCAAGTTTTGGGTCCTCCATCTGTTCACATATTGCTACCTTATATCCCTTTGCAATCAGCTTGTTGATATAGACTTCCACAGAATGATGAGGAACACCGCACATAGGCGCACGTTCCTCTAATCCACATTCCCTGCCTGTAAGGGTGATTTCAAGTTCTCTTGATGCTGTCAGGGCATCCTCAAAAAACATCTCGTAAAAATCACCAAGTCTGTAAAACAAAAGGCAGTCGTTATATTGTTTTTTCGTTTCTATATACTGAGCCATCATTGGTGACAACTTTCCCATATCTGCTACCTTCCTTTTATTCTTCTACGATTGTTCCCATATAATAAAATCCTTTTGCGGATTCTAACTTCACATTATAAATTCTGCCTATCATATCAGGTGTTCCTTTAAAGTGTACCAATGTATTATGCGATAATCTTCCTGTCATAAGGGAATCATCATGAGAATTCACATCCTCAACCAATACCGGCTGTATACTTCCGATTCGTTTCTGTGTCTCCTCTGCTGAAATCTTCTGTATCTCTTCTAACAGTCTGTCAAATCTGTCTTTTATCACATCCTTAGGAACCTGATTCTCCATTTTTGCAGCAGGAGTCCCTGTTCTCTTCGAATAGATAAAAGTAAACGCACTGTCATAACGTACTTTTTTTACAATATCCATCGTCTCTAAAAAATCTTCCTCTGTTTCACCCGGAAAACCTACGATAATATCTGTGGTAATGGCAATATCGGGCATTGCTGCCTTAATTTTTTCAACTTCCTCCAAATATTTTTCTCTGGTATATTTTCTGTTCATTATCTTTAATATACGGTTACTTCCCGACTGAATAGGCAAATGCAGATGCCTGCAAATCTTTTTAGAGTTTTTCATTACTTCAATCAGCTCATCTGACAAATCTTTCGGATGTGATGTCATAAAACGAATCCTCTTAAGTCCAGGAATTTCATCCACACGACGCAGAAGTTCGGCAAATGTTATCTCTTCATCAAGTCCTTTACCATAAGAATTTACATTTTGTCCTAAAAGCATAACTTCAACAACTCCGTCTTTTACCAGTTGCTCTATCTCTTTTATAATATCATCCGGTTTTCTGCTTCTCTCTCTTCCTCTCACATATGGCACTATACAATAACTGCAGAAATTATCACATCCAAACATGATATTAACACCTGATTTAAATGAGAATTTTCTCTCTATAGGCAGGTCTTCCACAATCATATCCGTATCTTTCCAGATATCTATGTACATCTTTCCTGTCTCAATGCGCCTGTAAATCAATTCTGCAAGTTTGAATATATTATGTGTACCAAATACTATATCCACAAATTTGTAGCTTTTCTTAATCTTTTCTACAACTTCCGGTTCCTGCATCATGCATCCGCACATGGCAATCATCATGTTAGGATTTTTCTTTTTCAGATTCTGCATATATCCAAGATGACCATAAACCTTAAGATTAGCATTTTCTCTTACCGTACATGTATTATATAATACAAAATCAGCATTTTCAGAATCAGTCTCAACGTATCCTATCTTTATCAATATACCAATCAGTTTTTCAGAATCCTTTGCATTCATCTGACAGCCGAAGGTCTTTGCCGTACATGTAAGCGGACGTTTAAGTATCTCACTCTGTTTTTTTACCCATTCCCTGCATTGTTCAATAAAATAATTCTGGCGTTCCAACTCAAGTGTTACATCTGTATTATTCATCTGATTCTCCGTTCTCATACTAATTTCTTATCTGACCGTTACCAAGAATAATAAATTTTGTGGTCGTAAGAGCTTCAAGTCCCATAGGACCTCTTGCGTGAAGTTTCTGCGTACTTATTCCTATCTCTGCACCAAATCCAAATTCAAATCCATCAGTAAATCTTGTAGACGCATTTACATAAACTGCAGCCGCATCTATCTCATCAAGAAATCTCTGCGAATTATTATAATTATTCGTGATAATGGATTCACTGTGTTTTGTATTGTATCTGTTAATATGCTGAATGGCACTGTCAAAATCAGGAACCGTCTTAACTGATATGATATAATCGAGATACTCTGTACCCCAATCTTCTTCAGTAGCCGGTATGATATCCCCCGAAATACTGCAAGCTTTTTCATCGCCTCTGATTTCTACGTTATGTTTTTTAAGCACATCTACAATTACAGGTAATGCCTTATCTATAATTTTTTCATGTATAACTAATGATTCACATGCATTGCATACGCCGATTCTTTGAGTTTTTGCATTTTCGATAATCTTAGCTGCCATTTCTATGTCTGCACTCTCATCTACAAACACATGACAGTTACCCGTACCGGTCTCTATAACAGGGATTTTACTATTCTCGACAGTTGCCTTAATAAGTCCGGCGCTTCCTCTTGGAATCAGTACATCCACGTACTCGCGCATGGTCATGAATTCTTTAGTAGTCTCTCTGTCAGTTGATTCTATAAGAGCAACCGCATCAACAGGTGCACCGGTATGTTCAAGAGCTTTTCTGATTATTTCAACAATCTTTGTGTTAGAATGTATTGCATCACTTCCGCCCTTTAATATAACCGCGTTTCCTGTCTTAAAACATAATCCAAATGCGTCAGCAGTAACATTTGGTCTCGCTTCGTAGATGATTCCAACTACTCCGAGAGGAACTCTTTTTCTGCCTATCTTCAAGTCGTTAGGAGTTTTTTTCATGTTTACGACTTCACCGATAGGATCATCAAGTGCTACCAGCTTTTCAAGCCCGACTGCCATACCCTTTATTCTGTCTTCAGTTAATGTAAGGCGGTCTACAAGACTCTCCTTCATCCCGTTTTCCTTAGCTTTATCAATATCCTTCCTGTTTGCTTCAAGTATTTCTGCCTGATATTTTACAAGATATTCGGCAACTGTCTTTAAACCTTCATTTTTAGGATTTGTTCCCATTTTTGAGAGAATCCTTGATGCTGCAACTGCATTTTTACCTAATTCTTCTAAGTATTTATTTTCCATATATCTTTACCTCGCTTACTATATAGTCTGCTTTTTTATCGTGTTCTTCTGCCGGTATGCTTTCTAATATCTGAAATTCATAAGCTACACCGATGACACATGCCGGACGATTTTTTTCCAGATACCTGTCATAATATCCTCCACCGTAACCGCTGCGGTTTAGCTTTTTATCAAAAGATGTCCCGGGCATAATCATTACCGCCTTACTTACTTCTTCTGCAGTAATCTCATCAGTCTCGTATGGTTCTAAGATTGACATATAACCCTTAGTTAAATCCTTCATGGATTTAACAGGATAAAACTTCATGTCCCTGCCTTCCACTTTGGGAAGAGCCAGTTTTATATTATGTTCCCAGGCATATTGCATGATACAATATGTATCAACTTCATTTTTATACGATGCATAGCAAAGTACTATTTCGGCTTTTTTAAACTCCTCAAAAGTACAAAGGTTGTTAAAAATCCTGTTACTTTTTTCCTTAACCTCTTCATCCGTTAAGTTTTCCCGCTCATGGATCATATGCTTTCTTAACTGCTTTTTATCCATTTTTTCCCGCCTTTGAAATGGAACCGTCGGGATTTATAAACTCTATATTTTCAAGCTGTCCTCTTAAATTATTGTGAACCAGCTGTACGTATTCCTGTCTTAGCTTTTGCTGTTCTTCTTTTTCTACGGGTGTAAGTCCTTCGGCTTTTGACTTTTTATAAAGTTCATTAATCCTGTCTAATTTTTTCTGTTCCATGACACTCATATCCTTTCTTTACTCGCAATCCTTCGTAAATTCCTTTATGGTTTCAAAATATTTTTTTCCCATCTCATATCCATGATGATAAAATTCAGTCAGTTTTTCTGTATCCTGCTCAGCCCTGTCTATTTCCGTAATCTCCGGTCTGATTACTATAACATGTCTATCTGCTTCAAGTTTATCAATGTAGTCCATAACTCTGTTATATCTGGCACTTCGTTTATATATTGTTTCGCACAGATTAGGATAATCCCTATATACCAGTTTTGATACATCAATGGATTCATTTTCCTTTTTTCTGTAGCCTTTATTTCGCGTAAGTATAAGAACAGGCCTGTTAATTCCGTCCCTTAACGCCTTAACCACGGGAACTGAATCAGCAAGCCCCCCGTCAAGATAAGGTTTATTGTCAACCCTGACTATATTAGATATATACGGCAGACTGCTTGATGCCTTACATATTTCCATAAGTCTGTCTTTATCTTTCTTTTCTTCAAAATAATCTGCCTTACCGGTCTCACAATTAGTAGCAACCATTATACATCTTGTATCGCTTGCAAAAAACGTATCGTAATCGTACGGAATCAAATCATTAGGTATTTTATTAAATAATAAATCCATATCGATAAGTACCTTTTTCTTTACAATATTTTTTATACTATAGATGGAATTTTCGTAAAGATAATCTATCATACATTTTCTTGTTCTGTAAGGCTGTTTCGCAACATAATTTGCTGCATTACACGCACCTGCAGAAACTCCTGACACATATGGAAAATAAAAATTTTGTTCCATAAAATAATCAAGGATTCCCGCCGTAAATACGCCTCTTGAACCTCCGCCTTCTAATACTATTCCTGCTTTTTTCAATTCTGTCACACACCTTTCACGATAGATTTAAGTTTTATACCTTTGTAAAAATATACAAGCTGTCTTTATAATTCTTTACTTCAATCAGCTCTCCCTTTTCCCTGAGTATTGTATTCTGTTGCGGATATCCAAATATCTCAATAAATTTGTGCTCTTTTCTTAATAAGCCTTTCTCAGAGATTCCGGTAAAGATAAACAAATCACTGATTACATTTACCAATTGTAAATCCTTTTCAAATTTAAATGCAAGCTTTGCTTTTTTCAAATTCACAAATTCAGTTCCATTTTCTTTTTTTACTGCAATATACGGCTCATCACCTATAACATATTTTTTCACTAAATCTTCCGGTTTTTCTACATTTTTATTAATGCAATTTGTTATCTGTTTTGTTTTTAAATCATAAAAATTTGCTTCTTCTTCATTTGTAAGATTATTTACCTTGGAATATACAAAATATTTTCCCATAACATCGATATACGGTAATGTCGATGTATAATACACCTGCTCGATTACATCCATAGCAATGTTTGTCTGCATAATAAGCATATCTGCAATCATCTGACTTATATTCGCAAAGCATATACATTCAACTTTTGCTTCATCTTCAGACAATATTCCCGCGCGGTTATCCTCTAATAGTGAAAAACCTGTCTTAATTGCACATTGTGTCTCCGATATAAGCACCATATCAGCAATTCCGTTATTTGATAAATTCTCATCAACGATAGAATAGAATTGTTGATTATTATTATTGTATAAAAAAGATTTAAAGTCAAAAAATCCTGAATATGTGCCGATTTTATTAGACTTTTTATATTCATGCTGGACAATCATATAAAACTCGTTCAAAACAAATATTTTTAATCTCTTTGCACCTGCATACAATGTTATATCATCTTCAAAGACAAATATGCTTTCACTTTCTCCTGTTAAATATCTGTATCTCATCATACGTATCTGATATCTTCCGCCATCATCAAGCGCGTAGGTAAAAAAGTAAAGATACTCAGACTGCATTGAAAGATTCTTAATTATTCCCAGACGGTATTTATTTATTTCAGGGAGGATTTCTTTTCTTGTATTATTCTCTGTATCAAATAATACATATTTCATCTTTGTTACTCCCGTAACTTCTTTTCCTGACTCTATTTCTTCCAGTACAAGTTTTTTTGTAATTACTGTATTTGAACAATTTCTATCTTTTTCATTTTTCTTGAGAATTTTTATATCCATATAGTTCCACTCCTATTACGTTTCAATGTAATCTATCAGATAAAAATCTTCCTTCTTATTCGCCGTAAAAAGCGTTCCACATTCTTTTCCTTCTAATATGTCGTATATGTGATTCAGATTCTCCCCATTTGCAATCACCATATTTGCACCTGAAAATGTGGCAATCTCAGCAGCAGCAAGCTTCGCACTCATTCCACCGGTTCCAACACAGCTTCCAGAAGTCTCTTTACCCATTCCCTTTAATTTTTCTGTTATTTCCGGAACGATATCTATAAATTCCGCTTCTGGATTCTCATTAGGATCATCCGTAAATAATCCGTCTATGTCTGATAATAATATGAGCAGGTCCGCACCGGTAACAGCCGCAACCATAGCTGAAAGTCTGTCATTATCACCAAATTCTATCTCAAATGTAGATACTGTATCATTCTCATTTACAACAGGTATAACTCCGAGTTTTAATAGTTCTGCAAATGTATTCTCTGCATTTTTTCTGCTAAGATTATTGGTTATCGTGTATTTTGTCATCAAAACCTGTGCTGCAACCTGTCCGTATTCTGAAAACAGTTTCTGATAAATCATCATAAGCTGTGCCTGACCTATTGCTGCAAATGCCTGCTTTTCCGATAATGTGGTATTTTCAAAATCCGTCACATGCATCTTAATCCTTCCGACTGCAATGGCTCCTGATGAAACAAGAACAACCTCCTTACCCTGATTATGTAAATCAGAAATAATTCTAACTAATTTTTCCAGCTTTGCAAGATTAATTCTTCCCGTCTCTGCATGTGTAAGAGATGACGAGCCGATTTTAATAACAATTCTCTTACTATCTTTTAATTTCTCTCTATAATTCATAATCCAATTTGCCCTTCTGATAATTCACGTTTTATATTACTACAAATTCAGTATTAAGTCACGTTTTTTTACTAAAATGGTTTATATTTTAAAGAAATTCCGTCAAAAACTTTTATTCCGTCCATGGCAGCAGATGTAATCCCGCCTGCATAACCCGCGCCTTCACCACACGGATAAATCCCTTTTATATTGCTTTCAAAGTTGTCATCTCTTCGTATCCTTAATGGGGAAGATGTCCGGCTTTCCACACCTGCCAATATGACGTCATCTCTGTTAAAATTCTTTATTTTACCGGAAAACATATCCATTCCTTCTACTATCGAATCCGATATAAAATCAGGTAACACGTTTCTTAAGTTTGCAAAGGTATATCCGCCTTTAATTGCGGGTTTTACTTCACCAAATTCCTGACTTTTTATTCCTGCTCTAAAATCTTTCAAAAGCTGGACCGGGATATTACCATTTCCTTCTATATAAGATTTTTCCTCTAATTTTCTTTGAAATTCAATTCCCGCTAATGGACTTTCACTATCAAAATCATCAGGTGTGACTGAGACAATAATTGCACTGTTTGCATTTTCACCGTCTCTGCTTCTGTAACTCATTCCGTTTATTGCAACTCTTTTTTCCTCTGAAGATGAATTAACAACATATCCTCCCGGACACATGCAAAAAGAATATACACTTCTACCATTTTTAAGATTCGCAACAACCTTATAGTCTGCTGCCGGAAGATGTAGATTATCATTTGTTTTATATTGGGACAGATTAATCATTTTCTGAGGATGCTGTACCCTGACTCCAACAGCAAACGACTTCTGTTCCATATATATTCCTTTATCATATAACATCCCAAATGTATCTCTCGCACTATGGCCAAGTGCAAGAATTAAATGCTCACATTTGGTCCATTCTGAATGATTCAATTCAATAGACACAAGAGAGCCATTGTGTATCTTCACATTAGTCAGACATGTATTAAATCTTACTTCCCCACCATTACTTATTATATTTTCGCGCATATTTTTTACTACGTCACACAATATATCCGTACCTATATGCGGCTTATTCATATATAATATATCTTCCGGAGCACCAAATTTTACAAATGTCTCAAGCACAAATCTGTTTCTTCCATACTTATCTTTTACCAGTGTGTTTAATTTTCCATCAGAAAACGTTCCCGCTCCTCCTTCTCCAAACTGAACATTTGACTCTGTATTTAAAACGTTTGTCTTCCAGAAATTATCGACTGATTCTTTCCTTTTCTCGACATTTTCGCCTCTTTCGATAAGTAATGGCCGATAACCTTTCTCTGCAAGAAGATACGCTGCAAATAGCCCGCAAGGTCCACTTCCCACAACAACAATTCTGCTTTTTAAAGTTTTCGTTCCTTTTACATCAGGACTATATCTTACAATATCCGGTCTTATCACCTTTTTATTTTTAGAGAGCAATTGCTTTTCATTTTTTACCTTAAAAACTATTGCATAACAAAACTGCACCTCGCCCTTTCTGGCGTCTATTGATTTTTTAAATATATGATATTCTGTCAGTTCATTTTCTTTTATCTTTAAGTGCTTTAATAATTCTTCTTTTAATTCTTTTTCAGAATGACCGGGTTTTAGTTTGATTTGATTAATTCTTAACATTGTATTCTCACATTTCTCCATTACTAACAATTTGTTCCTGCAATATAACCTGTCGACCATGCCCATTGCAGATTATAACCGCCACACAAACCATCTACATCCATCACCTCTCCCGTCAGATAGAGATTTTTTATCTTTTTCGATTCCATCGTATTACTATGTATTTCGTTTATGTCCACTCCTCCGGTAACGACCTGGGCATGTTCATAATCTCCGGTTGCATATACCGTTATATGTAGATTTTTTAATGTGTCCGTTAATATTTTAAGCTGCTTATTTTTAACATCATATATGGACATATTTCCATCGATACCTGTGTGTTTTAAAATCACATCAGCAAGTTTTTTATTAACCATTCCGTACAGCTTCTGTCTGATATTCAAATCATTTCCATACAACAATTCATTTAGCTTTTTTTTATCAATTTCAGGTAAAAAATCAACAGAAGCGGTAACTTTTCTTTTTTGATACAAAGAGATTGCAGCGAATCTGCTAACCTGAAAAACCGGTATGCCTGAAACTCCATAATCTGTCAACTGTATTTCTCCGGTATCTTCTGATACTTTTGTATCATCAACATACAATTCTATCTTTCCATCAAGCCTGATGCCTTTTAACTCCTTGAATATTTTTTCTTTACAGTAAAGAGCAGTCAGTGCCGGTAAAGGAGGAATAATCGTGTGTCCCATTTTTTCCAACAGTTTATATCCGGAACCGTCAGAACCCGTTTTTTTATATGTCATTCCTCCGGTACTGACAATCACGCTCCTGCTCTTTATGATATTTCCCGAACAGACAACATTAAAAATGTCGTCATCCTTTTTTATATCAGAACACTCCGTATTAAGCATTATTCTTACACCGTTTTTTTCTAAAAGTGATACCAGAAAATCTCTAATAGATGCCGCCTGATTTGAACGCGGATATAAGTACCCGTTTTTCTCTTTTGTGAGCATTCCGTTTTCGTTTAAAAATTTTGTCATTTCTTTTTGTGAAAACTGATTAAGCACATCCTCTACAAAATCTTTATTTTTACAGTGATAGTTATCTGCCAGCTGATTGATATTTGAATAATTGCAACGACCGTTACCCGTTGCAAGTATCTTTTTACCGGGTTGTTCCCTATGTTCAATTATAATTACTTTTTTTCCGTTCCCGGAAGCGATAATTCCCGACATCATCCCGGATGCACCTGCCCCGATAATTGTTACATCGTACAACATTTCAATATCAAACCCTTTCTTCATCAGCTTGTAATCGTTTCAAGATATTTATACAGGCTGTCCAGATTTTTTACATGTACACCCTCTATCACTTTATCTCTGTCATAATCTTCGAGTTCATCCGCACCAATCCCTGTCTCGAGATATAATGTCTCTTTATCTCCTTCATACACTTTCACTTCGTTTTCATCCATTAGAATCCAGTACCCCCACTGTTCTTCTATGGTTTTCCTGATAACGATACCGGTTGGCGAAAATGAGATAAGTTGGATATTTTCAAGATTTTTTTCATGATTACTGCTTAAATAATTTTTCAGATACTCTACAAGCTCTTCTCTGTTCATGCCAATATAGTCCGCAGGCAGTGCTGGTTCTGAATTTGTAATTTTACCGGTTCCTTTGTCATATGTCTCAAGAATATATTTTGTATCCTTACTGACAAAAGAAGAATCGGTATTTGCCGCTTCACGGGTGTTTTCCACACTGGCAGGATTTTCGTTAATTGTTCTGTCCAGTGTTCTTACATCGTTATTTATATTATTTTTCGCATAATAATAGCAGCCGTAATACGCCATCACAAAAACAAAGGCAAGAAAAGTAAAGCCTGCACCATATAATAATTTTTTCATAGCTTCCTCCTTAAATTATGCTTTTAATAATTCATAATTTAAGTATCAGCCTTTTTTGTATTTTTATACAATTATTATCAATTTTGTTATACTTTCACCTACAGATGAAACGCTTCCGGAAGCATTTCACTTAGCGTATACTCTTTAATTCCCTTGTTTTTATCATGAACCAGTATAACACCATCACCATCCATAAATTCCGAAAGAAACTGTCTGCATATGCCACACGGATATGTGTATTCATTACTGCCGGATACAACCGCAATCATTTTAAACTTCCTGTGTCCTTCTGAAACTGCCTTTAAGGCACAGGTCCTCTCAGCACATATAGTCGCCCCGTAAGATGAGTTTTCTACATTGCATCCTGTAAAAACGCTGCCATCTTCCGTAATTAATGCAGCTCCAACTTTAAAATGCGAATATGGTGAATATGAGTATTCACTTGCTTTATATGCCAATTCTACCAGTTTTTCTTTTTCCATAATCAATCCCTCAAAATTCCTACAGAATCCAGTATCTCTTTCTGCATTGATTCCATCTCTTTACGTTCTTCCTCTTCCTCATGGTCAAAACCAAACAGATGCAACATACTGTGTGCCACTAAAAATGCCAGTTCTCTCCTTCTTGAATGTCCGTATTCCTCTGCCTGTGAATAAACCTTGTCGATTGAAATGACTATATCTCCAAGTAACAATTCACCTGTCTCAGGATTAAAATATTCTTCAACCTCATTATCAAGTATGCCGAAATCTCCCGGAACATCATATTCAATCATAGGAAATGACAATACATCCGTAGGTCTGTCTATTCCCCTGTGTTCTTTATTAATTTTATGTATCTCCTCATTATCAGTAATCGTTACACATAATTCAACTTCATATGGACATTCGATATAATCAAGTGCCTCAAATACTACCATTTCAATGGTCTCTTTATAGTTAAAATCAAATTCTTTTTCCGTCTCTTTTTCAATATAAATACTCATCTTCTAACGTCCTCTTCCACATAATATTTCTGAAAATGTTTTTTTGATTTCTTTATATTCTGTAAGGTCAAGACCTGATTCGTCCAAAAGCCCACTGTCAAGTCTTAAAGACATTACACTGTCAATTATCTTCATTTCTTCCATTTTCTTGCCTATCTTAGACATATATTCTTTTGTAGAAATGATTGTGTCAGCCAATAATACAATCGCTGCCTCTTTACTCTGCGGAATCCTCAGTTTTCCATTATGCTCTTCTATTATGTCAAGTATTTCTTTTGGCACATCGTTTTCTCTTGCTATCACAACTCCTGCCTGTACATAATTGTTACTAAAAGCTTTTCCTATGTCATGATACATGGCTCCTGCCCTCGCAAGCATTGCATCTGCATGAATGGAAGCTGCCGCAGCAGCTGATAAATCCGCAACTTCAAGTGTATGATAATATATTCTTAGCGAGTTTTCTCTCAGTTCCTTTATAGGAGGAAAATCATCTTTTATATAATCAATGTATTTTTTTTCTTTTCCCGGCTGCTTTCTTATATTTACAAGTTTAACAAGTATCACGCAGGCAAAACACATCATAATTGTGATAATAACAGCTGATGACCTTTGCAGGATTTTGAAGTAATCCACATTTCCATTCATGTAATACAGTCTTAATACCTCCAAAATGGCAAAGGTTGTATAAAAGGTGATAAAAGACTTGACAATATTGCTCATATTAGTCATAAATTCTGTTATCAGGCATCCAATCACGCCTGTCACAATGGCAACAAAAAATATTTTTTCATCGCCCCTGTTAAATATAAAACTATATGAAACGCAGTAAAGCAAATGAAATGCTATACCGCAATATGGTTTATATATAATTGCTATCAGCATAGCCGGAAGACATATCGGAACAAGATATCCGGGTAAATGTACAAATATTATCTGTGTTGCAAATAACACGGCATATAACACCGGTATCATAAAAGAACCGGCATCTTTTGGCGAATATCTTATGATACAAATATAAAACACCAGAGCCATGAACATGCAAAATGTCAACAGTGCTATTTTTTCATAATTAAAATATGGCATTTTACTGACGTAACGCCCGCATAAAATCATTGTATATACAAGTGTTATGATTAATATTAAGCCTTTAGTTTTTTTTGTGTTTTTCATATTCTTCATAAGCCTTTACTATTTTTTGTACCAGCGGATGTCTTACCACATCCTGATTTGTCAACTGAACAAATGCTACTTCATCTATGTCTTTTAATACTTTGATTGCCGTATCAAGACCCGAAACAGCTCCCTTAGGCAAATCTTTTTGTGTTAAATCTCCCGTAACCACTACTTTTGAACCAAACCCGATTCTTGTAAGAAACATTTTCATCTGAGCCGGAGTGGTATTCTGTGCTTCATCGAGAATAATGTATGCATTATCAAGGGTTCTTCCTCTCATATACGCAAGAGGTGCAACTTCTATAAGTCCTTTTTCAGAGTTGCTGATAAAGCTTTCTGCACCCATAATCTGGTAAAGTGCATCATATAGCGGTCTTAAGTAAGGGTCAACTTTACTCTGCAAATCCCCCGGTAAAAATCCGAGATTCTCTCCCGCCTCAATAGCCGGTCTTGTGAGTATTATTCTATTCACTTCGTTGTTTTTAAATGCTGTAATAGCCATCGCCATTGCGAGATATGTCTTACCGGTTCCCGCCGGTCCTATACCGAATACTATCATTTTATCACGTATCTCATCAACATATTTTTTTTGACCGGTTGTCTTTGGCTTTACCGGCTTGCCACTGATTGTGCGGCAGATTATCTCCTTATCAAGCTCAGTCATCGCTGAAGTATTTCCCTCCATTGACAGACTCAAAGCATAATTCACATTCTGTTCGGTAATGGTATTTCCCCTTTTTGACAGTTCTATCAACTCATTAAATACGTCTTTTGCTCTTGCAGCGCTCACCGCTGTTCCTATAATTTTTAATTCTGAGTCTCTGGCTATCACTGTTACATGCAATGTCTTTTCTATCTTTTTTAAATGTGTATCAAACTGACCAAAAACATTTTGTTCATGACCTGCCGGTATATCCATAATACTTTCAATCACGCTCATTTTCGTTATATCCTTCCATTCCTTCATTGCTGTTTATGATTTGCCTTTTTCCAATCTCTTCTACGGCAACAATATTTCCTTTCGAAATACATTTTTCACCAGCAATCTCTATTGTAACATTATTTTTGATAATTTGAACCCCCTTTTCTTCTAATTGTTGCAAAAAATGTGTCAGTCTCCGGTTCATCAATTCCTCTATCTGTTCTTTTGTATATGTTTTTTCGCTTTCTTTATACTCCCTGTATTTATATTTTACACAGTATACCGGCAGATAATAATTGGTAAATAAATATAATTGTCTATAATCCGCTATTATATCATATTTTTTGTATGTAACAGGGAGTCCCATAATGTGCAGACTGTGTTCTCCAATTCTGAATGTAAATGCCGTTTTTTTTCTGCCACTATAGTTTTTTTCTATATACTTCATATTCATTTCATAACTGTAAGGATACTCTACTCTTCCATACACTGTTGCATCAGCAGTAACATAATCTTCATTTACAAGCTCCCCACTGTCACCGTAAACATCCACACCCCCACTTACCATAACATCTCCAATGTTTACCTGTTGTCCTTGTTTTACTAATGGAGTTCCATTTCTTGTTACAATGGATATTATATATGCCGGCTTGTTTGCTATGATATTGCAGGGTTTGGAATCCTCCTGCCGGTATCCTAAGTCATCATTTTCTTTTATGTGAACTATTAGTCTTGTTCCCTTTAGTTCGACGGATACCCATGTGATATCCGTAAACCTCTTTCTTAAGAACATTTCTATGGAAGAACCATCTACTTCCTTACAGCGCATTCCAAAACTTACGTTTTCTTCCCTTAGTGCTTTCACGATTCTGTCTTCTGTAATCTTTACATTTCCTTCAACAGAAATATTCCACACATACAGTGACATCACCCACACAATCGTCATACAGATACCAATTCCTCCCCAAAACAGATATCTTTTTTTGTATTTGTTGTATATAAACGGCAATCCGTGCTTTTTTATTATTTTAATGCTACATGATGTCTTACGCCTTAAATCCCTTATTTTCCTTATATCTTCTAATGCTATGTTTAAAGTGATGCTGCTCTTTCCGTATTCTATTATATTCCATATATTCAGCTTGTGATTGTTGCACAGATTTAAGAATCTCTCTTTATTGATACCTGTCACATTTATAATAACATATCCAAGAAACCATCTGTATAAATACTCCATACCCACCTCACAACAACACAATTTCTTTTAAATTTCCTTTTATCTTCATATCACTTTCATTGAAATATTCGATTTTTATAGAATCTCCCGTAATTTTTATTTTACCGTCTTTTGTATTTAATATCAGATTGTTCTCATCATACTCAATGATGCTCTTATAGTTCTCAATAATTCCCTCATATTTTCCGGTTATATGTAATAACGGTGCTCCATAGAATACATCTCTCGGTAAATTAAGACTGTCAACTACAGAATTCATTTTTTCACCCTCATTATATAAGATATACTAATATATGACATAATGCTTATCTACTATACCCATTATAGCAAGTATACTGACACGTTAAGCAGAGAAGTCCGTTGGTATACGGCATCTCCTACGTATGATTTTCTGATTATTTCAAAATGATACGTAGGTTTCCGCTGTTTACTACGTATCATTTTACTATAATTTCAAATTGATACGTAGGTTTTCACTATTTACTACGTATCATTTTACTATAATTTCAAATTGATACGTAGGTTTCCGCTATTTACTACGTATGATATTCTAAAAATCCTAAAATTATACGTAACATAGCAGTATCTCCTACGTATCTATCATGGAAAAATTGAAAATAGTATGTAAAAACCATTGTCGCAGATGTATGAAAACTTATCATCAACCAAGTGGTGTGGCAATTATTTATTTTTCAATGGATTATACCAGTGCAATTCATCTATAAAACTAAAGGTATGATAACTTAACCAGCGAGTTTTTTGGTGTCCGCTACGTATGGAATATCAAATTATTATTTTTAATAAAAAAACGACCGAGCACTAACGATTGATATCGTCAATGCTACAGTCGCCTTCGCACATTAATTATATTTACGTTTTCTAGCTGCTTCAGATTTTTTCTTACGCTTCACGCTTGGCTTCTCGTAATGTTCTCTCTTACGAATTTCCTGCTGAATGCCTGCCTTTGCACAGTTTCTCTTGAATCTGCGTAAAGCACTATCTAAAGACTCGTTTTCTTTAACGATTACATTCGACATAGACTCACACCTAACCTCCCTCCAGTTGTGGAATGTGCATAATACAACTGTTTGGGTATTTTTTTTGCACTGAAAGATATTATATCACATTTTTATAATACGTCAAGTGTATTTTTCACACAACCTGCTGTTAGGATTAAATAATTTATTCATTGTAAAATTCAAATGTCTGTTCTGCCGCGATATCTTCCTGATTATCTATCCATGTAATCTTGCCATCCTTTGAAATTATCATCTTTCCGCTTCCATTCTCGTATTCTGTTGTCTGTGATTCCTCTTCACCATTTTCACTGTAAGTAATTACCTTCTTTACACAATCTGTATAGGCAATCGTAAAGTTACTACCATCTTCCTGCATTTCGCCACTCATATTCCATTCAGCATAATCAAATGCTGAACCTGCCCATTTTACTGAGATATAGGCACTGTTATTACCTGTTGGTTCTACATGTATAATTCCTCTGCCGTTGCTGTAGTCACCTGCAAAATTCATTATAATACCCTGTGCATCATCTTCTACGCTTACATAGTCATCCCATTCTTCCTGTGTCATACAGAAATCTGCTGTTGCAAAATAACGTGTGATATTCTGTGAGTCACCATTTTCGTAAACATATACCTGATAAACAATCTCATCCCCCTCATTGTGTGGATTTTCCTCACTATGATCAATCTCATAACCATCCCCAAGGGTGTCTAACACCTTTTTTTCAGCTGCTTTTCTTTGTGTGTCTAAATCTTCATTACTTTCAAAATCATCTGCTTTAGAAGTATCATATTCTACTACAGAATTCTCATCCTCTGAGGAATCATTTTGATTACTAATTACTTCGTTTGTTTCCTTTGGCTGAGAATCCTTTCCGGCACTGTTAGAAGTATTCCCACTCTTAGAACCACATCCTGCTAAAACGGCTACACAAATCACCGCTGTTACCAATCTTAACTTTTTCATACTTTTAATCATCCTTCCTGATTTACTTATATCTATAGTACCCGCATTTTACGGAACTCATGAAGATTTTACCACTAATTTAAGTTTTGTCAATAAAATATATTGAATTACAACTACAGCCAAGGCATTTTACCCTGGCTGTTTGAATTTAATAATATATTATATATTACATCCCCACAACTTCAAATGGATTGATTCCTTTGAAGAAGTTTGCACCACTCTGTTTTTTTATTAATTTCTTATAATAAGAAAGTTTGCTTTGTGGTACTTTAATTACAATATGGCAGAATTTTATATTTGCTTTGTTTTTCATAGTTGAAAGTTCAAATGCTCTCTTTCCAAGTGTCTTAGAATTTAACTTTGTTGTTTTTAATACTATTTCCGTTTCATTGCTAAATGGTAAAATATAATTTTCTATTTTGCTTACAGTACTTGGAATAATCAATTTTTTAATTTTTTGATTGTATTCGAATGCAGATGATTTTATCGTAATTACACCTTCCGGTAATTCTACTGTTTCAAACTTATCACAATACGAAAATGCATAACTGCCAATTACTTTTACAGAATTCGGAACTACAGTATTATTGCATGCGTAGATTAATTCATTCTCCTTTGTATCTATAATAGCATTGCATGATTCTCTGCTGTCATATTTTTTGTTCTTAGAAGATACTCTGATTGTTTCAAGTCCAGTCAATCCATTAAAAGCTCCCTGCTCAATTTTCTTTACATTTGCAGGTATAGATAACTTTTTAAGATTATGACAATAGCTTACAGCTCCTGATTCAATAGTTGTAAGATTATCAGGAAGACTTATTTTTTCCAAATACGAGCAGCCACTAAAAGCATATTTTCTTAATACTTTTAAATTTTCAGGAAGTTTAACACTTTTTAATATAGTATCCGAAAAAGCTCTTTTTCCAATGTACTCCACACTATCCGGTATCACAACTGATGTCATTGTATCAACACCTGTAAAACAACCATCTTCCAGTCTGATTACTGTTTCCGGAATAACCAGTTTTTTTACATATACATCTACTTCATCCTCTATACCAAATATACCAGCTCCAATAGATGTAACTTTCCTTCCATCAATCTCTGATGGAAGATAAATAGCTGTTCTTCTCCTTTTTTCGTTGTATCTTGTGAGCTTTATTCCATCACTATTGTTCGGATCATCCATATAAGAATATGTGCCATACTTTGTTTTATAAGTGGCTGTGTCCGCATATACACTTGTATAGGTGTAGAAAAAAGCCATGACTACAAGAATTGTTAATAGTAAACCTTTTTTCTTCATAAGAAAACCTCCTCTTTTTGTTTAATATATTAATTTTTTACAACATCATTGTAACATTTCTATAATATTTTGTAAAGAATCAATTCGCATTTTTTCATAAAATAAAAATACACACAATATCATTACGTGTGTATTTTTACTCAAATCATTTTTTAATTTACATATTAAGTCCACCTATTTGAGCATCAGGTTTCTCTATATTCTTACGTTTGCCCGCCATTTCAAGACTTTCTATTACAGCATCCTTTTGGATACCTGCCTCCTCTGACTCAGGATTCTTAATCTGCTCGTAGCTTTTAACACTTTCCATTACCTTTAAGGCATAATCAATACGTTTCTGTTCATATTCACTCTTGCCCTTTCCGATAAGTTCCTCCGGTGAATTTACATTCTTTTCCTTCATTTTTCTGTCAAGGTACTCAAGTGTCGCCTTTTTAACCTGCTCCATTGCCTTGTCAGCCTTTTCCAATTGAGCTTTAACCTTCGGATCATCTCTTGACAGGCTTTCATTTTCAGCAGAGATTTCACTGCCAATCTTCTTAGCTACCTTGTTAGCTTCCTTGACAGCACTAATCATTGAACGGAACTTTGAAGAACTACGGAAAAGTTTTGACAAATTGCTTACTTCAAAGCCGGTCACTTCATTCTTAATCATACGTGCCATGCTGCCAAGCGACTCTGCGATTCCACCGGCAGAATACTTTCTGTCTGTGGTACTGACTTCCATAAGATTAGGTCCGCCGCCCTTCTTATTAGCCGCTGCTTCGGCAGCTTTCGAATCAAACGGATATTTTACCCGCGCACTTTCCAAAGCAGAATCAACTCTTTCTATTACATTTCCAAACAGATTATACGTACTATGCATCAAAGAATTAATAGGCATATTTACCAAATCCGAGTTTTTCATTATACAAAGCTGATTCCCTGCCGACATAACATCAGGAACGCTTGTAGCAACCTTTGCATTTTTAATAGCATCTTTTAAATCACCTAATCGATTGCATGCGGCATTAATCTCCTTTTCGTTTAATCCCTGACCTCTTAATGTGAACTTTAACATTTCCTTTGATATCTTGGAAATCTTATTTGCCATCGGTGCAGAAATCACTTTAAGATTGTCCGTGCCGACCAATCGATTATATCCTTTATTTTTTCCCGGTCGAGTTACACCAAAAGAACTGTCATTATCAATGCCCTGAACACCGATTATTTTACCATTTTTATCTGTCTGATACGTCATATTGCCGGCATGGCGGTCGGTGTTACCACAAATATAATCAAGAATTTGCAAATCTGCAATTGATTTGTTAGCTAAGCAAGGCTGTCCAAACGGATCATCACAAACCTTTGAAAACTCCTTTGCACCATTCTTTCCCAATAAATCCAGTCCATTAGAAAACTCCATAAAAGTACCTTCTACTACGTTATCATTCTCATCCACATATTTCATATTCGTAGAACGTGCAATGATTTCAGGCATACCGAGCAACCCCGCCACTGCACTCATGGCACTGTTTCTCTGGTCAAGACGGTCATTATCCTTAAGCCCCAGTGTGGAAGCATTTATATGATTAGAAGGATCCCTGCATAAATCTGCAATTCCATTAGACAAATCCTCAAGTACATCTGCATCTATTTCATCTGTCTTCACTCCAATCTCATTAAGCGCCCCCTTAACACTCCTTTTTTTTCCAACCAGCGAATAAAACTCGCCAATAAGCTGTTCATCTCCAACTTTCACAGGTTCAACACCGTCAATTTTCTTACCCTTTTGGTTTAAATACTGCCGATACTTAGGGAGAATTCCGGTAATCTCATCTTTCATTTTTGAGACAATCATCTCATTAGTTATTTCCGCCGGATTTGAAACCTGAGGGAAAGCACCTTTCTTAAAAAGAGTATTTTTATAGATTCCGATTGAACCTATAAATTCTTTCCCTTCATAACGGCTCGCTGCCTTATTCAACACATCATTAAACTTACCTTTAACATTAACATAAGAAGCCTTTGTAAACACACCCTTGCGACGCACACCCTTCGCATCCACCACAGTCATTGGAATACGGGAAGACTGCATATTTCCCATAATTCCAAGTTTTTTACCACGAAAATCAACGACCTGTGTTCTGGCATCCTGCTGGAGTTCCGGAAAAGACAGCGGAGTCTTGTCCGGCTGATAATTGTTAAGAGTGTCATAGTCTTTTGAGAGCATGCCCTGCACTCTGCCAATAACATCCGCAATTCCTGTTTTTAAATTACCCTTTTCACTCTCCACACCGGCTAAAAATGTCTCACCGGCAACAGCCGTGTCAATCATCACCTGCATAATTTCCTCTTTGCCCTTTTCATTAAGAGTTTCCGGTATTCCATATCTCTCATCAATTGATGAATACTTATCCATCAGTTCGTTTAAGCCTTTTAATTTTTTAACATATTCTTTGTATTGCTCATTTTGATTCAATATACTGCCATTTTCACCCGCAGCCATTAATTCTTCCATAATCTTCTTTCTCTCAGCAAGAGAGGGAAATTTTGATATTTTCTTTGGTGGCATTTTTTTTCATCCTTTCCTCATTCCAAAAACATTATTTATATGTTAATAAACAATTTTGCTGCATCTTCAATTGCCTTAAAATCAGTAGATTCATCGTCTATAAACAGTAAGCAATTCTTTTCATTTAACACATATACCGCTGCAGAAACTTCGCCAAAACGATACATCGTAACCTCCGTGTTACCAACATTTATAACTTGTGAATACTCTGCAAGATTCTTGCCCTGTCCGGATATATTTGCTTCACACTGTTGTTTCATTTGCAAAACACCATAAGCATCATCCTTAGCAGTAGCAGCCAATTTATAAACCAAGTCATCCACACTGATAAGTACTCGCTTTATACCGGCTTCACCATCTTGATTTTCTTCCTGTGTTCCATCCGAATCATCCATTTCCAACAAATCATAACTGATAATCTTAGCTCCGACAGGTATCTTCACTCCATTTAATGTATCAGATATCTCATCATAGTAAGGGATATCTTCAAAACTCACATCAATTTTTTCAAAGGAGGAATCAATAAGTTTTGTAATAATACCCTGTTTCACTTCCACTTTGAAACTATAGCGTATTCCCGCTTCTTTACTAAACATGGCAAATGAAATATCCTCATCAGTTAAATCCGTCTGGTTTAAAACACTTCCTGTCTCCTGTGATATAGTATCATCAGTTCCTTCTTCCTGTGATTCCACACCATAAGCAATACTATACACACATGTCATATTTTTGGATTCAACTGTATCTTTATCATATTCCGTCGATTCTTCACCGGTCGTCTCTATCGTCTCCGATACAATCTCATCCCCACTTATATCTTCAGACTCCTCCTTTTTTTCGTCACCATCCGTTATAACTGATTGAACAGTCAACTTATCTGTTCCCTCCCATGTCCAGTATACATCACTACTGTCATCCATCTTAAGTCTAAATGTTCCAGCCGAATCAAGTGACATACTTAACGGATAATCAGTATCATCTCCCAAAGTTCCAAGCTCATAAATCTCAACTTCAAAATCCGTCTCATTCTCTTTACCTGATTTCTTAGAATCTCCACAGGACGTTACAAGCCCCATAACAAGCGTCAATGAAACAACAGAATAAAGAGACTTCATTATTTTTTTTGTTTTTTCCATCGTGTCTCTCTCCTAAAAAATACTTCACTTTGCAACAACTCTCCTATGCCGATACAAAATTCGAGCCATACGGATGCGTTAATTTTCTTACAGAATTTCCCTCCACAGATATATTTTCAATGTTTTGCAGGTATGTCGGAATCGTTGTCTTCCTAATACTGATTATATCTCCATTATTAATGACTCTGTATTTTCCATTGACATTAACTCCGCTTGCGTAAATTGTTGTATCATAATAGCCTATACTAAGCCTATTTTCAACAGAATTTCTAAAGTTTCCGTCTGAATCATTATAATTGCTGCCTGTTCTGACATAGCTTCGATTCGGGTTGAGTCCAAAAAACATTTTCGCACCCGACTTATTATCCATCAATGGATGCCAGAAATTTGCTGATATCGAATTTACAACGCCATAATTAATCAAATTTCCGTAATTCATCGAAATAGCTCTTAAAGCAATCACACCCTTGTTACGGACTATCACGTCTCCTTTTTCGCAAATCAACTTCCCATCGTAATATAATGAATCCAAAGGGAATAAAAACCCTCCATCATCAACAATTAAAGTTCCATTATTTGCAATAATTCCATTGCATATAAATCTTCCGGATACAATTAATATTGCTCCATCTTCTATCTTTACGGTATTTCCTCTCGGTAGATAAGTAATATCCTTTACGGTCATAACCTCTCCGGACTTGATGGTATATTCAGTTTCTCCTTTTGTCGTGAGAATTGTAGTATTATCAACCTTTGTTCCCTTATACAGACGTATTTTGTTATGATCATCATTATCACTTCTGTAACCTATTCCAAAACGATTATCACCACAAAAATTGCTGCATAAATAAAACTCGTTTCCTGTATTTGGTGCATAGAATCCAAATTGTCCATCACCGTATTCTCTTACCCTGAACATCCAGTACACATCATCAGCATCATATGTATTTTCATCACTGTGACATCCGTCAAGTGTCTCATACCACCAGTTATCACAGCCTGATTCAAATGTATTTTTATCTATATGTTCAATATATCTTCCCTTATCATCTGTTGGCTTAAAGTAGTATCTTCCACCATTACCATCATCCCATTTTCCCATCCAGAAAGACGGAAGCATCCCTCTTGTAATGAATCTGTCCTGATCGCCAACAGGCTCTAACACGGTGTACTCCTCTGATTCCCCATTAATCAGCGAAACATAAAACCCTTTAGAGCGGCTTCCCTCTCTGTTTCCAGTCTCTCCCGGGACAACATAATCTCCAAAAGTCATCAATACAGGAGTATCAGTGGTTGGGAAATCTGATTTATTTCTTAATAACACCCACTCCCAAATCTCAGAAGATGAATTTGAACTTCTTGTAGGAAATGCTTTTGCATCTCCTATGTATACATTATTCATCAAATACATTATAGTAACCGTCATCAATAAAAACCTTGCCAGCATCTTCATTTTCAATGCTCTTTTTTTACATCTCATATTGCTCACTCTCCTTTTTTATCTGCATAATTATTTAACACATATTTTTATATGTTTCCTAAATGTTTTTTTAATGTAAGTATATTGTGACCTTCCCTATATTCATAAGCGATGTCATCCATTGATTTTTTAACCATAAATATTCCAAGACCTCCAATCTGTGATTCCTGTGCTTTCTGAACCACATCCGGGTCTTCTTTTGACAGTGGATCATACGGTACACCACCATCAATAAATGTCAGAACCACGCAAAGTGGTTCATTTTCAATCTCTACACGGATAGTCGCCGGTCCTACCTCGGGATTATAGGCATAATGTGCTATATTGACAAATATCTCCTCTACTGCAATGTCAATCTGCATCTGCAATTTCATAGAACAATCATATTCCTGCAACTGCTCATCCACGAAAGCAAGAACATCATCCAAATTTTCAACTTTTGCTTCTATATCCATCTCTTTCATTCTCACACCCATGCTGCCTGGCAACACTTATCCTTTCTGTTTTATTGCTGAACACATATTACAACATATTTACCGACACTACAGTGTTGTTTTCTATAACAGATTTTTTTACGTCATTATTTAATTTCTTATCATTTAACCTCATATACTCATCAGATGTCGGATTAATGAAACCGTTCCTGTCAGATATATGCAGAGCATGTTGTAATTTACCCTCTTCTGACAGAATGTATATAGGTTTTCCATTCAGCAATACACTCATAATTTCTTTTTTCTCATAATCATTACCATTTTTATCACCAAATCTCACTTGATTTATAGCTGTATAACCCATGTTTTTGAGACTATGTCGAACCTGCTCTTTTATATTGTCTTTATAGCTTTCTGAAACTTCACAAATATCATTAAGATAATCCTGTAATTTCTCATCATTTACAGAAAGCGACTTAAGTTTTTCCGGATTCAGCTTCAATAAATCATCTGCATTTATTCTACAATAGTAGGGATTAGCCATAATAGCCGCCCTGCCGGATAAGATTTTATATGGTATCTCACTTCTTTTTTGGATAATATTAAATGCTTTTTCTCTCTCTTCTGAAACTACTATTCCTAAATGCTTTGCTTCTTGAATCATCTGACGTAACACTGTACATTTATATAGTTTTGTTGCAATCTCTCTCCATTCAAGTATCAGCCTTTCATCAGTCTTACCGTAAAAAATATCATGATTAACTTCCAATATAGGATTTGTAAGTGTATTAAACAGTCTGCTTTTTTCTTTTACACTTCCATTGATAAATGTATCATTTATAATACGGTTTTTTTCTTCAGCTTTTTCCGTACATGAATAATCCAATAGTGTATTTATTGCTTTATTACCCTCAAGGTCAAACTTTTTTGTCGAGAGTATTTCCGCAACAAGTTCAGCTATATCACTTCTTATTGCATCACTGTATATATGTTTTTTATCTTTCTCTGATATGCTGATTTTCTTTTTGACATACTGGAAACTTCCGTTTTCTATCTGCTTCATAAAATCTTTTTCAGACATTTTCATACTACTCATATCTTTATATATAACTGTTTTTAATTCATTTTTCATCTCATAGTTATAAGTTTTTTTATATTTTAAAACAAGTTCCTCAAACTTCATAATCAGTTCCTCCTTTCCATATAGATTTAATAATCAGCCCATGAATATTCTACCATGTAGTCATTGTCCCTTGAGTATATTATATCCGCATTCAGACTTAAAAAGCGAAAATAATCACTCTCTATCATTTGTACGTTGATATTCATACTATTAAAATTTTTATCAACCACATCCTGTACGTTATATTTTTTTAGAGTCTTCATCATTGATGAAATAATCTTCTGTATATATGCCTGCTTTTTTTCATCAAATGGTTCATCTTCAAATAATACGGCTGCCATTTCCCTTGTTGTACATGGATTGCCATGAAGATGAACCAGATATGCAAATGCCTCTTTTGATTTTGAGCGTTCAAATATCAGTTGTTCTCCCTGTGGTGTCCTGACATCAAATTTTCCAAAACATGTAACAACTAGTTTTTTATCTCCTTTATCAATAATCTTATATCTCAAATCCTGTATTTCTTTCCTGACATCATCCACAGTTGCCGGCTTTAAGATGAATCCACTGGCATGCATATCCATGGCATCCTTGTAATACTCATCATACGCCGTAACAAAAATAATATTTATTTTCGGCTGTATATCTTTTAATTCTCTAGCTAGTGTTACTCCGTCAATATTCCCCATATGTACATCCAGAAAAGCTATCTCACATGGATTTTCCAGTGCAAATTCCAACAATTTCAAACTGTCATCAAACGCACAAATCTCGTCTTCTTTACACACCCTCTTAATTATGTTTACTGTGTCTTTCAGAACTAATTGTTCATCATCTGCTACAATGATTCTCATATTCTTCTCCTCATAATTAACTAAGCAATTTTATTGTATATCGTATATTATGACAAATATATGACAATATATATCAAGGAACTGTTCCTAAACCCATTAAGGACAGTTCCTTTATTATATGATTTACTACGGTTCTACCTAACTTTCACATTAAATACTACAGCATGAGAATAATCGTCTTTTACATATAAACGTATCTTATATATCGTTCCCGATGCAGCATTCTTCGGTATGGTGAACGTACATGAATACCCATCCGTTAGAAACTTATCCGACACATCCTTTTCTGCATCGCCTATAATCTCTGTAACCGCATAACTCCACCCGCCTTCTTGCGGATTAGATGTTGCAACCTGTAAATTAATTTTTTCTCCCGCTGCCAAATTCAGCTCCTCTTCAGCAGGTGCTACACCTTTAAAGGCATAAATACCTGCTTTAAGTACCACTTGCAATTTTAGCGGTTCTTCAATTAATACTACAACTTTAATTACAAGCTTAACGTTTTCATCCTCATTAGAGATAATTTCTACACGATAAGTAACCTCACCTTGAGTATAGCTGCCCGGTGGTGTAAATGTAGCCTCTGTTTCACTCTTTTTCGCAAAACAATTATTACATTTTTCAACATCCGCTCCATTAACTTCTCTGGTTACATCATATTTCCAGCCTAATCCTGATGCATCCATTTGAATATTAAATTTTAAGGAATCTCCACCGCTTATGCCAATAGAACTTGCTTCAGCATCATTACTATATGCAGAAACTGCCAACTGTCTGTCATTCACCGACTGCACAATTGCAGATATCTCAATGCTCGCATTTATAACTGATAGCACAAACTCCGCTTTTACACTTGCATCACTATCTGAGATAATAGTTATTTTGTACGTATATGAGCTAAACCCGTATTTTGTTTCACTATCATTCGGCACTGTAAAGGTTCCGGTTTTTTCATCCTTCTTTGCAAAGTTACCTGTCACATCAGAAGAAACCGAGCCATTAACTAATTTTTGCGCCTGATAACTCCATCCTTTTGATGAGTTTTCTATCTCTACTTCAAAATCTATAACATCCCCTGATGCAACCGTCAGCGCTGCCTGTTCCCCACTTAATGATTCTTCTGAGTAAGATACATTATTTTCATTGTATTTTATTGCTCCTTCACGCTCATATATGAGCTTCGGAGTGACAGTCGCCTTAGCTTTTATCGAAACCGGGGAAGCTACTGCTGATACAACCTTAACAGTTGCCATACAATCTTCACTATCGTTTGATATGATTTCTATACGATAAGTTACCGGTGCTGATGTTCTGTTTGCCGGCGGTTCAAATGTTGCCTTGAAATCATCCTGCTTTTTAAAGTACTCATCTGCATTAGATACATCTGCCCCATCCGCTTCTCTTACAACACGATATTTCCAACCTGCTGTCGAGCCGCTTACACCAATAGTCAGGCTAATATAACCATCGTTTGCAATACCGATTGATGCCGGCTCACCTGCACTGTTTGTCTCTGCCACAATTGTATCATCTTCAGAAGATTGAGCTTTTGCTGTAATAAGAATATTCTTTGTATTAATCTTCTTAAATTCCGTCTCTGTAAGCAGTCTGTTTACTGCTTGTGACATACTCTTAAGTCCGGTAATCTCCTCACCGTAAGTCAGCGCCATTTTTTTCAATCCCCATGTTGCTACATTTGCATCATCTGAATCATATGGACGTAACGTAACGTTTTCAATCGTTTTAACATCTTTTAACAGGAATCGAACCTTTGCACTTCCACCTTCAGCGAACGTTCCTGTTGCCATCAATCCTTCAGCATTTTTTTCATATACCAATGCATCATTGATATCTGTAATCACATATTCCTTATCTTCATTGGTATAATTTTTGTAATCTACCTTCATGTAAATTGGTCCGGTATGTCCCGGATTATCAAGCAAATCTGCCGTTGCCGTATCAAATACAAATTCAACCGGAATTATAGTATCTGAAGAACCTGTTTTTGTACTTGTCACTGACATCGGCATAGCACGGTTTTGTATAACCAGATTATTATCTATACTTGACCATTTATTTAATGTTCTTGTTGTCTCAGTTTCTTCCGTACCTCCTGTCAGCGTGTATTCTGCAATGGTACCACCCGTAACATTTGCCATCAGACCACCTACGGCCGCTACTCTTATTCCGGTAATCTCCTTCACATATTTTTCATTAAAGGTAAAATCTACTGTCTGTCCTGCTTTGATTCTATAGATTTCACTGTCTGACAGATAAACATACGGCGATTCATATACATTACCTATAGGATCACTTGTTGTCTTATATTGAAGAGCAACCGCAAGGTCATATTTTTCAGGTGTCAATACACCTGTACTTGTCTGTGAACCAAGCTGCAATGTAACGACCTGACTTTCACCTGAACTCTTATCCGAGCTGTAAATATCTTCTTTCGAACTATATCTTACATCTACATTGAAATCAACCTTATAGGTATCTATTATTACACCCGATCTTACCCTCTGTATAATAGCATAATCAACCATAACCGGATTATCTGCTTCTCCTGATTTAAGGTAAATAGAAGAAAGCATGTCAAGCTTTGCAGCTCCAAGTCCCTTATAATAGTATATCTGTTTTGTCACATTATTTTGCATAACCTTGGCATAACGAAGGCGTTGAGGTACCTCCATACTTGTACCGCCTGCTACTCTGTAATATATAGTCGAATCCATGGTAACTTTACTTAAGTCACCATTTTCGTCTTTCATAAAGACAAATACATTTAATGAATCATTTTCTGATTGTGGCAGACGTGATATCGAATATGGATTCATATCATCATCATCCGTAATCAAACCACTCATCTCCACATTAAACATGATTTCTTTATGTACATCTGCATTTTCCACACAGTCCAGTTTTTCAGGCAAACTGTCAGAAGAAGTTGCAATATCCATAATATTTCCATTTAATACATATTCATCATATTCATTAATTGTACGTCCTTTATCCTCGCCAACCAGTTGAACTGCCATGCTGTTAAGATTCCATGATGAATTACTTCCAACTGCTCTTGCATATATATCCAGAGATGTTATTGAACTAATATCCGGAACGCTCAACAAAAATCTGTCATAACGTCCTGCCCTGAACATCAAATCTGTATCACTTACCACGCTGTCATTGACTTTCTTATATGGCTTTGAATCAAAATCATACATTGATTGCACGATATCAAATTCCTTGTGCTGGTCGTCTCCCTTCCTGTCCTTATAGTTAAGTTTTCCTTTAACCTTACCATAAAACTGTACATCATTAGCCAATTCACCTGTTCCTGCTGTAAACAGTAACGAGGCACTTCTAGATGTTCTCGGCTGATAGTAAGTCTTTGTAATTTCACCTGCTGTACGTGAAACCTTTGTAGTTGTTGAATCATTCTGTGATGCTTCCACATAATCAATTCCTATCCAGTCATAGACATCAAAAGTCCATACGAAGTCAAGTCCCGTATTTGTCTTACTTTTAACATCTATAGTATCAATCATCAGCTTATCATAAGGCGATGCCTCGGAGGTACTCTGATCAGGAATAATATTAATTGCTGTCAGATTTCCATAATCTCTGTTCGTTGAAATAGTAAATACTTCTCCTATCCCTGAACGGAAACTATCGGAAGCTAACTGCTGATTAGCCTGAACATAAGCACTCGCACCATTTTCAAAAATCAGCTGGAAGTAAAAGTAGTTTGCCGAGCCCGTATCGCCGTTAGGTCCTGAGATTTCTTTATCCGCTGAAACATTAACCGTAACCTCATATGACTGTGATTTTTTTCCAAAAAGTATATTCTGTTGTGCCATGTCGTATGACATATTGTAGTAGTTATTTGTTATCCAGTCGTATTTTTCCTCCTCTGTAACCGTACTACTAATAAACTCTATTGTTTTCGAAGGCTGATTTTCCGTAAACAGTATGTCCATATCAGTTCTATGCATAATTGAGTCCATTTCATCAGATAAATCATTCTGCATAGATATCTCTTTTCCGTCAATTGTTCTGTAGTATAACATATTGACATTTGTTTTCCCATATTTAGTCTCATCTATCCACTTTGCTTTTCTGTAACTTACACTGTCAGCATCCTTAATCTCGTAGATATCAAAACTTGATAACTGCCAATTATCCTGCATAGTTTCATCCAATGTAAATGTCACGCCTGTAAAATATGACAAATCGGGTACTGTTACATAGCAGTATGCCTTCATCCCCCTTGATACACTCACTCTGTATGCCGCATCATTTCCTGACGTATCCGGCCAATATCCATAAAAGTTTTCAACCTGCGTCTTTAAACTAACCTCATTGGTTGATTTTGACGGTCCCATTGTTGAAACATAGTTCAGACGCATCATAATCTCTGCATCAGTAGCACCTTCATTTGAATTATGTGTTCCTATAACAACAAGATAGCGTTTCTCGCCACTATAATTTGGCTTATACTTTACACTACCTCTCTTAAGACTACGTGTTGAATTAAATGGACTTACAGTATTGCCAAACTCAATTCCACTCGCACTATCTGCCGGATGATAAGCTATCAGCTTTAAATCTCCCGGAACACTTGTCCTTAAGATAGTATTATCTTCCACTGAATATATCTGTCTGCTGTTACTTCCACCATTATATACAGTTACATTCCACACTGACATTGCATCAAAATTATTCTGAATTTTATTTATGAGGTTTGAATGGCTGCTTGTTGCTCCGCTTCCATTATCTGAAAGACCAGCATTTTTCACTGCATCTGTTCCATATTCGACCTTGATTCCATCTTCGCTTATAAGTTCTGCATAATCAGGCAAAACACCTGCAAAAGCAATTTCTTCACCCTGGCCTGCTATGTCGACCGGTTTCGTTGTCGCAGGTACTCCGCTTTCCATCGCATAACCCACAGAACTAGTTATAACTGGCAATGTTACTTTCCTTATCGCTCCAAAAGTATCTCTATACGTCACTGTATAATTTAACACTTCAGGTAAATACATGCTTTTAATTTCTTTTTTAGAATAATTTGTAAAAGCCTCTATTCCTGCTCCATATTGATCTGCAATTTCTGTGTAAAAATAGATTAAATCTTGTTTTGAAGCATCATAGTTTTTCATATCACCTGAAAAAGATGATTTATCCGTCACTAATTTACAACCATCAACATAATCTGAACCAAACTTGAATACTTTGTCACTTTCACTTTCTGTTGACAATGTTCTTGAATGACTACTTGTATTAAACTCAAGTCTTGCAAGCAATGTTCCCGTAAAATCAACATAGTATTTTTCAGATATAAATCCGTACATTTTTAAACCGTTAACTTTTTTTACTTTATATACTCTGATATCCGTACAACTCCACTTTGCCAGATTCGCAGTTTTTCTTGATGTAACTGCATCGACTCTTATGACACTATCTACCTTATAGTAAAAATCAACCAGATATGTATCGCTTGAATATGGTCTCATAGGTTTTTCATTACTAAAGCTGTTATTATCCCATGTCGCATATTTGTATCCGAGGTATGTTTTTACGTTATTTCTCCTATCTGACTGAACACCTTTTTTTGCAGCAAATGACAGTGAATCTGTATAATCGCCATCATTTGGATTAATATACTGCTTTCTGGTATTTCCGTCTGTATCTTTATATGTCACAATGAACATACCTATATCTTCACCGTCTTCTTCACCGGTAGACACAACTAATGCATACTTATAGTCATATTCATCCGCACTCGCTCTGACGTTGTAAAAAAGCATCAAAACAAACCAAAATAAAAACGTTATAACAATGAAATGTTTCATTCTTTTTTTATCTTCCAACATATTTCACTCCTTTCCCGGATATTTACATTTTTTTATTCAAAGTGCAATAACCCTGCAAATCCCGTCATTTCAAACACTTCCATTACCATACTGTTAACATTTTTCAAAAGCAGCGTTCCCTCTTTTTTATTCATTGCCATATGCGTCTTTTTTAACACTCTAAGCCCTGCACTTGAAATATACTCCAGCTTTTCCATATTTAATATCAGTTTATCGAATTTCTCTGTTGTCTCAAGAATTATCTTTTCAGCCTCTGAAGCTGAATTAGAATCAAGTCTTCCCTCTATCAATATTTCTCCTTCATTTTGTCTGTTAATCAATTTCATTTTCATGTTATATTCACTCCTTTTACTTAATATGCATTTGTATTTTTAATATAGAGTGCCAAATCTTCAATAGTAATATCAATTACACTCTCATCATACAATTCCATCTGCTCAATATTTGAAGTTGTTCCAATCTTCTCTGCTTCTGCACGAAGTATAGCCATAATATCAATTGCTCCGGTAGGAAGCTCGTCTGATTCAAAATCTGTATTGTCTTTCTCAGGCTCATCCTCTGTGAGTTTGATATCCAATTCATCTTCCGGTAAAACATCCTCATCTTTTTCACCAAGGTATTCATTTGCAAATAATTCATCGAAACCTTCGTTTTCATACTCTTCATTGAAGTCTTCATTTTCGTACTCTTCTTCAAAGTCTTCGTTTTCGTACTCTTCTTCAAAGTCTTCGTTTTCGTACTCTTCCTCAAAGTCTTCATTTTCATACTCTTCTTCAAAGTCCTCGCCTGTTAATGATTCATTATCATTTCTTTTAAATCCTATACCTTCAGGTATGATATCATCGAGTACATCCCTGACACGCCTTTCAACCTCTGATTCTACTGTTCTTTGAATCTCTGACAACATCGTATCATGACTAAAGGTTCCAAGTAACTGTGTAAGCATTTTTTCTACATTGCTGTCTCCTTGTACAGTCTCTGCCTTCGCAGGCTCACTGTATTGTGTTACAAGCTCATTCTCATCCTCTTCATCTGAATACAAATCCATATTTTCGTCATAGTCGTATTCATTCTCATCAACTGTCTCAAACTCAATGCCTGTACTTTTCTTATCATAAGGTTTTATATTATTTTCATATTCCTCATATTCATCTTCTGAAAATTCTTCAAATGTTACAAATGACCTGCGGTTATCTTCCTCCTCTTTTTCAATATCTTCCGTCTTCTTTTGCATCCTGCTTAATTCATGCTTTTCCCTGCTTTCACCTACAAAACGCTCCCATACATCCTCCCCTTCTTCACCAACAAAATGCGTTCCCTCATACTCCCTGTCTGAAAAGAGAGCCACGACATCTTCAGGCACTTCAATCTTAAACGAAGATCTGCTTGACGGACCTGTTACTGTAAACACCTGGCCTCTGCCAGCTGTAATAATCTGCTCCTGCTCTGCCTCATTGATACCGCCGGCTTTTTCATATAGCTTGCACAAATCATCCATATCATTTGGTGCCAGCGAGAAAATAAAACTATACTGACACGCATTAATGATAGCCGTTGACTTTCTGGCAAGTTCTTCACTTCCAACAAAGTCCTTAATATTCTGCGTGATAACAATCTGCATACCGTTGTATTTTCTAATACGCTTTGCCAATTGGAACATAAAATCCAAGGCCACCGGAAACTTAGAATCGATAAAAACATGAGCCTCATCAATTACTACGATAATCTTACGATTCATCTTAAATTTTGTATTATAATCTCTGTTCTTGATAATCTCATTATCAATGTATTTCAATACCAAAAGCATCTGTGCATTGGCAATAAGTCCGTTTCTGTTTGCAAGAAGACTCTGAAAATTGAATACACAGAAATTTTCCTCTGTAGTGATTGTAGACGGACCATTCCAAATATTAGCATTTCTTCCTCCGGTAGAAAACTTTGCAATATAGTTCATCAATGTTCTTAACATTGTCCTGATATACTCATTATCAGTCTGTTGAAATTCCTGTAATATCGCATCATATAAATCGTCAAATATCGGATAATCATCAGGCTTTAGCTTTGACAAATCCGTTTCCGGCGTAATCCCCATATTGGTATACATTCTATCAATAATAAGATTGAGATATTCCATCGCATCCTTATCGCAATCAGGCAGAATCTGCTTAAAAAATTCTTCTAAAAACTGTAAATGTGTAGAATAACTTCCTGCAACACTTCCCTCATCAGTGTCATCATCATCAAGCGCAGTAATAATGTGGAACGGATTTAATCTTCCATAGATTGCATTACCAACATTTATAAATTTTCCATGAAGATTCTGTGCCATTTCCGTATACTCATTTTCCGGGTCAAGAATAAATATCTTAGAGTCATCTGCCGCAAGATTTGTCAAAAGACTCTTGGTTGCATAAGATTTACCTGAACCTGACTTACCAACTATTACCATGTTAGAATTTACTCTCTCACTATCACGTCTAAAGAAATCTATAAATACAGGGACACCGTCACTGCTTCCCAGTTTAATTCCTTTTTCATCCGAAAGATTTGCAAATACCCACGGATATCCGGCTGCAATAGAACTGCTCGGCACTCCTCTTCCTCTCTTCGCAAAAGGATCATAACCACTTACCTGTGAAGCTAAAAATGCCTGAAGTTGTTCAAAATCCTGTCCCGTAAGCTTCATGTTATTCTCGCGGTACATTCTTTTAATAGTCTTCTTCATATTAGAAATATTAGGAAGATTAGATTTGATGTTATGACCTTCACCCTGCGAAAGATTAGTCGTCACTATATCATAGGCTGTCACATAAAAGTTCATTTCCAACAAAGTCTCGTTGTCTCCCTGAAGAGTATTAAGAAGTCCTCCCAACGAATCAATATGTGACTGTAATTCTAATAATTTAGAATCTACGCTTGTGGACATATACTGCGCTCTTAACTCTGAAAGAGACTTGTCTATGTTTCTTATAGCTTTCTGTCTGTCCATTGGCTTACATTTAACTACACATTTAGTAGCCGGTATCGACATAACACTTGCCATCCATGCATCATCCACCAGCATAGAATAACTGATAACTCTCATTGTATAAGAAACTATTTTGTTTATCTCTACAGACCTTACACGTACATCGAGCTGATCCGGCATAGCCCATGTTGCATAATCCTCAGGCGCAATCTTATCAATCTCGTCTTCGTCAAAATCCAACTGATTTGTATACTTTAGAAAAACGGCTATTTCTTTTGACTTAAGACGCTTTGGTTTCATCTCACCTCTTATAAGACTGTCCATTGCTGTTGAAACACTGTTTTCAAGCTGTTTTCTATCTGAATCGTATAAAACAAGATAAAAATAAGGTACAATTACCTTATCTTCATCTATGTAATTTTGTAATTCATTGATTCTATCCAAAACAATAGCTACTCTTGACTTAAATTCTCCTTCGCTAATCATGCCGTTTTCAAAAGATTTCTTTAAGTCATCTATTTTTTTATGTTCATTTTCCACATATTTTTCATAATGTACAGGTCTCTCAATTTTAATGATGTTTGCCGCATAATCCTGATGAATCATGCCTAAGACCGCACCAATACCGTTCTGTATGGTATTAGCCCTTCTGTACTTTCCGAAAAAACGGAACTCTACCTGTGGAATCTCAATAACCGCACCAAAGTACTCTCCTCCAAATTCAATAAAATCGTCCTTAATTCCCGTAAAACTTATGATATCAGCCATATCACCCCAGTCAGCCTGCGAATCTTTTAATTCTTTTTTTGCTTTCTTTCTTGCAGCACTCTGCTGTGCTCTCTTAAGCCATATGGCATCTGATTCCTCTTTTGTAATATCCTTACTCTTGAGTCTTAAATTGTCTTCTTTGTACTCTTTTTTTTCAGCCTTTAATCTGGCTTTTCGCTGTTCTTTTGTCTCTTCTCTATAATTATTTTCCTCAAACGCCGCATATAGAGCAGATTCTTTTTCACCATCACTGACCTTTAAGACAAGCTGACGGTCTGACTGTGCACGCAGATAATGCCTTGAATACTCAAAATATTTGAGAATATGCAGAAAAAACACATAGTTTGGCTCATCATCAATTCTAATGATTAATAAAATCGTAATAACAGCTATTATAGACGCCAAAACAACTTTAGTTACAAAAGGCAAATTGGATATGACTAATAAAAGCAGTAGTATACCCGAAAAGATACACATAAGAATATCTATGATTCCTACTCCTTTGAATATCTCTAAACTTACTTTTGTTTTACCCGGTATAAGCCACATATTTATGTCCTCCTATATGCATTATAATATATTGCTTTAGTGTTTACGGTTATTTACAGGTCTGGCATTAGCTGTTGACCTTATAGTTGCATTTTTAATCTTCGATGTGCCGACTTTGTTTGCTGTCTTAACTCTATTCAATTTTTGTGCATTTCCACTTGATACCTTTACATTTCCAATATTGGCATTTCCAATATTAGAGCCGGTTCTGTCTGAATTACTGCCACTTAAGTCAGAATTGCCCATTTCTCTATGATTCTGTGGCTGATTGACTGCGTAGTCTGCCGTACCATCAGCTTTACCTGATTTCATGTTATTTTGGTATCCTTTACCAAATAAATTACTTAAATCTTTTTCATTTGCCGAATTCTTTCCACCTGCTCCTGATAAACTGCTGTCATTTATGCCTTCACCCGACGAGTTACCGTCGGCTCCAGATGAATCACCATCATTTTTTGCTTCTTTTGACGAATTACCTCCGGAACCGGATTTTCCGGCTCCACTGTTATTCTTTGGCTGGTTATTCCCCGCACCAGATTTTTTTGTACCAGCTTTTGCATTAGATTTGTTCTGATATCCAGGTCCAAACAGATTACTTAAGTCCTTTTTTTTATTGTTGCCTCCACCATTTTTCCGTGTACTGTTTTTATTTGCACTTCCTGAATTATTCTTTATTGAACCACCACCGGACGGCTTTGAATTATTCTTTGTACTGTTTTTATTTGCACTTCCTGAATTATTCTTTATCGAACCACCACCGGATGGCTTCGAATTATTCTTTGTACTGTTTTTTCCTGTACCTCCACCTGACTTTATTTTATTTTGGTAGCCTTTTCCGAATAAATTACTTAAATCTTTTTCTTTTCCCGAACTCTTTCCCCCCGATTCTCCCATTCCGTTATGGTTTTGCGGCTGGCTGCTGCTTCCTGAGCCGGCTTCTTTTCCACTGTCTTCTGATGAACCGGATTTCGAACCCGATTCTCCCATTCCGTTATGGTTTTGCGGCTGGCTGCCGCTTCCTGAGCCGGCTTCTTTTCCACTGTCTTCTGATGAACTGGATTTCGAGCCCGATTCTCCCATTCCGTTATGGTTTTGCGGCTGGCTGCCGCTTCCTGAGCCGGCTTCTTTTCCACTGTCTTCTGATGAACCGGATTTCGAGCCCGATTCTCCCATTCCGTTATGGTTTTGTGGCTGACTGCTGCTTCCTGAGCCGCCATCTTTTCCTCCAGCATCATTTCCGCCGGATGCTTGTCCACTGTCTTTGCCACCGGAATCTCCTGCACCATGATTATTCTTTAATCCTAATGTGTTTGCATCATTCTTTGCATTTGAAGCATTTTGTTCTTTCTTATCGGCTGATTTATTATTATTCTTTCCTGCCTGCCCCTGCTTAGAACCACCCTTCTTACTTCCTCCGATTCCCATGGCACTTCCTAGTTTCTTAAAGCCTGCACCAATTCCTCTTCCTACTGCAGCTCCTCCCTGTTTAACCTTACTATAAGCCCAGTCACCAAGTTCCTTTCCCGCTCTTGAACCCAAAGCTCCAAGCGGTGCTGTAATAGGCTTTGCTGCAATTGAAGCTCCTTTTTTAGCCAAAGCCCCCATACTGCTGGCTGCTCCTGAACCGACATCTCCTGCCTGAACCGACTGCAATCCCGCACTGTCTGCCAAAATACCTGAAATCATCGCTGATGCCTTGTTACATGTAAACGCTGCACCAAAAAGGAAAATCAACTTTGCGATTATCTCTGGAAAACCTCCACCTAAGAGTGAAATCTTAGAGTCAAATATAACCGGTACAAAAATCATAAGTAATCTGACTGATACAACCGAACCAAACACCGAAAGTGACTGTACAACAAATGCTGTTGTCCACTGTTTTGTTTTTCCACCTTCATCATAAGGCATGACCGCCAGAAACGGTGGTGCCATAATGTACAAAAGCATCATATTAAATATTCTTGCCACACAATTCAGTGCCAAAACCAAAAACTGCTTGCATAAAAGCAATCCACCTATAATAACTATAAGGTGTCCAAAATCAAAATTTATCTCAAAATCCTTTTTAACCTGCTCTAAATCATAAATATTTTTTTCTCCCGAAAGATACGGATACCTCAAAGAATCAAAAATCGAAGCATCATTATTATATTGACCGTTCTTTGCTGCTGAAGTAGAACCTGTCAAAAAAAGTATTCTGTCTATACTCGAATTTTTGGAACTAAGCGGTGTCTTCCCACTTTTCCATGTCTGTTCCTTTAACGGCTTGAAGTTACTGCCACTCGTTGTTATTATATCCATGGCATTTCCAATGGAAGCTATCAATGCAGCATCATATTCATCAATATCTGCTTCTTTCGTCAAATCATGTGACTGGGCTATACTTGACAACACAGACTGCCATGATTCTATACTCTCACCTTTAGCATCTTCTTTAACATAAGTGTACTCAAATATATGCTTTTTATATAATTTATACATATCCTGTCTTATATCATTGTAACACGTATTGATATTATACCTGCTTCTGCTTGACGGATTAACCGAATAATTTCCTATAGTATTCAACACTCGTGCCATCGTGGCATAGTCTTCACTATCAAAAGTAATTGTCTCATATCCTGTTCCCGTGGAAGCATATGTAAATAATTCATCAACCGCCTGCATCAACGTATTAGTCAGGGTAATTGTCGCTAACATTATAAATTGCATTAAAAGAATAAAAAGAATACTTTTAAGTCCACTGCGTATAATATCCCCATATCCGCCTTTGACTTTATCGCCCTGGTCAAACATCTTCTTGATAACAATCATAATAGTAAAGCCAAAACACAATGCAATTGAAATAAGTGCCATTCCCCAATAAACACGGTTAATAATACTATTGTCATAGAAAACATTTATCAGATATTTATCAGTAGAACCATACTTTACTTTCTTGATTCCTGCAAAAACCTCAAAAACGCTGTACAATATAGAAAGGATTTTGCAAACTAACGTATCAAGAGAATAAAACAATTCATATATCCACTCAAAAAGACTATCAAACATTTTTCACTTTCCTTTCTCTTCTCTCAAAGTAAATCTCTAAAACACATCCTACTATCGCACACGAAGTTTTTTCTTTGAAACCTTCAGGTAAACAGCCAGCCCTATAAAAACACCTGTAAATAAAATCATAAATGCAATTCCTGCCCCACTTACATAAACCAGAATCACAAAATCATATTCTGACATATTCCCAGCCCTATCCTGTAAAACAATGTGATACTGACCATATTCAGTCATCTTTTCACTGTAATCAATCTTCTCACCGTCAAGAGTTATTGAAATTATATCCTCATTATTATAATCCTTCAGACTTACCGCACTGCGTGCCTGATTTTTTTTGTTAAGTTCCTTTAATTTCAAAGTCGGCGGGGTATGGTCAATCGTGGTATGGAAGGTATATTCAACCCCTGAACGTGAAAGGCTGTAGCTTACTGTGTACTCACCTTCCTCGGTAAAATCTACCTGTCCCGTCGTAAACTCTACCGGTGTCTCTCCCATCATTACCTTAGTTATCTGATACCCATCTGGTGCTATATAATTTATCATATTTGAATAATCACCCAAAATAGTAAACGAAAGGGGCTCTTCAATCTGGCCATCATCTGTAGTAATCTGCAACATATAATACCCGGGATCACTTATCGAAAAAGCATCATCAAAATCCACCTTTGCACCGTTACGATAAAGCTGATAATTAAGGTCATCTCTTATCTCAATACTTACGGTATCATTAACTATCATTCCGTCATAAACATTAGCTCTTATGTCATCTTCTGCAAAATCTGTATAATTATAGATATAGGTATACGACGAGACCTCATAGATACAATTCTCATCCATACTGACATTAGAAGCAACACTATAATCATCATCATAATATGCAAAAGGTTCTCCTGTATAACTATCTATCTGTTTCTCGTTGTGAGATATTGTATCATCTCCATCCAAGCCATCAATTTCGTCTATATAACCCATAGAATCATCGTAATCAGGCTCTGCATACACATTTATCCCTGTAGCGATAAAAGAGAATGTCATCGTCACAACAAGTAGTACTTTCATTACATACTTTTTATACAAAAGTTTATGAAACTTTTTCTTTATCACCAAGTATTTTTTTATTTCTTTCGTCAACATCATAAAACACCTCTTCTGCCCTGAACATATGACTTCTGATATCCGTCATATCCATCTTACCAAACTTATAATAATTACAACGATAGCTTGGCGTATACTTTGTCATCAACGGGTAATTACCAAATGTAACAATGATAGCATTACCGGTTGATTCTTTATTATTAAGTTTCTGAAGTTCTGAAGGATAAATAAGCGGACGTACCTGCGTCTGTGTGGATACGCTCATCTCTCCGGTCTTGCTTCCCGTACTTGAAGATGTACTTGAGGTCTTAACTGTCTTATTACCACAAAGTTCTGAAAACTCTTTACATGTACCAATGTCATTTGAACCGATAAACATCTTCATCGCACAGTTAGACTTAACAATATCCGCAACCTGTTCTCCATACACTGCATTAAGCTGTGAATAAGACTGTACAACCATGTTAAACCATATTTTTCTTGAACGGCCAACTGTAATCATCTTATCAAACTTCTCTATCTTAGGCATATTACCAAACTCATCAAGTATAAAATAAACATTTCTCGGAAGTGATAAATCTTCTCTTCCTGATGCTACCTTAATCAAAGCCTTGTAAATGCATAGAATAAACACTGCCGCAAGACCATGTCTTGTATCCTTCTCATCCGGTATCTTCATAAACAACGCCGTAGGCTTATC
Source organism: uncultured Lachnospiraceae bacterium (assembly GCA_902786515.1). Classification (GTDB taxonomy): domain Bacteria; phylum Bacillota; class Clostridia; order Lachnospirales; family Lachnospiraceae; genus UBA2821. Next base: position 74,976 of record CADADA010000002.1, on the reverse strand, counting down.
GGCAAACTGTGATGCATTGATATCAGTAGCTGAAGTAAGGCCACATATTCCCTGATCATTAAACATATTCAGCTTATCAAAGGTTATTGACATGTAAGAGCTCATCGTCTGATCAGCTGCTCCAAGCACCTGTCTTGAAAGTGTCACTGCCTGTGAAAGCGGACTTCTTCCTTCAAAATATTTTTTCAACGCAGAATAGTTATCAGTACTATTAGTCAATATCTTATTAATATTAAAAAAATTAAATTTATCCTTTGTCATATTTAATTCCGGATTTTGGGAGTCTTCAAGCATTGCCAGACATGTCGCCAATATTATGGAACGTGCTCCCTTCTCCCACAGTGGATCTTTCTCATTTGTAATAGGACAAAGAACAGATACAAAATCATTTAAATCTTCATACATTTCATCATAAATCTTTTGTTTTGCAACTGCTACCTCATCCTGACAGTGCTTCAGGTCAGAAAATGCCATTCCCTGATATTCAATCCACACGTCTCCCTCGTCCGGTTCGTGCTCATCCATTCTTTTTAAGTCAGGATAATCCTTCATGCTGTCTCTGTGTGCCTTCATCCCTTTTCCGGCATTTACAAAATCCTGATACATATCCCAAATGCCACCTAACGGATTCCAGCGGCTTGATGAATATGTATCTCGTAAATCAAGGACTTTAACATCATACCCTCTCGAAACCAGGTATTCCGAATGCATATCAAACAATTCTCCCTTAGGATCCGTCATAATCATGCTGCTTCCTTTACCCGCTGCTCCAAGCAACTGTATCATTGGATTGATAAATGTGGTAGTTTTACCGGAACCGGTAGCACCGATAACAAGTGAGTGTGCACCTGACATAAAGTTACAATGCAAAACTCCTCTTTTATCCAGAATCGCTCTGACAGGAACTCCGTCATTTTTACACTCTTCCGCCGTTTCATAAGTAAACGGAGCAAAATTGTTATCTCTCTCCTTATTCGTCATAAACCTGCTGTTTTCCAGAACACTGGTTACGTCACCGTTCTTTTTGCTTCCAAATATCTTATCACTTGATATTCCAAGATTGTCCATATTATTAATAACATAAACAATACTTAACATTACCATAGCAAAAAGTCCCAATTCCCATGTTTGAGGCTTTAACAAAACCTCCAAAGAAAATACGTATTCTTTTCCATCCGCCAAGTCTCCCACATACAAAAGAATCGTCTCTAAGACAACTCCGGTTAATATAACTCCAAATAGAAAAATCAACGGATAAATCCATCTATAAGTCTTATTAGTTTTCATATCCTAAAACCTCCTCAGACGAATACACTCATCTCATATCTATAAACCAACTTATTATTCGCTAATATATATCAGATGAATATCGTAACAGGCAGCTGCCACTAATACCTTAGTGTGCAGCTTATCCTGCCTGTCACATACATACTAACTTATGTATTAAGAATTGTTCTTAACCCATGTCTGCATAATAGGCATCAAGAGTTTTAATACAAGCATCAATACAAATATAAGAACAAAACCGATGATTGCATTCTTAAGATGTGTCTTTGCCTTTTCATGTTCCTGTGGCTCCTCTGTCTTTGCAAATTTCACGCCAAGCACCACACAGTAAATAGCTCCGACTGCTCCTACTATAGCGAGAATCGGATTCAAAAGACTGTTTATTAAATTAACAACCTTGTCTGAAACTTTTGTAAAATCAGCACTTCCATTTGCAGTAGTCGCAGATTCTGATGCCCATGCAGTTATCGCGGAGTTCATAGTAACACCAATCAAACACATTAAACCTACCACTTTTCTTTTTAGATTCCTTAATCTCTCTTTCATAAGTATCTACCTCCTAAATATTTTCTTTGATTTTATGATATCAAACCTTCTATGACAAAACTGTGACAGTCTTATCTATATGCCTGATATACTGTGTTTTTATCTTACATATGTTATAATAACATGCTACTACTGACAAATCAGTGACAAAATAAAACATTTTAAATTATTACATCATCGCCGGTCCTAACTGAGGAGAACTTTCCACTTCAGGTACTTTAAGTTCAGCTTTCTTCTCACGAGCAGCTTCCATCTCTTTTTCAGGTGTATTCTCTGCTTCTTTTATCATCTGTTCATCCAATATCTGTTTCTGCTCGACAATAGTTTCTTTAAGCAATTCTGTTCCCCTGTCCTCAGCCAAAAACCTCTTAATACTGCCCTGCGATATGTTTGATACTTCCTGTTGAAACGCCGGAAGTCTGTCTACTCCCGATGTGTAATCATATGCTTCCGGATCAAGCCGGATGTTATTGTTTGCAGCATAGGCTATGAATTTTTCTGCCACAATATCCTTCATATAACCTTTTGCCAGTTTTAAGTCTGCATCATTAAGTTCACCTTCTTTTTTGCCAAGCTCTGCCAGTTTAAGTCTGGAATCTTTCGCCCTCTCCATTACATCAGCCTGATTCGGATTGTCAATCTTACCAGATTTTAATAAATCCTCACTTTTTCTATTCTGTTCCTGAACAATCCTATCCAGTTTTACATCTGACATTTTTGCATATGTCTGTTCTTTTTCCATCTTCTCTACAGACGGAAGATTAGATACGGTTATATCTCCATCTTTTTCAGCCACCGTAACATTGCCAAACAATCTTCCATTTACAATGCTTCCAAAATTTCTGTCATAGGTTTCCTGATTAAGTGACAGGTTGCCGTTAAATTCCTTTAATTTTGCATCATTAGTCATGCCATTAATTAAATTTTTGGCTCGTTCAGGCTCTTCATTATTCCTTAATAATCCTGTTACCGCTGCGTCCGGATTATTCTTTTGTGCCTCTCCGATTAAATTCCTTGTAGTAGTTGCTATAACAGCATTTTCCATTACCTTAGACTTTAACATATTATTTTCCGGATTCTCTTCGCTCTTAACCACGTTTTCGTGCATTTTTTTTGCAGAAGACGTCAATGTCGATACCAGGTATATATCATTTTTCATTTCCTGTCTATGCCCGCCAAAGTTAATGTCTTTACCATCAAGTTCTTTTGCAATGGATATATATTGTTCCTTACAATTATCCATCGCCTTGAAACTTTCATTCATTGTCTGACATATATGTCCAAGATTAGCACATTCTTCTGATTGTAAAAAAGACGGATCTGTCAAATCAAAATTCTTCGCATAATCATCCATCATATTCATGCATTTTTTTTGTCCCTGATAAACTGTAGCTGCCAGCCATTTCTGATTTTCTTCACGTCCGGCGCTTATATGTTTTATTACCTCCTTCCCTGCATTTGCTTTTTCTTCCTTAAGGCTGTCCGGATTCACGATATCTTCAAGTTCATAATCTCCGCTTGCCATAAGATACATCTCTCCGAGCGCCTGAATTCCGCTATTTGTAACCGCATATTGATGTGGATTATTCATCTGTCTTACATCAACATTTCCTGTATAAGCTTTTTTACATACATCACTACCTAAATCCACCTGTTTTGAATATGCATCTGCTTCTTTTTCTTTTGCAACCGCCTGTAAATCTTTCACATTTACAGTTTTCTGTGCCTTTAATTCTGCTTCAGCTTCCTTTTTTATGTCATCCTGCAGACTTTCTACCGAATCAATATTTAACTTCATGCATTCTCTGACTTTTATCGCACAATCAATACGTTTTATCGTATCCTTATCGTTTTTTTCAAGATTTCTCTTTGTCTCCTGTGCATTCACATAGACATTCGCAGCCTCCATAAGTTCAGAGCCTTTCTGTCTGTATGCATCAAGTTGTTCACTTGTTACATCTCCCGGAGCAGAAGCCATATTGTCAGCCAGTGTCTTTAACTCACCTGCCGTCTTCTTAATATTTCTAAATTCTTCCGGAGCCTTGAAAAACCTGCCATCTAATTTGCTGATATCATCTCCAAGTTCTTTAATCAACTGTGCATTTTGTTTTAAACTAACCTCATCTATACCTTTAAGCTTCGCGATATCACCAAATTCACGATCCCAGAAATCTTCTGACTTGATACCTTCAATTTCTTCAAACTCATTGTCTTTATCTTCGCTTTTCCCCGACTGATCTTCCTTCAGCAAATCTTCATCTGATAATTTACTGGCGGTTACTTCTTTTGGCTTTTTTGGTTCTTTTTCAACCAGCCCAGTGCCATATGTTAATTCAAAATCCGTAAACTCAAATTCATAACCTTTTTCTTTGGCTAATTTTTCAAAATCAGCCGAATTATTTTGTGTAAACTCTTTCAGGTCATTAACAAAATCCAGACGCTTATAACTGTTTGAATTAGCAGGATCACCTTTATATGTAACATATTGATCACATGCTTTATCCAGACGTTTTGTTGCCAGCATATAATTACGCAGTTCTTCTTTTGTCGGATTCTCGACCATCCTCTTCGCTATGTAATTCAAATCTTTCAAACAATCTTTTACATTTTTGAACTCATTTGATGATTTTACGTAAAACGGGTCTACCTCATCCAGGTCATCCATAAAATCATTAATATTTTGTGCATTGGTCCTTAAATTGTCCTCATCAAGCTTCTTAACCTTCAAAGATTCGATGTACTGTTCCTTCCAGTAATCTCTGTTTGCCTCAGCAAATTGCTTTTTTTCTGTCACAAAACTAATACGTTCACGTGCAATCTTGGAAGTTTTTTTGTCTTTTTTCTTATGATCAAGATAATTATCTGCATCTTCCGCAAGTGTACGGTATGCTTTTGAAAACTTTCTCAATTCTCTTGACGTTGCAGGAATCGTCATTTCTTTTGAAAGACGGTCGACTTCCTCCATAGAACCTTTAAAATACTTAAATTCATCAGATGACCGAATATACGAAGGATCGATTTTATCCATTTCTTTCATGCCCTCGTCTATTTTTTCACGATGTTTTTCAAATTCTGAACGTGATAATTCCGTCATACCCGTCTGTTTCTGCATAAACATCGCCATTTCGGCTTTTTCTTTTTCTTTTTTTCGCTCTTCTTCAAGTCTCTTAATTTGTTCTTCGTTCCTTTTATTGCCTTCGTCTATCTTTTTCTGAAGCTCCTCATATCGTCTTTTTTCCTCCTCCTCCCTCTTTTTTCTTTCTTCCTTATCCTGCTCCTGTCTTTGCTGATAAAGAATATCCTGCTCTTTTGCCGTCGGCTCAGAGGATATTTCTTCTTTTTCCTCTTCTTTTGTCACTTCATTTTCACCTTTTCCGGCTTCTTCTGTATCGTTGTTACCTGTATTATTATCGTTATTATTTTCTGTATCCGGCATTTTCATCTCTCCATTCCTTATCATATTCGTAAAAATCGGCACACTAACATAGTTTGTATTGTATCATACCATCTGTGACAAATCAATAACACTATTTTGCTATTCACTTTTAGGAATAACTACAGTTACTTTAGTTCCTATGCCTTTTTCACTCTCAATTTTAAGCTCTCCTTTTGAAATTAGTCTTAATCGTTTTTCTACATTGTAGATACCTACATGTTCACTGCCATCACTAAATTCCTTATCTACATCAAACCCGACTCCGTTATCTTCCACAATAACCAAAAATTCTGTCTCATCCTCCACAGACGATATAGTAATAATTCCATTTTCGCTTTTTTTTTTCAGACCATGATTTATCGCATTTTCAATAAGCGGCTGAAGTGTAAGAAAGGGAATACAAAAATCTTCAGCTTCTATATTCTTCCTTATCTCTATTTTATCACCAAATCTGACATTCATAATATATAGATAATTATCAACAAGCTGCAATTCATTTTTAAATGAAATAATCTGTTTTTTTGTCATAATATCAGTGCTTTTTCTTAGATAATTTGATAAATTATCCAGCATTTCCACCGCTTTATCCGAATCCTCTGTACACAAGTATCTGATAGATGCCAGCGTATTGTATATAAAATGAGGCTTTATCTGTGATAATAATAAGTTCACCTGTGTCTGCTCTAATTCATGTTCACGTTCATACAGTTTCTGCCTTATCTCCATTTTATAGACACCGTAGAAATAATAATAGTATATCATTATATCGATAATAAGCATGTTTATCATTACTCCTCTTGCCATATCTTTTATTTCAAGCCAGCATGCAATCAGTGTAAAGATACTAATCATCATAACTACAAACGCTTTGTTTTTATCTTTATCTTTGATTAATTTTATTGAATATACCATTATCCAAATCATATATATGACTGAAGTAATATAAGATATATGACTTAACGGTCCTCCATGCCAGTTACCATTGTTGTCAAAATAAAACACAATAGGTATTCTGCAAAATGACATAGTTTCAAAAACAAGTGTAATTATTTCCGGAATATATAGAACTATTTTGTGTCTGGTATTCGCAATAAGATTTGCTTCCATAAACGCAATGCTGCAAAATAATATGTGTTCCAAAAAAGTTTTAAAATATTGAAAATTTATAAACGGAGTCACATTCATTCCATCATGCGGTGACTCTAAAACCTGATAGACATATTTTTGCACTCCCGTAATTACTATCAATATCATTGTCGAACATACAAGCATCCATATCCACTCCATACCCGGTGGCTTGTCATCTTTATCCGTTAATATTAAAACCGCCAGCATAATCAGCATCACCAGTGATATATAATTATTTGCTATAAATTCCAATATAATTTTAATCATTTTTTATCTGCTAATCCTCCTTTCGCATGCGATACAAAAAATGCCGGACATTTTTACCTGTCCGGCATTTTAACTATAAACATAACTATAAGTTACATATGAATTACATCATCACTCTTTAATACCGGATGCTTTATTTCTTCTTTCTCTTGCACTTTTACAGTGGTATCTTTTTCTAATGACGTTTCAACCGACTTCTGTGCAGATGTCTGCTCAAGATTTTTCTGTATGTCAACCATTGACTCCTTCACAAGTTCAATAGCTTTATCCTCATATGCCATCTCTCCTAAGAATCCCATTCCCAGATATTCTGTGTTTTTTTCAAATACCGGCAAAGTTTCCACCGTCTTTGCCATAATTTTCTGTGCATTTTCAGGGATTTTTGCACCCGCTTTTTCAAGTGTTCCTACCATCTTTTCCGTCAAAATATCCCTTACGCAATTCTTTGCCTCTTCTCTTTGTTCGCCGACTAAAGGAGTCTTGTTTTCAATCATCTCTTTGATTTTGTTTACAGCATCCTTGGCCTTTTCGATGTAAGTCTTATGTACCGGAGATGCTTTCTCTGACAGCTTATCATATTTTTTGATTGCATCTTTAGTCATCCTACCTATCTGTCCTGGACTTATCATCTCCATATTCTCATACTTAATATCCGCCTTAAGTTGATTAACGGTTGGAAGGCCTGTAAATTTTATTCCTTCTTCATCAGACACACTTTTTACCTTCATATCCTTAAGCATACTTCCATCCAAAATCTTAGGAAGAACACCACGCGAAAGTGACTTATCATTTGATATATCACTACCCAAAGACAAAACCTGTCCGCATACAGAAATAAATACATCATTTTTTTCCATTTTTATGAAGCTATCTTTATATCTCTCCGAATACGTCACATCTCTGTTTTGCTCATTTACCTTATTAATTTCATCAAGCTTAACTTTAAACTGTACTGCATGCATAAGCGCGCTTCCAAATATCCTTGAGTAATTTTCAGGGTCATTATTTATATCAGTTACAACTTTGTTCAAATTATCTGAATCAGATGTAAGAGCCGGACCCATTTTTTCGGTAATATAATCTTTAAAATCAGCATATTCCTTCATCTCCGGATGATCCTTCTGTACAAGTTCCATCAATTCGTCCTTACAATGAGCCATCTCCTGCCATGAATCAAATATTACATGTGACATTTTACCAAATGCAATATATTTTTCATCCTTAACGAGATCAGGATTTGTATAATCTATTTGCTTTTCATATTCATCTTTAAGTTTTATGGCAGACTGTAATCCATTGTAGTAAATATTTGCAAGATATTTTTGATTCTCCGGAGTCTTATTATCCATACGTTTAAATATTTCGTCAAACTTCTCCTGCTTTTCTTTTTGGAACTTATCCGGACTTAAAAGTTCCTCCATGGTATACTTATTTTCCATCGACATTGCTATAATACTGGCTGTCTGAACTGCTGAACGCTTAACACTGTAATCACTTTTTGATGCCTTCATATCCGCTTCCGTATATTTATCACCATAGAATACGTCGCTGCGCCTCTCAATGTTGTACTTAGCTCCCGTATTATTTATCTGGTTGCAATAATTGCTTACTTTTTCAGCCGCTGAGCTTTTCTCTACATTATCCCTGTATTCTTTGCTCATGCTCTCCTGAAGTTCTCTGTCTTTTTCTTCATCTCTTTGTATTAATATATTATTAATTGATTCCCTGTTAGATAAAATATGCACCTTAAGGTCTTTAATGGCACTTACTCTGTTCTTTTCATAATCCCCTTTTGGATCTTTCTTATAATCCAGATATTTATCAGACAGCTCTACAATATTTTTTGTCATCTTATCATATTTTTTCAAGTCATCCGCAGTCGGCTCTTTTCCTTTTTTTGCGAGCTCCTGTGCAAACTTTTTAAATTCCTTAAGTTCTTTCTTTACATTTTTAAATTGATCCGATGACGTCTTATACCATGAATCCGTAGAATCTAAATCATCAAATAAATCCGAAATAATTTTCGCATTATTTTTTAAATCGTTCATACTAAAACTATTAATCCCATATTTCTTAGTGCCCATTGATACTTTAGATTCGTTTATAAACTTTGTTGCCTGTTTTTCTGTTTTTTGAATTTCCCTGTTAAATTCTGTTTCATGTTTTTTATTAATTTCTTCTGCTGCATTCGGAAGTTTTACATCCGGAAACATCTCTTCAAGATTTTTATTCCTGATTGCATTTATCATGTCATAGATTTTATCAGGTTCTGCCTCTACCATATCTTTATATTCATCTGAATTTATAATTGCATCATGATAGATTCTTTTTAACTGTTCTTCACCGTCAGGTTGCTGCATAATCATCTGAGTGTCAGAAATTCTGTGTTTACTGTGAATATCAAAGATGCCGTCAGATAATTTTTTCATCTCACCACTAGATGTAAGCTGTTCATATTCACTGTCCGGATCAGTAGCGATATCGGTTATTTCTATATCAGCTTTTCTCATCATGTCATCATTAAAATCTGATTTAAGCAAACTTCGATTTCCGTCCTCCGAATAAGATACCGCTCTCATATAACTATAAAACAGAATGTCTTCAACCATTCGCTTTCTTTCGTCGCTTCCTGCTACAGGTGTATTATTCAGAATTTCATTTTCAATATCAGCACATTTTATCTTAGCATCCATCTGTTTTTCAGTATTTAACAGACGAATCTGTTCTATATCACCATAAGTACTTCCTGCATTAAGAGGATTGTTCTTAAGAAGTTTTGCTCCAAGTAAAACGGATTGAAGTTCGTCATTTGTTATATGCGATAAACTTTCTTTTTGATTATTGCCGACAGCCATCATTCTTGATGACAATACACAGGCATCTATATAATCCGTAAGCATTTTCTTTGCTGGTTCTTTATTTCCTTTTTTGTATTCTTCTATGGCATCTTTTGCTTCCTGTCTGGCCTTTGGGATAAGATCTTCAAATTCTCCTACACGATTATCACCGCTAATATAATTATTGATAACCATGCACTGATTAAAACCTAATACATTTGCACTTGAACCAATTGAAGAGCTTGTCATAACATGGTCACTAAGTCTGTCCGGACGCAAAATTGCACCCATTACAATTGCAGCAACTACTTCCTCCGGCAAATCTTCAGGTGGGTCAATCACTATGTTGTCATATTCTACTTTCTTCGGAAACGGTTTATGACCACCCTCATTACCAAACATCTTTCCGTTTGAACCATATCTTGCAATCTGTTTTGAAAACGGATTACTCTCCTTATAAGCATTAATCGCTTCCTGTCTGTCTTTTTTTAGCTTTTCCTGATTTTCTTTTGAAGTATTTCCATATTCCTTTCTTGCCATATCTGTTCCTCCTATTCATAAATATATCTATCTTCACATCTCCCCTTTAATATACTCCTGCAAATATGACAAAACAGTGACAAAGCAAAAATTATCCCTCATAAATCATTCCAAGCATTGTAATATCATCAAATTGAGGGGCATCACCCACAAAGCTTTCGATATCTTTTTTTACTTCAACAAGTAATTCTTTTACATCACAATCTTTATGACTATTCAGAGATTCAAGCATTCGTTCGTTTCCAAACTGCACATTTTCACTGTTTGTTGCCTCAGGTATCCCGTCAGTATATAAGAACAGCATATCTCCCTCTTCAATATTCAATTCATATTCGCTGTATACGAAATCTTCCATTCCTGCCAGCACAAATCCATGTTTATCCTTAATCAGTTCAAAGTCTTTGCCTGCACGTTTGACTACAGGATACTCATGTCCTGCATTTGCAGCTACCAGCTTTCCTGTCGATATTTCCAAAATTCCAAGCCAGACCGTTACAAACATATCCGCCTCATTATTCTCACAAAGCTGGTTATTTACTGTCTCAAGAATTGTCTTAGGTGAAGAATTATTCTGCGCGCAGTTCTTTAATAATGTTTTTGTAATCACCATAAATAATGCTGCAGGTACACCTTTTCCTGATACATCTGCCATTACCATAACCAGATGGTCCTCATCCGCCATAAAGAAGTCATAAAAATCTCCCCCGACCTCTTTTGCCGGATTCATCGTTGCATAAAGGTCAAACTCCGTATACTCCGGAAACGGTGGAAATATACTCGGAAGCATATCTGCCTGAATCTGCGTTGCCACGTTTAATTCCGCACTGATTCTTTCCTTCTCAGCCGTAATAGTCGTCAGATTATCAATATAAGTATGGATTTCTTTTTCCATAATCTTAACTGAATTTGTAAGTTCTCCTATCTCGTCGTTAGAAAGTATCTGTAATTTTTCAATCGGTGACTCTTTTTGTTTTTCTTCATTTTTCTGTTTATCAGAGATGAAGTTTCTCGTTGCTTCAGCTAATCTTTTAATAGGACGTGTCACCATATTTCTCGTGTATAATACCATACTTATTGTCGATATAAATGCCGCTATAAGTATTACTATCAAAACTATATTAAGAAATTGATGCCTTTCTCCCATAACCTGATTCATTGAAAGGTCAGCTCCGACTAAAGCCACTGTATTTCCATCCGAATCCTTTATTGGCTGAAATACTGAACACATCCATCCTACACCCTCTTCATTACTGATAAATGCAGGAATTCCATCCTCAAGTTTACTTGTATCCGCTCCTTCCGACACATCAAACTCTTCTCTGAAATCCATCGGATTTTCTTCATCAGCGTCCATAATGGCTATCGCCTTATCTCCTCTGATTACTTCTATATACAGATATTCTATATCATTTTGATTTGTAATTTTTTTAAGAATGGATAACATCCCTTCATACTCATCATCCATTTCACGTTTATCAGCATAATCACCGATAATCTCGCTGTCCATCATGGATGCGGCAGTCTCAGCTACATTCGTAATAGTTTCTTTATAGTACTTGTCTATAGTATTCGAATATGTACGATAACTGATGTATACTGAAGTTACAGCTGATAAAAGTGATGCTGATATAATCATTATCACCATTTTTGTTATCAATGACATCTTTATCTTCATATTGTTTTTCCTCTCTTCCTAATTTTTTCTATTGTAAAGTCAAGGACAGCCAAAGGGATGCTACCGGTACATCCCCCATTCCGGCATTAATACGCTTTCCTTCATTTTTCGCTGTCTGTATTCTTACCTTCATCTGTGATACTTTATACAGGTTCAAAATACTGCTCTGATATAGTTTAAGTAACTCCAAGGGAATCGTCGTTTCCTCAACATGCATTACTTCATCTTTTATTTCTCCTATTATTGCAAATTGCTGGTTTTCTATTTTTAAAATATCACAAAATCCACCACAGAATCGTTTTTCCTTTAAACAGTACCCAAGCATCTCTTTATCCCATACAACAAAAGATTCTTTATCAAATCGCCGGTTACGCATTATCTCATACGTTTCCGCTTCCAACTCTTCTCTTTCCGGCAGACATTGCTCATCATTTTTTAATGCAAATGAAATCTCATTACTATCATAATAATACATAAGTCCTTTTTTTTCATAAAACGGTCTCATCTCCGGCAAAGCATATAATATAATATGCGCACTCTCATACTCCGCCTTTTTGAATATTTCCTGATACATTCCGGAAAACACTTTATTTCCCCTATAGTCACGCAACACACCTCCCGCATATAGATAATATGCTTTTTTTGTATGCTGCTCTCCCGTTCCTGCCGATTCTTTCCATTTTACCTGACATGGAAAAAGATAAAATGCAGATATAATCATTTCATTTTCAAAACCGGCAATCACCTGAATATTTTCAGGTGCATTTTCAAAGAAAAAATCGATATAGGTCTGTGTGTCATTAAAACACTCCATCCATACTTTCTTTAACCCACTCTGAACCGCATTGCTTTTCCAATCGGTAATCCACTTAAATTCCATATCCTCACCTACACCAATATATTTAACGTGTTAAAATTCAAATACCTGCGATAGTAAAATTTTTTTGCCTTTTGCTTAACGATAAAGATTCCAAGTCCCCCAAGCTCACTGTCATCATCTTCTTCTACTTTTCCCGCCTCTAATTCAAACGGATTAAAAGCTAAGGCATTATCCCTGATACATAAGCGGAAATCCCCATTATATTCTGCAATGATTGTAAGGAAAATACTTATTGAATCATCTTCTTTTGCCGTCGCATTATCTATAATCGCAGAGCAAATCTCCTCTGCTGTAACCGTCACGTAATAATTTTGTTTTGCGGTCGCATTAAATGATTCGCAAAAGGCTTCGATATTTTCTATAAGCTGTCCCATATTGTTTTCATTTTTTTCCAGAACCATACTATAGATTCTGTCATCTTTCGGAAGTTGCTCTGAGCTCTGCAAAAAAGGCATCCTGCGAACAAGCAAAAATATTATAAGGCATCCTGCTTCTGTCAACGGGAACAGCATGAAAAATCCACTTGTCGATAAATTGATACAGATAACAGTAAAATACAATAGCAACGCCAATCCTCTTAAAAACGATATCAGATATGCTTTTTTTAATTCTTCAACAGACTGATAGTATGCGGCTGCTATAATGTTTGCACCGGCAAAAACTCCTCCCGCACAATACAATCTGACTGCTGCTGCTCCGAGTCTTATCTCTTCTTTACTTTCAAGTCCGAATATTCCACATACCTGCTCAGCTCCGATAATAATCGTCATTAAAAGAATACTTCCAAGAATCAGCCCATAAAACAACGACATTCTAAAGCTCATCTTCTGTGCATCAATATTTCTTTCTCCATGGAATGTACTTGCAAGCGGCTGCAACGAATCACCTGCCGCATAAAAAAACAGGAGTCCCACATACGACACATTTAAAACAACATCAAACACTGCCACTCCGGTACTTCCCTGTCTGTTATACAGTATGTGATTGACTATCATTATAAAAACAAATTGCATAATATACTGGCTTGAGGTCGCCAGACCACTATTTAATATTTTGATAATTCTTTTTATATCCGGAACTGTCAAGGCAAGTTTAATTATATGTTTTTCCCTGCTAATCAAGTGAACAGATAAAATCAGCATAGACAACATCTGTCCTATAACAGTAGCCCATATACTTCCTGCCACACCTGTCTTAATTCCCAGAACAAGTATGAAATTCAACACTACATCAACAACATTACCTATCGCAAATCCTATACCTGATAATTTTGGATTATCATCATTTCTGATAAATATACAAAACGGTGTATTAATAAAAAACACCGGTGCACAAACCAGCAAAATTCGTGCGTATTGATATGACAACTGATATAACTTTCCATCGCCCGGTGTAGTACCCAGTACCCACAAAACCTGTTTTGTAAAGAAAACGCCGGTGAATGAAAAAATTACTCCTATACAGAATAATACCAGCATAGTCATATTAAAAATCTTCCTTGCTTCACTTATTTTTCCTTCACCTGTAAGTCTTGCAAATTCAACGGAACCTCCAACTCCAAGTCCCATGTAAAACACTGCATTGACCATATATATCGGAGCCGTTATAGCTATTGTAGCCAGACCTACACTTCCCGTACTGATTCCAACCACAAGTGAATCCGCTATATTTGCAATTGCTAAACCAATCGCTGCCAAAATGGACGGTCCCATCAATTGCCAGAACATTTTTTTCATAAACTGATTCTTCACTTTTATAACCTCGATTCAACCTTCCAGACTTCATTCATCCGTACAGGCTTCATTTTTTGCTTATGTATCCTGATTCCCTCTATATTCATATCATCATCACCATTAACATACGTATATTGATTTGAAATCACCTTAAACATCTGCTCTAACAGGTAAAACATCAAGCCTTCTTTTTTTTCGCACATCTTAGCAACCTGAATCCCATAGGTATCATTCGTAATTTCACAACCAATAGCTGTTGCCATAGGTTTTTCGTCCACATAGACCAATACACCCAAAAGTCCTAACTCTGAAAAATTCTTTATTGCACTCTCAGCAACTGATATATCTTCCATTGTCATGTTACTTTTTTCTTCTATATGATTTTTATTCCACCCTTCAACTACAATCCTGCTGACAGATAAATTCTTCTTTGTCAGAATCTCTGTACGAAGCGTATAATTTGATGCAAGATGATTGATTTCCCGCCTTATCCTTTGATAATTTTTCCCCTGCTTTAAAATATGTTCCTGTCTTTCGTAAATGTATTCACAGCTTCCTCTGTCATATTCGAATTTAAAAAGGTCCTGAAACCTTTCTTCTATCAATTCTTTGCTTGTTTCATCAATATAGAACAGTCTTAGTTCTTCATTTTCACAATGTGTCTGTATAAAGCTCAGAATCTTTTCTTTATTGCCACACGGGCAAAAATAGCTGCCTTCTCCCATCAGTCCATATTTGACAACAAAAAAATCTTCTTCAAGATATATGGACAGCTTCATTGTCTCCTGCCACAAAAACAATGTATAAAACGAGTGTGACAATAATATATTGCCGGCTTTTTTTCTAATTTGTTCAATCTGTTGTCTGTGAGATATTTCGATTTTTTTATATTCCATATCCATTCCCATGTCTTTTACATTATTCCAGATATTTATCAATGCGCATTTTTACATTTTCCTGCAAATTACGGAAAAAGAACTGATAATCATAAACATGATATGAACCTTCCGGCAATCCCGGAACAATTGCTTTATAATCACTCTTATCAATATCCGTAACTTTTAAAACGCCTCTGTTCTCATCAATATAACAGCCACACAGATTTTTTGTTTCCGACACTATATCACCGTTATAATCCGTGAAGCATGCCCCCTTGTTTTCAGTTTTTTCCGCGATTGTCCCATCTGTCTTCCAGTTCAGAGGATTAATCGAAAAAGACTTCTGACCGGCCTCATTTATAAATGTACTTTCTACATCCTCCGACTCGCAGTCAAAACTAATTACAACACCTGTATCATCTGATGCCCCGGCCGGTTTTATTTGTGGATATTTTTTTACCACATCTTCCGTACAAGGCCATCCTATTGCATAAACTGATATAAGCTTATCATACAGTTCCTCGTCTCCAAAATATTCTTCAAGGAGTCGGTAACACATATCCGCTCCCTGCGAAAAACCTGCAAGAATTATCGGTCTTCCCTGGTTTTCATTTTTTAAATACCACGAAAAAGCCTCTGACACGTCATCATATGCTGCCTCCATATATTGCTCCCATTCCTCACGTTCAAGACCATACACTTTCATAGCCGCCTGTCTGTAGTATGGAGCATACATTCTACAGTCTTCCTCATAAATACCCCGTTCCATATTTAATGCTCCCAAAAAACTTTCTTTGGTATCTGTATCTGTCATAGACATGTTATATTCATCGTTCATATCAACTGTTGGACATACTAAAAACAAATCTGCTTTTTTATTGTCTCCAACCCCATAATAAGCCCAATTTGATGTATCCGAGTAATCAATTTCTGATTCATTATGTATAACGGTATCTTTTTTATTATCTTCCTTGTGTTCAATTCCATTACAGCCACTAGCTGTAATCAATAATCCGATTATTATAATCGCAACTATATTCATTAGTTTTGTATAAGTTATTTTCATTGTTTCCTCCATTTAATCAATTATTATTAAAATTTTTGAGTAGAATCATACGTATACTATGATAGCATACCCTGTATGACAAATCTATGACAAATTCTGACTTATCATAAGCTGAATATGATGTGAAAGTTTATTAACCATTTTATTAACAATATTTATTTTGGTTAATAAACAAACCTGCGATAAATCGCAGGTTTAGAATAAATTTCATATACGAAAAACAATTTTTTATTAACCATTTTTTTCTCTTATTATCCAATTGGTCATTTTTCTACTATCCGCATCACGTACAATTTCTCCTTTGTTCTTTAGCTGAGTAAGCAAATAAAGAATCTTTCGTTCCTTTTGTTCTTCTGTCATTGTGCCTGGGAGCTTATCAGCCAATAACACTCGTATCTGCTGTTTATTTGCTTTTCCGAACTGCTGGATAAAGTCCAAAATAAGATCCTGATAATATTTGTTATCAAATCCCTTATTCTTTATATAATTTGCTTTTTCATCATCCGATTTAGCCAATGGCGCAGCCAGGTAGAGATTATTTGTGAAAAAAAGAAACTCCGATGCAGCTTATTGCTACTTCGAAGTTTCTTTAACTATATTTTTATTTTATCTGTTCTGATAATACCTGCTCTGCCTTAGCAAGTGCCTCGTCGATTCCTGCCGGATTCTTTCCACCTGCCTGAGCCATATTCGGACGACCGCCACCGCCACCGCCTACTAATAGTGCTACCTCTTTAATAAGGTTACCGGCATGTGCTCCCTTTGCCATGGCATCATCTGTTGCCATAACTATGAGATTTACTTTACCGTCATTTGCCGAAGCTATGACAACCACACCTTCACCAAGTTTTTCTTTCAAACTGTCTCCAAGGTTACGAAGGCTGTTCATGTCAGTATCCGGAACATTAGCTGCAAGTAATTTTACGCCTTTAACATCCTTGACATTATTCATAACATCGCCGACTGAATTGTTAGTGAGCTTACTCTTAAGGCTCTCATTTTCACTCTTTAATGCTTTTATCTCTTCGTTAAGCTGAACAACTTTTTCTGCAAGCTTTAACGGTTCTGTCTTTGCATTTTTTGCTGCTTTCTTTAATTCAGCTTCAATTCCTGCATAATATTTTGCTACACCTGTTCCGGTCAAAGCCTCTATTCTTCTTACACCGGCAGCTACACCTGATTCTGAAATAATCTTAAACTGCGAAATATTACTTGTGTTCGCCACATGAGTACCGCCACAGAATTCCTTAGAGAAATCTCCCATCGATACTACACGAACCTTTTCACCGTATTTCTCGCCAAATAAAGCCATTGCTCCGGTCTTTCTTGCTTCCTCGATACTAAGTACTTCCGTCACTACAGGTATGGATTCCTCTATCTTTTGATTGACTAATGCTTCGACTTTTGCGATTTCTTCTTCTGTCATAGCCTGAAAATGTGTAAAGTCAAATCTTAAGTGGTCTTTATTAACCAAAGAACCTGCCTGTTCTACATGTGTTCCCAGTATTTCTCTTAATGCTTTCTGTAAAAGGTGTGTTGCACTATGATTCTTTGCAGTATTGCTTCTTACTGTAGCATCAACTTTTAATGTAACCGTATCATCTACCTTAAACATTCCTTTGGTTACTTTTCCCACATGTCCGACTTTACCACCCAACAGCTTAATGGTATCGTGAACTTCAAACTCTGCACTATCAGTATATATAATACCTGTATCAGCTTCCTGTCCACCCATGCTTGCGTAAAACGGTGTCTCATCTACTATAATGGTACCGTTATCTCCATCAGCAATAGCCTGTGTAATCTCTGTCTCTGTAGTGATAACAGATATCTTACTCTGTGCTTCTAATTTATCATAGCCGATAAATTCTGACGTTACCACCGGATCGATTGACTCATAAACGGTCGCATCAGCTCCCATGTAGTTAGTAACTTTACGTGCTTTTCTGGCAGTCTCCTTCTGTTTATTCATAGCAGCCTTAAAGCCTTCCTCGTCAATGCCAAGACCCTTTTCTTCAAGAATCTCCATAGTTAAATCATATGGGAATCCATAAGTGTCATATAGTTTAAATGCATTTTCACCTGAAAGGACTTTTTCGTTCTCGGAAGCCATGTCTGCCTGCATATCTGCAAGGATGCTTAATCCCTGATCAATTGTCTTACTGAATTTATTCTCTTCTTCAGTAAGTACTTTGAAAATCATATCTTTTTTCTCATCAAGTTCAGGATAACCGTCTTTTGAACCTTCTATAACAGTTTCACTGAGTTTTGCAAGAAATGCTCCCTCTATTCCGAGAAGCTTACCGTGTCTTGCAGCTCTTCTGATTAATCTTCTTAAGACATATCCGCGTCCCTCATTTGACGGCATGATTCCGTCAGAAATCATAAATGTAGCTGAACGTATGTGATCCGTCACTATTCTGATAGACACATCTTTTTTCTCGTCCGTCTGATATGTCGTATTTCCAAATTCGCAAACCTTATTGCGTAATGCACATACGGTATCTACGTCAAAGATTGAATCAACATCCTGTACGACACTTGCAAGACGTTCAAGTCCCATTCCCGTATCTATGTTCTTCTGGACTAGTTCTGTGTAATTTCCCTTGCCGTCATTTTCAAACTGTGTAAATACATTATTCCAGATTTCCATGTATCTGTCACAGTCACAGCCTACCTTACAGTCAGGCTTGCCACATCCGTATTTTTCGCCTCTGTCATAATATATCTCTGAACACGGACCACATGGACCTGCACCATGCTCCCAGAAATTGTCTTCTTTGCCAAATCTGTATATTCTGTCCTTATCGATTCCTATCTCTTTATTCCAGATATCAAAAGCTTCATCATCTTCAAGATATACCGACGGATAAAGTCTGTCGGCATCAAGTCCTACAACTTCTGTCAAAAATTCCCATGACCAGTGGATGGCTTCTGTCTTAAAATAGTCTCCAAATGAGAAATTACCAAGCATTTCAAAAAATGTTCCATGTCTTGCAGTCTTTCCGATATTCTCGATATCTCCTGTTCTGATACACTTCTGACATGTAGTCACACGTCTTCTCGGTGGAATCTCCTGTCCCGTAAAATATGGCTTAAGAGGAGCCATACCGGAATTGATTAATAATAAACTGTTATCATTATGAGGAACCAGTGAAAAGCTGTTCATTTTAAGATGTTCTTTGCTTTCAAAGAATTCCAAAAACATTTTTCGTAACTCATTTACTCCATATTTTTGCATGTTACTAAATTCCTTTCTTCTCTTCTACAACATCTGTTGAAGCATTTTTATCCTTCGCGTCTCGAAGTTTTTTACCGATAACTACTCCGCCGACAACTATCCCCACCATAAATATAAAATCTACCACATAATAAACAGCGGCCTGTCCTAATGTCATATTCCTCACTCCTTTTATTTTACCTTAACCTGATGAAATCCTTTTTTACCCTTTTTTATCACGATAGAACCGTCATCATCCAGATCCTGTTCATTAAACTTCTTGTCAATTTCCGTAATCTTAACATCATTTACGGAAACACCGCCCTGAATAACAAGTCTTCTTGCCTCTGAACGGTTCTTTGCAAGGCCTGTCTCTGCAAGTAATGCCAGAATATCCATAGACTCAAATGTCTCCTTATCATACTCTGTCGTAGGCATATTATCGCTCTTGCCACCGCTTGCAAACACCGCTCTTGCAGCTTCCTGTGCTTTTGCGGCTTCTTCTTCACCATGAACTATCTTTGTAATCTCATACGCAAGGACTTCTTTTGCCTTGTTAATCTCAGCATCCTTTAATGCAGCTAATCTTCTTACCTCATCCATTGGAACAAATGTAAGCAGGCACAGACATTTTTCTACATCAGCATCATCAATATTTCTCCAGTATTGATAGAATTCGTATGGTGATGTCTTTTCCGGGTCAAGCCACAGGGCTCCTCCTACCGTCTTTCCCATCTTCTGTCCCTGACTGTTGGTAAGCAACGTACAAGTCATGGCATATACATCTTTTTGTGATTTCTTACGTACAAGATTTACTCCTGCAATCATGTTTGACCACTGGTCATCTCCGCCAAGCTCCATCTTACAGTCATATTTTTTATTAAGCTCGTAGAAATCGTATCCCTGCATGAGCATATAGTTAAACTCAAGGAAGGTAAGTCCTTTTTCCATACGCTGCTTAAAACATTCTGCCGTAATCATCTTATTTACTGAAAAATGCACACCAACTTCTCTAAGAAAATCCATATAATTCAAATCCATAAGCCAGTCAGCATTGTTCACAATCAATGCTTTTCCATCACTGAAATCTATGAATTTTTCCATCTGCTTCTTTATGCAGTCTACGTTATGCTGAATCGTCTCTTTTGTCATCATCTTACGCATATCGTTTTTTCCTGACGGGTCACCAATCATGGCTGTTCCGCCACCGATTAATGCAATCGGTCTGTGTCCCGCCTGCTGCATATATCTCATAAACATCATTGCTATAAAATGACCTACATGCAGACTGTCCGCAGTCGGGTCAAAACCTATATAAAATGTAATCTTCTCTTTTCCTAATAGTTCTTTTATCTCCTGTTCGTGCGTGAACTGTTTGATATATCCACGTTCAACAAGTGTGTCGTATACATTTTGAGACATTTTGTCTTTACCTCCATCTGTAAACCTTTTTTATCACTAATCATCTTAGTTTATCACAAAAAAACTTGTAATTCAATTAAAACTTAATTCCACGCTCCATTTTTCATAAAGTCTGAAGCCTTATTTTCTGCATTTTTAACAATGTTTTCATCATATCCTATCATCTTAAGAAGTTTTATTGCATTTCTTGATGTAGCTCTTCCTTTGTACAATATAAAATTAAATAGTACATCATCGTTTTTTACTTCCTCCTGAAAATGATAATTGGCATAACAGTCTTCTAATATGTGTGTCAATTCTATATCATGGGTTGCCGCAAAGCATAAAGCCCCTAAGTCTGACATGTTTTTAAGAATCTCTGATGATGCCGCAATTCTCTCTATTGTATTTGTTCCTCTAAGTATCTCATCCACAAAACACATAACCCTGTTTCCTGACATAATACTGTCTAAAATTCTCTTTAAGGATTTTATCTCCACCATATAATAACTCTCCTGTGTCTCAAGATTATCACGCAGAGCCATTGATGAATATACATCGTAAAATCCGGATGAATACTCTGATGCCGTGCATGTATATATGGTCTGTGCAAGTATCTGATTGATTGCTACTGTCTTTAAAAATGTGGATTTTCCTGATGCATTTGAACCTGTAAGAAGCACACATCCGTCCTCTTCCATGCTGTTTGCAACCGGATTTTCTATCAGAGGATGATAGATATCCGTAAATCTAAATTTTGTTCCATCACTAAATTCAGGTTTCGCATAATATTCGCAATATTCCCTAAATGATGCGATTGCAATGCCGCTTTCAATCTTTCCTAAAATCGAAAACATTTTGTCAATGTCTTCTTTTTTTTCACGGATTGTCTTTACAACCCTGTTAAACTTTATTATGTCAATGTGTGTAAACATTTTCACATATTCCATTACAACGTCTGACAACGAGCCACTAACATTTTTAGAAGTTACAAGGAATGCCCCTTTTTTTATCGGAGCAAGGTTTTTCCCTATATTTTCTAATTCTTTAAATTCCGTTTCAAGCACAGATATATCAGTCTTTTTTAATTCGCCTGCCGTATTAATCATTCTTAAAATGTATCCTGTACTTACCGAATTGCCGTCAAGTTCATGCTTTTTCCTGTAATAGGTATACATATTTATACATATTACAGCCACAAGGGCTACAATTCCTATCGCCGGATTAATAAACAGAACACTGATTGCCAGAAAAAAGCATATCATCTGGATGTAATGCACCAGATTTTTTTCTTCTTTACGCTTATACAACTGTCTGATAAATGTTGTCAATGCCACCTTTTTTGTTCTGCCAAGCTTATAAAAAATCTCCTGTACCCGCTCTCTGTCCTCTTCATTTTCCTTAAAATAATCTGCTATAGCATCGATATGTTTTAGGGTATCTTCATCTTTTGCGGGAACACGAAGCATTTTATACAGATATTCTTCTCCTGATGACGAGTATGTCATATTGATTTTCTGAAACAGCCTGTCTAAGTCAAGGTCGTTCCATGTAATATCATCAATCACACTACTTAACGAATCTTCGTTCTCTGCATATTGCCTATAATATTCAGATATTTTTTTTAAATCTTGTTCTTCATATATTCTGTCTGAAAGCTTTCCCCAGTTATTTTTAATTGTTTTTTTCATTGATTTCTCGTAATTCTTTTTTGCCTGTATTGCCGTGTACATAAAAACAACAAAAAGTACAGCAACAATAATTACATATGATTCAAGTTCCATTAAGTCCTCCAAAACGTAATTGTTATTAAAAAAGTGTGAAAATCGCTTTTCACACTATAATAACACAAAATAATTTTATTGTGAACTTAATTATTGTTATAATATTATGCAAATTACCCCGCCGGTACTTTCATTTGTTATTTTTTGAAGTGTTGTTTGCATTTTATCCTTTGTTTCCTCTGATAAGTTGTTTAATTTTGATTGTATTCCGTCTTCAACTATCTGTTCAACAGATTTTCCAAATATGTTGGTATTCCATATTCCGTCATCACTTCTGTTTTCGCTTTCTTTTATAAAATCTATCAGGTCATTTGCCTGTGCTTCATTTCCGACAATAGGTGCTATTTCCGTAAGCACACTTGTTTTTATCATATGGATTGCCGGAGCCTCAGCCTTTATCTTTACACCGTATTTATTTCCGTTTTTAATTATTTCGGGCTCTTCTAATATTATTTCGCTTTTATCCGGAGTCACCATGCCGTATCCCCCTGCTTTTACCTGTTCAAGTGCATAGCTTAATTTGGTATAGCTGTCTTTTAACATGGCAAATTCCTTCAGATTTTTTATCAGCTTATATTCGTCCTGTATATCCATGCCTGTAATCTCGCTTATTACCCTGTAATAATAATCATCATAAAAATCAACCTGGATTTTTACTTCACCTGTGGAAGGATTTTTCTCATACACAACGAATTGCTTTATGTAACGGCAGTTGTCGTCAAACTGCTTTTCTTTTATGTCTTTCATAATCTTAATGTCCGGCATTATCTTTTTTATGCATTGCAATAATTCCTGTTTGACATAATGGTCATTTGACAGCATTTCCACCCATTTGGGTATATAAAACTCTAATTCCCTGATTGGAAATTCTAACAAAATTCCGTTCAGAATCTCCATCATCTCTGATTTTTTCATCTGTTTGCAATTCACAGGATATACTGATACCATATTTTTTTTGCTGATTTCTTCTGCAAGTTTTTTTGATTCTTCAGAATATGGTTTTGATGTATTTAGCAGTACTACAAACGGTTTGTTTAATTTTTTCAACTGCAAAATGGTCTCTTCTTCAGGTGGAATATAGTTTTCTCTTTCTATTTCCCCGAATGAACCGTCTGTTGTTATGACTATTCCGATATTTGAATGTTCATGAATAACTTTATATGTACCAATCTGAGCCGCTTTTGTAAACGGTATGTCACTGTCAAACCACGGAGTCTTGACCATTCTTTCATTATCATTTTCAAGATGGCCTGCTGCCCCTTTAGTCATATATCCCACACAATCAATCAGACGTATTTTTATCTCGCTGTTCTCATCTACCGGAATTACCGCAGCTTCCTGTGGTACAAATTTAGGTTCTGTAGTCATTATGGTTTTTCCTGCTGCACTTTGGGGCAATTCATCTATTGTACGTTTTTTTACTTCTTCATCCTTTATCTCAGGTATTACAAGTGTATCCATAAAATTCTTTATAAATGTTGATTTTCCTGTTCTTACGGGACCAACCACACCTATGTAGATTTCTCCGTTTGTTCTTTTAGCTATATCACTGTACAAATTATATTTTTCCATAAAAAAGCCTCCTGCATATACTATTTAAATATATGACGGAGGCTGTACTTTTATTCAGCGTTTTTTTTCATATAACGGCTTACATAAACATATGAACAGATGGCAGCAGGAACTACTAGTGCGCATCCTGATGCACTTAACAGAATGGTTGCAGCCATATCAAAAAATGCTTTTGAATTAATCAGTGTTACAAATGAATAATTGTATTTTCTGAAAAGTAAAAACATCAATAAAGATTCCCCGATACACGCGAACCACAACGTGTTTATAGTCGAACCAAAAATACTTTTTCCAAGTCTTAAAGATGTCTTTATAAACTCACTTTCTTCCTGTTTTTCATTATTCATCCTGACTTCATGAATGGAACTTGTAACCGCAACTGCGATATCTATCAAGGCTCCAACTACTCCCAGCACAAGCATGCATATTGAAACATCCGGCAGATTAAGCTTTATATTTACTGATAAATTCATCAATGTGTCTTCATAAAGTTCAAACTCGTTATATCCTCCCATATTTCCAAGTCGTCCCATTACAGAAGACAGAACCATTAGTAATAATGATACAGATATAACTGCTATTAAAGACGAGATAGTCTTAATATTTACACCATTTTGATAAATCAATGTCAAAAGGCACATAAATACAATGTCAAAAAATGCTATAACATACAGGTTACAGTATTTCATCAAATAAACGCTGATGAAAAATACAATCACGTTACCAAGCAGTGCCATTATGGATATAACGCCTCTCGAACCTCCTATGCAAATCATAAGAACTATTAATATTAGTAATAATGCTACATTCATTCTGTGCACTTCCTTTTTCCTAAAATCTTATACAGCACAAGCCATGACACAAACGCTGTTACCGGTATGGTTAAAACGATTCCTATAGAGCCTGTTAAAAATCTTGTAACTTCAAACGGCAGGTCAAACCTGAAGATAAAGTTTAATTTGTATTTATTCTTCATCTGTACCAGAATCATTGGCACTGTCGCGCAAAAATATGAGTAGAACAATATATTAACCATTGTTCCCATTACATCAGCTCCAAGCTCACGCATTGATTTTATATAATCCGATGTCTTAAGCTCTTTGTTTTCTCTTAAAAGTTCACATGAAGTTTCTGATACTGAAACTGCCACATCCATTACAGCTCCCAGACACCCCATTATAACTTCGGTAAAAAACAGTTTGTTTAAGTCATTTGGTCCGGACACATACTCAAGCATTATATAATCAGGCTGCTCGCTCATACTCAATACTATTTTATATATTACTGCCACAAGTATTATAACCAGCCATACAGATGCTATTGAAATAATTGTTGATTTGTTAAATCCACTTATGCATACAAGTGATATGATAGTAAATAATATAACTGACACATAGCATATTGGTAAAATATCTGTTCCTCTTGCATAAAAATCAAGTCCCAGATACAGAATTGCAACGTTTATTATCGATGCGGCTACAAACAGTGCTCCACGCATACCTGCCACAAGCACTACACAGTACACAAAAATCAATGCTATCGCCGCCACAACGGTATCTCTCTTAAATCCTGTGATTGAACCTGAGAGCATGTTTTCTTTATCCGATACTTTTAAGAATACTTCATCTCCTAAAGTATATTTAACGGTCTTTACCTCAGATTTTGAATAACAGTTTTCAACCATAACTTCTTTTCCCTTGTATTTTCCGTTCAATATAGTAACATTTAACGTCTGCACATAGTATTTCTCTGTTTTCATATTCGGACTTTTTTGTTTTATCCGGTCAGTTATCTCCCGATGTGTCACAATTCCAATCTCATCCTTGTATAAAAATGCATCGTTTGAAATGAATATAAGTATACCGGCTGCCATAAGCACGTATACAATAGTAAATATAAGATTTTTTTTGCAAAACAATATTTCTTTCATTGTAGTCAGCCTCATTTCAATATTTCGTGTAACGGTGGTCTTTCTTTTTTTCTTGTTAATTCTACCAGACCAAGTTTTGTAATATCCACAAAGGTTGTCTTTACAGGGTCATTCATCACCGCCTGCTTTACATCTTCAAGTAATAAATCCGTTAATTCCTTGTCCTTCATATTGATGAAATCAATAATAATCATTCCCGACATATTTCTTAGCCTTATCTGTCTCGCCGCTTCATATGCCGCTTCTTTGTTGACTTTGTAGAATACCTTATCATTATTCTTTCCCTTTACACATTTTCCTGTATTAACATCTATCACCCACAGTGCTTCTGTATGTTCTATTACCAGATACGCACCCGAATCAAGCCATACACGCTGCGTTAAGCATTTATCAAGAAAACTCTCTATGCCATATAACTTGGTTAAAGTAATCATCCGGTCATCGTAAAGTCGTATATTTTTTCCTATAACCTGCTTTAATTCTTCAAAGATTTCCTCATCATCCGTGACTATTTCTTCAACATCATCTTTAAATAAATCTCTTGCAAATATCTGGTAGCTTTTAGGTGTTTCGTACATTTTTGTATAAGGTGTCAGATACTTTGCTTTCTCTATTATCTCACTGTAGCGGCTGAATAGTTTTTCTGCCTCAGCCATCAATATATCCGTACTGCACAGGCAGGCCTTTGTCCTTACGATAAAGCCGACTTTACCATTATAACCATTTCTTAAACATTCTTCAATTTCTTTTTTTATGGAATCATCTTTTATTTTTGATGAAAAAGATATTCTTGTATCGCCCGAAGTCAGTACAACATACTCTCCCGCAAGCTCGAGTTTTGATGATAATACGGGATCCTTTGTTTTTACTGCAGCTTTTGAAACTCTCACTAATAATGTGTCTCCCTGACAGACTTTGTCAGTGTTTTTGTGATTTAAAAAGATTGCTTCTTTATTGTCATCCAGTGAAAAGTATCCCTTTTTTCCTTTTGAATACTCTATAAAAGCAGCGTTAAGGTTTTTTACAACATCCGTAACCCTGCCTATATATATGTTTCCAAGTTCACTTTTCTCATCTGCACGTGACACATCTAATTCTGTTATTCTTTTTCCATCATGTTTCACTGCTACATGGTATTCTTTGTAGTTTGTTATGATTATTCTGCCACTCATTTTGTTCCTCACATGTTTTCAGGTATTTCCTCACCTAAGTCCTCAAGCGTGATAAATCCGCCTTCATTCTCTGCATATACTTCCGTACGTTCTATCTCCAATGCAAACTCCGGCATTTTTTCACCCAGATAGTTATAAAATCCGCTCATAACAAGTTCAGGTTTCAGATACTCGGCACTCGAAGAAGCTAATTTTAAAAATATTTTTCCTTCAAGTACTTTTCCTTCGTATATTCCACCCTTAATATCAACTTCTTTTTCGCTTTTTTTTGTTTTCTTTGTGACTATTATGGAATCACTTGACAAATACTCTTCAAACCTTGCCGGAATGTCTGCTCCCTCAGGTTCTTTGCCTTCTCTGAATGATATCATGTAATCAGCGGCTGCTACAATTGACATTGCTTTTTTTCCGTCATCAGGAATCTTTTTGCAGCTTAAAACTTTCATTCCTTCTACCATCTGTTCATTTAGTCTGTCTACCATTTCCTTTGAGCTTTTTGTCGAATTTACTTCAATATCCATATACTCACCTATGCTTGTCAGTCCGACGCCTAACGGTGCTGCAAATGACATTTTCTGATGAGGATTGAATCCTTCTGAGTACATTATGTCAATTCCGGCTCTCCTTATTGCTTTCTGGAAATATCTCATAGTGTCCAGATGACCGATAAATTTCATATATCCGAGTTTTGCAAATTTAATTCTTATTCTCAAAGCAGACTCCTCCTCCAAATCGTGCCGCACCACATCCACTGCATTTCATACGACAATTTGGTGTTACCCTCTCGTTTTTTGCATTTTCCCATTCACGTTTTAAAAACTCCCTGCTGACTCCCACGTCGATAAAATCCCAAGGCAGAAGCTCATCTACATCTCTTTCTCTTGTAATATAGAAATCCATATCTATATCAGTATCATCTATAGCCTGCTGCCATTTTGAAAAGTCAAAAGAATCACTCCACGCATCATACAGACATCCGAGCTCATAGGCTCTTAATACTGTCTTTGCAACTTTTCTGTCTCCTCTTGCTAAAAGTCCTTCAATCAATGATACATCCGCCTCATGCCAGTTGTATTTTATGCTTTTTTTGTTAAGCATTTCTTTCATACGGGTATTAACAACCTTTGCCCTGTCTAAAAATTGTTCTTTTGTACACATTGACGCCCACTGGAACGGTGTAAACGGCTTTGGAATGAAAAATGACGAACTGGCTGTAATCTGCACTTTTCCGTTTCGTTCCTGTTTTGGAATCTCATAGTATACCTCGGCAACCTTTTCGCAGAGTTCAGCAATGCCTTTCATATCTTCTTCATTTTCAGTCGGGATTCCAAGCATGAAATATAATTTCACCCTGTTCCATCCGCCCTTAAATGCCAAAGATGCACCTTTTAAAATCACTTCTTCAGTAAGTCCTTTGTTTATAACATTTCTAAGTCTCTGTGAACCTGCTTCCGGTGCAAATGTAAGGCTGCTCTTTTTGATGTCCTGTACCTTGCTCATAACATCTAATGAAAATGAATCTATTCTCAATGACGGAAGTGAAATATTGATTCCTTTTCCATGAAACTCATCAATCAGATAATTTACAAGCTCCTCTAACTGTGAATAATCACTTGAACTTAAGGAACTTAAAGATATTTCCTCGTGTCCCGTACTGTTAAGCATTTCATAAGCCAGTTCTTTCAGATATTCAACATTTCTCTCTCTTACAGGCCTGTATACCATTCCTGCCTGACAGAAACGGCATCCGCGTATACATCCTCTCTGGATTTCCAATACTACTCTGTCCTGTGTAGCCTTAATAAATGGAACCAGAGGTTTTCTTGGATAATAGTTATATTCAGCCTCCGGATCTGTGCTGCTCATATCTGTTATAAGCTGTTTTACTATTTTTTTGGGAGCTTCCTTTGTGTTCGGTTCAAAGCTTTCTATGGTTCCGTCCTCATGATATGTGACATCATAAAACGCCGGAATATATACTCCGGGCACTGTTGCTGCTTTCTTAAGATAGTCAAGCCTTGTTCCACCTGCTTTTTTATTTTCTTTATACAAATCAAGAAGCCTGTAGTACTGTTTTTCCCCTTCGCCCATATAGAACATATCAAAAAAATCTGCCAGCGGTTCCGGATTATAAGCACACGGGCCTCCTCCTATTACAATAGGATCTTCCTCCGTACGTTCATTTGCAAGCAATGGTATTCCGCTTAAATCAAGCACCTGCAAAACATTCGCATAGCACATCTCATATTGCAGGGTAATACCCAGAAAATCAAATTCCTTAATCGGCTCCTGTGATTCTATGGAAAAAAGAGGGATATTTTTCTCCCTCATTACTTTATCCAAATCCATCCACGGCGAATATACTCTTTCACAATATACATCATCACGTCTGTTGAACATATCGTAAAGAATCTGTATTCCGAGATGTGACATGCCGATTTCATACACGTCCGGAAAGCACATTGCAAATCTGATATCCACATCCCGAGGATTTTTCCATACCATATTAACTTCATTTCCAATATATCTTTCCGGCTTATCTATACTTAGCAGTATCTCATCCGGCAATGCCAATTTTCTCAATATTCATTTTCCTCCATACAATTGTCACAAAACACCTTATCTTCTTACAAGCTCTCTTGTAATATCCTCCCACGAAATTCCCTTTTCAGCCATTAACACCATTGCGTGGTAAATGAAATCAGAAATTTCATAAATAACTTCTTCCGGGTCAGGATTTTTTGCGGCAATCACTATCTCTGTGGCTTCCTCTCCGACTTTTTTCAATATCTTGTCGATTCCCTTGTCAAAAAGATAATTGGTATATGAACCTTCCTTAGGATGTTCTTTTCTGTCAAGAATTACGTTAAACACATCATTAAACACTTCTAAAGGATTTGTGTTGTCATATTCTTTTTCTACAAGTGTATTGAAGAAACAGCTTCTGTTACCTGTATGACACGCTGCACCAATCTGTTTTACTTTTGCAAGCAGTGTGTCGTTGTCGCAATCTATGCTTAAAGATTTTACATACTGAAAATGTCCTGACGTAAGTCCTTTAATCCACAACTCATTCCTGCTTCTGCTGTAGTATGTCATTCTTCCCGTTGATATAGTCATGTTAAAGGCTTCTTCATTCATGTAGGCTACCATAAGCACTTCATTTGTCTTATAATCCTGCACAACTACAGGAATGTGTCCGTCACTGTTTAGCTTAAATTCAGAAAACTGCATGCTGCTTTCAAATAAATTTACGTTTATATTTTTGTCTTTTAATTCTTTCTTTATGCTTATAAAGTCAATATCAGCTTCACCGTCAAGTACTTTTGCCGTTCCATATGCTCCCGGCTCTGATGCAAATTCGGTCATCTCGTTATCTATGTCAAATCCATTCATGGTAAGTACCGGCATGATGGTCTTATCAGCATATTTCTTTGTTATCAAAAGTCCTGCTCCATTTTCTTTCCATGCATAATCGGCTATATCTGCATTTTCTGCATATACGGCTATCTTATCCTGTCCGAATCTGTCAGATGCTTCTTTTATCATCTTTACATTCGAGCTTTTTGACATATCAAGAATTGCCATGGCTCCACCTGCATACAGATATTTTTTTACGTCTTCAACTCTCTTTATATTTCCACCAATAAGCATTGGTATATCTATCGCAGAAGCAATCTTTTTTATCACACCGATATTTAAATCATGTTCCCTGTCATTTTCAGAATCATCTATCAATATAATCTCATCTGCTCCGTTATCGCAAAACATTTCACATAACGCTACTGCATCCTTTGAATTTTCATTTACAGCTTCTCCATTTTTAATATGGATTGCAGGTATTAACTTAAAATATTCCATTTTCTTAACCATGCCTTTCTCAATATGTTTTCGTGTATGTTATGCCAGCGAACCTTTTGTAGAAAGTAAATCTTTGATTCGCACATCTTTTACAGTTGCACTGTCTAATGCCTTTGCAAATGCTTTAAACATGCCCTCTATTATGTGGTGATTATTGCTTCCTGCAAGCTGTTTTATATGAAGATTCATCCCTGAAGTATATGAAATGGCATAGAAGAATTCCTTTACCATCTCTGTGTCAAAATATCCCACTCTGTCCGTTGTAAATTCCGCATCAAATATGAGATACGGTCTGCCGGATAAATCCAGTGCACACATAATCAATGTCTCATCCATAGGAAGAATTACGGAACCATATCTTTTTATCTGCTTCTTATCTCCAAGTGCTTCTTTTATGGCTGTTCCAAGTACGATACCAGTATCTTCTATCGTGTGATGACAGTCCACTTCCAAATCTCCATCCACTTTAACATCCAGATCAAATAAGCCATGCTTTGCAAAACTTATCAGCATATGGTCAAAAAAGCCTATGCCTGTATCCACATTTGCAAATCCGGAACCATCAAGATTTATTTTTATCTTTATATCTGTTTCGCCGGTTTTTCTGACGACAGAAGCTGTTCTGTCAGATACTACGGCATTATTCTTTCTCTTTTCCATAGTCTGTCTTCCTTCTCTATTCAAATCGAACTTTTATTGAATTAGCGTGTGCCGTCAACAGTTCCGCTTCTGCAAATTTTTCAATATCTTCATGTATCGGTTCCAATGCCTCTTTTGAATAAGAGATTATACTTGATTTCTTTATAAAATCATCCACGCTTAACGCTGAGAAAAACTTTGCTGTTCCATTTGTAGGAAGTACGTGGTTTGGTCCTGCAAAATAATCTCCCAAAGGCTCTGAACTATATTCTCCAAGGAATATTGCTCCGGCATTTTTAACCTTTGTCATTGTATTAAACGGATCTTTTGTCACAATTTCCAAGTGTTCTGATGCTATTTCATTAACGGCATCTATGGCATCTTCCATGTTTTCGGCAATTAAGATGTGTCCGTAATTTTCCAGAGACTTTGTGATGATTTCTTTTCTGGAAAGTATTTCTACAAATCCTTTGATTTCTTCATCAACTTTCTGCGCCAGTACTTCGTCTGTAGTAACCAGAATTGCTGATGCCATCTCGTCATGTTCTGCCTGTGACAGCATATCAGCCGCTATATATCTTGGATTAGCAGTTTCATCAGCAAGTACAAGTATCTCACTCGGTCCGGCAATTGAATCTATGCTTACAAAACCATATACTGCTTTTTTTGCCAGTGCTACAAATATGTTACCCGGTCCGACAATCTTGTCTACTTTTGGAATTGTCTCCGTACCGAAAGCAAGTGCCGCAATGGCCTGTGCTCCTCCGACTTTGTAGATAATGTCTACTCCTGCTTCATTTGCCGCTACCAGAGTACCGGGATTTACCTTACCATCTTTTCCCGGTGGCGTTGTCATTATGATTTTTTCAACTCCGGCTACTTTCGCAGGGATAATATTCATAAGAACCGAAGACGGATATGCAGCTTTTCCACCTGGAACATACACACCTACTCTTGAAAGTGCAGTTACTTTCTGTCCGAGGATACTTCCATCAGGCTTGCTGTCAAACCAACTGTACTGTCTTTGTTTTTCATGGTATTCCACAATATTCTTTTTTGCACGTCTTATGACATCCACAAGACCTGTCTTTTCGACAACGGAATATGCCTCATCTATTTCTTCACGCGTAACTACTATGTTTTCTTTTGATAATGCTGCTTTATCGAATTTTTCTGTATACTCAAATACTGCACTGTCACCGTTTTCGCGCACATTCGCTACAATCTCATCTACCGTTTTACTGAATTCACCATAGTTGTTCGGACTTCTTTTTAGAAGGTCATTTAATATATTCTTTTTTGATGTTTCATCCAATTTTGTTATCTTCACGGTGATTCCTCCTTATACTTCATTTAATGTCTTTTTTAAATCTCTGATAATCTGCATTATACGTTCATTTTCCATCTTCATGCTTACCTGATTCACGACCATTCTTGCCGACAACGGACAGATTTCTTCTAACACCTGTAATCCGTTTTCTTTTAATGTTGAGCCGGTCTCCACTATATCTACAATTACTTCTGAAAGGCCTACTATGGGTGCGAGTTCAACGGAACCGTTAAGTTTTATTATCTCTACCGTCTGATGCTTTTTATTATAAAAATAATCTTTGGCAATATGAGGATATTTGCTTGCTACTCTAATCATTTCGTGGTGCTGTAATAATTCCTTTGCCGATTCCGGACCACATACGCACATTCTGCATTTTCCAAATCCTAAATCAGCTACTTCAAAAAGCTTTCTTCCTTCTTCTAAAATCGTATCTTTTCCTACGATTCCTATATCTGCAGCACCGTATTCCACGTATGTCGGCACATCTCCTGCTTTTGCAAGGAAAAATTTCAACTTTAACTCTTCATTGACGAATATAAGTTTTCTCGTCTTTTCGTCTTTCATCTCTTCACACGTAATGCCAAATTTTTCAAACACTTCCAATGACTTTTTTGCCAGTCTTCCTTTCGCAAGCGCAAATGTCAAATATCTCATAATAATCACACATTCCTTTCATCCGATAAGGTAATTTTCTAAACTTCAATCTCCTTCAATTTTTCTTTCGTAATCATATAATGTATTTTCTTTATCCCCATTCGTATTGAATAATTTATGTAATCTTCTTCTGTTATACTGCTGCGTTTTCGCATTAATATTATCTTTTCGCCTTTTTTTCTGAGTTCAGAAGCTAATTTAATCGCTTCGTCATGAAGGCCGTTTTTATACAGTATCATGTCGTAGTAATAATCAACTCTGATTTCCATCCTCTGTCTGCTTAATGCTGCCATAAGCTGGTCCTGATTAATAGCAAAACCTACTGCAGCAGAGTTCTTTCCAAACTGTTTTAAAAGCGCATCATATCTTCCGCCGGTAACAATGGCTTCACCCGTTCCGTATGTATAAACTCTGAAAATAATTCCTGTATAATAATGGTACTCACTTAACATTCCAAAATCAAATGATACATATTGCTCATATCCGTATGATTTTATAATGTTATATAATTTTTCCAGTCTTTCCACTGCTTTTAAGGATTTTTTATTCTTTGTGAGTGCTCTTGCTTCCTCAAATATTTCATCATTTCCGCATAAATCTGCAAACTTCAGGAATATTTCCTTTTTTTCATCAGACATGGTAGTCATGCCTTCTACAGCTTCTTCCATGCCAAAGTAGTTCTTATTCTCTATCAATGTTCTGATGATATTCTCCGATTCTTCATCAATTCCGTTTTCTTCTATCAATCCCTTAAAGAAGTCAACCTGACCCACTTCTACCTGAAAATCAGTTAATCCTGAAGCAATCATTGAATCTATCACCATAGCCACAACTTCTGCGTCCGCATCAGATGTGTTGTCTCCAATAAGCTCTGCTCCTAATTGTGTAAATTCTTTTAGTTTTCCCTGATATTCTGAATTGTTAATAAATGAGTTTGCCTGATAACAAAGTCTTATCGGCATATCCTCCTCAAAGAAGTACTTAGACGCAACTCTGGCAACAGGCGGAGTCATATCCGGTCTCAATACGAGTGTGTTTCCTTCTCTGTCAAAAAATTTGTACATGTTCTTTGAAGCTACGCTTCCGCGTTCCTCACTAAATATATCAAAAAATTCAAATGTAGGGGTCTGCACATCCCTGTAACCGTACTTATGAAAAATATCATGTATCTTCTGCTGTACGTTCAACTTCTTCGCACATTCTACATTGTAAATATCCCTGACACCAACCGGTGTGTGTAACAGCCTGTTCTCCATCATTCTTTTATCCCTCCTGTTGCACTTTATCAAATTAAAGTGCTAATTCGCTAATATATAGCATGAACTAATTAGAAATTATACTTGATATCTTGATTTAAGTCAATCTCTAAATTGTAAATCCATCTGAAGCTGCTGCAAATAATGCAGTGGCACTCCCATACTTCCTTTTATTAGAAACGTTTTATCAATTTCTTCGTATCTGACACTTTTTCTGCCGCCATTAATTCCTCTTTTATAAAAGCTGTCTATATCCCTGAACGGAACATAGTATGTCTCATTTTTTTCGGTAAACGAAAGTATTATAAATGATATAGCCTTCTGCTGTTCATATTCTCTCATAAATTCGTATTGATGCTCATGAATGTTTTGAAGTGAAAATGTCTCAGAATGGCACTCTTTTGCATCAAAACATATGGGGATTCCCTGCACAACACCTATGTAATCCACAGAACTTTTCTTGTCAAAATATCCAAGCGTAATATGTCTTGTGGTCTTGTCTATCGTAATAGGTTTTATGGGAGTAGGTACTTTCTGAATCAGGGCAATTCCTTTTTTTCTATATGTTTCATTCGTGAAATTTATCATTTCCTCAAGATTGGACCCTCTTAGTCCCCTACTGTTCCATGTTGCCATCAAATTCACCTTCTAATACTTTTTTAAATACATTTCCCGGCTCACATCTGAATTCTTTTCCGGATAAATAAGACATTTCTCCCTCAGTATGTGGAAAGCGGACTATTCCCGCATGCAGCAGCTGGGATTTACACCTGTATTTTTTTTCATAATAAGAATTTAATTCTGAATCTCCGTACTTGTAATCACCAATGATTGCATGTCCACACGAAGCAAGATGTGCTCTTATCTGATGTGTTTTACCTGTAATAAGTTTTACCTTTAAAACAGTTATTTTTCCGTTGTTTTTTATTGGTTCATATGCTGTTATGATATGTGATGAGTTTTCCATGTTCTTTTTGCTTATCATAACTTTATTCTTTTTTTCATCTTTATACAGGTAGCCCTCAACCTTTTTGCTTTCTGTCATCACACCTTTAGAAATGCAATAATAGTATTTATCCATTGTGCGTTCTCTCAATATTTCTGAAAGATATCTGCTGCCTTTTAAGGATTTTCCGGCAAGCACCATGCCACTGGTATTCCTGTCAAGCCTGTTACATACGGACGGTCTGAAGGTTTTAAGACTCTCTTTTGTCACCGCTTTCTTATCAAGCAGATAATCGATAATATACTCATTTAATGAGTCTGTTGTATTATCCGCTTTTTGTGATAACATTCCCTGTGGTTTATTCACTATTATGATATTCTCATCCTCGTACACAATGGATAAGTCTACTTTTTTCTTAACTGAAAAATCTACGTCGTTTCCCCTGAATTTTTCAATTGTCTCATCCGACAAAAATAGTTTAACAGAATCTCCTGCTGCAAGTTTTTCATTCCCAGCGGATTTTTTCCCATTGTGCGTAATATTCTTTTTTCTGAGCATTTTGTAAATAAAACTTTTCGGGGCTGCTTTAAAATATTTTTCAAGATATTTATCAATTCTTTGTCCCTCTTCATTTGCTCCTATTATCAATTCTTTCATGAATATAACCTTTCGTCTTTTACATTGAATATATACACAACAATTCAGCTATTCTTTTATCCCTGAGAT
The DNA here is from genome assembly GCA_902786515.1 of uncultured Lachnospiraceae bacterium. Taxonomy (GTDB): domain Bacteria; phylum Bacillota; class Clostridia; order Lachnospirales; family Lachnospiraceae; genus UBA2821. The sequence goes on along the minus strand of CADADA010000002.1, from coordinate 38,209 downwards.
TGCTCTGCGTATTTTTTATGTGTTCTGCTTCTTTTTTGAATTTTTTTAAGTCATTAATTACCTTAACGGTAACACCGTCAAATTCAGAGTTAAGTATTTTATGCAGGTATTTTTCCAGTTCTTTTGAATCCATTTTTTTTCCTGTTGCACAGCAATATACTTTTTTCCCTTTGACTATGGCAAAATCTACATACATAATCTTTTGTTCTGATGTAATCACGAGTTCTGTAAGAAGCCTGTAATTGTCATCATCAAGTTTTTCGTATACTTCTCTGCTATGGCCTTCATATGGTATCAGAACCAGATATTCTACAAAAAATTTTGCTGCCGGAATCGCCATTACGGCTGCGATAACCGTATATATGTGATTCATCGAATGATATCTGAAAAATCCAATCATAACCAATATCATTACAACTGTAAGGCAGACTAATGTCATTAGCAAATGGTATACTTTCAGGTAATGTAGATAGCCAAATTCTCCTTTTTCTTTCCTCATGTGTCTGTTCTCATCCTTATCGTTATTGATTCTTTTTACTGAAAATATCCATTACTTTTAGTAAAAATCCATGTGGCATTATCTTTGATGCTATGCACAAAAATCTCATTGATTTGCTATAAACGGATATTTCTTTTTTGGCAACCGAATCCTTCATGGCATTTTCTACCACATCTTCAACTTTACTCATGAAATAGTTTTTATACCATGCGCGCTTTACTCCATTTTCCGCAATATGGAAAAATTCGGTATTAACCGGTCCCGGACACACTGCCGTCACATATATTTTTTTACTTTTTAATTCATGGTTAAGTGCCCTTGAAAAGCTTAATACATATGATTTAGTCGCAGCATATACTGCAAAATCCACCTGTGGCAGAAATGCTGCCGCAGACGCAATATTAATTATTCTCGCATTTTTTTTCATATAAGGAATTGTGAGCGATGTGATGTTTGTAAGAGCTATGCAATTTGTCTCTATCATTCCTGTTTCTATTTCTCTTACCTGCTCATCAAACTTTCCTAAAACACCATAACCGGCACAGTTTGTCAAAAGTCTTACATCCGGATTTTCCTGTTTCAGCATTATTTTATATTTTTCTATAAATGATTCTTTATTGATATCATCATTTATTAGTACACATGGCAGATTAATCATCTGCTGCAATTCCACAAGTCTTTCATTGCGACGTGCTATCAGCCATATTTCATCGATATTGTGCATATGTCTGTCAATATACAATGCAAATTCTCTTCCCATTCCCGAAGAGGCACCTGTTATAACCGCTATTTTTTTATTCATCTTCTTCTCCTATCCGAATGCTTTTTTCCTGCATTCTTTTTCTTATTATCTGTTTTCACTGTCATATTTCTTGGTTTTATAAGGCAGTTTTTATCGAAACCTATTAAATCTCTTCTGCCTGCTTTTAATAATGCTTCTTTTACCAAATCATAATTTTTAGGATTCCTGTATTGCATCAATGCCCTCTGCATTGCTTTTGTATGAGGATTTCTTGTCACATCTACCGGTTTCATTGTTCTCGGATCAAGTCCCGTATAATACATGCAGGTTGATATGGTTGACGGTGTCGGATAGAAATCCTGAACCTGCTCAGGCATGTATCCCAAATCTCTCAGGTATTCTGCAAGCTTTATGGCATCTTCAAGTGTTGACCCCGGATGGGACGACATCAGATATGGAACGAGAAACTGATTCATTCCCATTTCTTTGTTCAACCGTTCGTATTTCTTTTTAAATGTCTCATATACTTCATTCTTTGGTTTTCCAAGATACATTAGCACATTATCTGATATATGCTCAGGCGCTACCTTAAGCTGTCCGCTTATGTGGTATTTTATCATTTCTCTCATAAACGTATCGTCTTTATCATAAATCAAGTAATCAAACCTGATTCCTGAACGTATAAATACCTTTTTTACTCCAGGTAGTTTTCTAAGCTTTCTTAAGAGTTCAAGATAATCTTTGTGGTCAACCTTCATATTTCCACATTTTGTAGGGAAAAGGCATTGTTTATTAGGACACACTCCCTTTGTTTTTTGTTTTTCGCATGACGTGTGTCTGAAATTCGCAGTCGGACCTCCTACATCATGTATATATCCTTTAAAGTCTTTGTCCTGTATTATCTTTTTTGCCTCTTCTATAATAGATTCATGGCTTCTTGTCTGAATGATTCTGCCCTGATGGAATGTGAGCGCACAAAAATTGCATCCGCCAAAACATCCCCTGTTACTTACCAGACTGAACTTTACTTCCCTGATTGCCGGAACACCTCCGTCTTTTTCATAGCTTGGATGATAGTTTCTCATATATCCATATGAATACACATCATCCATTTCCATCTGGGATAACGGCTTTGCCGGTGTGTTTTGTACAATGTACATCGTGTCTTTATATTTTTCCACAAGAATCTTTGCAACAAATGGATCTGTATTGCAATATTGAACATAAAAACTTCTGGCATATTCTCTCTTGTCAGATTTTATTTTTTTAATATCAGGCAGTTCTATATAATCATATAGTATATCTAATGTCTTTGTTTTAAATACTGTTCCGTCAATAAATGTGATATCTTTTACATCTATTCCGGAATCAAGTGCATCTGCGATTTCTACAACTGTTCTTTCTCCCATTCCATATATCAGCAGATCTGCCCCTGAGTCAAGGAGTATTGAATTTTTTATTTTATCTGACCAGTAATCATAATGTGCCAGTCTTCTTAAGCTTGCTTCAATTCCCCCTATAATGATTGGTACGTCTTTGTATGTCTGTCTTATCAGATTACAGTATACTACAGTGGCGTAATCCGGTCTTTTTCCCATAACTCCGCCGGGAGTAAATGCATCCGCCTGTCTCCTTTTTTTTGATACAGAATAATGATTTACCATAGAATCCATATTTCCGGCCATAACTAAAAATCCCAGTCTTGGTTTTCCGAACACGTCAATGCTTGTGCGGTCGTTCCAATCCGGCTGGCTGATAATACCTACTTTGTAACCGTTTGCCTCGAGCACACGGCTTATTATGGCATGTCCAAAAGACGGATGGTCAACATATGCATCTCCGATAACATATGTAAAATCCACATAATCCCATCCCCTTTTTTCCATATCTTCTTTGTTAATGGGTAAAAAGTCATTAATCATCAATTATTCCTCATTTCTGTTAATGCACGTATTTCTTCATCCCGAAGTCTTCTATACTCTCCCTTTTTTAATGATTCATCCAATAAGATGTTTCCCATTTTTATTCTTTTTAAATACAGCACCTTCATTCCTATTGCCAGAAACATTCTTTTTATCTGGTGGTACTTTCCTTCGCGGATGGTTATCTCTATCTCTGATATATCCCCTGAAGATATAATACATAATTCTGCCGGCAATGTTTTTCGCTTTTCTCCTATGTCTATTCCTTCTTTGAAAACTTCAATATGCTGCTTTTGCACTTTTCCTTCTATTTTGGCATAATATACTTTATCAACATGCTTTTTAGGTGACAGGATATCGTGAGCCATCGCCCCGTCATTTGATATTATCAGCAGTCCTTCAGTATCTTTATCGAGTCTGCCCACCGGAAATAAATCATGACGTTTTTTATCTTTAATCAGTTCGAGAACTGTTTTTTCTTTCTTATCTTCGGTTGCAGAAACATATCCTGCCGGCTTGTTCAACATAAAATATTCATACCGGATATAATTAACCTTACTACCCGATATGAACACTTCATCGCTTTGCTCGTTTAATTTATATTCAGAATTTTTTATGATTTCTCCATTCACTGAAACAAGTCCCTTTTTTATCAGTTCTTTTACCTGACTTCTTGTTCCGTTACCTGTTTGTGCTAAATATTTATCTAATCTAATCATACTGCGATCTGTATCCTTCTGCAATGATATCCAGTTCTCTGTAGAATCTCTTGAGTGCCGCCATGTCACCCGTCATGTATATACGGTAAAATTCATTCTGTATATTGACTATTTCCCTTCTGTTAGCCACCTTACAAAGACTCTGCATTAAGTTTAATATCTCTGTTACAAGTTTTGCTTTAACATCAAATGAATTCTGTGCATCCATGATTTCATTTCTTATTGATGACATTTCCGTATCCATAACTATTACAGCATCTGCAGCTTTACTCAGTCTGTTTCTTATATCACTCGGCATATTGTGCTTGTATTTGTACTGGAGTGAATGTTCTATAACCGCCCAGAAGTCCATCGCAAGTGTCCTTATCTGTATCTCTACCGGTATTACCTTTGTTCCATTGATTGTCTCTACTTTATATTTCACAATCATATGGTAGCTTCTGTAACCGCTTGGTTTGCTGTTTTTTATATAATCTTTTACCTCTTTTACTTCCATGTCGCCTCTCGAAGAAATGATATCGACTACAAGACTTATGTCTTCTACAAACTTGCATATTATTCGTATACCTGCAATGTCTTCGATTTTTTCTTCCAGTTCTTCTATATCTATATTCTTTTTATGTATTTTTTCAAGAATACTTGATACCTTCTTCACTCTGCCTTCAACCTGTTCTATCGGACAATATCTTCCTGCCAGTTTATACTCACTCATCAAATATTTGAATTTAACCACTATCTCATTTACAGCAAGCTTGTATGGTGATAGTAATTCTTTCCATAGCTGCATTTCCATCTTACTCACGCCTTTCATCGCCTTATTAATATTTATACTTTATTGTTTTTTTGTTTATCTGATTCAGATAAGGAAACGGATTAATACTTTTTTCGCTGCCATCCTTTTCCCTTATATACATTCCTATATGCAAATGAACGGCAAACATCCCTGTCGTGCCTTCCGGACCATAGCCACTGTTTCCCATGTATCCTATCATCTGCCCTGCTTTTACTTTCTTACCTTCACTTATTCCGTCTGCGTAGGAATTCAGGTGTGCATAGTAAAAATATCCTCCATTTTTACTTCTTATCCCAACTCTGTAGCCTCCAAGCTCAAGCCACCCTATATTTTCAACTACTCCGTCAGTCATGCTTACTACGGGGTATTTTCCCGGAACGTTTTCCCCCGCCATTATATCTATGCCTTCATGCTTTCTCTCTCCACCATACGTTCTTGCGTCACCCCATGAGTTTTCATAATACACATATGGTGTGGATTCATCAGTTGAACGTGCAACCGGAAAATACCTTATATCCTCCATCAGACCATATTCATCCCTAAATCTGTCTTTTAAGTTTAATACTTTCGCTTCAAGAAGGATAATTGCGAATATTATCCACAGGCATGCCACCATTAGCAGTATACATACTACTATATTTTCCCTTTTTAACATTTATACCTCAAACATGTTTTTATTATATATTTATGTCTGAAATCTTTTTTAATTCTCCCAATAAAGGTCTATCTTATCTCCCTCTTCAACAGGAGCATAAAAATCACACTTCTCATCGTTAACTTTTGTTATCAGGTCTTTTCCCTGTGGTGTTCTTGTATCAAACGGATAGAAATCCAATATGTCTACGAAAATGTATTTTTCCTTCCCCGATAATACAACGTTTTTGCCATTAACCTCTACCGTGATTTTTTTAAGTTTCTTCGGTTTTTTAGGTTTCTTAGGCTCTTTAGGTTTGTATTCTTTTTTCTCTACAATCTCTTCTTCATCTTCATCTTTTTCTTCTATGGTGATGCTGAAGTTTTCATACACCGGCTCATCTCCGTATGCTTCTATGTTATTTACGAGAATTGTACGATTTTTAACATCGAGGTCCATATATTCTACCAGCCTGTCGACTGTGTAATAATCAAGTATCTCTATCTCGTCACCATCACAAATCTTGTAATCTCCTGTCTTAATCTCATCACCTACACGTACTAATTTCGGACATATGACCATCTTATCATTTACGTAGACTTTTATCTCACTTTTATACTCAGGTATCTGTTCAATGTAAAATTCTGCATCTTTTCCTGCAGTTGATTCTATTATTTTTACCCTGTCGTTCTTTTTTATCGGTGTATTTATGTTTGCTTCCTTATCGTTGACCGTTATAATTGCAGGTTCTCCCATTTCACCCCTGACCATTCTGTGTTCACCGTTCACCTTGTAATTTAATTCTTTTCCTCTTTTTGCGAAGAGAGCCTTATTATCAAATCCGATCTGCAAAACAGCATCTACAACAGTCAGTCTGTCATTATCATAAAGTTTTATCCTCTCACCATTTACATGGACAAATATAAAGTTATTGTTTTGATTGTAATAGTTGATGCAGATTCCAATCGGTGTGACTAAAAGCGGGTCTTTCTTTACGTTTTCATCGATAAATTCAACACTTCCGAGTACTTCTTCGCCTCTTAAAGCAACCCTCTCTTCTTCTAATCCGAGTTCTTTTGCAATAGCATTTGTAAATCCGTAGATTTTTCCACCTCCGCCAACTACAAATACGGCACTGACACTCTTGCCGCCATTTAATTCTATTATCTTAGCCGCCACTTCTTTTGCCGTCTTATTAACTGCTTCGGCATACACCTCTCTGACTTCTTTTGGTGATATCTTTTTCTTCAGCCCCATAATGTCTTTAAATGTGATTTGTCTGTTTGACACAGATGCCTTTTTTATATCTTCTGCCGTATTAAAATCCACCAGATATTTGCTTACCAGCGTCTCTGTAAATTCGTCACCGGCCATAGGTATCATTCCATATGCAACTATACTTCCATCTTTTGTAATGGAAATATCGGATGTTCCAGCTCCTACGTCCACAAGTGCTATATTAAGAAGTCTGTATTTTTTAGGTATAGCTACGTTTATGGCTGCAATAGGCTCCAGTGTAAGGTTAGCTACCTGAAGTCCGGCTCCTTCAACTGCCGAGTATAATCCGTCTACTACATCTTCCGGCAAGAATGTAACTATGATGTCCGCTCCTATCTTTTTTGCCTTGTGTCCTTCAAGGTTTGCTATCACATAGTCATTCAGATAATACTTTACAACCGTATATCCAACTGAATAAAACCGAATATTATCCTGCGAGGCATTGATATTTTCATACGCTTCTTCTACGCCCATAAGTTCTAACGAATATATGTGCTCTCCTGTGATGGCTGTCTCCTCCGGAAGTTCATAATCTTTATGTACCGTAACAGTCTTAAGAACTCTTCCTGCCGCAGCGATACAGACATCTTTTAATTCCACTCCCAGTTGTTGTTCCAATTCTTCTTTCACTTTTGCAATGGAATCTGACACTCTGCCTATATCATGTATCTGTCCGTCAAGCATGTCCCTGCTTTCATGCTCTTTTACATAGTGCGCAATTACTTTGAATTTGTTTTTTTCTAAATATCCTACTGAACCTACTATACTTCTGGTTCCTATATCCAGTCCGAAAACCATCTGATCCATATATTTATTAAGTGTCATAACACGCCTCCGAAGATAAAATTCTATTCCAATTTTAACATAAAACCTTGTGAAACACTAGCAATTTTTCTATTTGCGATTTTGTGTTTTCAATTGTTGTGGTGTTATCGATTACTACGTCTGATTTTTGTTCAAACTCTTTTTCCTTCAATTGTTTTTTCATTATGTTTTCTATTTTTTCTTCTGTTAACCCCCTTGATTCCTTTAATCTTTTTATTCTGGCATCTCTGTCTGAATATATATACCACACTTCGTCACAGAGTTTATTTACCCCCGCTTCAAAAAGTATTGCAGATTCTATGACTATATTTTTTTCCTGATTGCTGTTTATTATTTTTTTTATCTGTCTTATTACCGCAGGATGTACTATTTCATTTAGTTTTTCTAGTACTTCCGGTTCGTGAAATGCCATTTCTCCAAGTTTTACTCTGTCTATTTGTTCTTCGCCATCAAGCACATCTCTTCCGAATTTCTTTATTATCTCTAAATATGCTTCCTGTCCTTTCCCCATAGTTTCATGTCCCAGCTTATCTGCCTCAATAACTATAAATCCATATTCTTCAAGAATATTTAATATAGTTGATTTACCCGTTCCAATTCCTCCCGTTATTCCTAATATCATTCTTTTCTCCATTTCTGATTTGATGGTAACTGTCAGTTACTTTTAATGTGCTTCCAGCCAGTTGTGTCCTACCTGTGCACTGACCTCTAACGGAACCTTAAGAAGTACGGCATTACTCATTTCCTCTGTCAGTATTTTCTGTGCCTGCTCTATTTCATTTTCAGGTACTTCAAGCATCAATTCATCATGTACCTGAACAACGATTGCAGATTTTAGTTTTTCTTCTCTAAGTCTTCTGTCTACATTAATCATCGCTATTTTTATAATATCTGCCGCACTTCCCTGTATAGGTGAATTCATCGCAATTCGTTCTCCAAATGAGCGCTGCATATAATTTGACGATTTCAGTTCCGGAACCGGTCTTCGTCTTCCAAACATTGTCTCTGAATATCCTTTTTCCTTTGCCTGACTTACGAAATCATCTATGCATCCCTTTATCTTTGGATATGTTTTAAAATAATCCTCGATATATTGCTCTGCTTCTTTTCTGCTTATACTTAAATCCTGACTCAGTCCAAATGAACTGATTCCGTATATAATTCCAAAATTGACAGCTTTGGCGTTTCTTCTCTGTTCATCAGTCACTTCATCCAATGCTACATGAAATACCTGCGACGCTGTCGCCCTGTGTATGTCTTTTTCTTCTTTGTATGCTTCTATGAGTTTTTCATCACCGGACATATGTGCAAGAATCCTTAATTCTATCTGTGAGTAATCCGCATCGATAAAAACACATCCGTCTTCCGGAACAAATACTTTTCTTATGGCCTTTCCAATTTCCATTCTTATCGGTATATTCTGCAAATTTGGTTCGGTGCTGCTTATCCTTCCTGTTGCCGTAATAGTCTGGTTAAATGTTCCGTGGATTCGTTCATCCGGCTGTATAAATCCTGCAAGTCCCTGTGCATAGGTTGAGTTTAGTTTTGTAAGCTGTCTGTATTTTAGTATGTCCGATACCACCGGATATTCCGGTGCCAGTTTTTCCAGTACTCCCGCTGCAGTTGAGTATCCGGTTTTTGTTTTTTTACCGCCCTTTATTCCCATTTTTTCAAACAAAATCTCACCAAGCTGTTTTGGCGAATTGATGTTAAACTGTTCTCCCACATCACTGTATATCTTTTTTTCAAGTTCTGATATCTGTGCTTCCAGTTCATTTCCATAAGCATTTAATGAATTTCTCTCAACTTTTATTCCCTTGTTTTCCATTCTGTTAAGTGAAAACACCAATGGCAGCTCTATATCTGAATATATTTTTTCCATATTCATCTGTTTTATTTTATTCTTCAGGATTTCTGTAGCTTTATAGGCAACATATGATGAATATCCCATCATTTTTATGAATTTTTCAGGTTCAGAAAAAAATGCTTCATCATACGTGTTTTTGCCAAATATTTCTTTTTCTGACTCGATCGTAATATCGAGGTAATCTCTTGCAATATCATCATACTGATATCTGTCTTTTAATGGATTTACAAGATATGCAAGTATACCGATGTCATTAACATGGCTTATATCAGGTAATTCAAGTATTTTCAGCATTTTCTTTAAATCCGATACACTGAATTCTATTATTTGTTCAAGTATAACGGAGATTATGCTTTTCAGTTGTACTTCATCAGCAATTAATACTTTAGTACATTCTTCTGAACATGTTACGGATATCGCAGTTTTCCCAATCACCTGCTCCACATGTATTCCAACCGGTGAACTGCTTCTTTTTATGGCATCTATGATTTCATCGCAATCGTCAGTCTGTGTAAATGTTTTATCAATATCTTTGTTTAAATCATTTATATTGAATCTGTTCATTATCGTCCTTAATTCAAGACGTTTTAATATCTTAAACGCTTCTTCGTTATATATGTTGTCTATTTTTGCGTTTTTCAAATCTATATCTAACGGCACAGCTGTATCAATTGTTGCAAGGAGTTTACTCATTTTTGCTGATTCTATGTTGTTTTCAAGCGATTCTTTCATTTTACTCTTTTTCATTTCTGAAATATGTTCATACATATTTTCAATGCTTCCATACTCGCAAATCAATTTTGTGGCTGTTTTTTCACCAACACCTGCAACGCCCGGAATGTTATCGGCTGTGTCACCCATAAGTGCCTTAACATCTATAAACTCTACCGGTGTTACTCCATATGTTTCTTTTACATCATTCTCATAATAGTCCTCTATCTCTGTGTTTCCTTTTTTTGTCTTTGGTATCTTTATCTGAACTTTTTTTGTTGCAAGCTGCAACAGGTCTCTGTCTCCTGAAAGGACTGCTACATCCATATTCATCGCTTCGCCTGTTTTAGATAGCGTTCCCAATATATCGTCCGCTTCGTATCCCGGCAGTTCCGCCACGGTGATATTCATGCTCTTTAATACTTCTTTCATAACCGGAACCTGTTCCCTTAATTCATCAGGCATAGCTTTTCTTGTACCCTTGTATTCTGCGTACATTTTATGCCTGAAGGTCGGCTGTTTTACATCAAATGCCACCACGCAATAATCTGCTTTTTCGTCTTCCAGCAATTTCAGCATTATGTTTAAGAATCCATAAATCGCATTCGTATGCAATCCTTCTGAATTTGTAAGCTCCGGTATTCCGTAAAAAGTCCTGTTCAAAATACTATGACCATCTATTAATACTAATTTTTCTGACATTATATTTCCTTTCTTTGACTGTCTTTGATATTTTTGCATGTACTTCTTTTATAATATCTGTAAATACACAAGCATCCCAGCAACAAACGAAACTCCAATGCATACATATGCCGTACACACAATGATTTTGTTACACGTATTAAACTTGTATCTGATATCTGCTTTTCTTTCTAACTGACTTAGCTTTTTCTTCAATTGGCCCGCCAGATCAAACGACGCTTTATCATCATTCTCAATCATCTCAAGACCAACGTTCACCATATAGTTTATCTCTAATTCTTCATAACAATCTTTACAGTTTTTAGCATGTGAAATAAAAAAATCTAATTCCTCCGGATCAATTTCATCTTTTATAAATTTATTCAATTGTTGTTGAAATCTTCTACATGACATATTAATCCCCATCCTTTTCTATTACCTGCACATACTACTATACAACAAATCTCAACTTTTTTAAAGTCTTATGAATGAGTACATCAAAAAAATCATGTCATAATTTTTTTGCAATTTTTTTATTTTTTTGTTGACAAGCCTTTTAAATGATGCTAAAATGCAGAGGTATGCGGATGTGGCGGAATGGCAGACGCAGCAGACTCAAAATCTGCCGGTGGTGACATCGTGCGGGTTCAAGTCCCGCCATCCGCATTCTTCGCATTACACGTTATCTTTTTTAATTGTTTTTTGTTTTTTATGTTTTTTCAAACCAAAGTGGAAAGAACCATGTGATACATGGTTCTTTTTTTGTTTTAAAACAAATGAAACAGTGGCTGTGACAAGCAATTAATAATCGCTTGTCACAGCCACTGTTTCATTTTTATAAATCTTTATACGCTTTATTACCATGAAAAATGAGATTTCTATCAGACGGATTCACATCTACTATCTTTCCATATTGGTTATACGTTGTCAAAACATCCGTATTCTTCGCCAATGTCTTATTGCCACCGTCCGACACATACTCTGTCACTTCCTCGAGGGTCATATCTTTAACAGCCTTTTTTACAACTCTTTCATCCTCTTGTACATCTTCAACATCCTCTATTGAAGTTCCATTCCATACTCTATATAAAAATTTCAGAACAACATCTTTCCACTCATTGATTCTATCACGAATGGCAGATATCAAAGAATAATCAACTACAATCTCCTTTTCCGGCTCAGCTGCATCTGTCACATTCACCGGTTTTGCCCCTGACAGATGTAATTCTACACCACTGTCATCAGATTCCGGTTCAACAATATCCTCAGCAAAACTATCATCGTGTCTTCCATAGTCTATAGAAAACTCTGAGCTTTTCCTTACATTATGCTGTTCCCTGCTAATATCCCGTACTATGTATGATGAATTATCTCCAATTCTGTTAATCATATAATCCTCATTCTATACAAAACTGTAATTTGAAATCAGGCTGCAAAATCCTTAAACGACTTAACAACTGTGCTGTACTGTTCATCATCATGAATCTGCAGTACTACAGGTTTTTTTAAGTCAAGTGTGAATAATCCCATAAGTGATTTTGCGTCAATATACTTGTGTCCCTGCTCAATATCAAAGTTTCCTTTCATTTTTGCAATACTGTTAAAGAATGTTTTAACTTTTTCTACTGAGTTCAAATTTAACTTATATGATTTCATATCTTTCCTCCATTTAGAATTTGCACTAAACTCTTTTATCTTTTTCCTTGTTTAAAGTGTATCTTATATACCCAAAAGTATACTCTTCTCCTTTTTCGCTCAACATAACAAGCAATTTCTCCAAAATCGCAGCCGTCTCCGGATGTATAAGCCTATTTTTCTTCCCATTGCGAAAATACGCAAGCGGTGCTCCGTTATGATAATCCGATCCCATGTATATCTTGCTTGCCGCAACTCTGTCGCAAAACATCTCAACGATATACCTGTAAGGCATCCTGACAGGACTCATCTTTCTCGTCACGGAATCATAATCCGTCCAATACTCAAAATGATGCTTGTTCCTGCCTTTATGGTGCATCCATGCTTTAGAATATCCGTACGCTTCCCTCTCCCCCTCGTTCGGACTTCTGTTTCCCTGATAATATATCGCCCCAACGATAAACTCAGCCGGCATGTACTTAGACAAGTCGTGCACAAGTCCCTGAAACAGTATTCCTGCTCTGTAACAGTTCTTAATCACTTCATGTCTATGTCTTGTTATCGTCCTAAAATGCCCAACAATATGCATTATATCCACATACCTTTCACACCCCGGTGTAAGAAATCATGAACAACCAAACCAACGTTTATATCAACTGTTTCTCCATCTTCATATTAATTTCTAATCACCTGAAATTAATTCTGGAAAAACATTTGTTTATAAAAATTCACCCGATTTTCACAAAATCTTCACAATAGTATTTTATATAACTATGTCGAAAACGTCAAGTGTTTTTTTACAATTATGTTATTTATTTTTAAAAATAATACTTAAATAACTTTTTCCATTTTTAAACTTCACTCCGTAAAAAGCTGTTTTAGTTGAAAAAGCTACTAATCAGAGAGTTTTCAGTCTCTCCGACCAATAGCTTTTCATTAGTACTTTCTTAACAATAATTACTTATATTCTCTCGAATAGTAATATACGGTGATACTTCCACCAGCATATAATTTATCACTTTTCATATCATTAATCGCCTTTATCTCGCTTATGTAATCAGCGTATGATGTATAATTCGTATCACAATACTCTCCGGCTATCTTCCACAGTGTATCTCCTTCACTGACAGATATGGTTGTATAATACTTGTACAAATCCGAAGGAATCTTTTTCTCAGATGCACCGGCATTCAGTGCCATCGACACAACTATAACTGCAACCATCACAAGTACAACTGTTAAGTATTTAAAATTCACTCTCTGTATTATCTTCATATAAAATACCTCCTCAATCGAATATCTGTTCTGAACTTATGTTTGTATTTTAATATACGAACATAAGTTTGTCAATCATTTTCTGAACATTTGTTTGTTTTTTTTATGATTACATGTTATACTTATAAAAACAAATACTAATAAGGAGGCTTTTTATGGCATACGGAAAAATATCAGCAAAACAGCAGGAGATATTAGAATTTTTAAAATCAGAACTGCTTCAAAAGGGATATCCGCCATCTGTCAGAGAGATTTGCAAGGCTGTTGATTTAAGATCTACTTCTACAGTCCATGCCCATCTTTCTTCATTAGAAGCAAACGGCTATATACACAGAGATCCTACAAAACCAAGAGCAATCGAGATTATTGATGACAATTTTAATATAGCAAGAAATGAAATTGCAAGTATTCCTATTGTTGGAACAGTTGCCGCCGGACAACCACTTCTTGCCACTGAAAATATAACCGGATACTTTCCTGTCCCTACAGAATATTTATCTAATAAAACTACTTTCATGTTAAAAGTAAAAGGGGACAGCATGATAGATGCAGGTATTTTTAATGGTGATACAATACTGGTAGAAAAGCAGAACACCGCCCGTAACGGGGATGTTGTGGTTGCTCTTATAGAAGATTCAGCAACTGTTAAAACATTTTACAAAGAAGACGGTCATATAAGGCTACAGCCTGAAAACGAATCCATGGAACCTATTATAGTTCCTGACTGCCAGATTCTCGGTAAAGTAATTGGCCTGTTCAGGTTGATGTAGAATACTGTTATAAAAAAATATGTTACGCATTTACTATCTAATGCGTAACATATTTTATAAAAAACTAATGCTCTCACCAATAAATTGTCTATTATGATGCTTAAAACTCAATCACTTCTCCATCTCTCCAGATTTTTTCCAAAGCATAAAACAATCTGTGCTCTTCGTTGAATACATGGATAATCACATCATCATAATCCATAAGAATCCAGTCTCCTGAATTGTATCCCTCTACATGATTTCGATGTACCTTTAATTTTGCAAGCTCTTCCTCTACATTATCCGTCATTGCCTGCACCTGATTTTTGTTAGTACCGCTCGCTATTATAAAATAATCCGCTACAACCGAAATTTTGCTGATGTCGATTACTTTTACATCGATTCCTTTTTTATCGTTTAATGCATCGACAATTATTTTTACCTTTTCTTTAACATCCATCGTAATTCCTCCTGTTACAAATCAATTCATCGTAATATCTGTATGTTTCCACCGTCGTCATGTCTATCGAATCACTATCCTTTTGTAAATACTCTATGGTATCTTTTGAAATCTTATATACACACTCATCGATATCTGTAAATGCCAGTTTTCTGATTTCTTTAAGATTTAAGGCTTTGTTTCTCGAAGGTTCTATATAATCTGCTATATAAATAATTTTTTCAAGCATAGTCATATCCGGTTTTCCTGTTGTGTGATATAAAATAGCATTTTTGATTTCTTCATCATCAATACCATATTTGTATTCTGCATAAAATGCTCCGAGTTTTGCATGCAAAAGATATGGGTGCGTTTTCTCGATATCAGTAATCATCAATCCGTGTTTTTTGCATTTTTGTAAAAGTTTTTCATCTGACATACATTTTGCATTATCATGCAAAAGCCCTGCAATGTTTGCTTTATCAATGTCAGCATCATGAGCCATTGCCATACACATAGCAGTATATGCAACCCCTAACGTGTGTTCATATCTTTTTTTTGTCAGCACCTCTTTAAGCTTATCCTTTATCTCTTTCACTTCCAAAACAATCACCCATTATATAAATTATTGTCATAAATGAATTTTTCAACACTTTCATTTACCATGTATTTTATCGTAGCTCCATTTCTGCTTCTTTCTCTGATATCACTTGATGAAACTCCTATAAAAGGAACAGATAAAACGGATACCTGACAGTTAAATGTCTTTTTAAACATGTCCAGTTTTTCCTCAATATTTATTCCATTACTTCTTACTGCCACCACGATATCAGCTAATTTAACAATTCTTTCCGGATGATACCAGTTTCCAAAACTATCTAATGAATCTTCACCCAGCAAAAAATAAAATTTATCTGAGCTATATTTCTCTCTCAGAAGCTTTAAAGTATCGGCAGTATATATCAAGCCTTCTCTTTTCAGCTCAAAATCCGTACATTTTATGTGCAAATTTTCACCGATTGCAAGGCGCAGCATCTCGCATCTTACTGTTCCAGTCTGTATTTTTTCTCCTATTTTATGCGGTGGATTGCCCGAAGGCATCATCCAGACTTCATCAAGTTCAAACTGTTCATAAAAATTTTCTGCCATAATCATATGACCTATGTGTACCGGATTAAATGTTCCTCCAAAAATTCCAATTTTATTCATACCGATTTCTGTCCTAAATTTTTATTTTTGGTGATTTTTCCGACTGTCTGAACAAAACAATTTTTCTTCCGATAATCTGAACTACCTGAGAGCCTGTCCGTTCTGCCAGCATTTCTGCCATTTGTCTCGGATCATCCATGCAATTTTTCAGAATGTTTATTTTAACAAGTTCTCTTGCTTCAAGCGCTTCATCAACACCTTTTGTCAGCTCCGGTGTCACTCCGGATTTTCCAATCTGATATATGGGATTAATCGTGCTTGCAAGACTTCTTAAATATGCTCTTTGCTTACTTGTCATAATTTTATATCCTTTCATCATAAACCTTATTTGTAATAATCAAACTCATGGCCGTATATCTTGACAGTATCTCCATCTTGTATTCCAAGTTCTTCCAGTTCATCCAATATGCCGTTTGTCTTCATGAAATTCTGGAAAAACATAAATCCCTTTTCTGATTCCAGATTCGTATATCCAAGCATTCTCTCTACCCTCGGGCCTTCTATCGAATACAGACCATCCTCGAGTTTTTCTACATAGTATGGTTCTTCCACATTATCATTAAATTCACCCGGGAAGTATTCCTGTTCAAATACTACTGGTTTAGAATCCATTTTTTCCAGCAATTGATTAACCGCATATAGTAATTCCTTTAATCCCTTTCCGCTGACTGCTGAAATAGGATATACCTTTATTCCCTTCGGCTCAAATTCTTTTTTCAAATCATCAACAGGTGACTCGTCACCTTCATACAAAACATCTATTTTATTTGCAGCAATAATCTGTGGCCGCTTCATAAGTTCAGGATTATATGCCTCTAATTCTGCATTGATTTTTTTTATATCTTCAATCGGATCTCTTCCTTCTGTAGACGCTGCATCTACCATGTGGATAATAACCTTCGTCCTCTCAATATGTCTTAAAAATTCATGACCAAGTCCCACTCCGTCTGACGCACCTTCAATTAATCCCGGAATATCCGCAATAACAAATCCTTTGTTTCCATCCAGATCAACAACTCCAAGATTCGGATTCAATGTAGTGAAATGATAGTTTGCTATCTTCGGCTTGGCATTTGTAACTCTTGATAACAGTGTCGATTTTCCTACATTAGGATAACCAACAAGTCCAACATCAGCTATCACTTTTAACTCAAGGCGCACCCAGAGTTCCATACTTTTCTGCCCCGGCTGAGCGTATTTTGGAGCCTGCATCGTAGCTGTAGCATAATGCTGGTTTCCCTTTCCGCCACGTCCACCTTTTAATATAACTTTTTTCATTCCCGGTTCAGACATATCGGCTATTACCTTATTTGATTCATCTTCTATAATAACAGTTCCCAACGGAACCTTGATAACAAGACTTTGTCCGTCTTTGCCATGCTGATTTTTTTTACTGCCTTCTTCTCCCGGCTGGGCGCAGTATTTTCTATTATGTCTGAATTCCGTCAGTGTATTGAGACCTTCATCAACGGCAAAAATAATATCCCCGCCACGTCCGCCATCTCCACCGTCCGGACCACCATTTGGCACGTATAATTCTCTTCTAAAGCTGACATGTCCGTCTCCGCCTTTGCCGGATTTAATAAATATTCTTGCTCTGTCTGCAAACATCAATAATCCCTACTTTCTTATTGTACTAGTACATAGAATAATAAATAACTGACACTTTCATTTGATACTTATTATTCGACATACCAGTGTAAAAAAAGCTCCAAACTTTCAATCTGTTTGGAGCCTTCATTCATTATTCTGATACAGGTACTACAGAAACCTGCTTTTTGTCTCTGCCTTTTCTCTCAAATCTAACAACACCATCTGTTAATGCAAATAATGTGTCATCTCCACCCTTACCTACATTTACACCAGGATGAATATGTGTTCCACGCTGTCTGTAAAGAATGTTACCTGCTTTTACAAACTGTCCGTCAGCTCTCTTTGCACCTAATCTCTTTGACTCTGAGTCTCTACCGTTCTTTGTAGAACCAACACCTTTTTTATGAGCGAAAAACTGAAGGTTTAACTTTAACATAACCTACACCTCCTTGTATGTCATCTTAATATAATCATAATTACCATCATTAATTATGGATTTGATTCCCAACGCAAAAGAACTCATTAAAAGTTCCGTATCATGACTGACTTCTCCAATAAATTCAACCTTAAGGTATCCTTCTTCTTCATCGGAATCATACTTAAAAGTGTCCTTTGTAAACGCTTCCACAGAATTAACCGTATTAAAAGCTAAAATAGACACTGCTGAACACACGATATCCTTTCCGGGAGCATCATATTCAGCATGACCGGACATAGTAAAGCCCTTGCATCTTTTATCTTTATCCACATAAATACATACTTGAATCATATATATGACTAAGCATTGATTTTTTCAATCTTAACTTCAGTATAAGACTGTCTGTGACCGTTCTTCTTGTGATAACCGGTTTTTCTCTTATACTTATAAACAATAACTTTTTTTGCTCTTCCTTCTGTAACAACTGTTCCTGAAACGTTAGCATTAGCTACTGTTGGATTACCAACTACAACCTCACCGTTGTTAACAAGAAGAACCTTATCAAATGTTACTGTCTCTCCAGCTTCTTTACCAAGCTTCTCAACTCTGATAACGTCGCCTTCTGATACTTTGTACTGCTTACCACCTGTTGCTATAATCGCGTACATATGGCACCTCCTAATTCAATTACTCGCCAGCTTCGGTGTCCGATAATCAGATCTTTTAAACCTCACTGTGCGGCATACTCAAATACTTTACCATTAAATCTGAAAAATGTCAACATTAATTTATATTTTTTACTCCTCAACTTTACTTAAAATTGACGTATCGGCATTTTTTCCATTTATAGTAATTTCCAATTCTCCATCACTGTTTTCATGATAGAAAAACTCAATAGTAACACCATCCATATTTGTTAAATACATGGAAGAACCAGCATAGTGTAAATCATATTCACCACTTGTTTTTCCATCTTCTGAAGAAATAACAAGTGTTCCATCCGCATTAAACTTCCATATATTTCCGTCTTTTGAGTTCTCATAACTTCCGGATAATAAATTTTGCTTTGCATCATCAGGAATAATCGCAGTCTTAACATCACTTTTTCCTAAACCAAAGCACCCTGAAAACATTACTGAACATACACACAAAATAATAATTAAACTTTTCTTATTCATTCAAATCTCCATTCTGCAGACGTATTAACTATTAAACAACTGCATTATTTAATCAGTCACACCATTTTACCATAAAAATCTTAGAATTTTCAATAGCAATCGTAATAAGTTACCTCCTCTCAAACAATTATGGAGTATATCATAAATCCTTTATTTTTAATCTTCTACTTGAATTACAAAATTAATGTGTTATTATTTATACATAATAATTTGATTGGAGGAGTTTTATGAATTCATACAGGAATGAAATTCTTTATGCCTGTGGTCTTTCTGCCGGAATCGTGGGTTGTTCTGCAGCTATCATCACAGAACATAAGAATATTGCTTTACTATTGCTTTTAATTTCTTCTGTATTTATCCTGTTAGAGTTTTATTCTCTTTTTTTGAGGATTGACGGAGACGGAAGAGTTTCATCTGCAACTGCACATATGAAACCGGATGCTTATTCGATGCCTGCTAACTACGATTATGATGATATTGAATCCGTTTCAGAACCGGTCATTATCAAAAAAGGCAAAGAAAGAAAGGATGGGTAAATCATGAGAAGCAGCTTTAAATTTATTTTATGTCTCATATCCGCAGACATTATAATAATTACAATGGCACTCTTACTTTCACTTACCGGAGTATTAAATGTCAATTCTTCGCAACACAAGTCAGATAACGAATCAGATTTTGTTTCAGATGCTGAAACGAATGATATTACAGAAATGATTTCTGATAATGATACAGATGATAATGCAGAACAATTTTCTGATAATGTCACAGATGATAATACAGAGCAATTGTCTGATAATATCACAGATGATAATACAGAGCAATTGTCTGATAATATCACAGATGATAATACAGAGCAATTGTCTGGTAATAATATAAATGATAATACAGAAAAGGTTTCTGACAGCGAGGCAGAAGATACTTCTACCGTTTCAGAAGAGACGACTACTGAATTTGACAAGAACACTTTTGTTGTTATTAATAATACATCCACCGTTTACCTGCGGAAAGATGCATCTGTATCCGGAGAAATCATTTGCGAATTGCCTTCCGGAGCTACCGGCACTATTATCTCAAAAAAAGATGAATGGTCAAAAGTATCATTTGAAGATAAAACAGGATATGTATTTAATGAATACATCGTAGATGGCAGCGCTGCATCTGATTTTATAACTGCAACGAACACTGCCTCAGTCATAATCAACAGTTCATGCTATATGCGTGATAACCCTGATACCGAATCTCCCGTTACCGGAACAGCACCTGCAGGGAAAAAGTATCAATATATTCCCGAATCCAGCGATTCACTTTGGTTTGCTATAATAACAGAGGACGGAAGTATTAAGTACATTTCAACGGGTTATGCCGATATTGTTAAAACCGGCAATCGATAATATCTATGCACATCAATTGAGTTAAATATTAAAAATCTCTGATATCAGTATCAACACTACTGAAACCAGAGATTTTTCTTTACGTATAATGAACCAATGTCATTAGACAAAAGCAACCGGATGTGAACACCATTAAGGTTACGCAAATTCAAAACCGATTGCCTCTGTATTTTTACTATCATTAAATTTTATTATACTAAAACTAACAAAACCTCTGAGCTATATAATTCGTCTCTGCTGAAACTGCATCTGCGGTCTGTCAACTCTTGTCATGTCGAAAATCTCTGAAATGCTCAAAGATATTCTTCCGTTGTCCCACAATACTGAATTACCATCTGTAGTAGCTCCCATGAATATAAATTCATCTTTAAGGTCATTGAATCTGATTGTCTCAATCTTATCAGTCATATTAAGAAGAAATGATCTTCCTCCGTCTAATTCTACGAGTAATCTGTTTGCATACTTTGGTTCTACATATGCTATTCTTGCCATATTATTCACCCTTCCCTTTCTATATCTTCATAATATTTATCTGTTGTCATTATTATATATTTTTGGTGTAAATATTACCACACCCTAAAAGAGTGATTTTTCAAATTAATTTACTCAACTGCGCCCTTGATTTAATATCCAGTTTACTAAACACAATCTTAAGATTACTCTTAACAGTGTTTTCTGATATATGTAACTTTAGCGCGATTTCCTTATTTGTAAAGCGTTCTGAGGCTAATTTTGCAATTTCATATTCTCTCTTCGTAAGACCATAATCATTGCCTTTGACAACCTTAAATCTCGCAGCATACACCTCTGAATATTGAAAGATTTTATCAGTAAATCTTTTATAATTAACACTAATATCCTCTATAATATCGCGGATAATACTAATATTATCAATAAATGGTACTATCATATCATCTTTTTCTGCAAGCATTACCGCCTCACTCAGGAATTTTTCTGCTTTATTTATGTGTCCCAGCTGAAAATCTGCCGATGCAATATATATGTATGTATAAATTTTATACATCGTATTATCATATATCCCTGCAATTCCAAGCATTTGTCCGCTAATACCCAGAAGTTTTACGTATTCTCCCTTTTCTATAAGATATCTTCCATAAATTATATTGGCATATCCCATATTAAATACAACGCATCTCTTTTCGATTTGTGTGCTGTCTTTCAGCCAGCCGGCAATTTCATCAACTTTTCCCATCAAAAGTTTGATATAGCTTTCTGCCATATCTATTACATTTGATTCACTGTAATCTTCAGTTTCTTCCATTTTCTGATAAATAGAACGTATATTAAGTTTTACATTTTCATATTCACCCTTGTAAACAGATATTCTCGCAAGACAGAACATCGCTGCAATATAAATATTAAACTGATGTCTCGTTTCAGCCATGTATAATGCTTTATGACATAAAATCTCCGCACTTTCAAAATCCATCTGATTCAGCAAAATCTCGGCTCTCATTATCGCCTCTGCACCCTTGCCTCTGCCTCCCGTAATCTTATAATAATATGGTACAATGCTTTCGAACGTCTCTAACTGATCAAATACCGGCTTACCGGTCCGATAAAGGTTATCAAGAACTGTAGGTGTCTTAAATGTCCATGAAATTCCAGAAGAAATAAGTTCTGCCGGAAACTTCATATAATCATATGCCTTAATGAAATGCTCTTCCATATCTTCAAGATGATTATAGCTGTCAAATGCCAGCAGTATTTCAATATTTCCCTTGTATATGTTACGTTCTCTTCCTTCTTCCATCTCATCTATATAGGATGACAGCTCACGACACTCTTCACTGAAAAAATCCTTTTCATGATAGATAAACAACACAAAGCAAAGAACGATCGCCGTCTTTAAATTGTTACACTTGATGTCAGTCGGGGTATTTTTGATTACCCTCAAAAACATCTCCTTATTATCAGAGGTAAGTCTTTTTTCGATATCACCTATGCTGAACTGCATACCATATATTTCTTCATAATGTTCAATGCTGTTATATATCTGTATAGCATAAAAATATTCTTTATTTCCTTCATACCAGTTTCCGGCTTTCAAATAAATATCCTTTTTAAAAATAGGCTCTAATTTATCCAGTTCTGCTTTAAGAAAATATTTCAATAATCCGTGAAGAGTATATTTCCGGCTGAGGTTATCATAATTGATTAAAAGATTTGATGAAAGAAGCTTTTTAATATCACTCTCTTCCATTTTGTGATCCGCAAGCATCACAGCCTGCCTTAATGTGAAATTTTCAAAAAGCCCCAGTTTTATAAGTAAATCCTGATGATCAATATTCAGCTTCTCCCAAAACATCTCATTAATCAGATGATTTATTCCAATATTCGACTCGAAAGACTTGGTTTCTATATATCGCAATAATTGCAAATAAATTGCGCTAATCCATCCGTCTGTATACTTTCTCAGATATTCTGCTTCATCTTCAGTAAGTTTAATTCCGCATTTTCTATAGTATATTATTATCTCTTCTGTCGTGAATTCAAAATCAGTTTTCGCAATATAATTTGCTTCATTTGCAAATACCTTATCGCGTATTATCTGTCCGTTTAACGCCTGCGTTATTAGTACAATGTGAAGCTTCTGATTATAAAGACAGGCCGTATCCACAAGTAATCTGTTAATAACTTCACTTGAAACATTCTGGTAGTTATCGATAATCAGATAACAAACCTCATTAATCTGAATTTTCTTTAATACTTCAATACATTTATCGCACAATTCGTCGTCAACCGGATAACCCACACTTTTAAGTTCTGCTGCAACGTGCTCATCATACTTTTTTAACGCTATACACAGTTCATCAAATGTTCTGTAATTATCCTTTGATGTGACGTCCAGCCAGATATATGTATCATCTGATTCTTCCATAAAATGATGAATTGCCGTGGTCTTACCATACCCTAGAGGTGCTTCCACAATTGTTAGAGTATTTGTGCGAATTTCATATAGTTTTCTAAGCAGTTGCTCTGAAAAATACAACTGCTTAGAATTATACCTGCTCACTACTGACATTTAAATGCCCCCTAATCCCATAATACCGCCGGACTCTCTATGGTTCTGTCTCTTAACATCAGCTCGTTAACAGCTGTCTTTGCATCAAGCCCGTCAAACAAAATCTCATTTACCTTCTGAATAATCGGCATCTCAACACCGTATTTTTTACTAAGAGCCAAAGCTGCTTTTGCAGAGTAAACTCCTTCGACAACCATGTTGACTTCTTTCATGGCTTCTTCCATCGAATACCCTTTTCCAAGCAATATTCCGGCTCTTCTGTTACGACTGTGCATACTTGCACAGGTTACAATCAAATCCCCGATACCTGTTAATCCACAAAATGTCTCGAATTTGCCACCCATTTTAACACCGAGATTCGTTATCTCATAAATACCCCTTGTAATCAATGCTGCCTTCGTATTATCACCATATCCCAGACCATCAGCAATACCCGCTGCCAGCGCTATGACATTTTTCAAAGATCCTCCAAGCTCTATTCCCAATACATCCGAACTGATATACACCCTGAAACAGTCACTCATAAATATATTCTGAATATACTCAGCCGTCTTTCTGTCTTCTGCCCCTGTAACACACGTCGTAGGAAGTCCCCTTCCCACTTCTTCAGCATGACTTGGTCCTGATAAAACAGCAACATTTGTCTCAGGAAGCTCATCCTTAATTACCTCAGTAAGAGTATACAATGTACTCTCTTCTACACCCTTTGCAACATTAACGATAATCTGTCCTTTCTTAACGATACCCTTTAATCTTGCAGCAGTCTGTCTTGTATAAGACGAAGCTACCGCCATTACAAGTATATCCTTATCTTTAACTGCATTTTCCAAATCAGATTCTATTTTTATATTTTCTGAAATTCTGATTCCCGGAAGACTTACTTTATTCTCTCTGTCATTTCTTAACATGTCTGTTTCACGTTCCAAAGCAGACCATAAAGTAACGTCATGTCCATTATTATTCAGGAGCACCGCTATCGCAATTCCCCAGCCTCCTGCTCCTAATATTGAAATAGCTGCCATATACAATTCCTCCTTTTATTTCTTCGAATCTACTGATACAGACTGACCTATCTTATGCTCATTTCCATGAATCAGCCTGTCAATATTTGCCCTGTGTTTTATAAATGCCAGCGCCGTTATAACAAATGCCAGCACTACTGCCTCAATTCGATTTGCTTCATTTAATTTTAACATATTAACAAAAGCAAATACAGTAAATTCTATAAAAAATCCTGCCATCATACACAATGAGCCCAGTGATACATATTTCGATAATGACGTAACTATAACAAATGTAATCAACGCAAGAAGCATTAATTTCCAATCACCAAGTCCAATTAAAACACCGGATGTCGCGGCTATTCCTTTTCCTCCCTTAAACTTCATATAAAAAGGAAAATTATGACCAAGTATAACACCAAGTCCTGCATACATTTTCAAAACAAATATCATATCAGCGCATTTGTCTTTGTAAATTAAATAAATTACCAGAATCGCAAAAACCGCTTTCAGACAATCTCCCAGATATGTTATAATACCTGCTTTTTTCCCCAGAACTCTCATAGTGTTAGTTGTTCCGGCATTACCGCTTCCATAGTCTCTTATGTCGAGATGTTTTATTTTTCCATACAGATATCCCGTCTGAAAAAGACCAAATACATAACCAATCAATACACATATGAAACGTTCCATCATTATTTGTCCTTTCTTTCCCTGATAATAAATTTAAGAGAGGTTCCTTTAAATCCAAAAGCTTCCCTGACCTTATTCTCAATATATCTTGTATAAGAAAAATGCATAAGCTCTTTTGAATTAACAAATACCACAAAGGTAGGTGGTTTTACAGCCACCTGCGTCATATAGTATATTTTAAGTCTCTTACCCTTATCTGAAGGTGGCTGCTGAAGTGCAACCGCTTCTGCAAGAATCTCGTTGAGTACCCCGGTAGCCACTCTCAGATTCTGATTCTGTATAATTACATCTATCATATCGAACATTTTATTCAGTCTCTGTCCCGTAAGTGCTGATATGAACATAATCTCTGCATATGGCATGAATGAAAGTATCTCTCTTACCTTGTTTGTATACTCGTATATTGTCTTATCATTTTTTTCAATTGCGTCCCATTTATTAACGGCAATCAATATACCTTTGCCTCTGTCATGTGCAATTCCTGCAATCTTTGCATCCTGCTCGGTAACGCCTTCCTTCGCATCGATTACTATAATCACAATATCCGCTCTTTCCACAGCTGATACCGTTCTTATAATACTGTATCTTTCAAGTTCTTCTTTTACCTTTGCTTTTCTCCTTAAGCCCGCGGTATCAATAAAAACATACTCCTTTTCGTTTCGTATTATCTCAGTATCCACTGCATCTCTTGTAGTGCCTGCAATGTCTGATACGATAACTCTGTTTTCTCCAACTAATTTATTGATAATTGAGGATTTTCCAACATTTGGTTTTCCAACTATAGCTACTCTCGGTCTCTCATCCTCTTCTTCTTCCTCGTCCGGTTCCTTAAAATTCTCTACCACTTTTTCCAGCAAATCACCGATACCAAGTCTTGAACCGGCAGAAACCGGAATAGGATCACCAATACCAAGATTGTAAAATTCATACACATCCGGCATCATTTTCTCAAAACTGTCCACTTTATTCACTGCAAGTACAACCGGCTTACGGCTTCTCCTTAACATATCTGCAACTTTAGCATCAGCATCAACAAGTCCCTGCTTTACGTCTGTCATAAATATAATAACATCTGCCGTCTCCATGGCAATCTCAGCCTGCTCCCTCATCTGTGCAAGAATAATGTCGCTGGTGTCAGGTTCAATTCCTCCTGTATCTATCATTGTAAACGCATAATTCAACCACGTAACGTCTGCATAAATTCTGTCCCTTGTAACTCCCGGTGTATCTTTCACTATGGAAATCATCTCTCCCGCCATAGCATTAAAAAGTGTTGACTTTCCAACATTAGGTCTTCCAACTATGGCTACTATCGGTTTGCTCATCATCTACCTCCATCTTTATGTCTGTTATAAACATCTATGTATACAAAATTACCATTATCATTTATACGCATTTTACCGTTTCCTATCACAGAATCCAAAAACGCTTTACCGCTTGATTCTACAATATTTACAGGGACTTGTAAAGTGTTTTCAAGTTCACAAAGCCTTACATCGTCTAAAAACACATCTTCTCCGCTTCTTAATATATTACACGGCAGCAGGAGATATTTTCCTAATTTTTTTCCTTTAAGCTGTTTTATCAGGTCCCCACCCGTAATAAGTCCCGAAACTGTTATGGATTCACCAAAAAATTCATTTTTTATGCAATAACATTCTATATCTACATTTGGATATTTACTCTTTGTGCGCTCGCACAATTTTTTTATCATAGGATATGCAAGCACGCCTGTCGCAAGAGATGCCTCCACCTTCCTGTCGTCACCTTCTGCCTCATTTAAAGCTTCCTCGAATTCATTTTCAAGGAGTCTCATCATTCCGACACCGTTTTCAAGCTGTATGTATCCGTCATATCTTTCTTCTTCCGGAAAATCTCTTCCGGCCATAATATACCATTCGTCACTCGCCTGAACAAAATGTTTACCATACTTTTCGTAAATCTCTTTCTGCCATCTCTCAATCTGGTCGATTACAATACACGCATCCTCTTTTTCAAACGGTTTAAGCGGGAACAGCTTTTCTCTGAATTTTGTAAGTCCTGAAGGAACAACTGACAGACTCTTCATATACGGATAGTATTGAAGCAATTCTCTTATCGTTCTTTCCAGTTCTTCTCCATCATTGATTCCTTTACACAGAACCACCTGTCCGTTCATCTCTATACCGCCATCATAAAGCGTTTTGATATTCTTTAATGCCTCTCCGGCAAAACGATTATTAAGCATCTTGCATCTGAGTTCAGGATTCATTGTCTGTACAGATATATTAATCGGTCCTAAATGATATCTGATAATTCTGTCTATATCTTTTTCCTTCATGTTTGTAAGAGTTACATAATTTCCCTGTAAAAATGAAAGTCTTGAATCATCATCTTTGAAGTATAAGGTTTCTCTCATTCCAGGCGGCATCTGGTCAATAAAGCAAAATATACACTTATTATGACACGAACGGTAATCATCCATTAATCCGTTTTCAAACTTGATTCCAAGAACCTCATCATAATCCTTTTCTACTTCCAGTTCCCATTCTTCACCGTTTTTCTTTCTTATAAGAATTTCCAGATATTCGTCCTCTTCATAGAATTGATAATCAAATATATCTTCAATATCCTGCCCGTTTATTTTCAAAAGTATATCACCGGCTTCTATCTCAAGTTCTTCTGCGATTGAATCCGGCTTAACACTTTTTACAACATGACCTTTTGCCTTCACAACTACCTCCAAATCCGGTACATCTGACAATCCTACTCACACAGCATCATAAATGCTGCAAGATTTCCTCGTTTCCCATTTGTTTTTCTGTGTGAGAATAAATACTCACTGTTACAACATGTACATATCCGCCTGTTTTCAATATTATTTTCCTGAATACCGGCCTCTTTTAATACGATTTCATTTGCTTTCCATAAATCCAGCTGATATTTTCCATTATCTTTTTTATAAAACATTTCCGTAGTACCAAAATTTTTTTCAAATTCCTCTGCTACCTCTTCACTTACCTCATAACATTTCTGACAAATAGACGGTCCTATACAGGCAATGATATCTTCAGGATTACTCTGGTATTCCTGATGCATCTTATTTACCGTAACAAGTCCCATTTTATTCACTGTTCCGCGCCATCCGGAATGAGATAATGCTATTACCTTTTTTACCGGATCCAAAAAAAATAATGGAACGCAATCAGCGTAAAATGTGACCAGCACTATCCCCGGTTCATTCGTCATTATACCATCTACATCTGTATAATCTTTTTCCCTGATAAGACCTTTTCCCGCATCTAAACCTGTTATTTTTCTTACATTTACGGTATGTGTCTGGTCTGATAGCACCATTTTTTCATATGGCACACCGAGTGTACGTGCCATTATCTGAAAATTAGTTTTTACCCTGCCTATATCATCACCGCGTTTCAAGCCCAGATTCATCGTGGAATAAATACCTTCACTTACTCCGCCTTTTTTCGTAGAAAATCCATGCTTCACAAGTCCCGTTTTCTCAAGGCTGTCAAACCTTATTACCGGAACATCCTGTTTCATTATTTCTTCTATATAACTCAATTTTTTCCCTTTCTATGTATTGCCCTGATACTCAAAAGCATTTTCTATATGTGTAATACTCTTATCTTTATATATCGCTATCACGTCAAAGCGATAGCTTTTATTGCTGCCATATCCCTTTTTTATACTGTAATACATAGCTGATTTACTGATTTTTATCTGTTTTCTTATATCAACCGCTTCCAGTGCGTCTCCAAATTTAACCTGTGAACGGTATTTTATTTCCACAAATACTATAATTCCGGATTTCTCAGCAATAATATCAATTTCTCCATATGGAGTGTAATAATTGCACTCTTTTATGTGATATCCCTTTTCTATCAAATACTTCTCTGCAATTTCTTCGTATTTTTTTCCTATTTTCCGCTTATTGATATTACTCACCCTTCCTGATTCATTTTTTACAAAATCTTGCTCTTTAACCGGTCCATCCTGTCTACAAATACAAGTATCTCCGCAACTACCTCATATAGCTCCGGCGGAATTGACTCACCGATTTCCAATGAGCTTAATGATTTTACAAGTTTTTCATCTTTATAAACCGGTACCTGTGACTCATCTGCCTTGCTGATGATTTTTTCAGCAATCAGACCCCTTCCTGTTGCCACAACCTTAGGAGCATCGTCACCGCGCTCGTACTGTAAGGCTACCGCCATCTTTTTCTTTTCAGACATAAGCATACCTCAATTCTATATAAATCTATGTTCTCATGTCAAATGCATATCTCTTTATCGAAACACTCCTTGTATCATTACTGAAAATGTCATCCATTGCATTGAATTCTTCCCTGCTTACTTCTTCTACGGATGAATTGACAATAAATCCTTTATTTTCAAGTTTTTCGACAAGTTCACCTATATGCTGCTCCACAAGTTCTGCCGATTCTTTTGTGTCCAGTTCAAAACTCATTTTCAAGCTTTTATTTTTTAGTGATAAACGGATATTTGTAGCTCCTAAGTTCTCTAAATCAAAATGCAGGTAAGCTTTTAATCCGTCTGCTGCAGTCTTTTGCTTATTTTTATTTAAAACGTACAACTCACCTTCTGTTTCCTGATTTGAAAATTTCACCGGTATCTGTACATATGATGCAAGCTGATTTAAATCATTCATAAAATTCAGATTTTGTCCTGCATTTTTTACACTGGTCAGCACATTTGGTATGTCTTTGCTGTCCGCATTTCCGTTTTCCACCGCATTTTTTATGATAGAGTTTAGTTTTTCCAGTTTTTCATTGATTTTATCATATGTTTTTAGTATCTCTTCTTTAGGATTTTCTGATAAAATCAATTTTTCAGGTACAATGTATGAACCTTTTTTTACTATATTTTTTATAACGGTTTTTAATTCTTCACCTGATACAAATTCCTTTTTTTCTTCTTTATCCAGTTTCTCAAATATTTTTACAATTTCTTCTTTTACATTTTTAAGGTTTATATCATCTTTTTTTGTTAATTCGTGAGATATACGGTTTAACTGTTTCTTTGCATTTTCAAGCTCATTACCATTACTTTCGGATTTTACGTTTTGCTGTACCGTATCCCTTTGCTCTGTTTTTGTATTGTTTTTATTTAACAGCTCTTTTAATCTCCGTGCCATATCCTGTGGCGAATCAGCTATCATTTTTTCTGAAGCTGCACCATTTTTTTCAGGCACTGCCTTTCTTAAGACAGCATCGCCCTTTTCAGGTACTGCTTTTTCTGAGGCCAGGCTGCCTTTTTCAGATACTGCCTTCTCAGAGTCTGAGCTGATTTTTTCATATAATGGCTTTGCTGTTACTGCGTAACCCTTTTCAGTCACTACCTTTTCCGGGATTACGCCACCCTTTTCAGATACCGGCTTTTCTGAGAATACGTTCCCCTTTTCTTCATATACTGCCTTTTCTGAGAATACGTTCCCCTTTCCGGGTACTGTCTTTTCTGAGACCGTGTCATCCTTCCCAGGTACTGCCTTTTCTAAGACTGCGTTTTCCTTTTCAGGTACTGTCTTTTCTGAGACTGCGTTTTCCTTTTCAGGTACTGCCTTTTCTGAGACTGCGTTTTCCTTTTCAGGTACTGGCCTTTCTGAGACTGCGTTTTTCTTTTCAGGTACTGTCTTTTCTGAAACTGCGTTTCCCTTCTCAGGTACTGTCTTTTCCGAGACTACGTTTTCCTTTTCAGGTACTGTCTTTTCTGAAACTACGTCCCTCTTTTCCGATGTTATGTTTTCTTTTGTTATGTTTTCTTTTGTTATGTTGCCTCTTTCTTCCGAAGTATTACCTCTGTCAGGCACCTGCTTTTCCCCGGCTATACTATTTTTCCCCGTTGCTACATTTTCTCTGACTATATTATCTCTTTCAGTTACTAGGTTTTCTCTGACTATATTGCCCCTTTCAGTTACCTGCTTTTCTCCGAATACACTACCTTTTTCAGATGTTACGTTTTCTCTGACTATATTGACTCTTTCAGACACCTGCTTTTCTCCGGATACACTGCCTTTTTCAGATGTTACATTTTCACTTACCATACTGTTTTTTTCAGGCAATATCCTTCCTTCAGCTATACTATCTTTTTCTATTGATACATTTTCTCTGCCCATACTGTTTTCTTCCGGAATAATGGAATCTATTATTTTTGAAAAAAAATCAACAGACTCTGACTCACTGCTTTCGGATACAATACTTTCAAGGAGTTCAGGCAAATCATCTGATATATTTTCCATCATATCCATTATCATTCCGTTTCCTTTTGAATACGTCTGGAACATATTTATATTATCCTGATTGACAGGAATTCCATGCTTATTAAGTGTCACAATATCAGATATATTTGTCTCCGGATAGCGATTCACCATTCTGACAGTATCAAGAATCGTCTTCTTATCCAATGGCTGCCCCTGCTCCATCAAACCCTTTACTACAGAAATATTCTTTTCATTTACCTTTAAACCTGAGCCTTCTAATGCTTTCATAACCACAGGTGACTCACTGTCAGCCTTGTATGGAGTGATAACAACCTTAGACCCCGAATTTTCTTTTACACGAAAAACAACACTGTCTCCAATGTTTAAGTTGACTGACTCCTGCATCGTTGCGTTTAAAGTCGTATCATCTGAAAGAAGGATTTTTACCATATCGTTGGTAATGTCTTTAACTTTTCCTTCAAATAATTGTCCCGGAACCAAATCATTAAGATATGAAGGTTTGGTAACTTTACCAAACTCTGCAGTTTCAGATGTATTCATCTGCGTATATTGCTGTATTATATTTTCACCTGAACTAAGATTAATATTCATATCTTTCTCCCATCCGAATCAGCGCAATTCTTTATATATGATTTTTTATAAATGTCATCCTGTGTATCGGTGTCGGACCCAGCTCTTTTAAGGCAATTCTGTGTTTTTCCGAACCATAGCCTTTATTCTCAGCAAATCCATATCCCGGATAAACAGTATCGTAATCTACCATCATCCTATCCCTCGTCACCTTTGCAATGATACTTGCTGCCGCAATAGAACAGCTTTTCGCATCACCTTTTATAATCGGAATCTGTCTTATGTCAACATCAGGAATAGTCACGGCGTCATTTAATAATATATCGGGTTTAATCGACAGATTATTAATGGCTGCCCGCATCGCCTTATAAGTAGCCTGCAATATATTAATCTCATCTATCACCTGCGGTGATACAACCCCCAGTCCCACAGCAATTGCTCTTTCCATTATGACATTATATAATTCCTCTCTCTTTGAGGCTGATAACTTTTTAGAATCATTGATATATAATATATCACAGTCCTTAGGCAGAATTACGGCACCGGCTACTACAGGTCCGGCAAACGGACCTCTTCCAACCTCATCAATTCCGCAGATATACCTGCATTCCGGGAACCTGTTCTCATATTCCCTCATCTTTTTAACCCGGAGAACTTCTGCTTCATACTGACTGATTTTTTTTCTTACAGATTCTACTATTTTTTTTACCCCTGCTCTTTCATCTGACTGGTATTGATTTATAAAATCCTGCATCTCAGATACATCCAGATGACCTGCCCGTAACCTTATCTCACTTATAGTATCCATAATAATCTCCATTCAAACCTATGGTTTTTCTAAAGTAATTTTTCCTATTTTACCATTTCTGAATTCTTCCAGCACTACAGCCGCAGCCTTAGTTAAATCTACATCAGCTCCTTTTGAGATACATCCTCTTGCGACAGCAATCCTGTTAAGTGTCTCCAATGCATCTTCAGATTCTTCAATCTGAAAACGTCCTGATACCATTCCGTTATAATTTTTGTATAAATACTTTATCAATTCATACGCAAGTTCATCAACATTTAATATATCATCTCTTATAGAGCCCGCCATGGCAAGTCTCATACCCACTGACTGATCTTCAAATTTCGGCCATAGTATTCCCGGCGTATCTAAAAGCTCCACATTTTTATTAAGTCTTATCCACTGTTTTCCCTTTGTAACTCCGGGTTTATTACCTGTTTTAGCACATGCCTTTCCGGCATATGAATTTATAAAAGTAGATTTTCCTACATTCGGGATTCCCACAACCATTGCCCTGACCGGACGATTTATTATTCCTCTTCTTCTGTCACGTTCTATTTTCTCACTGCATGCCTGACGTATAATTGAATTAATGGCTTTTATCCCATTTCCGTTTCTTGAATTAATCTGAACTACATAAAACCCTTTCTGATTAAAATACTCTTCCCATCTGTCATTCAAATCATTATCAGCCAAATCTGCTTTATTAAGAAGTATAAGTCTTGATTTTCCATTTGCAAGACTGTCAATATCTGGATTTCTGCTACTCATAGGCAGTCTGGCATCTAATAATTCTATAACAAGATCGATTAGTTTTATATCCTCCTGCATCATTCGCTTTGCTTTAGTCATATGCCCCGGATACCATTGATAATTCATTATAAGTCCACCTTTCGTATATCTGAATCAAACAAAACCTATTCTGACAAACGGAGAGATTCTCATCCATACTTTCCCCTGTATGTCTGACAGTTTTACATTTCCAACACTTTTGAATCTGCTGTCCTCACTGCTATTGCAATTATCACCTAGAACGAAATACTCATCTTCTGCCAATGTAATCTTTTCTCCCGCCAGACCGGCATTAACAATCTTATCTTTTGCTAAACTGTATGATAATTTTTTGTCATTGATATAAATGTAGCCATCTTTAATCTGCACAGTCTCTCCCGGAAGGCCGATTATCCTTTTTACATAGTCCTCATTAATTCCATCTTCTGAAACCGCAGAAAATTTTACGACATCATATCTTGATGGTTTTTTTATATTATAAACCGTCGTATTTACAAACACTTTTTCTCCACTGTTAAGTATACCTGACATTGAATTTCCAACAATCTTATACTCACTGCAGATATATACGGCAATGAAAATTCCAATAACTATCACAAGCAGAATATCAACAATCCATTTACCGATTATATCAATAAAAATATTCTCATCCGGCATTCTCTTATAGAATTCCATCTAACCTCCGCCTTTCATTAATAAGCAAAAAGGACAAATACATAAGTACCTGTCCTTTTAATCTTAAAGCTATTTTACTAATTCTTTTACCTTTGCAGCCTTACCAACTCTATCTCTTAAGTAGTTAAGTTTAGCTCTTCTAACTTTACCTAAACGAACAACTTCAATCTTATCTACAGATGGTGAATGTAATGGCCATGTCTTCTCAACACCAATACCATTAGAGAACTTTCTAACTGTGAATGTCTCTCTGTTGCTTCCACCCTGTCTCTTTAAAACTGTTCCTTCGAAAACCTGTATTCTCTCACGGTTTCCTTCCTTAATCTTTGCATGAACCTTAACAGTATCACCTACGTGAAACTCAGGTATCTCTGCTTTCATCTGCTCTGCTTCAATGTTCTTAATAATATCATTCATTTGTGTGACCTCCTTAATATTTAGATGTTCATTATTACTTCACCTGTCCGTAACAGAGGACCATCCATTTCTCACAACATTGCTACTTTATCATATTTCTTAAGCTTTGGCAAGCTATTTTTTTAAGATTAAAAACTTTTTATAGCATCCGTTCCATCATCTATGGTATTTGTGATAGATTTTATCACAACCGGATAACTGACTTTATCGTTCACAATTACTTCCACGCGGTCTCCTGCCTTATGTCCCATAATCGCCTTTCCGAGTGGAGATTCAATACTAATAAGGTTCTTAAGTGAATCACCCCTTATAGAAGTTACAACCCTGTACTCTTCCGTTTCGTCATCTTCTTCAAAGTACAACTCTACAGTGTTATTAAGGCCAACCTCATCTTCAACAGAGTCTTCACTGATAATCTCGGCAGTCTTTATCATTCTTTCCAAATACCGTATTCTGCTCTCATTTTTGTTCTTATCTCTTTTCGCAGCATAGTATTCAAAATTTTCACTCAAATCTCCCTGTGCTCTGGCTTCCTTTACTGCCTCAATCGCCTCTTTTCGCACAACGAGTTTTCTGTGCTCTATTTCCGCCTCGATTTTTTCCACGTCTTTTTTAGTAAGTTTTTCTCTCATTTTAATTATTCCCCGGATTCTATTTACTTATTTTTAACTTTTTAACAGCCGAATATGAGCCATACACTTTTGCGTTTGCAGAATCAAGCTTGTAAGCTCTTACCCTTACATAATATGTCTTTCCTTTTTTCAGTTTACTTATCGTTGCTTTTAAAGACTTTGCAGTAACAGTCTTTGAAGATTTAAATGTTTTTTTCAATGCATAAGAAACTTCATATCCCTTTGCACCGCTTACCTTCTTAATGACAACTGCAGCTTTTAACGATTTTACATTTTTAACTGATGAAAGAGTTGCTTTTCCAACTGATACCTTTGTCCAGTGTGCATACAATGTAGTTGATATTTCACTGTCAGCTACAGTCGATGCCGTAACCTTATTTCCACCGGTCTTCTTTGTATACCATCCTGCAAATGTGTATTTTTTTCTTACAGGTGAAGGTAATTTCCCTATTTTTTCATCAGCATTTACTGTTTTTTCTGCAATCTTTGATGAACCGATTTTTCCACCATTAGCATTGAAAACAAAATTAATTACCTGACTGTTTGTTGAATCAGATTCAATCTCTGTAGTCTCTTGTGGAGTTGTCGTCTCTTCTTTAGAGGTTGCCTCATTTTGTGTTGTTGTCTGTTCAGTCTCCGTTGTCGTCTCTTTTTCTGTTGTAGTTTCTGTTTCAATTTCATTTAATGAAATCTGCATCTTGTTATTTGACGCATCATAAATAATGTAATAAGTTCCTGATGAAGCCTGAATATTTCCGCTATCACTTCCTTCAGATATTCCATTCGGAATATTTCCCGAAATATCTGCATAACCATACCATTTATCTGTCGTATTATTATAAATTTTAAAGTTCTTCGTTCCGTCAATCGTGAGCTTATAGCTGTACAATCCGCTGGCTTTTGAATAAGTCATACGATAGTTACCGTCAACATTCCAGCTGCTAAACTCACCTCTTATATAACACTCCTGTTCAGAATTTATAGGTGCTCCTATTGCATTTGAAAGTGTAGCCAGCATCTTTGATAAATATTCTGAAATAATAAGGTTCTGATGTTTCTGGTTTGTGCTCGTTGTATTTATGTTTTTAGCATCATTTGTCGTATCCAGTGTAAAATAAAAATTCTCTTTTGTAATCTTTGTATTGCTGTCAGAATTCAGTGTGTTATTAAAATTC
The DNA here is from genome assembly GCA_902786515.1 of uncultured Lachnospiraceae bacterium. Taxonomy (GTDB): domain Bacteria; phylum Bacillota; class Clostridia; order Lachnospirales; family Lachnospiraceae; genus UBA2821. The sequence goes on along the minus strand of CADADA010000002.1, from coordinate 1,623 downwards.
TTTGAAGGAGTAACTTTGTCACTGTAATTCTTTTTTGCAATCTCATAGTATTCTTTAAATTTATCCATTGTAAGAAGTTCATTTTCCATAACCTTCTTTAATGCTGCCGTATATTCATCAACATAATATCCGCCCCTGCACACAGAATACTTATACAAAGGATTATCCTGATTTCCCTGTGCCGTTGCTTTTGTACTAAACGGATCAACGGCTGTCATTCCTGTACCGTCTGAATTCATACCATTAGTTATACCAAAACATCTGTCATAATCATAAGGGATAACTATTGCTTTTTGAACAGGATTTGATGCATCAGTATTATCTGTGTAAAAATATAAATAATAATTATTATAGTTATTTCTCATGTCATCCCCGTTGCCTGTCACATAGGCTACGGCTGCAAATTTTACAAAATAATCCATATCAACATATTTTGCAAGATCAGCCTTTGATGAAACACTTTTTAATCCCTGTAACAGATTTGAAATCGGTGCCAATGTAGATTTCTTTTTATTTGTCTTCAAATCATAGTTGTAATCTTTTCCTTTTAAGTCGTCTGTAACACCGTAAGAACAGCCTGTTGTCATATTTGCGCCAATCCAGTTTCCATACTCATTATCCCATCCGGCTTTGTATAAATCTCCGTCAGTATAATCACCTGAAGCATTTAAAATATAATTATTTTCACTGCTTAACAGATTATTCTTGATAAACTCAGAATCAACCGGTTCATGTATGGTATACACGCCAAGATATGCTGAATTAGCAGTCTTATCCGTAATATTCATCTTCATTGTCGTAAGACCTATATGAGGAGCTGCAATTCCTTCCTGTCTGAACAACTCATAAGAATAGTATTCTCTTAAATATGTGGTGTCAATATTGCTGTTCCACTTAACATCCATTTTTTCCATATTACCGAATACTCTCTTTTTTCTTGCCTTTCTCGCAGTCGTATCCCATGTTGAATTTCCACTGGCATCTATATAGTATTCACCGTTATTATATCCGTCATCTGTACTGTCAAAAGTCTCATTAAATTTAAGTTTGAAATGGTCAAGATTTAAGATTCCATCATTTTCACTGTACAAATCTTTTCTTGTCGTATTTCCTTTTAAACGTATTCCAACTTCATCATAATAATATGAATTTGTAGTACCATTAGGTGTTGAAATAGAAATCGTAACATTTGCCATTCTGTAAATCGGCGATTTACTATTCTTTTCAAAATCACTCTGGAGTTTTTTAATCTCTGAGTTAGTCATATCCACTGATATCGAAACTGTATTTTTGATATCGAAAATCTGGCTGTACAATTGTTCCTGTGTAAAAGGAAGTGCCGTATCAGCTGAAACGTCATAAGTGTTAGTTGCACCTGATAGTTCCTCCGTATTAACCTGGGCATCTGCTTTTTCAAGATATACACCCTCTAATGCACATGTAGCGAGAAGCGAAGCACACAGCACACCACATGCCAGTTTTTTTAGTTGTTTTTTCATGTTAGTTTTTGTCCTTTCTTTGTTATTTAATGTCTGCTCAACAAACCTCTAAATCTTTATAAGACTTGTTTTGCATATATTTTACAGTACAAATCACTGGTTTGTATCTTAAAAATACTGAAAC
>CADADA010000001.1 GCA_902786515.1 uncultured Lachnospiraceae bacterium | reverse complement strand
TAATATGTATTCAAATATTTATGCAGAGTTGGCGGAGACGGATAGGGTGTCGATAGAACATTATAACGAAAAGCTAAGAGCGATGATAGAAGAGAAGGACAGTGTCATAGAAGAGAAGGATAGTGTGATAGAAGAGAAGGATAGTGTGATAGAAGAGAAGGATAGCTTGATAGCGCAGGATAAGCTTGTTATAGAACAACAAGATAAAAAAATTATTGAAATTATGGATTATTTGAGTACGATAAATATATCTTTACCAAACTATATAATAGGTATTGACGAGTAATGTAATTCTAATTGTCAAGGGAATTAGCAAAGCAGAACAATATATCGATACTGAATGAAATATTAGAAGATGATGATTTGTAAACTGGATAAAAATTGCTCGGCTGAAGTAATGATGCATATTGGTTGACTTTAAATTAGCATCACGGTATAATTCATATGGTTAGCGACTACTAACTATATTAAATGAAAGGATGACATTAAATGGATAATATAATGGTAGAGTTTAAAGATGTAGTAAAGCAGTACGGCGAAGGTGAAGCTGCATTATTAGCAAATAATCATGTTGATTTTACTATCGATGAAGGAGAATTTGTAGTGATACTCGGGCAGTCAGGTGCCGGAAAGTCAACCGTGTTAAATATTTTGGGTGGGATGGATATTCCGACATCGGGAAGCGTTAAGGTAGCGGGAAAAGTAATATCTGATATGAATGACAGGCAGTTATCGGATTACAGAGCACAGACCGTGGGATTTATATTTCAGTTTTATAATCTTCTGCCGTCACTTACAGCATATGAAAACGTGGCATTGACAAAGGATATTGTAAAAAATGCAAAGGATGCAAAAGAAATGTTAAAAGCAGTTGGCCTGGAACAGCATATGAACAAGTTTCCTGCACAGTTATCTGGAGGGGAACAGCAGCGTATTTCCATAGCAAGGGCTCTTGCAAAAGACCCTAAAATTATATTGGGTGATGAACCGACCGGTGCATTAGACTCTGATACGGGTGTGATTGTATTGGAACTGTTGCAGGATTTATGCAGAAAACATAATAAAACAGTGATTCTTGTCACACATAATGCTGATATTGCACAGTGTGCGGACAAGGTAATACGTATGAAAAATGGAAAAGTAAGGGAAATTATTAAAAACGAAAATCCGGTTCCTGTAAGCGAGGTGGAGTGGTAATGTTACGTAAGAAGATGGCAAGGGAAATATTAAAAAATAAGGGACAGTTTTTATCCATTATGATATTGGCATTTTTGGCAGTATCGTTATTTGCATCAATGAAAGCAAGCAATATAAGTGCATATAACAAATTGAATGATTTGTATGAGAAAACAAATACAGCAGACGGATGGATATTCGGAGAAAAATTTGAAGAAAAAGACGTTGAAAATATTAAAAAAATCAAGAGTGTAAAGGATGCACGGAGAAGAATACATATATCAGCAAATGCAAAAGAAAATGATCAGGCACAATTAGAAGTATACATACAGGAAGATAATGTAATTTCAAAACCGTATGTTGTGAAAGGAAAAGAATTTGATGCAGAAAAGACTGATATGATCTGGCTGTCAGAAAGCTTTGCAGATGCATGGGATATTCAGCTTGGAGATAACTTCACGTTTATGTTGTCAGGTACACCGGTTACAAAAAAAGTGGCCGGATTTGTGATATCGCCTGAATATCAATATTTAAAAGCAGGTAAGGATTTAGATATAGTCAAAAAGAATATAAGTATTGTTTATGTTTCGGCTAATAGCCGTGAATTTAATGAGTTTCCATATACAGAGATTATATTTACATCGGATGCGAAAGACATAAAAAAATTAGAACAGGATATATCAGATGTACTGAATGGCAATTATGCGGTATTATGTGACAAAGATGATATGCCGGGAATCAAAGTTATGGCAGACGAATTAGCTCAGCATGATCAGTTTGCTGTATCATTCCCTGTAATATTTATAATAATAGCATTGTTAGTAATCGCAACCACTATGAAGCGAATGATAGAACAGCAACGTACACAGATAGGAACCTTAAGAGCATTGGGGATGAAGAAAAATAAAATAATTATACATTATATCAGTTACAGTTTTGTGGTTTCACTGATTGGAACAGTTATTGGTATATATGTTGGAACAAATGTGTTTGGAGAAGCGATAGCAAAGATTTTCCGTGACTGGTATCAGATACCGGGATGGACAGTGGAAATGGATGAAAGTTTTATATATGTTTCAACTGTCGTAGTGCTGACTTGCACACTGGCTACATATATCAGTTGTCGTAAAGTGATGAATATACATCCGGCAGAGAGCCTGAGACCTGCAACTCCGAAAGCAGGAAAGAACACGATATTTGAAAAAATGCCATTTTGGAATCGGTTAGGATTTTCTGTAAGATATAATCTTCGTGATATATCAAGGGGAAAATTGCGAGCGGTCATGGGGGTATTTGGCACGGCTGCGGGCATGATGATGATGGTTGCAGCACTGGCATCTTATTCAACAATCGGAAATGCTGAGAGCTGGACATTTGATAAATTACAGAATTTTAAAACACAGGTTGATTTTGATACGAAAACGTCATCTGAAGAAGCACAAAGACTGCGGGAAAAATACGACGGAGAGCTGGTTCAGATGTCAGGAATTGAACTTTCAAAATCAAAAAAAATAAAATCTGAAAAGAAACGTTCCACTACACTTATCGTTACAGAAGGAATTGGATATTTTGCTCTTACAGACGTTAAACAGAATGTTGTTAAAATACCTGAAGGAACGATAGCCGTCACAATGAAACTGGCAAAGGCACTCGATATTGAAAAAGGTGACACGGTCTATTGGCATCTATATGAAAAAAATACATGGTATGAAGCAAAAGTAGGATTGATTAACCGCAATCCGAGCTTTTCAGGCGTTACAATGCTAAGAAAAGATTTCGAAAAATACGGAATAGATTTCAGACCATCTGTTTTGTATACAAACGAAAAATTAACGAAGGCAGAAGACGATATTATACTGGGAGTACACGATGACAAAGATTTAAGAGAAAGCTTTGATGTCATGATGTCAATGCTTACGGCAATGCTGGCGGTATTTGTAATATTTGCTGCAATACTACCCATAGTAGTACTTTATAATTGCGGTAATCTTTCATTTAATGAGAGAGTAAAGGAATTTGCTACATTAAAGGTGCTTGGATTCCATACAAAACGTATAAGGAAACTACTGTCTCTCCAAAATCTGTGGATGTCGCTTATCGGTATACTGGCAGGTGCTCCTTTTGGAACGGTTATTCTTCAATACATGTTCGATTCTAATGGAGACAGCATGGATTATCAGGTTGTGGCGAATCCCTTAAGTTACATAGTATCAGCAGTATTCGTGCTATTGGTATCATTATTTGTGAGCTATATGTTTAACAGGAAAATTAAGCAGCTGGATATGGTTGAAACGCTAAAGGGAATAGAGTAATGAAATATGTTTACATGGGCAGGGTGAAAAAAAGAGGAGCAACGCTCCTCTTTTACAAATCTGATTATTACCATTTAGCCTGCTTGAAGTATGAATAATTCTTCAAATAAACAATAACCTGGACTTTTTTATTCTTATCAAAATAAAATCTCAATGTGTACATATCTTTACCGACTTTACATTTATAATCAGCATATGTTTTTGATGATTTAACTAATTTTGACTGAGTAGAATAATTTTTGCTTTTAAGTATATAATAAAAATTATCTTTTTTAATATTTACTTTCTTGAACTTAGTTTTTCCATATGCTTTTACTACAGCTTTTTTTGTATCATTTAAAGTAATATTCCTCTTAGTTCTGAATAATTTACCCGGCTGGTTAATTTGGTAAAGAAGACTGAAATAAGAAAAACTGCATGGATAATCTTTGTAAGATTTAATAAAGTTTATTTTGTATGTACCATAAGATTTTGTAAAGTCTGCTTTTGTCATTTTAGATGCTGCCTGTACCTGGAGTGTTGATGTTGATAATCCGCTTATTAACAATATGATTATCATTAGTCCTCCAATTGCTTTTTTTAACGTATTCTTCATAAATATCCTCCGTTTTTTATTTATGTACTCTTGGAATCTCCATTGCATCGTTTTATATTATAACAATGCAATGGATAGTGTAGCATAATATATTTTTTCATGCAACTTTTTTGTTAAAAAATGTCATGATAATAAAATTTATCATCATTATTGTGCAGTAATGTCATAATAAGATTATAAATGTGTATTTATTGAAAATTATCTTTCATAAAAAAAAAATATATGCTATACTGTTTCTCATGCGAGAATGATAATGATTAAAAGAAATGAGGAAATTTCTTGTGATAGAATTAAGAGAAAATATATTAGACACAGATACATATTTAAAGCTCAGAGAATCAGTGAACTGGAAAAAACTGTCAGAGAATCAGGCGGAGAATGCCATAAAAAGAAGCCTGTTTAATGTGGTAGCCTACATGAATGGTGAACCGGTTGGAATGGGACGGATAGTTGGAGACGGCGTTGTGATAGATTATATACAGGATTTGGTGGTTAAACCTGATGTTCAAAAGTCCGGTATAGGAAGACTGGTTTTGGAAAGACTGATTCGATATGTAAAAGAAACAAAGGAGCCGGATACGGAGATAATGTTATGTCTGATGTGTGCAAAAGGAAGAGAAGAGTTTTATAAGAAATTTGATTTTATTTCAAGACCAACAGATTCACTCGGTCCCGGTATGATTCAATATCTTCGATAAAATATAGGAGGCAGCCATGAAAAAGAATATAGGCATATATTTAATAAGACACGGAAGACAGAGCAGCAGGTTATGTAATGTAAATGTGCCGCTTGATGAAGCAGGCATAAGACAGTCAGAGCTGCTTGGAAAAAGAGTACAAAACATGAATATAGGGGCAGTGTATTCGAGTGATCTTACCCGGGCTGTAGAGACAGCATCCATCGTGAATCAATATACAAAAGTCAGTCATCATATTTATACTGAACTTCGCGAAATTGATTTTGGAGATTTGACAGGATTAGAAGATAGTGTTATAAAAGAAAAATATGCGGATTTTTTAAAAGAAAGGGACAAGTATGAAAAGGACATTCCTTTTCCTGGGGGAGAAAATGGAAAACAACTTTTTGCAAGAGCTTTTGCAGCCATAGAAGACATTGTAGATAAAGCCGTGAAAAATGATATCGAAAATGTATTAGTGGTAACACATGGTGGAACGATAAGAAGTCTTTTGGCAGGAGTTATAGGTCTGCCGCAGGAAAAAAGGCTGCTATTTGCGAAGTGTTTTGAAAATACAAGTATAACAAGATTGAACTATAATACAGAAAGTCAAAGGTATTATATCGAACAAATCAATGATTATTCACATTTGGAAAATGAGGAATGGTTATTAAGAAAAAATCTTAAATAGAATTTGACAGAAGATTTTTAAAGTGTTAAAATAAACGAACAAACGTTCTAAAAGAGAGGAATTAGTATGTCAGGTGAAGTAACAAAGCAATATGATGCCAATAGTATTTCTATATTGGAGGGATTGGAAGCTGTCAGAAAAAGACCGGGAATGTACATCGGAAGTGTATCTACAAAGGGATTGAATCATTTAATATATGAGATAGTAGATAATTCTGTTGATGAACATTTAGCAGGTCACTGCAGTGAGATTAGCGTTACATTGGAAAAAGACGGAACAGCAGTGATTAGTGATAATGGTAGGGGAATTCCGGTTGGAATCAACGAAAAGGCAGGACTACCTGCAGTGGAAGTAGTTTTTACGGTTTTGCATGCCGGCGGAAAATTCGGTGACGGTGGATACAAGATATCTGGAGGCCTTCACGGAGTAGGTGCTTCAGTGGTAAATGCTCTTTCAGAATGGCTTGAAGTTACTATAAAGGTTGATGGTAAAGTATATATGCAGAGGTATGAGCGTGGAAAAGTTATGTATCCGCTCAAAGAGATTGGAACCTGTGCAAAAAAAGATACAGGAACAACGGTAAGATTTTTACCTGATGATGAGATATTTGAAAAGACATATTTTAAAGCGGATGCGATAAAGAGCAGGCTCCACGAGACTGCATACCTGAATCCGGAGCTGACGATTCATTTTGAAAACAAGAGATTTTCGGAAGAACAGGAAAAAGTATATCATGAGCCGGATGGTATCAAGGCATATGTAAGGAATCTTAACAAAGATAAAGAGACCATGCATGATGTTATATATTTTAAGCGTTCAATAGATGGAATAGAAGTTGAAGCTGCATTTCAGTTTATCAATGAATTTCAGGAAAATATCATGGGATTTTGTAACAATATCTATACACAGGAAGGCGGAACGCACATTACCGGATTTAAGACTAAGTTTACTACGATTATTAACCAATATGCAAGAGAGTTAGGCATATTGAAAGATAAAGACAGTAATTTTACCGGTATGGATGTCAGAAATGGAATGACAGCCGTTGTTGCAGTTAAGCATCCTGACCCGAGATTTGAAGGACAGACTAAGACAAAACTGGATAATCCGGATGCGGGAAAGGTTACCTCCGAAGTTACAGGAGAAGAAATACAGTTATACTTTGATAAGAATATCGATGATTTAAAGACTGTGATAAGCTGTGCTGAAAAGTCAGCAAAGATTAGAAAGGCAGAAGAAAAGGCAAAGACAAATCTATTAGAAAAACCAAAGTTTTCTATAGATAGTAACGGAAAGCTTGCGAACTGTGTCAGCAGGAATCCGGAAGAATGTGAAGTGTTCATAGTAGAGGGAGATTCGGCGGGAGGTTCAGCGAAGAAGGCCAGAGACAGAAATACCCAGGCGATACTTCCTATCAGAGGAAAGATATTAAATGTTGAGAAGGCATCGATGGATAAAGTGCTTGCCAATGCAGAGATTAAGACGATGATAAGCGCATTTGGATGTGGATTTTCAGAAGGATACGGTAATGATTTTGATATTTCAAAGTTAAAGTACAATAAGATCGTTATCATGACAGATGCTGATGTTGATGGTGCTCATATTTCAACGTTATTACTGACTTTCTTTTATCGATTTATGCCGGAACTGATTCATCAGGGACATGTATATCTTGCGATGCCGCCATTATATAAGGCGATTCCTAAAAAAGGGCGGGAGGAGTATCTTTATGATGACAAAGCATTGGAAAAATATAGAAAAACGCACACTTCATTTAACCTGCAAAGATACAAAGGTCTTGGAGAAATGGATGCGGAGCAGCTTTGGGAAACGACTTTGAATCCTGAGACACGTATTTTAAAGCGCGTAGAGATTGAAGATGGTATGATGGCGTCAGAAGTTACAAGCATGCTTATGGGTTCTGATGTTGCTCCGAGAAGGAGTTTTATCCATGACCATGCCGGTGATGCTGAGTTGGATTTATAAGATGTTGATATAAAATTTCAGAAAGGATTTTAGAATATGGCGGAACAGATATTGTCATCAGAATATTCTGATGTAATGCAAAAATCATATATTGATTACTCTATGAGTGTTATTTGTCAAAGAGCCGTTCCTGATGTAAGGGATGGCTTAAAGCCCGTGCAGAGACGTGTATTATATGCGATGGACCAGCTCGGTCTGAATTATGATAAACCACATAGAAAATCAGCGCGTATAGTAGGGGACACGATGGGTAAATATCATCCCCATGGAGACAGCTCCATATATGAAGCTCTTGTTGTATTGGAACAGGATTTCAAGAAGGGAATGGCGTTAGTTGATGGCCATGGTAACTTTGGTTCCATAGAAGGCGACGGAGCCGCCGCCATGCGATATACGGAAGCAAAACTTAAAAAATTCACTCAGGATGTATATCTTGCAGATTTGGATAAAGATGTTGTGGATTTTGTTCCGAATTTTGATGAGACAGAGAAGGAGCCGGAGGTTCTTCCGGTAAGAGTTCCAAACGTGCTTATTAACGGAGCAGAGGGTATTGCAGTCGGTATGACTACCAGTATTCCTACGCATAATCTATCAGAAGTTATTGATGCTGTAATAGCCTATATGGATAACAATGATATTACGACACAAGGTTTGATGGAATACGTAAAAGGACCTGATTTTCCTACAGGCGGTATTGTTGTTAATAAAAGTGAACTGCCGGAGATATATGAGACTGGTACAGGAAAGATAAAGTTAAGAGGAAAACTGCATTTTGAGCCGGGAAAGAATCGTTCTGACAGGGACAAGCTGATTATTACGGAGATACCGTATACAATGATTGGTGCGAATATCAGTAAATTTATATCTGATGTGGTTGGATTGATAGAAAGTAAAAAGACACAGGATATCGTGGATGTATCGAATCAGTCAGATAAAGACGGAATCCGAATAGTGCTCGAGCTTAAGAAAAACGCCGACATTAATAAACTTGAGAACATGCTTTATAAGAAAACAAGGCTTGAGGATACTTTTGGCGTTAATATGCTTACAATAGCAGATAAAAAACCGGAGGTGCTTGGCCTCAAGGGAATTATCAGACATAACGTGAATTTTCAATTTGAATTGCAGACCAGAAAGTATAACACACTTTTAAAAAAGGAACTTGAGCAGAAGGAAATCAAAGAGGGACTTATTAAAGCCTGTGATATGATTGATTTGATTATCGAAATATTACGAGGCAGCCAGAGTCTTAAAGATGCAAAAAACTGTCTTATTAACGGAGTGACAGATAATATAAAATTCAAGCATAAGGAATCAGAGCTCTACGCAAACAATTTAAGTTTTACGGAGAAGCAGGCACAGGCTATTCTTGACCTGAGATTATACAAATTAATAGGTTTGGAGATTCTGGCACTTCAAAAAGAATATGAAGCGATTTTGACAAGAATTGCTGATTATGAAGAAATACTTTCCAACAGGAAAGCTATGGCAAAGGTAATTAAAAAAGAACTTTTAAAGATAAAAAAAGAATACGCTGTTCCCAGAAAAACTGATATTATAGACGGAAAAGAAGCAGTATACGAGGAAAATCCTATAGTTGAACAGGAAGTTGTATTTTTGATGGATAGATTTGGGTATACAAAATCTATTGATTGTCAGGCGTATGACAGAAATGCCGAATCAGTAGAAAATGATAATAAATATGTGTTCCATGTAATGAATACGGGAAAGGTATACGTTTTTACTGATACAGGTGTGATGCATACCATAAAAATGCAGGACGTGCCTTTTGTAAAAGTTAAAGATAAGGGAACACCGGCAGACAATTTATGTAAATATGACAGTAAGGGCGAAAGTATTGTTTTTGTATGCAGCAGTGATATGGCAAAAGACAAAAAGCTCCTCTTTACAACCGCACAGGGAATGATGAAGATAGTATCGGGCAACGAATTTGATGTGTCAAAGAGGACGATTGCCGCCACAAAATTACAGGATGGGGATAACGTAGTAAGTGTGATTATCACGGACAACAGCCCTTTTACAAATGCTTCTATTGGAAATATAAATGAACTCGAAGAAGCAGTTATGATGTCAGGAGGTTCATCTGATGATATGACATTCGAAAATCTTGATGAGAACGGACAGATGAGTTTTGACATATTTGACGATTATGAAGATACAGGCATGGCAGGAAATGAAGATTTGATAGTTGTTTTGCAGACAAAAGACGGAGTATTCTTAAGATTCCATCTGAATGAAATACCGGAAAAGAAAAAAGCGGCCATAGGTGTAACGGGAATCCGGCTGAAAGAAGAAGACTTAGTTAATAAAGTATATCTGATTGATGCGGGAGATAATAAAGTGGTCAAATGTAATGGCAAGGAAGTAAACTTAAGGGATTTAAAGACTAATAAACGTGGAGCAAAAGGAGTCAAGGTTAGAGGAAAGTAATGGATTATTCACAGGCAAGAGAATTGATAGACAGTCTGACAATGAAAAAAGGGATAGTACCGGGACTGGATAGTATAAGAAAAATATTGGATACTTTAGGAAATCCACAGGAAAAGGTACCGGTTATACATGTTGCCGGTACTAACGGTAAGGGGTCATTTACTGCATTTATGGCGTCTATTTTGATGAAAGCAGGATACAGGACGGGAGTCTATAACTCTCCTTCTGTATTTGAGTATAACGAGCGTATAAGAATCGGGACAGAGAATATATCTGATGATGATTACGCAAGAGAAATATCTCTCATAATGGAACAAAAAGGAGATATTGCAGCGACGGCATTTGAAGTGGAGACGGCAGCGGCGTTTGATTATTTTGAAAGAAAAAAATGTGATATAGCAGTGATAGAGACAGGGATGGGCGGAAAAGATGATGCAACTAATGTATGTAATCATCCGCTTATATCGGTGATAATGTCCATAGGTATGGATCACATGGCATTTCTTGGTAACACCATAGAAGAGATTGCTGCATGCAAAGCGGGAATCATCAAAGAACAGTCAGATGTGGTTGTCTGCCACCAGAAAAAAGATGTTCTTGACATTGTATCCGGTGTGGCAAAGACAAATAAAGCTGACTTAATCATTACAGGTTCTGTAAAAGCAGAGTACAATGATGAACAAACAATATTTTCATACAAATCATATTCTGGAAAAAAATACTATTCATTAAAGATAAAGCTGCTTGGCTCATATCAGCCGGATAACGCAGCAGTCGCAATTGAGGCTTCAGAGATTTTATCAAACAAAGGATTTCACATTTCAGAAAATGATATAAGGATGGGGCTTGAAAATGCAGTATGGCATGGAAGATTTGAAAAAATCTGCGATTCGCCCGTTATATATATCGACGGGGCACACAATCCACCGGCGGCATGCAGGTTAAAAGAAAGCATTGAATTATACTTAAAAGACAAATATAAGATTATATATGTCATAGGAGTTCTTGCGGATAAGGATTTTGACAAAATAATGGATTATACATTAGGATATGCATCCTACATATATACATTGACTCCGGATAATTCAAGAGCAATGTCCGGAGAAAAGTTAAAACAGAAGATATCAGAGAGAACAAATAACGTTAAAAACGCAGAAACTGTTGATAATGCGATTGAGCTGGCGATAAAAAAGACATCTGAATATGAAAATGCCGTAATACTCGCATTTGGTTCATTGTCGTATTTAGGAGAATTTAAACGAAAGGTAATTAAGCAGCATGATAATTGGAAATAAGGAATTTGACACTTCAAATCACACATATGTAATGGGAATCCTCAATGTGACTCCGGATTCGTTTTCGGACGGAGGAAAGTTTAACAATGCCTCAGATGCGATGAGACATGTGGAAGAGATGATAAAGGATGGAGCAGACATAATTGATGTAGGAGGAGAATCGACCAGACCGGGATACACGCTGATTCCGGATGAAAATGAGATAAATAGAGTTGTACCTGTTATCGAAATGATAAAAAAGAATTACGATATACCAGTATCGATTGATACTTACAAATCAAAGGTTGCAAGAGCGGCTTTAGGTGCAGGAGCAGATTTAATCAATGACATATGGGGCTTCAAATACGATTTGAAAATGGCAGAAACAGTAGCTGAATATGATGCGGCGTGTTGTCTCATGCATAATAGAGATTTAGAGAAAAATCCATACGATAATATTTTGCCTGATATAATGCAGGATATGAAGGAGTGTATTGATATTGCAAAAAAAGCAGGTATACGTGACGAAAAAATAATACTGGATCCTGGAATAGGATTTGCGAAGTCCTGCGATGAGAATCTTTTAGTTATGAATCATCTTGAGATGATGAATGATTTAGGATATCCTGTGCTACTTGGAACCTCCAGAAAATCAATGATAGGGATAACACTCGATTTACCGGTCAGTGAAAGAATGGAAGGAACAATTGCGACAACTGTAATAGGTGTCATAAAAAAAATGGCATTTGTAAGAGTGCATGATGTAAAGGAAAACTTACGTGCCATAAAAATGACCGAGGCTATTATCAATAAAAGTATTATTAACAGAAATTGTGGTAGTTAAATTTGCCCATTTATGTTAAAATGGGAATATAAGATTTTGAAAGGATGAGGCGTGTGAAAAAGATGAAATTTGCAGCCGGATTACTGGCATTAACCATAGCTTTTAGCAGTAGTCCGTTAGGTTACGGGGGAGAAGTAAGTGCGGCACAACCTGAAAGACCGGTGATGTCGGGAACTATGCAAAACTTTGTTATAGACTCTTATGATGATGAACTGTCAGAGCAGGGAGCATCGTTTTCAGCAAAATATGATCCAAGAAAAAGCGGAAAGGTTACAAAGATAAGAGAACAGGGGCAATACGGTTCGTGCTGGGTGTTTGCATCCGTAGCGGCCATGGAGTGTAACCTGATAAAAAAGGGTCTGGCACGTAAGAGTATAGATTTATCTGAAAACCAGCTTTTATATTTCTTTTATAACAGACAGACGGACCCGATTGGTTATACCAAAGGTGATAAGAATATACCGTTGAAGGCAGACTGGCTGGATACAGGCGGTAACGGAACAGCGTTAAGCCTTTCTGCGATGACATGGTCAGGAGTGACGACAGAAAAAAAATCCGTATATCCTTCCACACCGGCCAACAGCTTAAGTTATGTTCATGATTATGTAGTTAAAAATGTGCATTATTACAATTACAGTGTGAGTGATGTAAAAAAGGCAGTAAAAAAATACGGTGCGGTAGCGGTTGGAATGTGCTATGACACAAAATATGTTAATGAATATACCGGAGCTGCATATTGTCCTACTGAAGAATACCAGAATCATGAGGTTGCGATAGTCGGATGGGATGACAGTTACAGTAAGGAGAATTTTGCATATACTCCAAAGGCAAATGGAGCATGGATTGTAAAAAACAGTTATGGTACGGATGTAGGAGATAAAGGATATTTCTATATATCTTACTATGATAGCAGTCTGGCAGGTCCCGTGGCATATGATATGGTAAAAAAATCCGCTTCGTATGACAATAACTATCAATACGACGGAACATCTTCAGATTACTTTTTCAATACGGAAAAGGGGATGTCAGTTGCAAATGTATTTAAAGCAAAGGCAAAAAAAGGTAAAAAAGAAAAACTCAAAGCAATCGGACTTTGTACATATTCGGACAATACGAAGTATTCAATACAGATATATACAAATGTAAAAAATAAGAAAAACCCTGAAAGCGGTAAAAAAATGTTAGCGTCAGCACAGACAGGAAAGGTTACAGATGCAGGATATGTTACTATTCCGCTTAAAAAAGGAGTTACATTAAAATATGGGCAGACATATGCTGTGGTAGTAAAGATTTTGTCGAAATCCAGAATCGGAGTTGACGGTACAGAAGAATACGATTGGATAAGCTACAGTGCGAATGTATCAAAAAATCAGAGTTATGTAAAATATGATGGATACTGGTATGATTATGGTTCGATGTTTAAGTATAATTTCAGGATAAAAGCATTTACGGATACGTTATAGACACAGTATTTGAGCAGTTGAAGGAGAGAAAAGGGAAATGAGCAGACCACAGGACAGAGATATAAGTCAGTATTCTGAGGCAAGGCAGCGCCAGATAAGAAGGCAGAGAATGGAAGCAAGAAGAAGGAGGCGCAGAAAAAAGAGAATCATAAGAGATGCCGTGCTGCTTGGAATGTTACTTACGGTTATATTAATCATATACGGCATTGCTAAATTGATTTCACTGTTGTCAGGTGGTAATCATAGCGAAAAAACAGCGCATGTAGATACTGAGCCCTCTACAAAGCAGCAGGTTGAAATAGATACCTCCGGTTTTTCACCAGAGTATCTGGATTACTACAATCAGATAAAAGCTCTTGAAAGTCAGAACCCGGATGTAACCCTCCTTTATGAACACTTTGAAGAATATCCGACGGACGTGCTGGACATCGTCGTGAAGAATCCTGAGACTGCCGCATTTGCTGCAGATTATCTGACAAAAGGAAACATCACGGTGATAGTAGACGTAAGCTCTTACTATACGCCCGGAGAGATACCACATTTCTTACAGTGGGATGAACAGTGGGGATATTACAGGTATGTTGATAATATGATGGCAGTGAATGGCTGTGGACCAACATGTCTCTCAATGGTAGTTGTAGGATTAACAGGAAATACAAATTATAATCCGAAAGCGGTAGCTGATTTAAGCAGTGAAAAGGGCTATTATTCCGAGACAGGAACCTCATGGGAACTTATGACCGCCGGTGCGGCAGAGATGGGAGTAAATGGAACAGCGATAACACTTACGGAAGATGCAATCAGAGAACAGTTAAGTAATGGTAACCCGATTATAGCCAGCATGGGTCCCGGAGACTTTACTACATTAGGTCATTTTATAGTGATTGCCGGAATAGACGATGAAGGAAAGCTGATTGTAAAAGATCCGAACAGCAATATCCGTACAGAAAAACATTGGGATATACAGACAATTATTTCACAGGCAAAGAATATGTGGGCATACACCGTTTAGGCGGTGTGTGCCATTGGTATTTTAAAAAATGAAAGAGAGAAGAAAATGGAAGAATATTACAGAGCTTTGGAAGAATGTATAAAAGCAGCAGGATACGACAAAGAAGTAAGCGGACAGGAAATATACGACGATATATCAGATGAGATAGAGGAAAAAGAAAACGGAATTTATGTATTCATGGTTAAAAAGAGTGAAAATGTAGTGTTTGAATATCATATAGAGATATTTGATGAAGAATTTAATCTGGCATCAATACACATCAATGATTCCGGAAATGTAACCATTGTTGACATGTAAGAGAAAGGTTGTTGAGAATGGACAAGAAGAGGATAAGTTTTTTTACAGTACTGATGACCATTTTATTTGTTGCAGCAGCGGCGGCAAGTGGGTTTTTATACTTAAAAAATCAGGAGCTGTCAAAGCAGATGGATGAACAAAAAATAAAAGATGACGAGGCTGTGGAAACGTTACAAAGAGAACTCGATGAGTCAGACGGCATGAAATTAAAAAAGAAAATAATTGAGTCTATGGAAGCAGGAAAAACACCTGTTGAAATGCTAAGAGATGTGTACGATGATTATGTAGTTTATGTATATGGGGGAAAATACCATTTTGAAAAAATAGATAAAACCCTTCCTCTCAATGAATTAAATCCGGAAGATTTTAAGTTCAATGATGAGGGTGATTTGGAATACTATCAGAACGGAAAAGTGAAATCACATAAGGGAATTGACATATCAAAGTATCAGGGAGCAGTAGACTGGGAAGCTGTGGCAGGGTCAGGAGTTGAATATGTTATCATACGACTCGGTTACCGTGGATATGGAACAGGTGCGATACAGCTTGATGAGTCATATGAAGAGAATATAAAGGGTGCTTTAAAGGCAGGACTTGATGTAGGAGTGTATTTCTTCTCACAGGCTGTCAATGAGAAAGAAGCAGAAGAAGAAGCCGAGTTTGTATTGGAAAACATAAAACCATACAAAATAAACGGACCGGTAATATTTGATACTGAAGAAGTTGCAGGTGCAAACGGAAGAATTAATAATATTACCAAAGAAGAGCTTACCGACATAACAATACGTTTTTTAGATACTATAGAAGATAATGGATATGATACGATGATATATGCCAACCTGAATTGGTTTATGGAAAAATTAGACATGTCAAAAATAAAAGAATATGATAAATGGTTTGCGGCATATACTACACCATTATATTTTCCGTATGAGATAGCTATGTGGCAATATACGGATACGGGAAGTGTACCCGGAATTACAGGAAATGTAGACGTGAATATTAGTTTTAAGACATGGGATAAATAGGGAGGAAACATTTTATGCGTAGAGACAGAAGTCAGGCAATTGTAGTAAGAAACCACAAAATATTACTTCTGGAGGAGACTGTGGACGGAAGAGTTTTTTACAGTATTCCGGGCGGTGGAATAGAAAAAGGAGAGACACCCGAGCAGGCGGCCATAAGAGAATTGAGTGAAGAAACAAATCTTACGGGAACAATAGATAGAAAGCTGTCAATACAGTACAAACCGGAAGGAAGAGGAGAAGTTCATACGTTTTTAGTCAAAACGGATGAAAATGATGAGCCGTCTAAGGGGATAGATCCGGAATTATCAGTTCAGCGAATTACAGGTGTTGCGTGGAAGAGTTTAAGCGAACTGAGTGAGATAGACAGGATGTATTTATGGTCAGCAGGATTAGTCAGAATCGATGAATTCAGGGAAGAGGCAAGAAGCTGGTCAGATGAAATCAGTTATCCGGGATACAGGTGAAGGTAAAAATTTGTCGTATGGGAAAGGCATGATGAAACATATGAAAGCAAATTATGATCAGTATTTAAATGAAATAATTCATAATTATCTTGACAGTGATTTGCATAAGGGTGGTACCAGATTTATGCGCTGTTATGATACCATAGATGTAGAACAAAGCAGTATAATAAAGCAAATCAGTGCATATGAATTAGATGCGGTTTTACTATTTCATGAATTTAAAGAAAATGAAATAAAAAAACCTTATGAGCCTCTTTTGGAATGGATCAGGGAGGCAGGTTTTCGTGCGGATAATCCGGAGTTGAGCAGAATATTTGATGAAACCAACGTGTACATGCCACACAGAGAATTAATTGCCAGTTATCTGGAAACAGGTGAATGCAGACGTACCGAAAATCTTATAATAAGCGAAAAAGAATATGAAACAGTCAGGCTGACGGACAGCCTGATAAGACTTATAAATTATATATATAGAAAAAAACCGGTAATAATGATTCTGAACAATCTGAATTTTGCCGGAAAATCTACAATTGATTTTTTACTGCGATATATTGAAAAAAAGAATCATAACATATCCATACTTGCAAGCTTCGGTGAGGCATATGTAATCCCGCAATATATGAAAGGGTCATGGGATGCACTTATAGAAAAAGTTGAAAAAAACAGTATGCTTGTTGTTGGAGAAATGGATGAAGGACAGGATTTTTCAGACGAATACAGGGAGGTTGGCAGAAAGTACCAGTTTAACCATGAAGAAGATATAAAAAAAATAATAAATCTTTCATATATGCTGGCAACCGAAGAAGCGGAGTATTATATCAGCAGAATTTTCAATTCTACAGGAAAAGAACAGATAACAGACACAGAACGTATGGTTGAAATGTACAGATTATATTCGTATACGGCACTATGTAATAATAATACAAAGAGTGCGTTTTTGATGTGTAAAAAAATCAGTGAAATAAAGGGATTTTCAAAAAATTCATATGCAAAATATACCTACCATTATCTTATGGCACTGATAAAGTCGAATGATTATCAGAGAGAACGTTCTCACGGACATGTATCACAATGCCTTAAGATTGCTGAAAAAGAAAAATCAGAAGACATGATGTTCGAGGCAAAGCTGCTACAGTATATGTCGTGGCATGGAGGATGGAGAGATGTCTTTGAATGGGATAAAGATATAGCTCTTACTGAATCATTTTTAAGAGAATGTGAAGAAAGAAAACAATACAACCATCTGGCATATTTATATTTTTTTACCAATTTTTCAACAAATATAATGCATGCACCGGACAGGGATAAATCATTTAAATGCTACGAATCAGAATATTTTAAGAAGGGAATGAAGTATGCCGGATTACTTGACAACGACAGGTGCATCTTTAAAGTCTGGCAGAAAATAATCATATATAGTACCTCAAATGGAAGATTTGAGAACTTAGAATATTACTATCAAAGATGTTTGAAAATATGCTACAAAAACAACGACAGACAGGAAGAAGCAGAGATATATAATGGAATTGCATATGATTTTCTGGTATTGGGAAGATACGAAAAAGCAGATGAATACTTAAAAAAATCATTGAAAATTATGCTGGAGCTAAAAAATACAAATGTACTTATAGAAACTATGTATAATATTTCATTGAATGCGCTCTTTATAAAAGACTACGAGACAGTTATCCATTATGTAAACTGGTTTTTAAAGATAATGAAATTACTAAGGATAGAAAGAATCCGTATATGTAACATTACAAAAATATACGGTATTCTTGTTATTGCATACATAAAACTTGGAAGAATTTACGATGCAAAGGTTTATATAAAAAAAATGCAGATTGTTCTTAGGCATCTGCTCGATGAAAATGTAGAACCGGACTATGAGTATTGGGAAGATGATATTTTCCTTTATCAGATGATAATGGGTATGCTGTATAAAAATGAAAAGAACTATTTAGAATCGGAAAAAGCATTCAAAAAGGGAATTGATTTATGTAAAACATTTAGCAACAAACAAAACTATATTTTTGTAAACTATATTATCGAATATGCTGATTTGTATAATAAACTGATTGATGAGAGTAAAAAATCGCAGGTTATAGAATTAGGCTTATCTTTCTGTGAGGAGAATAACTATGAACACCAGATGAAAATACTTGAAAGATACAGCAGGATGAGAACCATTGATGACAGAAGCGATTACAAGGAGATAGAACGTATCGATGAGCGGACAATGGATGAAATTACGAACCTGATGTATATGAAGGGAATCGAAACCGAGCTGCAGGAAAAGAATAAGTCCCTGACTTTTTTAGAGACGTGGGTAGAACATATCAACATAGAGGACGAACCTTTTGAAAGTATCGTGGAAAATGAGATGTCTACTTTGCAGAATACTTACAATCTTGACAGATTGTTATGGTTCAGGGACGAAGGTGAAAACAGATACAGTGTAATATATGCAGACGAAAGTTTTTCACTTGGCGATGAGCAGCTCAAAGAAGTGTCAGACTATTTTAAAATAAAAAAAGAGCCTGTAGTATTTAACAGAAACGAAAAGGAATTTGATGAAAACGATAATTTACTTAAGATATTTGGTTTCTATGATATCAGTTCAATCATAGGGATTCCTGTAGTATCTTCAGAGGATACACTTGATGTTTTAGTCGTATCCAGAAACAAGAGAGCAAATTTTATAGCGAATGTCACTATGCTCGACAGAGACGATTCGGCTATCATACTTACTGCATTTAAACAGATTATTGATGCGAGAAAGAGGGAAATCTTAAGGACGGAATTAGAAAAGAATTCAATAACAGATTTGCTTACAGGAATTTCAAACAGGCAGGGAATGAAACAGTTTATAGAATCAGAGATAAAAAAGAAGAAAAAAATCAGAAAAAGATTCACTGTGATGTACATGGATCTTGATAATTTCAAATATTGCAATGATAACTTTGGACATAACGTTGGCGATGAAGTGTTAAAATGCTTCGCATCCATGCTCAAAGATATTATAGGCAGTGCCGGAAAAATCATAAGATATGGCGGAGACGAATTTATAGCAATAATTCCGGAGAAAGATGAGCAGTACGGTGAAGAGATAGCACGGGGAATTTTTGACAGATTAAGAGAGAATAAGGGATTTTATGAAGATATCATAAGAGTATATGGTAAAAAACTGCTTATTGATAATGAACACAGGGTATCATGTTCTGTTGGAATATCTTCGGGAATATGCTCTAATCCGCTTGATATCGAAAAAGTTTTAAAGAAGGCAGATATGGCACTATATGATGTCAAGAACGACGGTAAAAACGGATATAATATAAAACTGTAAAGAAAGGCAGATTATGGGAACAATTGATGAATTAAACAAATTTATAAAAAAGGCAACTTCACCCTTTCATACGGTAGATACAGTTTCAGAGGAATTAAAATCAAAAGGATTTGAAGAACTTGATATTGCCGAAAAGTGGGAAATTAAAAATAAAGGACGGTACTACATAAAGGTATATGATAGTACTTTAATGGCATTTACAGTTGGTGCAAACGGTATGGATGGCGGAAATTTGAGGGTATGCAGTGCACATACCGATTTTCCGTGTTTTAAGCTGAAACCGAATGCCGCAATCAACGAGAACGGTTATAGAAAATTTAACACTGAAGTTTACGGTGGTGCGATACTTAATACATGGCTTGACAGACCATTATCCATAGCAGGAAGAGTTATAACAAAAGAAAAAGATGAATTTAAGGTGGAAAGCAGACTTTTTGATTTCTCCCGTCCGGTGCTTATAATTCCAAATCTTGCAATACACTTAAACCGTGATGTTAATAAGGGAGTGGCATTGAACAAACAGAAAGAAATGCTTCCGGTGGCTGATATTATTTCGAAAGAAGCAGACAAATTAAGCCTTGAAGAACAATTATCGGAGCAGATGAATATAAAAAGAGAAGACATTCTTGATTATGAACTGTACGTATATCAATGCGAAGCAGGAGAAAAGATTGGATTTGACAAGACAATGTTTTCATCACCCCGACTGGATAATCTTACATCCGTAAAAGCAGCGGTGGATGGCATTACCGGTGCAAAAGAAAGAGAGTCAGGAATAAACATGGTGATTTTATACGATAATGAGGAAATAGGCAGTAGAACGAAACAGGGTGCACAGTCAGATATAACGCTCCTCCTGCTCGAAAAGATTATTTTATCTTTAGGAAAAACAAGGGAAGATATGATTGATTACCTGTTGAACGGAATGATGCTTTCAGCGGATGTGGCACATGGTATGCATCCGAATTATCCGGAAAAATGCGATATCACCAACAAACCGATGTTAAACGGAGGAACTGTTATAAAAATTGCGGCATCACAAAGTTATGCAAATGATGGAGCAGCATCAGCATTTGTAAAGCTTCTTGCAAAGAAGAGTTCGACTCCGTGCCAGACATTTGTAAACCGGTCGGATATGCAGGGGGGGAGCACTTTAGGTGCCATTACTTCCACGATATTGCCGATGAGAACCATAGACATAGGCGTTCCGGTACTGTCAATGCATTCAGCAAGAGAATTGATGGGAGTAAATGACCAGAAAAGCATTAAAAAACTTTTGACATGTTTTTTCAGCTAAGGTATCATATATACAGATAAGTTAAAAAATTGAAAGGAACAGCATTAAGATGGAAAACCAAGTAGCAGAGTCAAAAAATTTTATTGAACAGATTATAGAAAAAGACATCGAGGAAGGATGTTACGAACATATAACAACAAGATTTCCGCCTGAACCAAACGGTTATCTTCACATAGGTCACGCAAAATCAATATTACTTAATTATGGGCTTGCCGGAAAATATAACGGAAGTTTTAATATGAGATTTGACGATACAAATCCTACAAAAGAGAAGGAAGAATTTGTCGATTCCATAAAAGAAGATATTAAGTGGCTTGGAGCAGACTGGGAAGACAGATTATACTTTGCTTCCGATTATTTTGATAAAATGTATGAGGCGGCAATTAAATTAATTAAAAAGGGAAAAGCATATGTATGTGATTTGACGGCAGATGAGATAAGAGAATACAGAGGAACACTTACATCTCCCGGAAAAGACAGTCCGTATAGAAACAGAACAGTAGAGGAAAATCTTGAACTGTTTGAGAACATGAAAGATGGAAAGTATGCTGATGGAGAGAAGGTTTTAAGAGCAAAGATAGATATGTCATCGCCGAATATCAACATGAGAGATCCTATCATTTACAGAGTAGCCCACATGACACATCACAGGACAGGAGATAAGTGGTGTATATACCCGATGTATGATTTTGCACACCCTATTGAAGATGCGATAGAAGGTGTGACCCATTCAATCTGTACATTAGAGTTTGAAGATCACAGACCGTTATATGACTGGGTGGTAAGAGAGTTGGAATATCCTCATCCGCCAAAGCAGATAGAATTTGCAAAACTTTACCTTACAAATGTGGTTACAGGAAAGCGCTATATTAAAAAACTGGTAGAAGACGGAATAGTTGACGGATGGGATGATCCAAGACTTGTATCCATTGCAGCACTGAGAAGAAGAGGATTTACACCGGAATCAATTAAAATGTTTGTAGAATTGTGTGGTGTCTCAAAGAGCAACAGCTCAGTTGATTATGCAATGCTTGAATATTGTATCAGAGAAGATTTAAAGCTAAAGAGACCTAGGATGATGGCAGTTTTAGACCCTGTCAAATTGATTATTGACAACTATCCGGAAGATAAAGTAGAGTACTTAGATGTTGATAATAATCAGGAGAATCCGGAACTGGGTACGAGAACAGTGCCGTTTTGCCGGGAATTATATATAGATAGAGAAGACTTTATGGAGGAACCGCCTAAAAAGTATTTCAGACTGTTCCCGGGAAATGAAGTAAGACTGATGCATGGATATTTTGTAAAGTGTGAAAGCTTTATAAAAGATGAAGATGGCAAAGTGACTGAGATACATTGCACATATGATCCGGAGACCAAATGCGGCACGGGATTTACAGGAAGAAAAGTAAAGGGAACTATTCACTGGGTAAGTGCAAGACATGCCGTAAATGCAGAGGTAAGATTATATGAAAATATAGTAGATGAAGAAAAAGGAAAACTGGATGAAGAAGGTAACTTAAATCTCAATCCGAATTCATTAACAGTTTTAAAAAATTGCATGATAGAGCCGGATTTGGCAAGGGCAGAGCCTGCCGAAAGCTTCCAGTTTGTAAGACAGGGATATTTCTGCGTAGACACAAAAGATTCTACAAAGGGTAAACCGGTATTTAACAGAATTGTATCTCTTAAGAGTTCGTTTAAATTACCAAAGTAAAAAGAAGGAGGCAATGTGAATGAGTGATAATTTATTTGCTGGATTGGAGCAGTTAGGGCTTGGGGATATGTCAGAACTTGAGGTGTTTGAGGAAGAAAAGAAGGAAGAAGAGCAGGAAAAGAAAAAGGTTCATGAAGTGACAGAAGAAGAGCTGCTCTTCGATAAAACTTATGTTTGTCCAGTGTGTGAAAAAAAATTCACATCCAAAATGATAAAGACAGGTAAAAATCAATTGGTGGGTTCAGACAGTGATTTAAGAGCAAAGTACAGTATTGCGGATCCAATTAAGTATGAATGTGTTGTCTGTGGAAATTGCGGGTATGCAGCACTTAGCAGATTCTATGGCAAGCAGACAGAAAAACAATATGATTTGATAAAAGAAAAAATAAGCTCAAAATTCAAAGGTGTTGATGAGACTGCACCGGTGTATTCATATGATGAGGCATTTGTAAGATATCAGCTTGCGTTAGCGAATGCAGTGGTAAGAAATGCAAAGGACAGTGAAAGGGGATATATCTGTCTTAAAATTGCATGGATATTGCGTGGAAAGTCAGAGAATCTTCCGAGTGACATGGAAGAACTTGACCAGGCACGCAAAGAATTAAAACAGCAGGAAAAAGCATTTATAAAAAATGCCTATCATGGATTAAAGGAAGCAATGTTAAAGGAATCTATGCCAATATGTGGTATGGATGAACATACGATTATGTACCTGGTTGCTGACCTCGCAAGACAGTGTAGGGATTATCCGGTATCGTTAAAACTTGTAAGTGAGATTATAACATCCAAAAGTGTCACACCAAAATTAAAAGACAGAGCTTTGGAACTGAAAGACATGATAAAAAAAGAGGTTGGAAAAAAATAGTATGAATGAGTTGACGCTTGTACTTGACAATGCAGGCAGTACTCCATTATACGAACAGATTTATCAATACATAAAAAATGAGATAAAAAGTGGAAAAATTGAGTGTAAGACTAAACTGCCGTCAGCCCGTTCTCTTGCGAGACATTTGCAGGTAAGCAGAAGTACGGTAGATATGGCTTACACTCAATTAATATCAGAAGGATATATAGAATCTGTTCCGTGTAAGGGATATTATGTTTGTGAAATATCATTGTTGTATGATATTAACATGCCGAAAAAAAGTACTAAAGTACACAGGACAAAACCAGTAGAAGAAAAATTAATTGATTTTACACCAAATGGCATTGATCTTGAATACTTTCCTTTCGGAATGTGGAGAAAGATATCACGTTCAATTCTGAATGAAGAAAGAAAAGAACTATTTGACAGTGGGGATTCCAAAGGTGACATAAACCTTCGCCGAAACATATGCAATTACCTTTTTGAGGCAAGAAATGTACACTGTACACCTGACAATATCATTATCGGTGCGGGCAATGATTATCTTATGACATTGTTGTGCAGGCTTATGAACCGGACGCGGGTAATAGCCATGGAGAGTCCGACTTACCAGAGGGCATATCAGGTATTCCGGGCAAATGATAAAAGCATAGTGACCGTAAATGTGGAAAAGGACGGAATAGATGTTGAAAGTATTAGAATGACGGATGCTGATATGGTATACGTCATGCCATCGCATCAATATCCCCTTGGAACAGTAATGTCCATCAGAAAAAGAAATCAGCTTCTTAAATGGGCAAATGAGAAAGACTTTAGATACATCATAGAAGACGATTATGACAGCGAATTCAGATATCACGGCAAACCAATTCCTGCATTAATGGGTATCGACAATACAGATAAGGTGATATACATAGGAACGTTTTCAAAATCAATCGCTCCGGCAATCAGGATGAGTTATATGGTGCTTCCGGAACAGTTAATGAATCTGTATGAAGAAAAAATCAGCTTCTATTCACAGACAGTGTCAAGAATAGATCAGGCTGTAGTCAGTGAATTTATAGAAAACGGAAGTTTTGAAAGACATTTAAACAAAATGCGTTCTATCTACAGAGAGAAACATGATTTAGTAATATCAAATTTAAAAGAAATGGGCGACCTGATAAGCATATATGGAGCCAATGCCGGATTGCATATAGTGATAAAAGTCAATAATGGAATGACAGAGAAGGAATTGATAGACAGAGCTCGAGCAGCAGGAATTAAGGTGTATCCGTTATCTGAATACTATATAGACGGAATGGAGAAAGAAAAAAATGCAGTAATTATGGGGTTTGCAAAGTTAAATCACTCTGAGATACAAAAAGGAATCAGTATATTAAAAGAAATATGGAAAGGAAATGGAGGAATAATATGAAAGAACAATTGTACACGATACCGGTAAATGATGCATTTAGTAAAGAATGTGAATGTCCTATCTGCGCAATGTATGAAGAACTCGAAACCAATTCAGTTCAATATACGATGGGTCCAAGCTACATGGAAGATGATGTGAGAGCCATGACGGATGAGCAGGGCTTCTGCGAAAAACATATACGACAGATATTTAAAATAGAGAATAAATTAGGGCAGGCGCTGATTCTCCACACTCACATGGTGAAGACAAATAAAATAATACGTGAATTGACATCAGAGACTAAAAAATCAGGTTTTTTCAAAAAACAGGATAATTCACAATTAATAGACTACATTCATAAACTTAATAATTCCTGCTTTGTATGCAGTAAGATAGAGGATACATTTAAAAGGTACATAAAAACAATCCATTATCTCTGGGAAAAAGATGAGGTATTCAGGAGTAAGTATAAAACGTGTTCCGGCTTTTGCACAAAACATTACGGCGTACTCATAGAAGAGGCAGGAGCTAATATGTCAGGAAAATATCTTGACGAATTTATACAACAGACAAATGAAGTGTACTTGAGTAACATGGAGAGAGTAACCGGTGATTTAAGCTGGTTTATAGACAAATTTGATTACAGACATAAGGATGCACCGTGGAAAAATTCAAAAGATGCATTACCGAGAACACTGACAAAGACAAACAGCATAATATGGAAAGAGGATAACTGATAATCAAAAAGAGTCTGCTATATGCAGACTCTTTAACAAAATACACTATTCCTCTGACTCCTCATTCAAATCGTCATCAATAGGAGGGATGGAAACATAGCTGTTTTTAACAGGTGTCTCCTCTTCTTTTGCGGTGAAATCATCCTCGTCTGATGTCTCTTCATCTTTTGAGAAATCATCTTCCGCTTCAGCTGATGAATCCTCATCATCTGAGGCAGAATCATCATCTTCATCAGAACCACCAATAAAATCATCCTCGTCATCATCTAAATCATCGAAACTGCCGTCGAAATCATCATCATTAAAATCTTCATCATCAAAATCTAAAAAATCATCGTCTTCATCATTATCAGATTTAAATTTTTTAAATAATGCAACTCCTCCCGCAACAGCAGAACCAATTAAAGCACTGCACAGTAAAACTTTACCAAAATTTTTCTTAGCCATATTTCGTACTCCTTTCACGTTTAACCTTATGTACTATTGTAATACTAAATTAACCAAAAATAAAGTTAAAAATGTAATTTTTACAAAAAACTCCCGTGGAAAAAACCATTGTATTTTCAGACTAAAAATGATAGTCTGAATAAGGATGATGACAAAAGAGGAAGTGATAAGTTTGAAAATTACCAGAGATGACAAAAATATAATTATTCAGGATATAAAAGATTTTACATTGAGTCAGACGCTCGAATGCGGACAATGTTTCCGGTACGATAAAATATCCGAAGAAGACTACATAATTGTTGCATGGAAAAGGATGCTCCACTTAAGACAGGAAAACGATACCATCACATTTTATAATACGTCTACGGAAGAATATGAAACAATCTGGAAAAACTATTTTGACATAGACAGGGATTACGGAAAAATCAAAGAAATACTAAAGGCAGACGATGAAAACATGACAAAAGCAATAGCCACACAGGGAGGAATCAGAATACTTAATCAGGAATTTAATGAGACACTTATATCATTTATAATATCACAAAACCAGCAGATAGTAAGAATCAGACAGATTATAGCTGCTTTGTGCGAAAAATATGGTGAGCCGTTAGGAGAATATGAAGGAAAAACATACTACTCATTTCCGGATACGGATGTACTTGCAAATATTACCGAAGAAGGTTACAGAGAGTGTAAGGCAGGATTCAGGGCAAAATACCTGTGTGAAGCAGCAAAAGCCCTGCAGTCAGGATCCGTTTCCGGAGAACTTTTAAGACAAATGACAAGAGAAGAAGCACAGGAACAGTTAATCGGCTTAAAAGGTGTAGGAAAAAAAGTTTCAGACTGCACACTGCTCTTCGGACTGGGATTCAGGGAAGCATTTCCGGTGGATGTGTGGGTAAAAAGGATAATGGAAGAATTATATTTTGGCAGGGATGTGAAGAAAGAACTGATACAGGAATTTGCATGTGAAAAGTTCGGTAAATATGGTGGATATGCCCAGCAGTACCTATTTGCATATGCCAGAGAAAATGCTAATAAAAAATCAAAAACATAAAAACAGGAGAAAACAAAAGAAAACGGAAGAAAAATATAGAAAAAGCAAAAAAACACATAGAAAAACTGACTTGCATAAATAAAGCAAAGCATTTATTATAAGTTTTATGAATTAGCACTCGATTAGAGTGAGTGCTAATAATACATAGATTATATTGATTGGAGGACTAAATAATGAAGTTAGTACCATTAGGAGACAGAGTAGTATTAAAGCAGTTAGTTGCAGAAGAGACAACAAAATCAGGAATCGTTTTACCTGGTCAGGCAAAAGAAAAACCACAGCAGGCTGAAGTAGTAGCAGTAGGTCCGGGCGGAGTAGTAGACGGCAAAGAGATAAAGATGGAAGTATCAGTTGGAAATACAGTAATATATTCAAAATATGCAGGAACAGAAGTTAAGATTGAAGACGTAGAGTATATTATTGTAAGACAGTCAGACATACTTGCTGTTGTAGAATAAATCAGGTATAAAATCAGGAGGTAGATAGAACATGGCAAAGGAAATTAAATACGGAGCAGATGCGAGAAAAGCATTAGAGTCAGGAGTTAATCAGTTAGCAGATACAGTAAAGGTTACATTAGGACCAAAAGGAAGAAATGTAGTTTTAGATAAATCATATGGTGCACCGCTTATTACAAATGACGGTGTAACTATCGCAAAAGAAATCGAACTTGAAGATTCATTTGAGAACATGGGTGCACAGCTCGTTAAAGAAGTTGCTACAAAGACAAACGATGTAGCAGGTGATGGTACTACTACGGCAACAGTTCTTGCACAGGCAATGATTAATGAAGGAATGAAGAACCTTGCAGCAGGAGCTAATCCAATTATCCTCAGAAAAGGAATGAAGAAGGCAACAAACATCGCTGTAGAAGCAATTGCCGAGATGAGCAGTAAGGTAACAGGAAAAGACCAGATTGCAAAAGTAGCAGCTATTTCAGCCGGTGACGAAGAAGTTGGAAACATGGTTGCAGATGCTATGGAAAAAGTGTCAAATGACGGTGTTATCACGATAGAAGAGTCAAAGACAATGCAGACAGAGCTTGACCTTGTAGAAGGTATGCAGTTTGACAGAGGATATATCTCAGCATACATGGCAACAGATATGGATAAGATGGAAGCTGTATTAGAAGATCCATACATCCTCATTACAGATAAGAAGATTAGTAATATTCAGGAAATACTTCCATTATTAGAGCAGATTGTACAGTCAGGTTCAAAACTTTTGATTATTGCAGAAGATGTTGAAGGTGAAGCACTCACAACATTAATCGTTAATAAATTAAGAGGTACATTTAACGTAGTTGCCGTAAAGGCACCTGGATATGGCGACAGAAGAAAAGAAATGTTAAAAGATATAGCAATCCTTACAGGTGGTCAGGTTATTTCTGATGAATTGGGATTAGACTTAAAAGAGACAACTATGGATCAGCTTGGTAGAGCAAAATCTGTTAAGGTTCAGAAAGAAAACACAGTTATAGTAGACGGTGAGGGTGATAAGGCAGAGATAGATGCAAGAATCGCTCAGATTCGTACACAGATTGAAGAGACTACATCTGATTTTGATAGAGAAAAATTACAGGAAAGACTTGCAAAATTAGCAGGTGGTGTTGCAGTTATCAGAGTTGGTGCTGCTACAGAGACAGAGATGAAGGAAGGAAAACTCCGTATGGAAGATGCTCTTGCAGCAACAAGAGCAGCAGTAGAAGAAGGAATTATCGCAGGAGGTGGTTCTGCTTACATCCATGCTTCTAAGAAGGTAGCAGACCTTGTATCATCATTAGAAGGTGACGAGAAGACAGGTGCTAACATAATCCTTAAGGCGTTAGAAGCACCATTATTTACAATCTCTAAGAATGCAGGACTTGAAGGTTCAGTAATTGTAAACAAAGTAAGAGAGTCAGAACCGGGATTTGGATTTGATGCATTACATGAAGATTACGTGAACATGGTAGAAAGAGGAATTCTTGACCCGGCTAAGGTAACAAGAAGTGCATTACAGAACGCTACAAGCGTTGCTTCAACATTGCTTACAACAGAGTCAGTAGTTGCTACTATAAAAGAAGATGTTCCACCAATGCCGGCAGGCGGCGGAATGGGCGGAATGATGTAATACTATAATCCAGACCGGAATTTTAGGGATACATGTTTTTGCATGTATCCCTTTCTTGTTATATGAAACTTAAAAAGTCTTGTGAGACTTCTTTTTTCTGATATAATAAAAATAGGTTTTTACAGACTACAGTGCCCGGAATGGAGGAATAGTATGAGAAAGATAAAATGGATGTTAGTTACTATATGGATTATAACAAACAGCGTGGTTGTTTATGCTGATACACCTGACTATATATTAGGACGTGAAATGAGCGAAAGCGAAATACTAAAGCAGCAGCAATACGAGCCGGACCACGATACATACATATCAGAAGGTGAACCGGAAATTCCAGATGTACAGGATAATGAATTAAGCAAAGCATCAAATTTACCGTCATCATACGATAGCAGAAAAGAAGGAGTAGAGACAGAAGTAAAAAATCAGGACTATCAGTCAAAAAGCTATGGTACATGTTGGAGCTTTGCATCCTCCGCGGTCGGAGAAAACTATCTGGTAAAAAAAGGACTTATGCCGGGGGCGGATTTATCAGAGATGCATCTCACATATTATGCTTATCACAGGGTGACGGACCCGTCAGGTGGTACAAAGGGAGATGACGTTTCATCACAAGGTACTGATTACAGACTGATAGGAGGAAATGGGAATTTATCCGTATCAACTCTGGCTCAGTGGATGGGGCCGGTCGTTGAGGAAAAGATGCCATATACGAATATTGCGGAAAGCGCATTTGAACCGTCAGAATATATGGCATATGGATATACAGCAGCACATTTGCAAAATTCATATTGGGTAAGTATGGAAGAAGTTGACACGATAAAAACATTTATAAAAAACTACGGAGGTGTACAGATAAGTTTCAGATACCTTTCATCTTGTTATAACTATTCCACTGCAGCTTATTATAAGAATACCTCGGTGAAAAACGGAACGAATCATGCTATATGTATCGTGGGTTGGGATGATGACTACGATGCCGGCAATTTCAAAACAAGACCTTCACAAAACGGAGCATGGCTTGCGAAGAACAGCTGGGGTTCCGGATGGGGAGATAATGGATATTTCTGGATATCGTATGAGGATGTATTTGCCTCATCGGCGTTAGCATATACCTTCATATACGAGAGCTGCGATAACTATGACAACAATTATCAGTATGATGGAACAGCAAATCTGGCACATTACGCAAATTATGGAACAAACGACGGATGGATGGCAAATGTATTTACGGCTGCTTCAGATGAAGTATTAAAAGCGGTTTCATTTTACACGTTAAATCCTTCCGTAAACTATGAGGTACAGATATATAAAGGAGTAACAGATGAGTCGGCGCCGACAAGCGATTTGCCGTGTTTTACACAGCCACAGTCGGGAACTTGTGAGTATATGGGATACTACACCATAAATCTTGACAAGACAGTTTATCTTGACAAGGGTGAAAAATACTCTATTGTTATCAAATTAAATCATGAGGAAGAGAGCGTATATATACCGACAGAGGCAACAGAACAGGCGGGATATTATGTGACGGCCTATTCAGAACCGGGTCAGAGCTACATAGGATATGATGGTGAGACATGGTATGACCGGGGAAATAATGGCAACGTCAGAATTAAGGCATTCACCGACAGAGTGAATCTATCCTACATACAGGGTATAGAAGTATCACTCGAGAATGAAAAAAATGTCCATGTGGCATGGCATGATAATGATGTGTATGACGGATATACAATATACCGTTTTTCAGATAAAAAATCAGATGTTGAAATAGTTGCAAATGTACCTGACGGTGTAGACAACATAATTGATGCAGACGTCGAGAGCGGTCTTAGATACCATTATACCGTAAAAGGGTATGTTGAAGCCGGTGGAAACAAATATTATGGAGACAACTCCTATTACAGAGGAATAAATATTCCAATATCAAAAACAGTTGTCACCACAAAAAAAGCAGGAAAAAAATCTATAAAAATCAAGTGGGAAAAAGCAGATGATGTTTCAGGATACCTTGTATATAGAAGCGAATCAGAAGACGGAGTATATAAAATGTACAGGAATATACCATCATCAGACATAACAACATGGTCTGACAAAAGTGCAAACAAAAACAAAATCTATTATTATAAAATAAAAACATACAAATTTACATATGGAAAAGTAATATATGGAGATGAATCAGATGCAGGATAATAAAAAAATTGTTGACAAATAAATTGGAAAGTGCTATCTTATCATTGTAAGCAATTAGCACTCTATTAAAGTGAGTGCTAACAACAAAGATTCAAAGAAAGGTATGTTGATATATGGGACAGGAATTGGATGAGAGAAAATTAAAGATTCTTAAAGCCATTGTTCACAATTATCTGGAGACAGGTGAGCCGGTGGGTTCCCGGACGATTTCAAAGTATACGGATTTGAATCTTAGTTCAGCAACGATTCGTAATGAGATGTCTGATTTGGAAGATATGGGTTACATTGTTCAGCCACATACATCAGCGGGCAGGATTCCTTCAGATAAAGGTTACAGACTTTACGTGGACAACATGATGAAGGAAAAGGAAGAAGAGCTGTCCGAAAAGCAGCAGGAGATTACGGAGATGAAAGAATTCCTCACCGAAAAGGTGGAACAGGTAGAGGAATTGTTGCAGAACACAGCAAAGCTGTTGGCAAATAATACAAATTATGCCACGGTCGTTTCGTCTCCGCGCTTCACGAAACGTATCAAATTCATTCAGCTATCTCTGATAAATGAAGACAAGATGCTGTGTGTGGTGGTTATGGAAGGCAATGTTATAAAAAATAAAATCGTGAATCTGTCAAAAAATATAGACGGTGAAACAGTGCTGAAGCTGAATATTTTGTTTAACAGCACGTTGAATGGAATGACAATTGAAGAGATTAATCTTGGAACAATAAGTCAGATAACCGGTCAGGCAGGAGAACAGGGCGAACTTGTAAGACGTGTTCTTGAGATTATAGCAGAAGTGGCAGGTTCCGGAGAGGATATGAAGATATTTACCAGCGGTGCCACGAATATGTTAAAATATCCTGAACTGAGTGATAATGTTCATGCCAGTGAGATAATTAATGTTTTTGAAGAAAAACAACAGTTGGAGACATTAATCACAAGCAGCGAGGAAGGTAGTGCCGGTACCGGAATACAGGTGTATATAGGAAATGAGACACCGGTACAGAACATGAAAGACTGCAGCGTAGTTACCATGACATATGATATCGGTGACGGCGTTCAGGGAACCATAGGAATTATCGGCCCTAAGAGAATGGACTACGAAAAGGTAGTTGAGAATCTTAAGACTGTTAAAAAACAATTAGATGATGCATTTCAAAACAACACATAGAAAGGTGGTAAGAAAAGTTGGCGGAAGAGATAAAAGATGCGGCAGAACAAGTACAGGATGATGCAGATGAGACTACACAAACTGTAGATGAGGCTGTTGCTGAAGTCGAAGAGAATGTAGAAGAGAATGAAGAATCTGTAAAGGGAGATGATGAGAAAAAGTCAAAGAAAAAAGATAAAAAAGATATACTCATCGAGGAACTCACAGATAAATATAAAAGAACCTTTGCTGAATTTGATAATTTCAGGAAACGTTCAGAAAAAGAAAAGTCAGCAATGTATGAAGTAGGAGCAAGGGACATTATAGAAAAGATTCTCCCGGTTGTGGACAATTTTGAAAGAGGACTTGCAACGGTTACTGAAGAAGAAAAACAGACACCATTTGTTGACGGAATGGATAAAATCTATAAGCAGTTAATGAAGACACTGGAAGATACCGGCGTTAAGCCGATAGAAGCAGTTGGAAAAGAATTTGATCCGGAGTATCACAATGCAGTAATGCACATAGAAGATGATACATTTGG
This sequence comes from uncultured Lachnospiraceae bacterium, assembly GCA_902786515.1. Classification (GTDB taxonomy): domain Bacteria; phylum Bacillota; class Clostridia; order Lachnospirales; family Lachnospiraceae; genus UBA2821. Next base: position 131,850 of record CADADA010000001.1, on the reverse strand, counting down.
TGAGAATATAATTGCAGAGGAATTACAAAAAGGATACATTTACAGAGACACAGTGGTAAGACACAGTATGGTCAAAGTAGCAAATTAGTTAGGATTAAATATTAGGAGGCGCTTAGTTATGAGCAAAATAATCGGTATTGATTTAGGTACAACAAATTCATGTGTAGCAGTTATGGAAGGTGGAAAACCTACAGTTATAGCAAATACAGAAGGTGTGAGAACAACTCCGTCGATTGTTGCATTTACAAAATCAGGTGAAAGACTTGTTGGTGAGCCGGCAAAACGTCAGGCAGTAACAAACGCAGAAAAGACTATTTCATCAATCAAAAGACATATGGGTACAGACTACAAAGTAGCGATTGATGATAAGAAATACTCTCCACAGGAAGTTTCGGCAATGATTCTTCAGAAGTTAAAAGCAGATGCTGAAGGATATCTTGGAGAAAAGGTGACAGAGGCAGTTATCACAGTTCCTGCTTACTTCAATGATGCACAGAGACAGGCAACAAAGGATGCAGGTAAGATTGCAGGACTCGAAGTAAAGAGAATTATCAATGAGCCTACTGCAGCAGCACTTGCATATGGACTTGATAATGAAAATGAACAGAAGATTATGGTATACGATTTAGGTGGTGGTACATTTGATGTATCTATTATCGAAATCGGTGACGGTGTCATCGAAGTTCTTGCTACAAATGGTGACACAAGACTTGGTGGTGATGACTTTGACCAGAAATTAACAGATTACATGCTTACAGAATTCAAGAACAATGAAGGAGTTGATCTTTCAAACGACAAGATGGCACTTCAGAGATTTAAAGAAGCAGCAGAAAAGGCTAAGAAAGAATTATCATCAGCTACGACAACAAATATAAACCTTCCGTTCATCACAGCAACAGCTGAGGGACCAAAGCATTTTGATATGAACCTTACACGTGCAAAATTTGATGAACTTACAAGTGATTTGGTAGAGAGAACAGTTATACCTGTACAGAATGCATTAAAGGATGCAGGTCTTACGATTAATGATATCACAAAGGTACTTTTAGTAGGTGGTTCTACAAGAATTCCTGCAGTACAGGACAAAGTAAAACAGTTGACAGGAAAAGAACCAAACAAGAGTCTTAACCCGGATGAGTGTGTAGCACTTGGTGCTTCAATTCAGGGTGGTAAGCTTGCAGGAGATGCAGGTGCAGGTGATATACTTCTTCTTGATGTAACACCACTTTCACTTTCAATCGAGACGATGGGTGGAGTTGCTACGAGATTAATAGAGAGAAATACTACAATTCCTACAAAGAAGAGCCAGATATTCTCTACTGCAGCAGACAATCAGAGTGCAGTTGATATCAATGTATTACAGGGTGAGAGACAGTTTGCTAAAGATAACAAGAGCCTTGGACAGTTCAGACTTGATGGAATTCCACCGGCAAGAAGAGGTGTTCCACAGATTGAAGTTACATTTGATATAGATGCAAATGGTATTGTAAACGTATCAGCAAAAGACTTAGGAACAGGAAAAGAGCAGCATATTACGATAACTGCAGGTTCTAACATGTCAGATGAAGATATTCAGAAAGCTGTTAATGAAGCTGCTGAGTACGAAGCACAGGATAAGAAGAGAAAAGAAGCAATTGATGCAAGAAATGATGCAGATTCAATGGTATTCCAGACTCAGAAAGCATTAGATGAGGCAGGAGATAAGCTTGATGCAAATGATAAGGCAAGCGTAGAGGCAGATTTAAAAGCATTAAAAGACCTTGTAGACCAGTCAAATCCGGAAGACATGTCAGAGTCACAGGTAGCAGATATCAAGGCTGCACAGGAAAAATTAATGCAGAGCGCACAGACACTCTTTGCAAAGATGTATGAGCAGACACAGGGGGCACAGGGTGCCGGACCTGATATGGGCGGTGCAGATGCACAGTATACTTCTTCACAGCAGGATGATAATGTAGTTGACGGAGATTACAAAGAGGTTTAATATAAGTGTTGCAGATGACCCTGAGAAATGTGATACATTGCTCAGGGCATTGCATTGTAGATGCAGTTATAAAAATATAAGGAAGTCAGGGGATGACCAATGGCAGATAAAAGAGATTATTATGAGGTGCTTGGCGTCGATAAAAATGCAGATGACGCGGCATTAAAAAAAGCATACAGGGTATTGGCAAAAAAATACCATCCGGATACAAACCCGGGAGATAAGGAAGCAGAAGCAAAATTCAAAGAAGCTTCGGAAGCATATGCCGTACTTAGTGATCCTGAAAAAAGAAGACAGTATGACCAGTTTGGTCATGCAGCATTTGAAGGCGGTGGCGGTCCGGGAGCCGGAGGATTCAGTTTTGACTTCGGTGATATGGGCGACATCTTTGGTGATATGTTTGGCGATTTATTCGGTACAGGAAGAAGCAGAAGACCAAATAACGGACCACAGCGCGGTGCGAATATTACTACAAGAGTAAGGATAAAATTCGAGGAAGCAGTGTTTGGCTGTGAAAAAGAAGTTGATATTACTCTCAAAGAAGAATGTACTACATGTCATGGAACAGGTGCAAAGCCGGGAACAGACCCTATCACATGTACAAAATGTGGAGGAAAAGGTCAGGTTGTCTACACCCAGCAGTCATTGTTTGGAATGGTAAGAAACGTGCAGACATGTCCGGATTGTAGTGGAAAAGGAAAGATTGTAAAAGAAAAATGCCCTGACTGCTACGGAACAGGATACAAGAGCGTAAGAAAGAAAATACAGGTAACTATTCCTGCCGGTATAGACAACGGACAATGTGTTCGTATAAGAGGAAAAGGAGAACCGGGCACAAACGGTGGAGAACGTGGAGATTTGCTTGTAGAAGTAGCAGTATCTGCACATGTTACATTTAAGAGACAGGGATTTGATTTATATTCAAGAGCACCTATGTCATTTGCACAGGCAGCCATAGGTGGAGATGTCAAGATAAGCACTATTGACGGAGACGTACTGTTTAACATAAAACCGGGTACACAGACGGAGACAAAGATACGTTTAAAGGGAAAAGGTGTTCCGACATTACGAAACAAAAATGTCAGAGGAGATCATTTCGTGACACTGTATATACAGGTTCCTGAACATCTTACGAGTGAACAAAAAGACTTAATCGTCAAACTGGATGACATTTCCGGAGAGACATTAAGTACGGGAAAAGAAAAGACCAAAAATGAGAAGACCAAGAAAAAGGGCTTCATGGATAAATTAAAAGATTCACTCAATTAAACATACAGGAAAGCAGTTGAATGGAGGATAGTATGAAAAATCATATATGATTTTTCATACGTCAATTTGTGTCGCAGGCGCCACAAATTGCTTAGATTAGCGTTTCCTCCGACGCGAAGCGTCTGCGGAATGGAGATTATAGTGAGATGGAATAAATTCAGACTCACAACTACTACAGAGGCCGTTGACATTGTCAGCGGCCTGCTTGTTGAGTTGGGAATCGATGGAATAGAAGTAGAAGACAATATTCAGATAACAGAAGAAGAAAAGAAAGAAATGTATATAGACATACTTCCGGAACTCCCTGAGGATGACGGACATGCCTATGTAATTTTTTATATGGATGAAAATGAAGATAAGGACAAAATACTGTCAGAACTTAACGACAGATTAAATGCCGTCAAAGAGTTTGTAAATGCAGGTCCATGTACTATAGAAGAATCTGTTACCGAAGATAAAGACTGGGTAAATAACTGGAAAAAATATTTTAAACCATTTAACGTAGATGATATTCTGATAAAGCCAACGTGGGAAGATGCACCGGAAGATAAAGAAGAATACAAAATGATACTTGATATTGACCCGGGAACATCATTTGGAACCGGAAAACACGAAACAACACAGCTTTGTATAAGACAGTTGAGAAAATACATTAAAAACGGCGACAGAGTCTTAGATGTGGGATGTGGAAGCGGAATACTCTCAATTATAGGAAAAAAACTTGGAGCCGGCGGGGTAACGGGAATCGATATTGATAAGATTGCCGTAGAAGCATCTATAGAAAACAGTAAAGTAAATAATGTTGAAGATATAAGATTTTTTGACGGAAATATAATAGAAAATAAAGAAATACAAGACAAAACAGGATATGAGTGTTATGATATAGTAGTTGCAAATATTCTGGCAGATATTATAATACCATTAACGGCAGTGATTTCAGCACAGATGAAAAAAGGTGCATTATACATAACATCCGGAATAATTAATACAAAAGAACAGGATGTAGTAGCAGCCATAAATGCAAATCCTGAGCTTGAGTTAAAAGAGATTACGAGACAGGGTGACTGGGTATCGATAACTGCGAAAAAGATATAGGCTGAATGGAGGATTACTATGCATCATTTTTTTATATCACCGGAAAGCAAAATCGGCAATCAGATATATATAAAAGGTTCTGACGTCAATCATATCAGGAATGTATTAAGAATGAAAGAAGGAGAACAGCTTCTGATTAGTGACGGACAGGGCAATGACTACCTGTGTCAGCTGACAGGATTTACGGATACAGAAGTTATATCAGAGATTTTAGATGAAGAGTATGGCGGAACAGAACTCGATGCAAAACTATACCTGTTCCAATCTCTTCCGAAAAATGATAAAATGGAAATGATTATTCAAAAGGCGGTAGAACTGGGTGTATATTCAGTGGTGCCTGTCAAAACATCAAGATGTGTTGTAAAGCTAGATGAAAAGAAAGCCGCTTCGAAAATAAAGCGATGGACCGGAATATCAGAAAGCGCTGCAAAGCAATCCAGAAGAAGCATTATACCGAAGATAGAGAATCCGGTTACATTTAAGGAAGCAATAGATATGGTAAAAGATTTCGATATGAAGATAATTCCTTATGAGAATTATAAAGACATGGAAGAAACCGTCAGAATCTTGAATGATGTAGAAAAAAAGGAAAAAATCGGAATCTTTATAGGACCGGAGGGCGGATTTGCACCTGAAGAAATCGAGATGGCGATACAAAACGGAATAAGCCCCATTTCACTCGGAAAACGTATATTAAGAACAGAGACGGCAGGAATGGCGATACTTTCAGTATTAATGTTCAGGCTGGAGAATAAATAGAAAGGCGTAATAAAATGGAAGCATATTTAGATAATGCCGCGACGACCGTAGTATATGAACCGGTAAAAGAAATAATGTTAAAGACCATGACCTTGGATTATGGAAATCCGTCCTCGCTTCACATGAAGGGAGTAGAAGCGGAGCAGTATATTAAAACTGCACGAGAAATAATCGCAGCAGAATTAAAATGCAAAGAAAAAGAAATCATATTTACATCCGGAGGCACGGAATCAAATAACATGGCTATAATCGGCACGGCTATGGCGAATAAAAGACGCGGAAATCATATCATAACAACACAGATAGAGCATCCGTCAGTAGCGATGCCGATAAAATACTTAGAAGAACAGGGATTTAAGGTGACAAGACTCGGTGTGGATGAGCATGGAGTTATATCGTTAAAGGAGCTTGAAGAAAGTATTTGCGATGAAACGATACTTGTATCCGTGATGTATGTCAACAATGAAGTGGGCTCGATACAGCCGGTAGATGAGATAGCTGAAATTATACAGAAAAAAAATCCTGATATACGGTTTCATGTTGATGCCATACAGGCATTTGGAAAAATAAGAATTTACCCTAAAAGACAACATATAGACTTATTATCTGTAAGCGGTCATAAAATACACGGACCGAAGGGAACAGGCTTCTTATATATCCGCGATAAAGTAAATGTTAATCCTATCATCTTTGGAGGCGGACAGCAAAAGAACATGCGCTCTGGAACGGAAAATGTTCCTGGAATCGCAGGCATGGGTGAAGCAGTAAAGACGTTATATGCTGATTTTGACAAAAAGATAGAGAATTTAAGAGAAATAAAAGATTATTTTATAGACGAATTGTTAAAGATAGAGGGTGTAACGGTCAATAGCCAAAAAGGAAGTGATGCGTCGCCACATATCGTAAGTGTAAGTTTTGACAGTATAAAAAGTGAGGTAATGCTTCACTCACTTGAAGATAAAAAAATATACGTTTCAGCCGGTTCGGCATGTTCATCTAACAAACAGTCAGTCAGTGCTACTTTAAAAGCAATGGGACTTTCAAATGAAAAATTAGATTCTACGGTAAGATTTAGTTTTTCAGTTGATACAAAAAAAGAAGAAATAGATTACACTCTGGAAGAATTGAAAAAAATAGTTCCTATGCTTAGAAAATACATACATATGTAGAAATGGAGAGAGAAATGTTTAAATCATTTTTAATAAAATATGCGGAGATTGCCGTAAAAGGAAAAAACAGATATATATTCGAAGATGCACTTGTAAGCCAGATAAAAAGGGCTCTGTCAAAAGTAGACGGAGAATTTACGGTTAGAAAAGTTTCAGGAAGAATATATTGTGATGCTTCCGGAGATTTTAACTATGACGAGACGATAGCAGCGCTTCAGAAAGTATTTGGACTTGTTGGTATATGTCCGTTATTGCAGTTTAATGATAACGGATTTGACGATATGGTCGAGAAAATACTTGACTATATAGACAAGACATATCCTGATAAGAATAAGACTTTTAAAGTATTTACACGTCGAGCGAGAAAAAATTATCCTATGCAGTCACCGGAGGTCTGTGTGGCGGTCGGAGAGAAGATATTGGAACGTTTTCCGGAGATGAAAGTAGATGTAAAAAATCCGGATATAAAATTAAACATTGAAATCAGAGAAAAAATAAACGTTTATTCAAAAATAATACCGGGTCTTGGAGGAATGCCGCTTGGAACAGCAGGAAAGGCAATGCTTCTCTTATCAGGCGGAATAGACAGTCCTGTAGCAGGATACATGATGGCAAAAAGAGGCGTAACCTTGGAGGCAACATACTTCCATGCACCACCGTACACAAGTGAGAGAGCAAAGCAGAAGGTAATAGACCTTGCAAAAAAAGTAGCAGAATATGCGGGAAATATAAAACTTAACATTGTAAACTTTACAGATATCCAGCTTCACATATATGAAAAATGTCCGCATGATGAACTTACGATAATTATGAGAAGATATATGATGCTTATAGCAGAGCATTTTGCAAAAGAATCAGGATGTCTCGGATTAGTTACGGGAGAAAGTGTAGGACAGGTTGCAAGTCAGACCATGCAAAGCATGCTGGTAACAAATGCAGTCTGCACACTTCCGGTATACAGACCGTTAGTTGCATTTGATAAGCAGGATATTGTAGACATATCAGTCAAAATTGATACATACGAGACCTCTATCCTGCCATACGAGGACTGCTGTACCATATTTGTGGCAGAACACCCTGTTACAAAACCAAAGCTGTCATGCATAGAACAGTCAGAGACACACATGTCGGAAGATATAGACAGACTTATGAAAGAGGCAATAGATACGGTAGAAGTTATAGAAGTGACACCGTAGCAGTAAAAATGGTAAAAAAAGTGTCCACTCATGCCTGGCATGGTGGACACCCTTAAATACTTTGTTACTGTACGATATAAGGCTTTAACGCATTCATGATGTCATCGATGTTGTCATCTGCGTGGATATTCAAGTCAATGTTCTTAGAAAGGTCTAAGCTGAAGATACCCATGATAGACTTAGCGTCGATTACGTATCTGCCTGATACTAAATCAAAGTCTGTCTCAAACTTTGTAATATCATTTACAAAAGCCTTAACCTTGTCAATTGAATTTAAAGAAATCTTTACTGTTTTCATAAATAAACAACCTCCTCTTTGTTCTAATTACAATAATATGTATTATGAGAGTTATAAAAAACACTCACTAATTAGTATAGTACAGTTTAAAGTGAAAAAAGTCAACAAAAAAAAGCGAATTCGGAAAGGAATGATATAAATATATGAATACCCGGGAGAAAAAAGTAGCACTTCACAATTTAGGATGTAAGGTAAATGCATACGAAACAGAAGTAATGGAACAGAAACTAAGAGAAGCAGGATACGAGATAGTCCCTTTTGAACCCGGAGCAGATATCTATATCATCAATACCTGTACCGTTACCAACGTAGCAGACAGAAAATCAAGACAGATGCTTCACAAAGCAAAAAGAATGAATCCGGATTCCATCGTTGTTGCGGCGGGATGTTATACAGAGACAGACAAAGAAAAGGTAATGGCAGATGAGGATATTGACATTATAGTTGGAAATAATAAAAAAAGAGAGATTGTCACGGTACTAAATGAGTACTTTGAGGAGCAGAAAAAATTAGACGTGAGTATTGACATAAATCATACTTCCGAATATGAAGAAATGACGCTTGAAGAACTCAGTGAACATACAAGGGCGTATATGAAAGTACAGGATGGATGTAACCAATTTTGTACTTACTGTATCATACCATATGCAAGAGGAAGGGTAAGAAGCAGAAAAATCAGTGACATAGAAAAAGAAGCTGCTATTCTGGCAAAAAAAGGATTTAAAGAAATTGTAATTACCGGAATACATGTCGGTTCATATGGAATCGATATGAAAGAAAAAAATATAGGTTTAATAGATGTAGTTGAAGCGATATGTAAAACACCGGGAATAGAGAGAGTAAGACTTAGTTCTGTTGAACCAAGGACAATAACAAGTGATTTTATGGAGAGAATCTCAAGATTAAGTAAAATATGCCCACACTTTCATTTGTCGTTACAGAGCGGATGTGATACTGTCTTAAAGAGAATGAACAGAAAATACAATACAAAAGAATATCTGGACAGTTGTAAACTAATCAGAAAATATTATAAAGATGCAGCAATCACTACGGATGTAATAGTAGGATTCCCGGGAGAAACAGAAGAAGAACATAATATAACAAAAAGTTTTCTATCCGAGGTGCAATTTGCGGACATGCATATATTTAAATATTCAAAAAGACAGGGTACCATAGCGGCAGGAATGGAAAATCAGGTTCAGGAAACAGTGAAAGCCCAAAGAAGCAGCGAACTTATTGAACTGTGTAAAAAAATGCAAAGGGAATACAGAAAAAGATATATTGGAGATACTGTAGAGGTTCTTTTTGAAGAAACAGAAACGATAGAAGAAAACGAATATTATATGGGGCATACGAAAGAATATGTAAAGATTATGGTTAAATCAGATGAGGACGTCAGAAATAAAATCATACGGGTTAAAGTGACAGATTATTATAACGATGAAATTTTACTTGCCGAAATTTGATTTATATATTAAAATATAACGTATCAGATACGAACGTGAATTTTGGAGGCAATTACATGGAAAATTTAAACAACACACAGTATGTAAAAGTTCCGGTAGAGACAAAGCTGGAAGTGGGACAAGTTTTGGAAAGGGTATATCAGGCACTGGTAGAGAAGGGCTATAACCCGGTTAATCAGATTGTAGGATATATTATGTCAGGAGATCCGACATATATTACCAGTCATAATAATGCGAGAAGCCTTATCATGAAGGTAGAGCGTGATGAATTGATTGAAGAAGCATTGACATATTATATCAATAAGCGATTAAAAGAAAAGAAGTAAGAGTAGTTACAATGAGAATATTAGGGTTGGATTATGGCTCCGGGACAGTCGGTGTAGCGGTATCGGATGAATTGTGCATCACTGCTCAGGGGCTTGAGATTGTGCGGCGTGAATCGGAGAATCAATTGAGAAAAACTCTTCGTCGGATAGAAGAGATTATCGAAGAATATAAAGTCGAAAAGATTGTACTTGGTTTTCCTAAAAATATGAATAATACAGTCGGAGAACGAGGAGAAAAGACTCTGGCGTTTAAGGAGATGCTTGAACGCAGAACCGGTCTTGAAGTTATTATGTGGGATGAAAGGCTGACGACGGTTGCAGCCGACAGAGCGATGATAGAAGCCGGAGTGCGTCGTGAGAACAGAAAAAAATATGTAGATCAGATAGCTGCTGCATTAATATTGCAGGGGTATCTTGAATATTGCGATAATACAAATAATTGAATAATGGAGGAAGGCATATGTACGGTCAGTTGACATTTGTTGATGAAGAAGGCGAAGAGAGTACGGTTTATGTGATAGAAGAAACGGTTATTAATAATACCGGATATCTGCTGGTTACGGATTCGGATGATGAGGACGCAGAAGAAGTGGAAGTGTATATATTAAAAGATATATCTGATAAGGAATCAGAAGAAGCAAATTATATCGTGGTAGAAGATGATACTGAGTTGGAATACGTATCAAAGATATTCACGGAGTTAATAGATGATGCAAAGATAGAAAAATAATAATGGAGGTATAGTTTTGAAACAGAAAATAAAGAATAGTGAAAGGATAAAAATCATTCCTTTGGGCGGATTAGATCAGATTGGAATGAATATCACTGCTATAGAATATGAGGACAGCATTATAGTCATTGATTGCGGACTATCATTTCCGGATGATGACATGCTTGGAATTGATTTGGTTATACCGGATGTAACTTATCTGAAGGAGAATATAGATAAAGTTAAGGGATTTGTTATAACCCACGGACACGAAGACCATATAGGTGCGATACCATATGTTCTTAAAGAAGTAAATGTTCCTATATATGCGACGAAGCTGACCATAGGAATCATAGATGGAAAGTTAAAAGAGCACAATATGCTCAACCTTGTGAAGAGAAAAATCGTAAGGTACGGACAATCGATTAATCTCGGATGCTTCAGGATAGAATTTATAAGGACGAATCACAGTATTGTTGATGCAGCGGCTCTGGCAATATTTACACCTGCAGGTGTCCTTGTCCATACAGGAGATTTTAAGATAGATTACACACCTGTATTTGGAGATGCGATAGACCTTACAAGATTCGGAGAGCTGGGTAAAAAAGGAGTTCTGGCACTTATGTGTGACAGTACCAACGTACTAAGACCGGGATTTACAATGTCGGAAAAGACCATAGGAAGAACCTTTGATCATATATTTGCGGAAAATACAGAGAACAGAATTATCATTGCGACATTTGCGTCGAACGTGGACAGAGTTCAGCAGATTATCAATTCAGCATACAAATACGGCAGAAAAGTAATCGTTGAAGGAAGAAGCATGGTAAATATAATCAATATAGCCAGCGAATTGGGATATATAAAGATACCTGAGAATACATTGATAGATATAGATATGATGAAAAATTACGCTGATAAGCAGATTGTACTTGTAACCACCGGAAGTCAGGGAGAATCTATGGCGGCACTCTCAAGAATGGCTGCCTCAATTCACAAGAAAGTAACCATTAAACCGGGAGATGCGGTGATTTTAAGCTCTTCTCCGATACCGGGAAATGAAAAAGCGGTGGCAAGGGTAATCAATGAATTGTCAATGAAGGGTGCAAATGTAATACATGAAGACACCCACGTTTCAGGTCATGCCTGCCAGGAAGAGATTAAACTGATATATTCACTTGTAAAACCAAAGTATGCGATACCTGTACATGGTGAATACAGACATTTGAAGGTCCATGGAGAACTTGCACAGAGTATGGGCGTTCCAAAAGAAAATGTAGTTATTATGGAGTCGGGAGACGTGTTAAGCATTGGTGAAGAAGGAACTGATATCATAGACAGAGTTCCTGCGGGAGGAGTGCTTGTAGACGGACTCGGTGTCGGAGATGTTGGAAACATTGTCTTAAGAGACCGTCAGAATCTTGCAGAAAACGGAATATTGATTGTAGTTATGACATTGGAAAAATACAGCAACACTCTGTTATCAGGACCGGATATCGTGACGAGAGGATTTGTATACGTCAGAGAGTCTGAAAATCTTATAGAAGAAGCAAAAGGAGTTGTGTCTGAAGCACTGGAGGAATGCTTAAGTCACAGAGTTTCAGACTGGGGAAAAATTAAGATGGTAGTAAAAGACAGCCTGAGTGAATATCTGTGGAAGAAGATGAAAAGAAGTCCTATGATACTTCCGATTATAATGGAAGTATCTTAAAAGAGGAGGAAAAAGATGTTTGAGATTGAGAGTAAAGCAAGAGAACTTTCAGAACTCATTGTTAGCAGTGATATATATTCAAAATACGACAGTGCAAGAAGAAAATTGGAAGAAGATGCGGAACTTTTGAGAAATTTGAACGAATACAGAAAGAGAAGATTCTATATTCAGAATAATCCTGATGAGAACATGCAAAATTCCATAAATCAGCTTATATCAGAATTTAATCATGTTATTAATAATCAGACAGCAAAAGAATTTCTTGATGCAGAATATCTTTTATGCAGGGAAGTCAGAAAGGTGACATCTATTATAGCGGAAAGCATAGAGATGGATATGAATTTTCTGGAATAGAAAGGCCGGTGCAGGATGAGAAACAGTTTAATAAAAATGGCGTTAAAAGCGGCAGTGTATTTGCTTATCATACTGGTCATATATATAATCGGCAACAAAAGTTATCAGTTTGGAAGAACGATTTTTTCTAAAGAAGGATATAAGGAAGCGCCGGGCGAGCAAATCGAAGTCGTGGTGTCGGAAGGTGATACTGTGGCTGATGTGACGGAACAACTTTTAAGAAAAGAAGTTATCGGCGACGGATACGTATTCCGTATACAATCATTTTTGTACGAAGCAAAATTCAAGCCGGGCATTTACAATGTCAGTAATGCAGCATCCGGTGAAGAGATAATAGAGATATTATCATCATCAGAGACATCGGAGGAACAGTAAATTGATAGTTGATGAAAGAATCGTTACGTATTTACATTCACTTGAAAAATCTAATGGTAAATTGTGTGATGAGATAGAGCGGTATGCCCATAAGACAGATGTGCCTATCATAAGAAAAGAAATGGAAAGCTTTTTGAAAGTCATGATTAGTATAAAGGCACCGTCAAATATATTAGAGATTGGGACGGCTATAGGGTATTCAGCGATATTGATGGCTGCGGCTATGCCGGAGAAATGCAAAATAACAACTATAGAAAATTATGAAAAAAGAATCCCCATAGCCAGAGAGAATATTGAGAAGGCCGGATTTTCGGATAGAATAAATCTTATAGAAGGGGATGCATTAAAGGTGCTTCCGGGACTTAAAGAGACCTATGATTTTGTATTTATGGATGCAGCCAAGGGTCAGTATATGAACTACCTTGAAATGATTATTGAAAAAGTTGAAACCGGAGGAATCATCATATGCGATAACGTCCTGCAGGAAGGCGATATCGTAAAATCAAGGTATGGAATAGAAAGAAGAAACCGGACAATACACGGACGTATGCGTGATTTTTTGTATGAATTAAAAAATAGGAATGATTTAGAAACTACAGTTGTGCCCATTGGGGACGGAATTACGGTAAGTGTAAGAAAGGAAATCAGTTGATGCGCAAGATAGAATTGTTAATACCGGCAAATAACATAGAAGTATTGAAAGTAGCAGTTCTCTATGGAGCTGATGCAGTCTATATAGGAGGCGAGGTATTCAGCCTGAGGGCAGGGGCAAAGAACTTCACTATCGAAGACATGAAGGAAGGAATTGCGTTTGCACATGAGCGGGGCGTTAAGGTATATGTAACTTCCAACATACTTGCACATAACGATGACCTGGAAGAAGTAAAGAAATATTTTACCGAATTAAAAGAAGTAAAGCCGGATGCACTTATCATATCAGACCCGGCTATATTTACTCTTGCAAAAGAAATAATTCCGGAGACGGATATCCATATAAGTACACAGGCAAACAATACTAATTACGGAACATTTAATTTCTGGTACGGACTTGGTGCCACAAGAGTAGTGACTGCCCGTGAACTTTCGCTGATAGAAATAAGTGAGATTAGAGCAAATATTCCTGATGACATGGAGATAGAGACTTTTATACACGGAGCTATGTGTATATCGTATTCAGGAAGATGCCTGTTAAGCAACTTTATGACCGGAAGAGATGCGAACAGGGGAGCATGTACACATCCGTGCAGATGGAAATATGCCGTAATGGAAGAATCAAGACCGGGAGAATATATGCCGGTATATGAAAATGAGAGAGGAACATATATATTCAATTCAAAAGATTTGTGTATGATAGAATACATTCCTGAACTTATAGAAGCGGGTATAGACAGCTTTAAAGTAGAGGGAAGGATGAAGACAGCTCTCTACGTGGCATCTGTAGCCAGAACTTATCGTATGGCGATAGATGATTATTTGAAAGACCCTGATTACTACAGACAGAGAATCCCTTTTTACAAAGAAGAGATAGCAAAATGCACATACAGACAGTATACAACAGGCTTCTTCTTCCATAAACCGACAGAAGAGTCACAGATTTATGACAGCAATACATATGAAAAAAATTATACCTATCTGGGACTGGTTCAGGGATACAAAGAAGGCTTAGGCTACCTGATTGAACAAAAAAATAAGTTCTCAGCAGGTGAACAGATAGAGGTAATGAAGCCTTCGGGTGAAAACATTGTAAGAGAAGTGGTGAACATATATGACGAGGAGGGAAATGAGATGGAATCCTGTCCACACCCTAAGCAGATGATATATGTGAATCTTGATATGCCGCTTGAAGATTTTGATATCTTAAGAAGAAAAGAAAAATAATATTTTGGAAAGGCACTAAGAGCTTTCTTTTGACATATTATGTAGTTAAAGAGGCTTCGAGGTGCTTTTTTTGAAGAGTTTTAAAGAACCACTGACTAGACAGGAAGAAATGCATTATCTTGATAAATATATGCAGGGAGACGACCGTGCAAGAGAAATATTGATAGAGAGGAACATGAGACTCGTGGCGCATATAGCAAAAAAATACAGACCAAGCGGTAAGAGCCTTGAAGAATTGATATCTGTAGGGACAATTGGGCTGGTTAAAGCGGTTAATAATTTTGATATCGACAAGGGAAGACTTGCAACCTTTGCTTCAAGATGCATTGAAAATGAAATACTCATGATGTTTAGAAATGACAAGAAACACTCAAAAGAAGTATCACTGTTTGAATCCATTGGAACAGATAAAGACGGCAATGACTTAAGCCTGATTGATCTGATAGAGACAGATGATGAACAGATATATGAAAAGTGCGAATTAAAAGGGAATATTGAAAAACTTAACCGTGTATTCTTTAAAGTACTTAACAGACGCGAAAGATACATTATATGTCACCGTTATGGAATTTACAACTGTGAAATATACACACAGAGCAAGATTGCCGAACATTTTCAAATCTCCAGAAGTTATGTCAGCAGAATCGAAAAAAAAGCACTTTGCAAATTAAAAAAAGCAATGGAAGAGTTATTATAATATAGAAAGGAACAAAAGAAAATAATACACAAAAATATAAATTTTTTTCGTAAAAAACTTCTAAAGTTAAAAATAGGACAAGTCATTATGTTAAAAAATACTTTATTTTGTGTGGAAAATGTGATAAAATTGTGAAAGGTTGAAAAAGTATGAAGAGGAATGAAAGAGTATGGCAAGATATAACAAGATACGTTTGGGTGACTGCCTAGTTCAAAAGGGGTTGATCACAGAAGAACAGTTACAGACAGCACTTCAGGAACAAAAGAATAAAGGACTAAAGCTTGGTGAGACAGTAGTTGCATTGGGGTACGTTGATGAGATGACCGTGATTGACGTGCTTTGTGACCAGCTGGGAATCGAGTATATTGACCTTAGAAAGATAAAGATTGACGAAAGCATCGGTAAGATGCTGAACGAAGACTTTATCAGGAAAAATTGTCTGATACCGTTTGAATTTGATCAGTTGGTGCCTAATGTGCTCAGAGTAGCCATGGCAGATCCTATGGATATTCTCGCGATTGATGATATTTCCATCATCACTAATTATCAGGTAGATCCTGTACTTAGTACGAGAGCACAGATAGAATACCAGATTGATAAACTCTACGGTGCAACCAAGGCGATGGCAGCTGCGGAACAGTTCCGTAAAGAGAGGGAGAAAGACAAAGCAAGATTCGAGAATGAAGAAGAAGCAGCAAAAGATGATTCAGTTGAGAATTCACCTATTGTTCAGTTGGTTAGAAGTATTCTTGAACAGGGTGTAAGACGAAGAGCCAGTGATATTCACATAGAAGCATTGGAATATGAAGTCAGAGTAAGGTATCGTATTGATGGTGCTTTAGTCGAAGTAGCCAAGTACGATATTGATTTTTTGTCGGCTATTGTTGCACGTATCAAGATTATCGGAGGTATGGATATTTCTGAAAAGAGAAAACCTCAGGATGGTCGTATCGCGATGACTGTTGACAGAAGAGAGTATGATGTCCGTGTATCTATCCTTCCGACTATTAATGGAGAGAAGATAGTTATGAGACTTACTTCCAAGGAAAACCTTACAAGAGATAAGCAGAACCTTGGATTTAACGCAGAAGAGCTGGAGAAATTTGACAGAATACTGAAGAACCCGCATGGAATTATTCTTGTAACGGGTCCTACCGGTTCCGGTAAATCAACAACTCTTTATACGGCACTTAGTGAATTGAATACAGAAGATGTTAATATTATAACAGTTGAAGACCCTGTCGAGGCTAACATGGAAGGAATCAATCAGGTACACGTAAACGAAAAAGCCGGTCTGACATTTGCAGCGGCACTTCGTTCAATCCTGCGTCAGGATCCGGACATCATAATGATCGGAGAGATTCGAGACGGTGAGACAGCAGACATAGCGGTAAAAGCTGCTATCACAGGACACTTGGTTGTTAGTACACTGCATACAAACGGTACTGCAAGTACAATCAGCCGTCTTGCGGATATGGGAATTGAACCTTATCTGATTGGAGATTCACTTGTTGGAGTAATTGCACAGCGTCTTGTAAGAAGACTTTGTCCGGAATGTAAAAAGCCGGTCATGGCTACTCCGGAGGAAAAGAGACTTCTTGGAGTGGATGAGATGACACCGCTTACTATATATGAACCCGGAACTGAATGCAGTAATTGCGGTGGTGTCGGATATTTTGGACGAATTGGTGTATATGAGATTATGGCAGTAACAAATAGTTTAAGAATAAAGATTGCAGCCGGAGCTAGAGCTGATGAACTTAAAAAAGCGGCTATAGAAGAGGGAATGCATACATTAAAAGACAGTGGCGTAAGATTATGTCTTGAAGGTGTTACTTCATTTAAAGAAGCACTTAAGATTGCTTACGAATCTGAATAGAATCTGGATTGGAGGATAATATGATTACAATTGAAGAGCTACTAATGATTGCGGCACAGAATAATGCATCCGATGTACATATTACGGTCGGAGTTCCACCAAAGATGAGGGTACATGGTAAGCTGATAAGCATGGATTATCCGGCACTTATGCCTCAGGATACAGAACCGATTATAATGAGCATAATGGACAGAAGACGTAAGGAAATATACGATGAGACAGGAGAAGTTGACTTCTCTATCTCAGTGCCACAGATAGGAAGATACCGTGTAAATATCTTTAAGCAGAGAGGTTCTATGGCAGCCGCCCTCCGTGTGGTTGGTGTTGAGATACCGACAGCTAATTCTCTTGGCGTTCCACAGTCTGTGCAGGACTTGTATGACAAGAAAAGAGGACTGGTTATTGTTACGGGACCTACAGGTTCAGGTAAATCTACAACCCTTGCCTCAATGATTAATATTATTAATGAGAATCTTACTTCACATATTATTACGTTGGAAGATCCTATAGAGTATATGCACAACCATAAGCTATCGATGGTGAATCAGAGAGAAATCGGACTTGACAGTTTGTCTTATGCGAACGCGTTAAGAGCTGCTCTCCGTGAGGATCCGGATGTTATACTCGTAGGAGAGATGAGAGATTTGGAGACTATATCCATCGCCATCACGGCGGCTGAGACAGGTCACCTTGTATTCTCTACATTGCATACGATTGGTGCTGCAAGTACCATTGACCGTATTATTGACGTATTCCCTACACATCAGCAGCAGCAGATCAGAATCCAGCTCTCTATGGTATTGGAAGCCGTTATATCACAGCAGCTTATACCTACGGCAGATGGTCAGGGACGAGTGGCAGCATTTGAGGTAATGCTTGCAAATGCAGCTATAAAGAATATGATACGTGAAGGAAAGACATATCAGATTCAGTCTATGATTCAGACAAATGGTAAACTCGGAATGATAACGATGGACGACGCTTTGTACAATTTGTACAGAACAGGACGCATTACAGGCGAGCAAGCTATGATATTTGCACAAGACAAACAGGCAGTTGAGAAGAGACTTAGAGGCTTTATGTAGTGAAAATGGATAACTTATTAACAAATTATTAACAATGTGCATAAACTATGGAAATTATGAACAATAGGTGCTATAATATGAACAGACAGAGAGGAGAGAGGAAATGCCTAGTTTTAAATATGTAGCTTATAAAGATGGAAAAGAGGTTAAAGGTTCCATCGAAGCTGCCGATAAAGAAGAGGCAGCTGCAAGAATTAAAGAACAAGGTCAGATGGTGATTAAGGTCGAGGCAGAATCAAGTTTGAGCAAAGATATTAATCTATCGTTTGGCAAGAAAAAAGCGAGTACAAGAGATTTGAGTGTATTCTGTAGACAGTTTGTAAGCATCTCGACAGCCGGCGTGCCTATTGTGGATGCACTTGAGATGTTGGGTGACCAGACAGAGAACAAGGCACTGCAGGAAGCAATATTTTCAGTCAAAGCTTCGGTTCAGCAGGGTAATACTCTCGCCAACAGTATGAGACAGCAGGGTGGAATCTTCCCATCTATGATGATTAACATGGTTGAGGCTGGTGAGTCATCAGGTAACTTAGAGACATCTTTTGACAGAATGGCGACACAGTTCGAGAAGAGCACGAGAATCCAACAGCTTGTGAAGAAGTCAATGATATATCCTATTGCGTTGACGGTTATAGTAGTAGCGGTAGTTATCGTTATGATGGTGCTCGTTATACCGACATTCTCAGACATGTATGCGGATATGGGTCAGGAATTGCCGGCAATTACAAGATTTGTAGTAGGTTTAAGTGATTTAGTTGTACATAAGTGGTACTTGTTAATTGCAATAGTAGTTGCTGTGGTTGTTGCATTCAAGGTGTTTGGTGCTACTGAGACCGGTAAGTATATATTTGCCGATATATCCAGAAAAGCACCGATATTTGGCAACATGACAGTAAAGTCAGGTTCAGCCCAGTTTGCAAGAAACTTATCTACACTTACAGCGGCAGGTTTGTCTATGATTGATTCGCTTGATATCGTGGCAAAGACGATGCCAAACTTAAGATTCAGAGATGCGGTTCTGGATGCAAAGGATAAGGTGTCACAGGGTAGACCGTTATCTGAACCACTTAGAAACAGTCAGGTATTCCCTAATATGATTATTCATATGATAGGAATAGGTGAGGAAACAGGTAATATGGAAGATATGCTGATAACAGCAGCTACTTATTTTGAGGAGGAAGTAGAGGTTGCGACAGAGCAGGTTTCAGCAGTTATAGAACCTTTATTGATAGTAGTTATGGCTGGTATCGTTGGTGTAATTATCATGTCAGTTCTGATACCAATGTTTGGTATGTATGATATGGCAGGAGGCGGGGATGTTTAATCTTCGAAAGGAAATGATGTTATGAAAAAGGATGGAGGTTTTTCTTTAATCGAGTTAATTATCGTTATTGCAATTATGGCGGTGCTGGTAGCGATTATAGCTCCTAATTTAACAAAATATTTAGGAAAGTCAAAGAAAAATACTGATATTCATAATGCTGATGATTTAGCTTCTTCGATACAGACGTGTATAATGGATTATGAAGTGAATTATGGGAGTTTGATTGGTACAGGAGGTGCGCCTATGAATTTGGTGTGGACTGGAAACAGCGTTAATAGTGGAAACACGGTTTTGGATGCCTTGATAGATGCACAGTGCACATCTGATCCAACGAGTAAGGAGACGGGTGCTTCAGCAACGGCGACCATTGCGTTGAGAGGAACAACTGCTGTGGATGGCTATAAGGTGACAGTGACGATAGGAAATGCTGTTTCTGTAAAGTAGCATTGTTCAAAAATGCAGACTGCATTTTTAGATAAAAAATTTTTTAAAAGAAAAGGAGAGATGATTTTATGAAAAAAATCACAAACAACAACAAAGGTTTCTCATTAATCGAGCTTATTATCGTTATCGCTATTATGGCTGTATTGGTAGCGATTATTGCTCCAAACTTAACAAAGTATCTTGGTTCTTCTAAGAAGAACACTGATCAGAAGAATGCTGATGAGTTAGCATCACAGTTGCAGACATGTATTACTGATTACGAGACAACTAATGGATATTTAATCACAGCAGGTGGTGCAGCAATTACAACAACTTGGACAGCAACTGGTTCTGGATTCTCAAACAGTACATTTGCTGGTATTGTTGATGCAGCAATCACAAGTAGCACACAGAGTAAAGAAACAAGTTCATATGCATCAGCAACTATTACACCAAAGAGCACTACAGATCCTTCGTTAGGATATACTATTACAGTAAATCTTGGTAACGCAACAGCTACAAAATAATTTAGAAGAGAGAATAAATGGTATGCAATGGTTATTTACAGTTCTTACAATCATATATGGAATTATCATAGGAAGTTTCTTGAATGTATGTATTTACAGAATTCCTAAGAATGAAAGTGTAGTGGTTGTAAGGTCCCATTGCATGTCATGTGGAAAACAGATTAAGTGGTACGATTTAGTACCACTTATCAGTTTTCTTTTATTAAGAGGGAAGTGTAGATATTGCAAGGCAAAGCTCTCGTGGCAGTATCCTGCAGTAGAGGCTTTGAACGGAATTTTATATGGAATAATCGTACTTGCTAATGGATTTAACATAACAAGTATATTGTACTGTCTTGCCACATCAGCACTTTTGGCACTCAGTATTATAGATTGGCGTACGTACGAGATTCCGGTGTCCTTTAATATTTTCATCGGTATTTTAGGAATTATTAGATTGATAGTGGATTATCCTCATTGGTATCGCTATGTGATAGGTATGGTATCAGTGAGTGGATTTTTACTGTTAATCTTATTGATAACGAAAGGAAGAGGCATGGGCGGAGGCGACGTAAAGCTTATGGCGGCAGCCGGGCTTTTACTTGGCTGGAAACTTATCATTCTTTCGTTAGGCTTAGGATGCGTTTTAGGTTCTGTCATTCATATAACACTTATGAAGGTGAAAGATAAGGATAGAGTCTTGGCATTCGGACCATATTTATCACTCGGTATCTATATATCGATGGTATGTGGTGAACAAATAATAAGATGGTACTTACATATGTTTATGTAATGACAAAATCTAGAGGGAGGCTATTAAAATGGCATCAAAGACAAAATTAACCATTGAGGTTGGAAGCGAATTTATTAAAATTTGTGAATCAGAAATTGTAAAGAAAAAAACAGTATTAGTAAAGCACGCTATCTCTGTACAGACTCCAAATGGAGCCGTTGAAGACGGACTTATAAGAGATATCAATGCTGTAGCTGAATCTATCAGAAATGCAATGATGGAAGAGCAGATTAACAACGACAGTATCGCTTTCGTTCTGGCTTCTTCAAGAGTTGCTGCAAAGGAAGTAGTTCTTCCTTTAGTTAAAAAGGATAAAATCCAGAGCTTGATTAATTCAAATGCAACGGATTATTTCCCGGTAAACATAAGCGATTACGTTTTATCTTATACTTTGCTTGAGTCAAAGGATACAAAGGATGAGAAGAAGTTAAGAGTACTTGTGTATGCAGCTCCGGAAGCAATGGTACAGAGTTATTATAATCTCGGAAAAGTGTTAGGAAAGAAAGTAACAGCCGTGGATTATTCTGGTAACAGTACATTGCAGGTTATCAAGATACAGACGGATGCAAAGCCTAACCTTGTTATTCAGATGGGTATGGATACCACGATTCTTTCTGTTATGAACAATAATGTGCTTCAGTTACAGAGAACCATTCCATATGGTGAGTCTGCACTGCTTAATGAAGTAATGAACAGCAAGAATGTAAAGGCAAGAGTTGCCTTGGAACTCTTATCTACAGCAAAGCTTGTAAAAGATAATGTGGATGCTGATGAGATTACTGCATCATTAAAGCATCTTGTAAATAATATTAACCGTGTTATAGAATATTATTCATCAAGAAATCAGGATGCACCTCTTCAAAAGATTGTTATCATCGGTGACGGTGCTGATATCATGGGTATCGATACATTGTTTGCAAATGAGACCAGTCTGCCGGCAGAGCGTGTTACGATTTTGAAAAATGTTGAGTCATATAACCGTATCAAACTTCCTGAGACGGGACTCAGACAGTACATGACAAATATCGGTGCTACTATATCGCCGGTAAACTTTGTACCGTATGCAGCGGAGGATGCTTCTGTAGCATCAAAGGGTGCTGCATCGGCGGCAGCAGACGGAAAATTGATTGCGGCAGGTCTGGGACTTATAGTGGTTGCTGCAGTATTGACTGCTATACCATTAGTAAAAAATATATCTCTTAAGTCAGAAGAGAAGAAAGTAAATGATGAGATTGCACAGTATGAAGAGATTGAAGCTATCAAGAATGATATGAATATTGCAGAGGAAAAGGCTGGTGCACTAAAGTCTTACTATAAACTTACTGAGAACAGCTCTGAATGGGCAGTTCCTTTGTTGGATGAGTTGGAAAAGTCAATGCCTTCAGCAGTGAGAATTAGTAATATGAATATTAATGATGGATTAGTAGTTATTAATGGAACTGCAACTGATAAGTCGCAGGTGGCACAGATGAAAGTTGCATTAGATAAGTGCAAAAACATAGATGGAAATATTGTTACAACAGTAGCAGAAGATCCAGAGAATGGTGTGTCATATACAATCCAGTTTAATATTTTAAAAGATTCTCAGATAAAGGAAGAAACTGAAGAAGCAGAAACTACTGCAGAGGAGGCTGAATAATATGAAGAATTCAAATAATACAGGTTTATTGGTTGTTGTATTGGGTATTGTGGCAATTGTTCTTTCATATATGTTTGGATTCACGGCATATAATAATAAGAACAGTGAGTTACAGGCTGAGATAGATGAGTTAGAGGCTAGAAGAGATGAGCTTAAGGAAGATTATGCTCATAAGGATGAATACTTGAAAAAAACTGATGAATTTGACAAGGAGTATGAGAAAGTATTAAAGAAGTTTGATACAGGTATTACAAATGAAGGTGAATTGATGGATTTATATAACCTTCAGGGAACAACTGGAATAATGCTTGACAGAGCTACTTTTACAAAGCCAGAGGAGTCATATGCTTTTGATGGATCATTGACAACGTCTGATATGGTTGTTTCTACAGTAGATGCAGACGGTAATCCTGTTGAGGCAGATCCTATTATAACATCTACTGCAGTTGATCCTTCTTATAGAGGAGTTTCAGCAGATGTATCCTTTACGATGACAAGTTCGTATGCTAATATCAAAGCAGCATTAAACAGTCTTGCAGATGAAAGTAAGAGAAGAGCATTTAAGAGTTTCGCATTTACTTGTGACACTTCAAATGACACAGTAACATGTAACGGCTCATATAAGGAGTATGCTATTACAGGAGATGACAGAAAACAGACTAAAGTAGATATTCCTGAAAGTGCATCAGGACGTACGGATTTGTTCCTCGGTGGTCTCGGTGTTCAGGTTACAACAGAATAGTGTGACTGTGAGAAAGGAGATTATGATAATGGATGAGATGAATCGAAACAGAGGTTTTACACTAGTAGAGTTAATTATTACTGTGGCAATACTGGCTATTATTGTAGCTCCTTTTTTGTCAGCTTTCGTTATTGCAGGTAATAATAACTTAAAGGGTTCGGAAAGTCAGAATTCGGCGGATGTAGCGGAGGAAATTGCAGAAGAATTTAAGGCAAAGCCTTTGGAATTGCTTGAGAGTCAGTTTGCATATACAATGGATCCGACAAATACGATACATACATTTAATTTGTCAGATTCTGACTTGCAGTCACTTGTAGGAGTACCTGCAGGATACAAGGCAAGTGTTAAGCTTGAGCCTTCAGCTTCTTCGGTTATTAACGGTGATATGCCGACTATATCGAACCTCAAAGGAGACAGTACTATGTCGATAGTATCTGCATTTTATATCAACGATACGAAGGTTCAGGCTGCATACGGTGGAACTAATTACCATAGGAAATGTACTATAAAGCTTGAATATGATCCGACATATGAAGCTACTGCTCCGGACGGAAATTATATATACAGTCTTGATATTGAATATTTCAATAATACAGGCTCAGTAGTAAAATATGAGAATATTATCAGTAAAAGCTTTAAATACGATATAAATACACCACCGGCAACTTTGTACATGGTTTATGCGGCGATGAGTAATGATGATGAGCTGTTGATAGATAATGAGATTGAGGAAGCTGATCTTCCGGATGATGCTTTTGGTGATCCGGATCCGATAGATGTGATTTTGGCTTCACAGAATGATGTTCCATATAAGTTACAGACGAGTAATTTTAAGATAAAGGAATATACGGGAGCTACGCAGTCAACATTTGGTTTTGTTAATTATATTAAGGACAAAACGGATAAAGTTTGTAACGTTTATACGAATCTGAGCGTTGCAGGTACTGCAATTGAATCAACCTATGATTCAACGTTGTTGTCAACAATTGAGTCTAACAGATTATACGACATTACGGTAACAGTAGAGCATGGCACTAAGAAATCAACATTTACATCTACAAAACTGTCACTCGGCTAGGGAGGAATGTTATATGAAGTCTTTTTTTAAAAAATTAAAACTGAATAATAAAGGTGATACCTTAGCTATCGTATTAATCGGTATCGTTGTAGTTGGTGTAATCGGAACGGTTATCATGCAGAGTACGTTTGTCAACTACAGGATGAAGGTGAGCAATTTAAAGACGAAGCAGAATTTCTATTATACTGAGATGGCTATAGATGATATTTATTCTAATCTAGGTAAGGAAGTATCTGATTCGGCAGAGCAGGCTTATAATAAGGCACTTTCATCATACGTGCAGGTATCAGGTGCAACTTACAACATGTCGGCTTCAGCTGATGATATATTTAGAGATGAATATCTTGCACATTTTCAGAATCACAAAGATGCGTCAGGAAATCTTGATTACGCATTTAGTAACGTAGTTACACAGATTGATGATGTTATAGCAAATTTAAATAGTTATATCAACACGACAAAATATAGCTCACTTGGTGTTACCATTACGGTAAGTAAGATAGTAGCAGCATCATCTGCTGATTCAACCTATCTTATATATGAAGATTTGGATAGCGATTCAAAGATTGATCGTATATCTATAAGAAATGTAAAGGTAACAGGAGAATCAGGAACCAACAAATATATATCATCTATCACAACAGACTTTGTAGTGGATGTACCTGATATAAAATTTGATTTTTCTGATATTTCCGAAGAGCAGTATGATAAATTCTTTGAATACGCACTGGTTGCAAGTGGTGAGGCTTCTGGAAGAGATGACGCAAGTTCTGATCTTGATAAGGCATCTATCGTTGTAGGTGACGGTTCAAAGATTGTCTTAAACGGAAATTTATTTGCAGGTGATTACCACAATTATAGTAATACAACAACGAATCATAAATGGGTAGACAAAGAAGGCGTATGGATTGGCAATAATGCTACATTTGAGACAAATTCTTCAAATGTTTTGTCAAGAGGAAAGTTCATATTAAGTGGTAATGGTTCTAAATTAGTGGCTAATGGAGAATCATTAACAGCTAATAAATACATTACAGATCCTACAAAGTTAAAATCATTAAGAGTATATACAAAAGATTTGATTCTTGAAGGTCAGAGTGCAGATGCTAAGATTAATGGAGAAGCTTACGTAAAAGACGATTTGGAAGTAAACGGTAACGATAATTCGGTTTCTATTTCAGGTTCATATTATGGATTTGGTTACAGTGGAGACGAATCACGACTTAATTCTAACATCGTATCTGAGAGTAACAGTTCAGCAGTAACCGGATTCAGGGATGATGGATCCGCAGTAATGGAACATGAGCAGAGAAGTGCCGTTATCGTAAACGGTGACAGAGCTAATGTTAAGCTTACGACTGATGGCGGTAAGCAGTTTGTTGTAGGAGGAAGAGCATACATTGATTTGACGACAGGTATTGCCGATGGATCAGGTGCAACATATATGACAGGTGAGTCTGTTTCAGTAAAAGGAAATCAGAAGATTTATCTTTTGGATAATCCGGCTGAGTACCAGAATACAGCAGATCCTAACAGATTGATTAAAGGTAATCCTAGTGATTTGAGCCAGCTCTTATCTGTTACGGGACTCAATACTTATTCTTACACAAAGGATCAGTTTTATGCTCAGCTTGGTCTTGATACCAACAATGTTATAGCAAAATTGGTTGGAACAAACAGCGTATACTTCTATATGAAGGAAAATAATCCGGCGATTTTAACTGAGAAAGTAGCCGAGATGGTTAAGAATACGACAACAAGTACTTATAATACATTGCTTGAGGCGATAGGTGCTGAACACGGAATGGATGTTAAGGAATTATCTTTAGGTGCAGGCACTACATCATATACAGTTGGTACTACAATGCAGGTTGTCGGCGGCGGTATCGTTGGAGAGAGAAATCTTCCATACGAAGATAACGGTATCAGTGAAGATGAGTTCTGTGAGATTATAAAGGACGTAAGAACACGTTATGGAAACATGATGTATAATATAACAGATGACAGAGATGACAAGAATACTATTTCAAATGTCGGTTCTTCATCTAAGGTTACAAGTGTAATTGAGACAGGAAAAGAAAACAATTCACCGTTTGATAATTTCTTGAACCGTCCTTTGCTTGATTCAATTACAAGTGAGCAGGTTTATAGATTTGGTGAATATACGAGTACTACATTCCCGGCAGGAACATCATATGCAATAGTACCTACAGTTTCTGCTTCAGAACTTGCAAAGTGTCGTATGACATCAAATAAGTTTGCAGTTGTAGTAAGAGGTGACGGAAAGAACGACAGCAGTTATTCAACCTCTTCATTTAAAACAGCATCAGGCGGAGGTTCAACAGCTTACGGAATCCTGATTACTACAGGTAATGTTAAGATTGACTGTGATTTTGAAGGTATGATTATAGCAGCCGGTGATATTACTATTGATGGTGATCATACATTTACTGCAAATCCTGATTTGATTCAGTTAATCAGAAGCAAGTCGGATTTCATGCACACACTTTTAAGTGGTAGCTCAACACCGAAGCTGATAAGTAAAGATGGTGACCTGTTATCAGGTCTTGATGCTAAGGGATTTACATTTGATACATTTTTAACGATGGAAAATTGGAGAAAGAACGCCGATTAGTTTAGAAAGTGAGGGTTAACAATGCTTCATAATAAAAAGGATTTAGGTTTTTCGTTAATTGAGATTATCGTAACAATTGCTATTATGGGCGTTGTTACCGGAGCAAGCGTTGGAATATACGGTCTGATTGGAATGAGTAATTTCAAACAGGGATATAAAGCGATAGAGGATACAATGTCCTCTTCGAGAACGCAGACTGTTTCAAAAGGTGGTCAGTGGGCTGTAGCTGTGTATTATAACGGAAACAACATTATAGCAGATGTTGTAAAAGATTGTGATGCTACAGCGTATTCAGCTCCTACACCGACTGCCAATGTCTTTGAATCTGAGAGCCTTGGTTCAAAGAATAAGCTTAAGGTAAGAAATGCATCATCAGGAACGATGATTGATTTCAATTCCGGGGATTACATATGGATTGAATATTCCAGAAGTGGAAAATTTAAGAATGCATATGTAAAATCTGGAGGAGGAAGTACCGATATAGATGGTATAGAGGTATCTTCAGGAACAAAATACACGAAAACTATTGGTTTAGCGTTAAGCACAGGTAAATTCTTCGAGGAATAAGAAAGGGTGGAAATATGAATAAGGAAAAGATGAGTGATTCGGGTTTCACTCTTGTGGAGCTTCTTGTTGGATTAGCGATATCGTGCATCGTAATTGTTGCAGCGTATTCGTTTGTGCTGACGGGACTAAGGAGTTACGATATGAGTCGTAAGGCTGCAGAACTCCAGGAGGAAACACAATTTATTGAGAATGCTATAGTTGATGCAGTTGAAAATGGTAAGGCAGCTTCGTCGGATATTTCTTCTGTTACCGGTGGTGGAGCAACGTGGACTGTTTTCGATACAGGATATCAGAAAGTCTGTTATGACGGAAGCGGTCAGCTGGCTTTGTATGATTTGACAGATTCAGTTGGTTCAGACATAAAGAAACATTTACTTTCAGGACATGTGACAGCTTTTAATGTGGCTTATGTACTTGATGAGTACGAGACTGATCCGTCTACGGGTGCTGTAAAGACGGCATTGGCAGCCGGTGAGAAATCAGGGCTTGTTGAGGTTGAGTTTGAAGTTACATTAAATGGTAAGACTGATAGGATTGTAAAGAAATACAAATTCAGAAACAAATAAATTGTAAAAGGAGGTATGCAGGATGTCTAGAAGATTTTTTAAGAGAAACAGAAAAATGATTACAATTACCGGCATTGTTATGGCGGCAATTTTGCTATGCGTAAGTGTTGCAGGACTGCTTGGTTCTAATATTCTTGCAGGTGTGTTTAAGATGACCCAGAATGACGACGGCACGGTTTCATACACATACAAAAAGAATATAACCATTCTTGAGATTGTTGCACAGCGTGGTCAGCAGATATTAGGTTATACGGTCGGCGGTGATAGTGCTCCTATTACAAATGAGGCAATAGCTGCTTATTCCGGTGACATTGATTTCACTGAATTTAAGAATGCAACAGGATATCAGCTTTCAGGAACACCTGGAAATTATTCAGTTGATTCTACAAGTGGTACGAAGTTTGCTGATAATGTTCTGGATGGATATATGTATGAAGAGGGCGACACTATAACTGTAAAAGTTGTTACAGCTTCTGAGGTGTCAGAGGATGACTTTGAAGGTGTAGACCTTGTATATATCAATTCAGCAGATTATGATCCGAACCTTTTATACTACTATGACCAGATTATGAATGGTGGAAAAGATGGTATAGCAAAAGGTGATTACGGATGTAATTATGCAAGTACTTACAGTTCTGCAATGTCAGTAAAGGAGATTGCAGTTAATGCTATTACTAATGCAGCCGGAAGAACATCAGCTGCAAAGGCATTAACTCTTGATACATTTGATATGGCAGGAGTTACCAATTGTGATGAGCACTTTTTGAATGAGTACATTAACGGAATAGCTGCACTTGAAAAAAATTCTCTTACAGGTGCTACTGTTGAAGAGTCTGTTGCAAAGATTACAGATGCGATTAATACTATCAACGAAAATTTCAAGAGGTCTGCAAAGAATATAGTCGCAGGTTATGTTGATGCGGATACTCTTACAGATGATGATATTGTAAGATTCAAAGCTGCGTTAAGTACTTTCTCAGGATTTGTAGATGAAAACAGCGATGATTATATTACATACATTAAAGCAAATGGGCTTAGAACAAACAAGAAGATTATAAAAGGTATTGCGGCAGTAAATACAGCTAATCGTGATGCCGGTATTGAGACATTAAAGAATATTGCAAATAAGACATTACCTGAGTCGTTCGATGCTGATGGTAATCCTATAGACGGATTTGATTTTAAACCTTATGTTGAGAAGGCTATCAAAGGTATCTATTGTATATCAGGAGATTATGAATATAAAGATAATAATCTTTCGTTATACACCGATAGCTTTATAGGTGTTTATGAAGCCTTGGATGAGTCAATGATAGATGATATATATAATTACTTTGGGATTAATTATATTCTTACCATAAACGAGAGTCAGAAACTTTATGCATATATGACAGTTTCAAATCTTGCAGGTAAGCCTACACAGATTGCTGCAGAAGATCCTGCTACTTTTAAAAAGTACTTTGAGGACATGGATTTAGCAGAATATAAGTCTTATAACCTTGATAAATATATTTCAAGACTTGGTGAATTAAGTGAAGGTGCTCTTTCTACACAGGTGGAAAATCCGGACGGCAGTTTTGACTGGTCATATTCTATCGACAAGATTAAGAATGACCTGCTTGAATATGTTAATAATGAGATAGGTTCTAATGACGTATCCTGTGATATTTCTTCATGGTCTGCAGCTTTGGAGGTGTATGATAAGATTACATCAGATGGAATTGCATTAATGTACAATACAGAATTATTGTCATCAAAAACACTTGGAGATTACACAACAGCTCCAGGAAGCAGCAATAATATGTATAAGTTGCTTTTAGTTTTGAGACAGATGACACCTGATTATTTCAATTCTGTGAGATCAAGTATTGATGAAAATGGTGTTGTAGGTGGTTCTACTACTGCGGAATGGTTTGCAGGAACGTTTTGCGACAGTTATGCTGATGAAGCGGCAGCTGACAAATCAAATTTCATTCAGCCGGCTGTAGTTGGCAGGGTATATAACGAAGACGGTTCTCTTTTAGCAGAGGCAGGAACCAGTTACGTGAAAGATAATATATTTGCATATGTACCGACAGCAGAAGATGACGGATACTTTGGAGGTAAAGCATTCGAGGCAGAAGACTATAACGGTAAGGCAATTTCTTCTACATACGAAGAGGTTACACAGTCATATGTAAGAGTATATATATGTACAAAAGACCTGGGTGGAAATAATAACTGGTGGAATCAGTCTGCAGCCGCAGGATATCAGGGTGCTGAGATTAAGTATACTGATATCGATGGAAATGCCAAGACAGAGCAGATAAAGATAAATCAGGCATCTACATATGATATGACTAAGAATTATAACAGTAGCAATTATCAGACAAATATGTATTATATGTGCACATATTATGTTGATGTTCCTGTTACAACAAGCCAGATATATTTCTATATCAACAGATCTGACTGGGAACAGTTTAACTATACTGAATTATATACGGGAACTATAACTGATGGAATGATGTTTTATATAACAAATTCTTCAAGTTTCCCGTCAAGTGATGCTAATGTTACGAGTGCGGCAAATACTTACAGTAAGCAGTTGAAGAGATGGTCATATTCACCGGTAACGGCTACAAACTTCACAAAGTCTGATAAGGAACCTGTGAAGAAATATGTTATCAAGGATGGAAGCGGAGAGACAAAGGCAGAAGTAATCAGAGAAATCATGGGAATCAGCATGAACCAGCTTCAGAGCCTTCCATTTAAGATTCTTGAGATACAGCCTTCCGGTGGTCTCGGTATAAGCGATTTTGGTACTTACGAAGATATCAAAAAGCTGGCTGACTGGATGAGAGTTGAATTGCCGGCAATGACAGAGAAGAACTATACTGATTATTTCAAAGTTGAGACTATCAGTGTAAGAGAGTTTAATACCCGCCATGAGGGATTAAACGGAACATACGACATGGTATATTTTGGAACAAATCCGGGATATATGAATACAAAGACATATAAAGCAGCTGACGGCACACAGCTTAAGAGAACATATTTCGGTACCAGTACCGTAATGACAGAGAGCTATTATATGAATGGTCTTGTCTACATGGGAATCGGACAGGAAAGAGAAGTAGGTTCATCCTTAAGAGGAACGGTTGCATCTGACTATAAATTGATTAGTGGTGTAAACTCTACTGTTCAAAATGATAATAGAATTTGGAAGACATATTTCTTTGCGGAATTTAAGAACGGAAAGAATGCTTTGAATCAAGACCTAAATACATACTATGTACAGAACTCTGGTTCATACATTAAGACCAGATTATCAGGAAATGATATTACGGTTGCCAGGATGGAAGATTTGCTTGATTATGTAAAGGGCGGATATCCGATATTATTTGCCGATGGATTGTTAGACGCTGATGATTATAGTGATTGTACTGCAATCAACGCAGCAGGTGCTTCTTATGATGTGGCATCTAAATGGAGATATCTTGATAGGCATACAAAGCTGTATAACTTTATACAGCAGGCTAAGAGCCTTGGTGCAGGACAGTTTGGAGACGGACGTGACTATGCAAGTCTTGTAAGTGTTTCAAATGCAAGAACCGGAAAGAATCCGATTTTCCTTGCAGCTGATGAGAAATACAAGGGCGGACTTGGATATGCTATACAGAGAAACGTTCAGGTAGACTTTAAGGTTATTCATACACCACAGGAATATGACAGAGACAAAAATGGTAACCTGTTATCATTAGGAAGTATCGGTAATAAAGAAGATGTAAATGGAGCTACCTGCTACTTTACATTAGAACCAAATATAAATGTAGCTAATCCGTTAGAGTGGATTAAAGAAAACTATGAGTTCCACATGTATATTGATAAATCTGGTACAGGTAACTTTAACTCAGACAGAACGGTAGAGCTTGATCTTGCGGATACATATTTCAACATGAAGACAGGACAGATTACCGTAGCTACTAAGAATAGTAAGTGGCCTGGCGGTGTAGAAGGTTTTGTACCATGGAGACTTGAAGCCGTAAACAAGACGAACAGCTCTAACTATTGGAGATATACAGGATACTCAGCATTTGATAAGGCAAAGCAGAAAGTTAACGTGTTGTGGGTAAGCTGTAAGAATTCAACACTTGACTTCGTTGCGATGATTGATAGGTATCAAGAAAATATTGATGATTATGATATAAGGGTTGACAAAATATGGTATCCGGATTTCGTAAATAACTGGAAGGATTGTAATGATTCATATGACCCTATATCTGACCAGAGAATTAAAGTTGGTAAATTGAACAATTTGGCCGTAAGACGCTCTAGTTCTGATGATAATAATAAGGATTATGACATGATTGTATTTGGATATTCCGACAGTTACGTAGGACTTGATGTCAACAATATTTATTGTTTGAAGAACATTGACTACTTTACTACAAAGGCAGAAGACGGAGGATTAGACCACTCACTGTTGTTTGCACATGATAATGCAAGTTATATTACTTCATTTAACTACTACATAAACGGAACAGGAAGTGTCAGTGTAAGTAGTGGATCAGGCAGTTATACAGTCAATTTTGCAAGATATAATACTTCATACTTAAGAGGTATACTTGGAATGGATGCATATGGAGCATCATTCTCATCAGATGCAATAGTTGATGCACCGGCGGGTTCAACAGGATCGTTTAGCTATTTGTCGTGGCTTTACAAGCCTACAAGATCATTGTACAATGCAAGAAAGTATCTGATAGATGATTCACAGATTGCAGATCCGGATCTTGAATACTTAAGTGCGATGAGAGGTTACGTAGACGGTCAGTTATTCTGGTATTCACATAATGAGAATGATTGGCCTTATATGAACGGTTCGTCGCGTATTGGTAAAAGTGCGTATGGTGATTGGCTTATTACAAGAAAATCTGAATGCACCAATAAGGGACAGATTGCTATCTATCCTTTCGTTATCGGAGATGAGATTACATTGGGTACTGACACCCACTTCCAGTATACAAAGCTGGATGTAGAGGATGACGATACAACAGTGTGGTACACACTAAGTGGTAATAATGGAACTTACTATGATGCAACCAAGGGTGATGGTTCAAATAACTATTACATCTATTCAAGAGGTAATATTACATACACTGGTGCAGGACATAGAAAGATTGATACTGGAGCTAACGAGTGTCTGTTGTTTGTAAATACGGTAGTAGCAGCTATCAAGCTTGGAAATTTTGCACCGGACGTGACATATACTGATTCAGTATCTGTTACAACAGCATCTGGTAAAGAGGATGTTTTATATGCATACGAGACTGATAAGTCGCTTAAAGTAACATTTAAGGCTACTGACTACGATGAGATGGCAGGATTAGAGCACGACTTCTTAAATGCATACATCTTCCTTGACAAGAATAATAATGGAAGATATGATGACGGCACAGATAAATTATTGAACCAGCCTGCATTTGGCGGTGGAACTACTTCATTACTTAAGGATGCAACAGGTAATACTATTAACATTGATGGTACTGAGCTTGTAAACAGAAAAGAGACAACATTCTACTTATCATACTCAGACCTTGCAGACTTCTACACATCACTTCACGGTGGCTCTGGATTGTCAGAGGGCAAGAAGGTTGCAAAACTGTTTGAAGATGATGGATACAGACTTGTTGTAAGCACGATAAACCAAAAGACATACGATAAGTATAAATCAACAACAGATATACTTACCAAGTACAGCTTTGCATCAGCAAAGGTAGTTGTAAGATCATTGTTTAATCTTAGCTAAATAATAAAAAAGAGTTCTCGCATTAGCAATTAATCGTTGCTGGTGCGAAACTCTTTTTTTTAAATTGAATTTTTCTATTGTAGGCTGTTTCTGTTCAACATAGCTGGTGCGGGATTTTTTGCACGAATGTCACACGACACTCCTTTTAAAATGGTATAAGATTGTTAAGAGAAGAGAGTTAATAAATGAAAAAAAATAAGAAAACTATGTCATTAGAGGAAGCGGTTGATTTAGCAATCGATAAATTACCTGAAGAATCAATTATTAAACCGTTTATATTTGCAAATAGAGCGGAGGTTAAGAGTATGTGTATTACAGAATATGATGAAGCAAGAACTTTTGCATAACAAAAAGAAGAAGGCAGAGAAGAAATTATAAAATTAATCGATGCTCTGTCAAGAACAGGAAGACTCTCTGATATACAGAAAATTGTAAGCATTCAGAATATATACAGAAACTCCTTGAAGAGTTTGGAATTATTACTTTGTAAAATGACTATACTGGGTTGCATTTTTGAATTGAAATTTTTATAATCACTTGTACTTGAAAATCAGTCACCTGTTTTGACAATTTTAGCTTTTGGGGTGAATGGTGATTTATTGCAAATTTTCAAACTCACCTATTTTTGTAGATTATACATAATAGGTGAGTTTTCTACTCACTCCAATTTAATTATTTTGATATATGGGTGAAAAAGCTACCGTCACATCAGAATTTTCAAAATATATTACAGAAAAATATAAAGTAAAGTTATTAAATGTGGACTACACTACTGTACTGCGACTCATGTTTTCAGGAGATTCTACAAATTATACAATCATATAATATCGACGTTTTAAGTCAGTTCAATAATTCCAGATTGCATATTAATTCCAAACGTTATGGGATTATATACAGCAAAACTAGTATAGTTGTTTTTAAATACCCCCACTTCATATTTGTCTATAATTCCATCTGCAACGCCCACGTCAATCGACGTAGCCGCTACGCCTCATTCATCAGCCTTTCAGAATGAAATTATATCAGAAATATAAAACCCTGTAAATTTAAAACGACAATACTAGTGTAGCGAATAATAAGTAACTGATACACTTGGTTGATTATGAGTATTCATACATCTGTGACAGTGGTTTTACATACTATTTTAATTTTTCTATGATAGATACGTAGAGTTAATCTATGTTACGTATTATTTTGGAGTTTTTGTAAAATGATACGTAGTAAAAAGCAGAATCCTACGTATTATTTTGGAGTTTTTGTAAAATGATACGTAGTAAAGAGCAGAATCCTACGTATTATTTTGGAGTTTTTGTAAAATGATACGTAGTAAAGAGCAGAATCCTACGTATCACTTTTGAGTTTTTATAAAATGATACGTAGTAAACAGCAGAATCCTACGTATTATTTTGAAGTTTTTATAAAATGATACGTAGTAAACAGCAGAATCCTACGTATCACTTCTGAGTATTTATAAAATGATACGTAGTAAAAAGCAGAATCCTACGTATCATTTTAAAATTATCAGAAAAACATACGTAAGAGAAGCTGCCCCAACGGATTTCGCTGTGTAACGTGTCAGTTATTTATTATTTAATCTACTAGTATAGTCGTTTTTAAATACCCCCACTTTATATTTGTCTATGATTCCATCTGCAACGCCCACGTCAATCGACGTAGCCCCCGCTACGCCTCATTCCTCCGCCTTGCAGAGTGAAATCATATCCGAAATATAAATCCCCGTTAATTTAAAACGACTATACTAGACTAAATGCTTGTCTGTTTATCCCGATAGCACATATCTGAAAGCCTCGACGTAGCCCGCTACGCCTGTGTTTTCAGATACGCACTCTCAGGCAAACATTCTGCTCATTTGGTCTGGTTATTTTTCGACAGCTACACTA
This sequence comes from uncultured Lachnospiraceae bacterium, assembly GCA_902786515.1. GTDB lineage: Bacteria > Bacillota > Clostridia > Lachnospirales > Lachnospiraceae > UBA2821. Next base: position 95,635 of record CADADA010000001.1, on the reverse strand, counting down.
TTGTACTGACACGTTCATTAAATAATTAGTAAAAAGCACTTGACAATATGTGAAAATATGATATTATAAATAAACAACAAATACAAAAAGTGAAGTAAGGTGGTTATTATTTTTTATACAGTTATTACAGGTACCGTTGATGGTACCAGAGCACATCTTGTCAATGCGGAAGTAGATTGTTCAAGAGGTATGCCATATTTTAGTATGGTAGGTATGTTGTCATCTGAGGTCAGAGAAGCTAAGGAGCGGGTCAGATCAGCTATTAAGAATTCGGGATATAATCTAAGCCCCGGCAGAATTATAGTGAATTTGTCACCTGGAGACATAAGAAAGATGGGCGTTCATTTTGATCTGCCTATAGCCATAGCCATACTCAGGGCATACGATATGATAAGGGATGGGAATATTAAGGACAGCCTTTTCATCGGCGAATTGGGACTTAATGGAAGTATCAGACCGGTAAGTGGGATATTACCCATAGTCATAGAGGCGAAGAATCATGGAATTCATACCTGTGTTGTTCCGGTGGGTAATTACAGTGAAGCAGCATGTGTTGATGGAATGAACATTATAGCGGTTAATTCACTGAATGAGACGATTGATTATATATGTTCGGGACAGGCAAGAGAGAGAAAAGTAAAAAAAAACTACATAATATACGATAAATGTGAATATGATTTCAACGAAATTCATGGACAGGATTTAGCTAAGAGAGCCATTGAGATTTCAGTTGCTGGAAATCATAATATACTTCTGAACGGGCAGCCGGGAAGCGGCAAGTCAATGCTTGCAAAGCGAATTACCGGAATCATGCCTGAACTTACCCAAAAAGAATTATTAGATATTACAAGTATATACAGTATAGCAGGACTGCTAAAAGACGGTTGTATGATTGGAGGAAGACCATTTAGAGAACCACATCATACTATTACCATGACAGGAATGACCGGTGGTGGCAGCTATCCGAAGCCGGGTGAGACTGCCTTAGCAAACAAGGGTGTACTGTTTCTGGATGAACTTCCAGAATTTAGCCCGCAGGTTCTCGATACACTGAGACAGCCTCTCGAAGAGAAAAAAATGGTTATTACCAGGAATACGGGAACATATGAATTTGAATGTGATTTTCTTTTTGTTGCAGCTATGAATCCGTGTAAATGTGGATACTATCCTGACAGAGAAAGATGTAGATGTACGGAGGAAGAGGTGCGAAAGTATCAGTCAAGAGTCAGTGGTGCCATTCGGGACAGAATTGATATATGCATAGATGTACATAGAGTAGGTTACGATGAACTTACAGATATGAAGCAGGGAGAAAGCTCGCATACTATAAAAGAGAGAGTTGAGCAGGCATGTGAAAGACAGATACACAGATACAGAGATATAGGTATCAGATATAATTCACAGCTTATGCCAAAGGATATTGCAAGATATTGCAAAATCTCCGATAAAGGAGAGCGCATTCTTAAGAATGCTTATGAGCGGTTAGGTGTTACATCGAGAGGATATTATAAGATATTAAAGATTGCAAGAACTATTGCAGATTTGGATGAAAGTGATGAGATTCTTGTAAAACATGTCGAAGAAGCAATTGTTTACAGAGTTTTCACAGGGAAGGAATAGACATAATATGGGAATATACGATAATGCACTTACTACAGATGAATACTGGTATTGGATTACGAATATAAAAGGAATTGAGAATAAAAAAATATCATACTTATTAAAAAGATTTAAAACGCCTGCAAATGTGTTTTTGGCTGACAGAAAAGCTATAGAGACAGTTGATAAAATAAGTGAAGAAGATACTGACAGGATACTCGCAGGAAGGGATACCCGAAAGGTAAAGGATGAATTAGCAAGATTATCCGGTAAAGGGATTAGATTTGTACATATTGAACATAAAGACTATCCTGACAGATTGAGAAAAATCTATGATCCTCCGTACTCGTTGTATGTCAGGGGCAGGCTTCCGGATATACATAAGCCGGCAGTGGCTGTTATTGGTGCAAGAATATGCAGCAATTATGGTTATACGATAGCGATGAAGCTTGCAGAAGAATTATCAGTACATGGTGTACAGATTATAAGCGGCATGGCAAGAGGGATAGATGGAGCCGCTCATAAAGGTGCTCTGTCAGGCAGTGGAGATTCTTTTGGAATATTAGGTTGCGGTGTTGATATCTGTTATCCAAAAGAAAATATAGAAATATTTACAAAAAGCATTGAAAGAGGAGGCGTTATATCTGAATATCCGGTGGGAAGCAAGGCGCTTCCTTACAGATTTCCTCAGCGTAACAGGCTTATCAGCGGTCTGGCAGATATAATAGTAGTGGTGGAAGCAAAGGAAAAAAGTGGGACATTTATCACGGTAGAGACGGCACTGGATCAGGGAAAAGAGGTTTTTGCAGTACCGGGAAGAATCGGAGACAGTCTGAGCATTGGCTGTAACAGATTGATAAAAAGTGGTGCAGGTATTGTTACATGCGTAAATGATATATTGGAAGAATTGGGTGTAAATTACATTCAAAATGATGAAATTTTTAGAAAAAATAAAATTATGCTTGAAAAAGATTTACAAGTGGTGTATAGTTGTCTCGATTTGTTACCAAAAAGTATTGACGAGATTTCAAAAGTTACAGGCTATGATATTTCCTATGTAACACAGCTGATAGTACGGCTTCAGTTAATGGATTTGGTAACAGAATATGCTAAGAATTACTATATTAAAAATATATGAGAATATTCAAAAGGGGACATTAGTTATGGCTAAGTATTTAGTGATTGTGGAATCACCTGCAAAAGTAAATACCATTAAAAAATTTTTAGGCAGTAATTATAATGTAGTTGCATCTAACGGTCATGTCCGTGATTTACCTAAGAGTACCATGGGCATAGATGTTGATAATGATTATGAGCCTAAGTATATTACCATCCGTGGTAAAGGCGGAAAGCTGGCAGAACTCAGGAAGGAAGTTAAAAAGGCAGATAAAGTGTTCCTCGCAACTGACCCGGACCGTGAAGGTGAAGCGATATCATGGCATCTGGCTACAGCTTTAAAGCTTGAGTCAAAACATATGAAGAGGATTACATTTAATGAGATTACAAAACCTGCTGTGAAGGCATCGCTTAAGCAGCCAAGGGAGATTAATATGAATCTGGTTAATGCACAGCAGACAAGAAGAATGCTGGATCGTCTGGTTGGTTATTCTATAAGTCCGTTATTATGGCAGAAGGTTAAGAGAGGACTAAGTGCGGGAAGAGTTCAGTCTGTTGCACTCAGAATGATATGCGACAGAGAAGAAGAGATAAATGCGTTTATACCTGTGGAATATTGGTCTTTGGATGCTATGCTTAAGGTACCGGGAAGCAAAAAGCCGCTTATATCGAAGTTTTATGGTGATGCAGATGGCAGAATTAATATAGAAAATAAAGAACAGTTAGACACTATATTATCAGAATTAGAAGGTAAAAAATATGTCGTAAGCGATGTAAAAAAAGGTGAAAGAACGAAAAAAGCTCCGTTACCGTTTACTACAAGTACATTACAGCAGGAAGCATCAAAACAATTGAATTTTTCAACACAGAAGACGATGAGGATAGCACAGCAATTGTATGAAGGAGTAAATATTAAAGGAAGAGGCACAATAGGTCTCATATCTTATCTGCGTACGGATTCTACCAGAATATCTGATACGGCAGATGAGATGGCAAGAACGTATATTGGAGAACGATACGGCGAGGAATATATTGCAAAGACAGACACAAAGGCAAACAAGTCTGACAATAAAATACAGGATGCTCATGAGGCGATAAGACCTACAGATATAGAACTTACACCTGTTGTAGTGAAAGAAGATTTATCAAGAGACCAGTTCAGATTGTATCAGTTAATATGGAAGAGATTTACGGCAAGCAGAATGCAGAGTGCAAAATATGAGACGATGTCAGTGAAGATTTCTGCAGGAAAGTATATTTTTACATCATCTGCATCTAAGCTGATATTTGACGGATTTATGTCTGTATATACGGATGAGGATGATGATAAGGGCGATAAGATTACGATTAAGAATATAGAAAAAGATGATGAGCTTGTCTTTGAAGAGTTTGACAGTAAGCAGCATTTTACACAGCCTCCTGCACATTTTACCGAGGCTGCATTAGTAAAATCTCTTGAAGAGCAGGGAATTGGAAGACCAAGTACGTATGCGCCTATTATAACCACCATTATCGCAAGAAGATATGTTGTAAAGGAACAGAAAAACCTCTACGTGACAGAGCTTGGAGAGATAGTCAATGAGATTATGAAAAAAGAATTTCCTGCAATTGTTGATTCTAGCTTTACAGCTAATGTAGAGTCATTGTTGGATATGGTCGAAGAGGGCAGTGTGCAGTGGAAGACTATTGTAAGGAACTTTTATCCTGATTTGGCAGATGCGGTTGAAAAGGCTGAAAAGGATTTGGAAAAAGTAGAGATAGCTGATGAAGTTACGGACGTTATATGTGAGAACTGCGGCAAGAATATGGTTGTAAAATATGGACCTCACGGAAAGTTTTTGGCATGTCCGGGATTTCCGGAATGTAGAAATACAAAACCATACTATGAAAAAACCGGTATACCGTGTCCGGCTTGTGGTAAAGAAATCGTTATTAAGAAGACGAAAAAGGGACGTAAGTATTTTGGATGTGAAAATAATCCGGAGTGCGAATTTATGTCATGGCAGAAGCCGTTGGCAAAACCGTGTCCGAGATGTGGAAAGTATATGCTGCAAAAAGGCAGTAAGGCGGTTTGTTCGGATGAGCAATGCGGATATTTTGAACAGATGGAAAAGGAACAGTCATCGTAATACAGTGTAGGAGAAGCAAAAAGATTTATGGGTAATGTTCATTTACTGGATAAAACCAGAAAGATTAATAAGTTATTGCACAATAACACATCAACTAAAGTAATATTTGATGATATATGTGATGTACTGGGTGAGGTATTGTGTTCCAACACAATTGTAATTAGTAAGAAGGGAAAGGTTTTGGGAGTTGGAATACGACAGGGTATTGATGAGATTACGGAACTGATTCAGGATGAAGTGGGAAAACATATTGATCAGTCGTTTAATGAAAGACTTTTGAATGTATTATCTACAACAGATAATGTTAATCTGGAGACATTTGGTTTTACAAGAGATGATATCAGAAAATATAAGGCGATTATATCTCCAATTGATATAGCAGGTGAGAGACTTGCCACATTGTTTATATATAAGGATAAAGATGAGTATGGTATTGATGATATTATACTCAGTGAGTATGGAACTACTGTTGTCGGACTTGAAATGATACGTTCGGTGGATGAGGAAAATGCTGAGTGTTACAGAAAAAGGAAATTGGTTAATTCTGCACTTAGTACACTGTCTTCGTCAGAAAAGGAAGCGATTGTATATGTGATACAGGAACTAGGTGGAATGGAGGGAACACTGGTTGCCAGCCGTATCGCAGACAGAATAGGAATCACGAGGTCGATTATTGTAAATGCATTAAGAAAGCTTGAAAGTGCCGGTGTAATAGCAACGCACTCGTCAGGAATGAAAGGGACTTATATAAAGATTCTGAATGACGCCGTTCTTGAGATTGTAAAATAGATTATTGTCATATATGGTAGTTTTTGTATCACTGATATTTGAAAAATGTGCTTGCCATTTTATGCTATCACACTTATAATAAAAAAGGAGAATTGCGTAATGATGTGATTTGTTAAAAGTGTGAAGGAGGAGACAGTTTTGATAAATACAAGCATATATAATTATGTTAATGTTTTAGATAAAGCAGCAGATGCCAGTTGGACGAGGAATGATGTATTGTCTAACAACATAGCAAATGTGGATACGCCTAATTATAAGAGAAAAGATGTTTCTTTTCAGGGGTACCTTCAGGCTGAACTTGCCGGTGCTGATACAAGTACCCTGCAGAAGAGGGTATCGAACATTGAATTGGGAAGTATTAATGCGACTACATATACGGATATGGCATATTTGTCGTACAGACTTGATGGTAATAATGTGGATATTGATACGGAAAATGTTGAGCTGGCTTCAAATCAGCTTATGTATCAGGCACTTATGAAGAGTATCAGTAATGATTTTGATATGATAAAAAAAGCAATGGAGTAGTATTTTGGATGATACGAAAGGATTGGTGTTTAACGGATGGGTTTATTTACGAGTTTTGATATAAGTGCATCAGGTATGACTGCACAGCGTCTGAGAAGTGATACGATTTCACAGAATCTGGCTAATATTGACACTACCAGAACAGCGGATGGAAAGCCGTATATACGTAAGACTGTTATGTTTCAGGAAAAAAGGTCTTCGGGATTTGATGGAATATTGCAGACTACGATTGGAAGGATAGGTCACGGAGTGAAAGTGACATCTATTGTGAATGATACCAGTACAGCTATGAATAAGGTGTATGATCCGTCTCATCCGGATGCAGATGAGAATGGATATGTATTATATCCTAATGTTAATACTGTGACAGAGATGACGAATCTTATATCGGCGTCGCGCTCTTATGAAGCGAATGTTACAGCATTTAATGCAAGTAAATCGATGGCGACCTCAGGATTGAATCTGGGAGGCTGATACACTGAAAGGAGATATTGTAAGTGGCAGGATTGAATATGACGGCGGTTCATAAGATAGCTACGGATGCTATAGAGAAAGAATTGTCTTCTAATATACAGATTGCGGGAGATAAAAAAAATGAGGGAGCGTTTTCTTCCGTGCTTGATGCAGCGATGACTTTGGTGAATGATACGAATAATTTTTCAAATGCTGCAGAAGCAGAACAGCTTAATTTTGCTATGGGATATTCTAATAATGCGCATGACCTTGCAATAGCACAGCAAAAGGCAGCGTTGTCATTACAGTATACAGTGGCTGTGAAGAATAAATTTCTTGAGGCATATAAGGAAATAATGAATATTCAAATTTAGTAACAAATATACGTAGGGAGAAGCGATTCCATGAATGAAAGAGTAAAAGCAGTACAGGAAAAGGCAGTGGAATTTTGGAATAAGTACAATAGACGTCAGAGAACACTTATGATAAGCATTGTACTTGCAGTGATTGTTTTTATCGCAGTACTAGCATATGTTCTTACAAGACCGGAGTATGTGACACTGATAACCTGTGATTCAGCAAGCACGGCTTCTGAAGTCAGAACGTGTCTTGATGATGCGGGGATAACGGATTATACAATGTCGGACACATTTGTTGTTAAGGTTTTAAAAGAGAAAAAAGTTGATGCGGAGATGGCTATCGCAACAGCAGGAATTGGAGCGGATGGCTATTCTATTCAGGATTATACATTGAGCGATGCCCTTGATGGTGGATTTAGTTCAACTGAAGCAGACAAGCAGAAAAAATACTGGGCATATATTGAAAGTAAATTAAAATCGGCATTGGAGAGTCAGGATTACGTAAAGATTGCAAAGGTTAATATAAAAGTTCCGGAGACTACTCTGAGTGTTCTTGAAGAACAGGAAGATACATCAGTAAGTATTATTTTAAAATTAAAAGAAGATATAGGAAGTTCAAAAGCAGAAAATATTGCACAATGGGTTGCTACAGCGGTCGGAAATGACTCAACAAGCAATGTTACGATTATAGATTCAAATGGCAATATGCTGTTCCGTGGAACTGATTATGATGCGGATGATTATTCAGGTACGTCAAAAAGTGAGATGCGTCAGGCAGCAATGGATATAGTAACATCGAACATTAAGAAGCTGTTTGATGCTGCAGAGTTGTATCAGACCGTGGAGGTATCTCCATATCTTGATATGAATTTTGATACGGTAAGTTCTACAGAGGTTACTTATAATACCGGAGACAGGGAGCAGGGACCTTATACATCTTCATATGAAGTAGAGGAGACAGGTGGTACGGCATCAGGCGGTATTCCGGGCACGGATACTAATGATGAGGATATTACATATGAACTACAGGATTCGTCTAGTTCAACAAGTGCGTATTCATTGAAAAAATACGAATATGCGGTGAATCAGATAGTGTCGAATACGACAAATGAAAGAGGAAAGATTGATTACACGAAATCGAGGGTATCGATTGTAGTCAGTTCTTATAACATATACGAAGAGGACGTAGTAAGAAAAGCCGGACTTTTAGATGGTACGACGTGGGATGAATTTAAGTCGGCAAATGCAGATAATGTGGAGATAGTAATACCTGACAATATATACAATCTTGTATCAGATGCGACGGGGTTTGATGTTGATAACATCACGATTGTAGGATATCAGGTTCCACAATTTGTTGATTCTGTAGATAATGCAAGAACATTTGCAGATTATATACCATATATTCTTGCGGGAATTATATTACTGTTGCTTGCGGTTGTTGTTTACAGAAGTACGAGACCGGTCGAGATAGTAGAACAGGAACCGGAATTGTCAGTGGAAGAATTGCTTGCTACTACGAAAGAGGCACAGGATGTTGTTGAAGATATTGATTTGAATGATAAATCTGAGACCAGAAAAGCTATTGAAAAGTTTGTGGAGGAAAATCCGGAAGCTACAGCGATATTGCTGCGTAACTGGCTTAATGATGACTGGGGCTAGTCTGGTCCGGGATATAGGGAAAGGGACGGTATTGAGATGGCAAAAAGCAGTTTAAGTGAAATGATGGGAGTGCAGAAAGCAGCAATTCTGCTGATAGCACTTGGTCCTGAAAAATCAGCTTTGATATTTAAGCACTTAAAAGAAGATGAGATAGAAGAATTGACTCTGGAGATTGCAAACACAAGGAGTGTGACACCACAGGTCAAGGAAGAGGTGCTTGAAGAGTTTTATCAGGTTTGTCTTGCACAGCAATATATCGCCGAAGGTGGTATTTCTTATGCAAAAGAACTTTTAGAGAAAGCGTTGGGAGCTGATGAGGCTCAGAATGTCATTAATAAGCTTACAGCGTCATTGCAGGTACGTCCTTTTGAGTTTATAAGGAAAACGGATGCATCACAGATTCTTAACTTTATACAGGATGAGCATCCACAGACGATTGCTTTGATATTGGCGTATCTTCCGTCAGCACAGGCAGCGCAGATTATATCATCTCTGCCACTGGATAAGCAGGCAGATGTTTCAAAACGTATTGCACAGATGGATAGGACATCACCGGATGTCATTAAAGAAGTTGAGACCGTATTGGAGAGAAAGCTTTCATCTCTTGTAAATCAGGACTACACGATTGTCGGCGGTGTGGATTCAATCGTAGAGATTTTGAATTCTGTTGACAGAGGTACTGAAAAACATATTATGGAAAGTCTTGAAATTGAAGAGCCTGAACTTGCAGATGAAATCAAACATAAAATGTTCGTATTTGAAGATATTCTTGCACTGGATGATAAGACTGTACAGAGAGTTCTTCGTGAAGTTGACAACAGTGACCTTGGACTTGCACTTAAGGGAACTACAGAGGAAGTTCAGAATATTATATTCAAGAACCTTTCAAAACGTCTTGCTGCCATGATAAGGGAAGATATGGACTTTATGGGACCTGTACGTATGAAGGATGTTGAAGAAGCACAGCAGAAGATTGTTAATATCATACGTAAGTTGGAAGACTCTGGCGAGATTATTATAGCTCGTGGCGGAGGTGACGAGATTATTGTCTAATTTATTAAAATCAATTAATATAAAATGTGATTCAAATGAAAAGAAGGTAATAGACTATAACGCTCTGATTACTGAAAAGATAGCACAGATTCAAAAAAAAATGGAGCAGGAGCAGGATATTCAGGAAACAGGCGGTGAGTTTATTGAGGGAATTGATGCTGAGTCAGTAGAGATGCTGCTTGATGAAGACAGCAATGTTATAAAGGAAAATGAGGCGGCTTCTGCCAGAGCAGATGAGATTATTGCACTTGCGCAGAGTGATGCAGATGCGATTATCGAACAGGCGAGACAGGAATGTGAAAGTATAAGACAGGCGGCTTTAACAGATGGCAGAGATGCGGGGTATCAGGAAGGAAAGGTTCAGGCTGCCAAGGAAATAGAAAAGCAGACAAAGCTGCTTGCAGAGGAAAAAGAAAGACTGAATGCGGAGTATGAAGCCAAGCTTAAGACAATGGAAGGTGAATTGGTTTCGACGATATTAGAGGTGTTTACAAAAGTAACGCATGTTCTGGCAGAGGATAAAAAAGATTTAGTATTTAAATTGGTCGAAGATGTTATAGCAAAGAACGAATTCAGTTCGGATTTAATGATAAGAGTGTCGTCTACGGACTATAAGTTTGTATTAGATAACAGGGAAAAACTCAGACAGTCGATACACGGCAAAATGCAGATTGAAATTATTGAAGATCCAACCTTTAAAAAGGGACAGTGTATGATTGAGACTGATAGCGGTATATATGATTGCAGTCTGGATATTCAGATGGAGAATCTTGTTGAGAGTATTAAGATTCTTGCATGTATGACAGAGTGATGATTAGGAGTGGCATATGGGTGTAGTAGATGTTGAAAAATATATGCGTCTTATGGACAAATCTTATATAAAGTGTCTTGGAAAAGTTGTTAAAATCGTTGGATTAACGATTGAATCTATGGGACCGGATGCCAATTTAGGCGATGTATGCAGAATCGTATCAAAAGAGGATTCGTCCATGTGGGTTATGTCTGAGGTAGTTGGATTCAGGGATAAGAGAGTTTTATTGATGCCTTACGACAGTATAGATGGAATTGGTCCGGGAAGCAGAGTCGAAAATACCGGACATGCATTAAAGGTTAAGGTAGGAGACAGCCTTTTGGGATATACCCTTGACGGTCTTGGAAGGCCTATTGATGATGTGAAAATAAAAACTTCTAAACAATATTCGGTGGAGGCGAAGCCTCCGGATCCTTTGTCGAGAAAAATAATAGATGAGGTGCTGCCGTTAGGTGTGAAAGCGGTAGATGGCTTAATCACCGTAGGAAAGGGTCAGAGAATCGGAATATTTGCCGGAAGTGGTGTTGGTAAGAGTACACTTTTAGGTATGTTTGCAAGAAATACAAAGGCTGATATTAATGTGATTGCCCTCATAGGAGAGCGTGGAAGGGAAGTAAGAGAATTTATAGAGCGTGATTTAGGCGAGGAAGGTATGAAAAGAAGTATTGTAGTGGTTGCTACTTCTGACAAACCGGCTTTGATAAGAAAAAAGGCGGCACAGACAGCCACTGCTATAGCAGAATATTTCAGAGATCAGGGAAAAGATGTGCTTCTCATGATGGATTCTCTTACAAGATTTGCGATGGCGCAAAGAGAGATAGGATTAGCTTCCGGAGAACCCCCGGTTACCAGAGGATATCCGCCAAGTGTTTACAGTGAGATGCCAAAATTGCTGGAACGCTCAGGAAATGCTGCGGTTGGTTCCATCACAGGACTATATACGGTATTGGTTGATGGTGATGATTTTAATGAACCGATTACGGATACGGCAAGAGGTATTTTGGATGGGCATATAATTCTTTCCAGAAAACTGGGACATAAAAACCATTATCCTGCAATTGATATATTGCAGAGTATTTCGAGAGTAATGAGTGCGATTGCTGATAAGAATCATAAAAAGGCAGCTTCTAAGCTGAAAAGTGTTCTGGCCACGTATAATGAGGCAGAAGATTTGATTAATATCGGTGCATATAAACCGGGCTCAAATAAAAATATTGATTATGCAATTGAAAAGATAGATGAAGTGAATGACTTCCTTATGCAGGGTACGGATGAGAAATTTTCTTTTATCGAAGTAGTTGATATGCTGGAAGGGATTTTTGATACAGCATAAAAAGGAATAAATCGGTGATAATATGGCGAAATTCATATATAAAATGCAAAGTATACTGGATATTAAATACAAACTGGAAACTCAGGCGAAATCTGAGTATAGTGCGGCTATGGCTGAATTACAGTGGGAAAGAGTTAAGCTGGAAAACATTTTTGCCGATATAAAAAAATATGAAGACACACTGAGAGAAAATAATTCCGGTATACTGAACATTTTGGAAATAAAAGCAGTGAATGATGCCATTGCATACAAAAAGGATGAAGCCGAGACTCAGAAAATTGTTATACAGAGAGCTGAAAAAAAGGCAGACAGAGCAAAGGCAAAACTTAATGAAGTGATGGTTGACAGGAAAACTCATGAAAAACTTAGGGAAAAAGCTTTCGCTGAATTTTTAAGGGAGACATCTGAACAGGAGATGAAAGAAGTCGATGAGGTAGTGAGTTTTCAATATAATAATCAGGATGCAGGTGGAAATTAATGGCTAAAAAAGATAAAGAAGAGGTGCTGACAGATGTCACATCTCCTGAATATATGGTTGAAGAAGAACCAAAGAGCAAAGTCGCTTCTGCGATTATAACGATACTGATAGTGCTTATCTGGCTCGGAATATTTGCAGTGATTGTAAAGACGGATATAGGAGGATTTGGAAGTAACTTCATGACTCCGATATTAAAAGATGTTCCGGTTCTTAACAAGATTTTACCGGAGACGGTTAGTGAAGAAAAAGATAGTGAATATCAATATAAGAGTATGGCTGATGCGATTGAGTATATAAAACAGCTTGAGAGTCAGTTGGCTGTGTATCAGGAATCAGACACTACAAAGGATGAACAGATAGCAGAGTTACAGGCTGAAAATGCCAGACTTAAGACATTTGAAGAAAGACAGGCAGCGTTTGAGGCTGAAAAGCAGGCATATTACGATGAAGTTGTATTTGGGGACAATGCAATTGATTATGAGAATTATGTAAAATATTATCAGGAAATTGAGCCTGATACTGCAGAAGAATTATATAGGGAAGCGATTGAAAAGTACGCTTATGATGAGACTTATAAGTCAAGAGCCGCGTTGTACAGTTCTATGGATCCGGCACAGGCAGCGGCAGTATTTTGTGAGATGACAGGGGACATGGATATAGTTGTGAAACTTCTTAATTCCATGAACTCATCTAAGAGCAGTGTTATAATGGATGAAATATCTAAGGTTGATCCTGTATATGCTGCAAAATTAACTAAGTTATTGTTACCTTAAAGGTAATGATATAGATATTATGTGGAAAGGAGGAACCATATGGTAGTGATGCAGTTGGGTGTTCAGAATTTTGACACGATTGGAAAGTCAGGAACGTCTGCGAACGCCGAATCTACTGACAAGGGAAATGTAAAAGCCGGATTTGATTCGTTTTTACAGGACGGAAAAGGCAGCGGTTCAGGTAAAATGAACGGTGGTTCGGGTGTTAAGAACAAAAGCTTAGCAAAAAACAATGTGAAAGAGATGTTTGATAAGAACAGAAACACTGACAAAAAGTTTGATGAATCACAGTTAGCCGGGCAGGGTGCTGTTATGAGTGTATCATATGCAGTGAAAGAACTTGAAGTGTCTATAACTGAGGATGTGAAGGAAGTACTTAAATGCTCAGAGGCAGATGTTGTAAAAGGTCTTACGGAACTGAATATGACAAAATCTGATTTACTAGAAGAAGCAAATGTCATCAGATTTGTTATGAATATGAATCAGATTGAGGACACATCGGAGCTTTTGGTTAATCAGGAAGTGTACGAACAGTTCACGGAGATTAATTCACTCATTGACGGACTGGTACAGGAATTTGCCGGTGATTACGGAGTACCTGCAGGAAAAGTTGGCGAGTTTATCAGACAATTTGATATTCCAATTTCAGATGAGATGCAGGAGACGCTTAAGGGCATGGAACCGGTAAGTGACGGAGTTATCTATGAACCAACCATACAGACTGACGACAGACCAAATGACATGAAAAAAATGGTAATGGAAAATGTCGAGGCAGCCGAAATAACTAATGACGGTGATAATGAGACTAAGCTTGACTTCAATCAGAAAACAGTTGTAGCTGCGGATGGTGCCGGAGTTGAAAAACTTCAGACAGGTGAAGATTTTAAGGATGCTCCTGATGTAAAAGATATTAAGAGCGAGAATGAGGATGCCTCGTTTGAGAATGTTTTACAGATGAGGGAGGAAAACGACAAAGTTGCAGTTTTACAGACTGAAAATCCTGAAGCGGTAAAGGTTTCTAAAGGATTAGAAAACGAGAAGGTGTCTGATGCCGGGATAACGGACGATATGGCGGTTAAGATGTCATATGCTGATGTTGAAGATGAACAGGAGGCTGTAGTAGTCCGTACAGAAAGCGCAGATGTGGAGATTACAGCAAGAGCTGATATGGCAGATGAAATTGCACAAGCAGGTTCTGTTATACAGAGACAGCAGTCGGATGTGGAACAAAAGGCAGAGCAGGACGGCAAAAACGCATACATCAGAAATACTGAAGTGAATGATACATATGTCGCAAATGATGACAAGGTTGTTTACACAAATAACGAAAATGAAGACATATTTATCACGAATGCAGACGATGTAAATGCAGAGGTTGAAGATTTGGTTCTTGAGAATGTAAGTGCTGAGAGTGCATACGTAGAGAATACAAAAGCCGATAAAACAGAATATCAGCCGAAAAAGACATATCAGACAGAGAGTAAGCCGGAGATTAATGCTACAAATGATTCAGAGACAAGAGTTAAGGATTATCAGGACGTACGCGCTGATGAAAAAGTTTCTAAAAAGGTTTTCACGGCGGGTAAGGATATTGATTTAAAATCAACAGATAACCTAATGACGGCTAACAGAACAACGAATTCACATGAATCAAGCTCAAGACAGCAGAGAAATCTTACGCAGACATTTGATTTTAAAAATGTTACGGCAAATCTTGCAGAGCATGTTGATACCGCATTGGCAGGACAGCCTGTTACAGAAAGCGAGAGAGTATCATTTACATCAAGAATTATGGAACAGGTAATGGACAACGTTAAGGTGATGTCAGACGGTGGATTATCATCGATGGAAATGCAGTTAGAACCTGAAAATCTTGGTAAATTAAGCATCCATGTAGTAGCAAAGAATGGTGTGGTTACGGCACAGATTACAGCTCAAAACGAAGCAGTAAAACATGTTTTAGAGAGTCAGGTAGCTGTACTGAAGGAAAATCTTAACAAACAGGAAATTAAGATTGAGGATGTTGAGGTCACGGTTGCAAGCCATGCGTTTGAACAGGGCATGGGAAATCATGATTCTTCAGGAAATCAGAGACAGAACAGAAGACGTTTTAATTCAACACAGGAAAGCGTTGTTCTGAATGAGAATGACTTAAAGAGTATAAAAGATGAACTGTTAGAAGAGGCAATGAAAGAAAAGCAGGGAAGCACAGTTAGTTATACAGCGTAAAGGAGGAAAGATATGGTTACGGCAGATATTGTAAACGGTAAAGTAGTAGCAGATTCGACACCTACATATGCCAAAAGTTCAGGAAACAATCTTGACAAACAGGCGTTTTTAACATTGTTGACTGCACAGATGCAGAATCAGGATCCGTTGGAGCCGACAGACAATACAGAATATGTAAGTCAGCTGGCACAGTTTTCAGCGTTGGAAGCAATGACAAACGTGGAACAGTCCCTTACGAATCAGAATGCATTTAATCTGGTAGGAAAGAATGTTGTAATTACTCCGGGGGCATCTGAGGGCAAGTCAGAAAGCGAAGTTGCAGGAAGAGTCAATTATGTGGAAATGGTAGATGGAAAGGCACAGTTGTCTATCAATGATAAGATGTATTCTTATGAAGATTTGAAGTACGTAGTTGATGATGATTATATCATGTAGTGAACACGGGAGATGAGCGTATGAATATTGGAAATGGGTTTACCTCAATAGAGCAGGTAACACACAGATATTTAAACAATGACAAAAGTGAAGTGTCTTCTGCATCATCTCATTCAACAGTAAAATTCGAAGATGTTTTGAAAAATAAGGAAAAAGCCGCAGATGCTGACGGTTTGAAATTTTCAAAGCATGCGGGAGAGAGATTATCTGACCGCAATATAAGTCTCACGGATGAGCAGTTAAGACGTTTAGAAGAGGGAACTAAAAAAGCACAGGCAAAAGGAATTAATGAATCTCTGGTGCTTATGGATAACATGGCATTTATAATAAATGTTAAGAAAAGCACAGTTATCACAGCTATGAATCAGAGAGAAACAAATGAGCAGGTTTATACAAATATAGACGGAGCCGTTATAATATAATCACTGGACCTGAATGGAAGTGATAATCCCTGAACGACAGATGGGATGAAGCGGCTATATTAAGGAGGTCAATGAATTATGGTAAGATCATTATACTCAGCTGTTACAGGTTTAAAGTCACAGCAGAACGCAATGGATGTAATTGGTAATAATATTTCAAACGTAAACACAGTCGGATTTAAGGCATCAAGAGTTACATTTAGTGAACTCTTCTATCAGACATCAAAAAATGCGACCGGTCCTAATGAAGATACGGGAGCCGGCGGTACTAATGCAAGACAGATTGGTCTTGGAGCTTCTACAAGCGGAATAAGCGTAGATATCACAAATCCGGGTGGATTCGAGAATACCAACAGACCATTTGATTTAGCTATAAATGGGGACAGCTTTTTCGTAGTTCAGAGCAAAGGCTCTACATATTTTACAAAAGCAGGAAACTTTTCAGCAGATGAAGCTGGATATCTGGTTACGGATTCAGGAGCGTATGTAATGGGATATGTTGCTGAGGAACCGGGAAAGAATTTACAGACAGACAGAGTAAGACCACTTGAAGTATATTCTGAAAAATTCACATATGCTGCACCGGAAGCTACAAAATCAGCTACACTTACAGGAAATCTTAATAAATCAGATAAGAATTTTGGACAGGGTCTGTATGTTACGGCAAATATTTCAGTATATGATAATCTTGGAAATGAGTATGATGTACAATTGAGGTTATCAAGACCATATGATACAAGTACACCGCCGGCACCTGTTGTTGACGCTGCAGGAAATCCGGTATATAACATTGAAGCAGCAGGTGTATATTCAGGAAATAAACTGATGTCAGATTTAAATGTTAAGTTGGGTGCTGCTACTCCTGAGACTTTGACATTTGATGCTATTACAGGTAAGATACTTTCTGGCACAACTTCGGCATTTGGAATTCAGATTACTGATGCCGGTACAGGTACAGGAAAAACGGATGCCTTAGGATTTACATATACACAGGATGATTATGATCAGTATTTAAAGGAGAACCCGACAGCGACGACGGTACCTTTTAATGTAGGAGATGCAAGAGATATAGTATTAGATTGTAGTGCCCTAACACAGTTCGGAACTGCAACTGATATTGAGCCTGCGAAGGGAATTGATAACAGTGCAGGAGATAAAGTAGCGAGCCTTGTATATAATCCGGCTGCAGGTTCATCGATGACTAAGCTTCAGGCATGGCAGATAACCGGCGGTAAGAAAGTTGGAACGATGACAAGCGTTGGTGTATCTGATAAGGGTGAATTGGTAGCTGCATACAGTAATGGTGCAAATGCAATCATAGGACAGATAGCCGTTGCAAACTTTGCAAACCCTGCAGGTTTGGAAAAGATGGGTGACAATATGTACGGAGCAACTATCAACTCAGGTTCATTTGATGGTATCGGTGAGACAGTTGATGTATCCGGCGGTTCTATTACAAGTGGTGTGCTTGAGATGTCAAACGTGGATCTGGCACAGGAATTTACAAAGATGATAGTTACTCAGAGAGGTTTCCAGGCAAACTCAAGAGTAGTTACAACATCAGATACAATGATTGAGGAATTATTAAGTCTTAAGAGATAATAAATGGTGACATCTTATAAAAAAGGTGCACAAAATAATGAGGTGTGGCATAAGTCACACCTCGTTATACTTATGGAACCGGAATAAAAAATAGCCGAAAATGCGATACAAAGCAGATTCCGGGAGTACATTAAACAGGGAGGAAAAAAATGATAGAAGTAACCAGATTAAATGGTAAAAGTTTCACGATAAATTCGGATTTGATAGAATTTATTGAGGAAAATCCTGATACAGTCATAACGTTTACAACCGGAACAAAAGTTATTGTGAAGGAAAATACTAAAGAAATTGTTGAAAAAATTACGGAATACAAAAGGAAAATTATGGAAGGACCGATAATAAAATAATTTTTTTGTCAAAAAAATTCTAAAAATGTTGGTGTTATGAGTGAAAATGTGATAAAATATTAGAGACAGTTTTTAGAACTAATTCAAAAGATATAGGTGGTGGGTACGTTATGGATTTGGCTACAATTATTGGAATGGTTGTATGCTTTATCATGGTAATATATGGAATTGCATCAGGAGATGGTGGATTCGCGCTGATTAAGAACTTTATTGATATGCAGTCGGCGTTGATTACGATAGGTGGTGCGGTATGTTGTGTACTTGCACAGTATAGTATACCGGATTTCTTAGGTTCTATTAAGGCAGCCAAGAAGGCATTTAAGATGCCGAAGAATGATGATGCCGGCACCATTAAGACAATTATAGATTTGTCTAATGTTGCCAGAAAAGAGGGTTTGCTTGCCTTAGAAGAAGCAGCGAATAATCTTGAAGATGAATTTATGAAAAAAGGAATATTGCTTATAGTCGACGGTACCGATCCTGAGATGGTAAGGTCGATTATGGAAAATGATATGGTATGTACAGAAGAGCGTCATAAAAAAGTAATAGGATTTTACGAGGCTCTGGCAGCCATGGGTCCTGCGTGGGGTATGATTGGTACCCTTATCGGATTGATTAACATGCTTAGAAATCTGCAGGATATCGCTGCGGTTGGACCGAACATGGCGGTTGCTTTGATTACTACTTTGTACGGCTCTTTGATTGCTAACTGGATATGTGCTCCTATTTCAGGAAAGTTAAAGTACAATAATGGAATGGAGATAATGCTTAAGCAGGTTATGATAGAGGGACTTTTATCAATTCAGGCAGGTGAGAACCCGAGAGTTATTGAAGAAAAGCTGAAAGCATTCTTATCTCCGGATAACAGAAACTCATTAAGTGAAAATGGAGATGAAGCAGCAGGCGGAGGTGAACAGTAATGGCTAAGAGAAAACAGGAAGATCCACCGGCAGGGTCACCGGCATGGATGGCGACTTTTAGTGATTTGATGAACTTGTTGTTATGTTTCTTTGTTTTGCTTTTTGCTATGTCAACTATTGACCAGGAAAAGTTTGAAGAGTTGGTAGCTTCATTGTCAGCCAGCTTCGGAATTATGGAAGGTGGTTCAGCATCGGTTATAGAAGGTGCTCTTATATCGACAGGAGTTGCTGATTTGAATCAGCTGGATGATTATTATGAAGATTTGGGGTTGAATAATGATGGTAACAGTGATGAGATAAGTAAGGATAATGGCGACAGCGCAGGAGAGACTGTTTTAGAGCAGATTCAGAAAGAGGGACTCGAAGCATCTGAAAAGATGGCGGAACAGATAGAGAGTGAAGCCACGAAACAGAATGTTGCCGGATCTATAGATATTGATTTCACTTCACAATATGTGCAGATAACATTAAATGGAGCATTGCTGTTTGACCCGGCAAAAGCATCTATCAGGGATGATGCGGTGCTTCTGGTTGATAAAGTAGGAGATATCCTTAACAACTATAGAGGAAATATGGTTGAGATAACGGGATACACAGACAGCGTTCCGTTGATTGATGATCCAAAATATGATGATAACTGGGATTTATCAAGTGCAAGAGCTAAGACAGTGCTTATGTATCTTGTGAATAAAAAAGGAATGGACATCAGCAGAATGAAAGCTTCAGGAAGAGGGGAAAATGATCCGATAGCGTCTAATGACACTGCAGAGGGAAGAGCACAGAACAGACGCGTTGAGATAAAGATTTTCAACGAAATAAGCAGTTACTAGTTTTACTTATTATGGAAGCAGGTGTAAAATAATATGAAAAAAAGCATTTTAAGCATTATAACGCTTGTTCTTGTATTGACAAACCTGGTATTGACAGCTATCATGGCGATTGTGGTCATACCGTCAACGAATAGTTCTAATGCGGTTATTTCAAAGGTAGCACAGGCTATCGATATTGAAAAGGAAGAGGAAGAGGAGACAGAGCTGGCGCTTAATGATACGGAGACTTACAATCCGGATGTTAAGCTGACAATCAAGTTGAAATCCGGAGCTGACGGAAAAGAACATTATGCAGTTATTTATCCACAGCTCAAGATTAATAAAAAGGACAAGGATTATGAAAAACTTTCTTCCACATTGGAAGATTATAAGGGGGACATTACCCAGCAGGTTCAGGATGTAGTACAGAGGTATACGGCTGATGAATTACAGTCTTCGCCTGATATGATAAGGAATGAGATATTGGTAAAACTTCAGGAAATGTATGACTCAAAATTCATAGTAGGGGTAATCTTCAGCAGCACAACGATTCAGTAGATTTGACTTAATCGTATGGGAGGTGAAGATACGTGGGTGAAGTATTATCCCAGGATGAGATTGACAGTCTTTTGAACGCATTGAGTACAGGTGAACTTGATGCGGAAGAATATAAAGATACAGATACACAACAAATTAAAAATTATGACTTTTCCAGACCGGCAAAATTTTCAAAAGAACATCTTCGAACATTGGAGATTATATTTGAACATTATGGACGTTTGCTGTATACAAATTTACCGGCATATTTAAGAAAAAACGTTCAGGTTGAAGTGGTCAACTCGGAAGCGGTTGCTTATTCGGAATTTTCGAATGCATTGTCAAACCCTGTGTTGCTTGGAATCGTTAATTTCAGGCCGCTTGTAGGAAATATTATTATTGAATTGGCCTCTAATCTGGGGTATGCGATTATAGACAGGCTGCTTGGCGGAGCAGGAATGACTATAGACAAAAAAAGAGACTTTACGGAGATAGAGGTTACTATAATTGAAAGAATATTATCAATTTGTGTTGATTTATTGAGGGAACCGTGGCAAAATGTAGTAGAGTTGGAACCGAGACTGGAAAGAATAGAGACGAATTCGCAGTTTGCACAGATTGTTTCGCCTACGGAAATGATAGCGATTGTAACTTTGAATCTGAGGATTGGCGATGTAGAGGGACTTATGAATGTATGTCTGCCATATCTTACCTTGGAGGAAGTTATGGATAAATTGAATACCAAGTATTGGTATTCTACAATGCAGGAAGTTGATGGAAATTATTATGGTGATGATATTGAGAACCTTATTTCAAAAGCTTCTGTGCCTATGAAGGCTGTACTTGGTGTGAGTTCAATTTCAGTAAATGATTTCATGAACTTACAGCGAGGAGACATTATTAAACTTAATTCAGGAATTGAAGATGAACTTGAAATATACGTTGGAAATATTAAAAAGTTTAAGGCTCTTCCTGGTGCAGCATCTGATAACTATGCTGTACGAGTAACATCAATAATCAGAGAGGAGTAAGCAAAATGGATGGAATGCTTTCTCAAGAAGAAATAAATGCTTTGCTGAATGGAATTAGCAATGATGACTCTCCTTCTGATGAACCGGAAAAAAAATCAAGCGTTTTAGACGGTTTAGAGCTTACGGATTTTGAAAAAGATACCATTGGAGAGATATCTAATATAAGCATGGGAACGGCAGCGACGACGCTGTCATCATTAGTAAATCAGAAGGTAGATATAAGCGTACCTGTCGTATCACTTGCAGAGTGGGAAGACTTGGTTTCAAACTATGACAGACCATGTGTTTTCCTGCAGATACAGTATAGGGAAGGCCTTGATGGCAATAACATATTGATACTTAAAGAGAGAGACGTAAAAATCATTGCCGATTTGATGATGGGTGGTGATGGAACAAATACAGATGGAGAGCTGGGTGAGTTACACCTTAGTGCGATATGTGAGGCCATGAACCAGATGATGGGTTCTGCGTCTACGTCACTTTCTTCAATGTTGAATATGAAGATTGATATCAGTCCACCGACAGCCAGCCTGATTGATTTAAACGATCATCTGAATGAGGATGAGATAGCGGCTTTCTTAAAAGAAGGATTTGTTAAGAACTCATTTCAGATGACAATCGGAGATTTGGTTAACAGTGAAATGATGCAATTGTTCCCTATAGAGTTTGCTAAGTCATTATGCAACTCTGTAACAGGAGGTGGGCAGTCTGAACCGGAATCGCCTCCACCTTCACCGGCACCGGCACCTGCACCGGCGGCTCCACAGCCGGCACCACAGTCACAGGCAATGCCGCAGGGAATGCCATATCCGGAACCGGTTCCGGCAGCGGATCCACAGGCGATGCCGCAGGGAATGCCATATCCGGGAATGCCGTACATGCCATATCCGGGAATGCCGTACATGCCGTATCCGGGAATGCCGCCGGCACAGGAGGTAAATGTACAGCCGGCACAATTCCAAGCGTTTACGGGAGACTTAAGCGGTGTATCACAAAAAGAGAATATCAATTTAATCATGGATGTTCCTTTGAATGTAACTGTGGAACTTGGAAGAACAAACAAATCAATTCAGGAAATCCTGGAATTTTCTCCGGGAACCATTATAGAATTGGACAAGATAGCCGGTGAACCGGTAGATGTGTTAGTAAATGGAAAATTCGTAGCCAAAGGAGAGGTAGTAGTAATCGAAGAAAGCTTTGGTGTACGTATAACAGAAATTATAAAATAAACTTCATGATGGGAGAGAAGAAAAATGGCAAAGAATATTTTAATATGTGATGATGCAGCATTTATGAGAATGATGATTAAAGATATCCTTACAAAAAATGGATATAATGTTGCAGGAGAAGCTGAAAATGGAGCAAAGGCAGTAGAAAAATATAATGAGACAAAGCCTGATTTAGTAATGATGGATATTACCATGCCGGAGATGGATGGTATACAGGCACTTAAGAAGATTAAGGAAATGGATCCGGGTGCATCAGTTATCATGTGTTCTGCTATGGGACAGCAGGCAATGGTTATTGAGTCAATTCAGTCAGGAGCAAAAGATTTTATTGTAAAACCATTCCAGGCGGACAGAGTTATAGAAGCGGTGAAGAAAGCAGTAGGTTAATTCAAATTGGGTGAAGTAATTAAACTGATTACGGCTTTGATTATGTTTGCATTCGTTCTGCTTGTGACTTATCTTACAACAAGAATGATAGGTAATTATCAAAGGCAGACGATGAAAGGACATAATTTTGAGTTAATAGAAACCTTTAGATTAACCAATAATAAGTATGTACAGTTAATGCGGATTGGTGAAGAATATGTTGTGATTGCGGTATGCAAGGACACAGTAACCATGATGTGCAAAGTGGACAGGGAAGGCATAGTGCTTCCGGAAGAAGATGATAAGAAACCTGTTCTTCCGGATACGGATGTTAAGACGTTTAGTGAAATGTTTGAGAAGATGAGAAATAAGGAAGATAATGATGATGGACAGGAAGAAAAAAAATAGAAAACGAATCATTATATTGTGTCTGCTTATATTGACTTTTATATTTCGAAATGTCTCGACGGCAAGTGCCACTATGTCTACGCTGGATGACAATGCATCAATCACTGCCGATACGGATAGTGATGCCAAGGATTTACTCGGTATCAGGATTACGTCGGGAGATGGTGATACAAGCCTTACGGGTGCTTTACAGATATTGATAGTTTTAACTTTGATTTCATTGTGCCCGTCGCTGCTTATTATGCTGACATCTTTTACAAGAATATTGATTGTAATGCATTTTACGCGTTCGGCGCTTGCGACACAGACAGCTCCGCCAAATCAGGTTCTGGTTGGCATATCACTATTTTTGACGTTTTTTATAATGGCACCTGTATTTAATCAGATAAATGAGGATGCGATACAGCCGTACACAAACGGTGAGATTACAACGGAGCAGGCTTTTGATGCCGGAATAAAGCCAATCAGAGGCTTTATGCTTAAGAATGTAAGAGATGAAGATTTGGATGCGATGGCATCTGTAGCAAAGATTGACAGTATTGCGTCGAAAGATGAGGTTCCTACGGAAGTGTTGATACCTGCGTTTATATTGAGTGAACTTCGAATATCTTTCTGGATAGGCTTTTTGATTTATGTACCATTTATCGTAATTGATATGGTTGTGGCCTCGACGCTGATGTCGATGGGTATGATGATGTTGCCGCCGACAACGATTTCCATGCCGTTTAAGATACTTTTATTTGTATTGGCTGATGGCTGGAATCTGATTATAATAAATCTCGTTAAGACATTTGTAACATAGTATGAAGGGATAGAAGGATGACTACAGAGGCAGTTCTTAATATAACAAGCGAAACATTATGGACGATTATAATAACGTCGGGTCCGCTATTGATTATTTCTTTGCTCATAGGTCTGATTGTCAGTATATTTCAGACGGTTACGTCAATACAGGAACAGACGCTCACATTTATTCCAAAATTACTTGGAATATTTATAGGACTTTTGATTTTCGGTAATTTTATTTTGAACAGCATCGTTACTTTAATGCAGAATTTGTGGAATTTTGAGGGATATTTAAGATGATAGACGTGAATTTGTCAATAAGTGGAATGGAACTCTTTTTACTGATATTGGTCAGAATTGCGTCATTCATGACTGTAGCACCGTTTTTTTCACAGACGGGCGTACCTCAGAGGATAAAGTTAGGATTATCATTTTTTTTAGCGGTAATTTTGTATGAAGTACTTCCGGCAACACAGTTAGGTTACAATACTGTAATAGGATATGCAACATTAATTGTAAAGGAGAGCATAGCAGGATTACTTATCGGTTTTTCAGCGTTTATATGCACGATGGTGGTTAATTTTGCGGGAAGACTGATAGATATGGATATCGGACTTGCAATGGCACAGCAGTTTGATCCGACAACGAGGACTCAGAGTAGTATTACAGGTACTATGTATATGTATTTTGTTATGATGATTATGATGACATCTGACATGCATATATACCTGATTAATGCAATTACGGAGTCTTTTTCATTAATACCAATCGGTGGCATAAAACTTACGCAGAATCTTAATGAAACAGTGATTGGATTTATGGCAGATTATTTTATAATCGGTTTCAGAATTGCACTGCCGGTGTTTTCTGCCATGTTAATAATGAATTGCGTATTGGGTATTATGGCAAAGGTTGCACCACAGATGAATATGTTTGCGGTTGGTATTCAGATAAAACTGATGACGGGATTGTTTATCATGTTTGTTACTGTAAGGCTTATGCCGGTAATAGCGGGATTTATATCAGAAACGATGCAGAATTATGTTGAAACGATAATGAGGAACATGGTGTGATATGATAATTGTTGAAAAACAATATAAGATAAACCTACAGTTTTTTGCAAAAGAAGGTGAAGGCGGAGAAAAAACCGAAGAACCTACTGCGAAAAAATTAGATGATGCTAGAAATGAAGGTAACGTTGCCAAGAGTAAAGATTTAGTTACTGCAGTTGTGTTACTTGTAACATTTTTTTTGTTAAAATCGCTGATAGGAAGTATTGGATACGGACTCATGGAAATCTATTCAACTGTTTACAGGCTTATTCCGACATATGCCAATCCGTATCATGACGAAGTCTCGATAAATGCAGTAAAGAGTTTATTAATCGACATGGTTATTGCATCCGTAAAGCTTGTGTGGCCGTTATTGGCAGTCGGGTTTGTACTCACAATTATTGGAGAGGTGCTTCAGGTAAAATGGAAAGTAACATTTAAGCCGATGCAGCCGAAATTCAGTAAACTTAACCCTATAAGCGGATTTAAAAGAATGTTTTCTTCACAGTCAATAATGAATCTCATAAAGTCCGTCGGTCTTGTACTTATAAGCAGTTATGTTGTATATGGTACAATAAAGGACAAATTATTTTACTGGTACAGATGGTATGATGTGCCTTTTATGACGGCATTATCAACGATAGGAGATTTAGCGCTTACATTGGCGATTAAGATTTGTGGAATATATATATTTATAGGAGTGGCGGATTTTTTCTGGTCAAAGCATAAGTTTCATGAAGACATGATGATGACAAAGCAGGAAGTAAAAGATGAGATGAAAAACTCTGAAGGAGATCCGCAGGTAAAAGCACAGCAGAGGCGGGTTATGCAGAAGGCATCCATGAGCAGAATGATGCAGAGTGTGCCTGATGCAGATGTTGTTATTACGAACCCGACGCATTTTGCCGTTGCGCTGAAATATGATCTGAGTATTGCCCCGGCTCCGCTTGTTGTGGCAAAGGGAGCAGATTATGTGGCTCAGAGAATAAAGGAAAAAGCAAGGGAAGCTAATGTTGAGATTGTTGAGAATAAGCCACTTGCGAGGGCTTTATATGCAAATGTGGAAATAGGCAGGGAAATACCGGAAGAATTGTATCAGGCGGTTGCCGAAGTACTCGCATTCGTATATAATATTAAGGGTGAAAGACTATAGATGAAAGAAAGGAAGTACAGAAAATCATGAAGAAATCAGACTTATTTGTTGGAATATATCTGTTAGCGGCAATTGTATTTATGATTATTTCAGTACCTTCTTCTATATTGGATGTTCTTTTGGCATTTAATATGTTTGTAGCGTTGGTAGTATTATTCAATGCATTATTTTCAAAAGAATCTATGGACATGTCATCCTTTCCAACGATTTTGCTGCTTACGACACTTTTTAGGATTTCTCTGAATATATCATCTACCAAGCTGATTTTAAGAACCGGAGATCCGGGAAAGGTTGTAGAAACATTTGGACGCTTTGTAGGTGGCTCGGATATAGTCATAGGTATAATCGTATTTGTTATATTACTGATTGTCCAGTTTATGGTTATCAATAAAGGTTCAGAAAGAGTAGCAGAGGTAACGGCGAGATTTACACTTGATGCTATGCCGGGGAAGCAGATGGCTATAGATGCCGATTTGAATACGGGTGCCATTACCGACGCGGAGGCAAAGAAAAGACGTGAGAAGATTCAGGCTGAGTCAGCATTTTACGGTTCCATGGACGGTGCCGTAAAGTATGTTAAGGGAGATGCTATGGCCGGCCTTTTGATTACATTAATCAATATTGTCGGGGGAATTGTAATGGGAGTCTTAAGACAGGGCATGGGAATAAATGATGCACTTGATAAGTATGTTATACTGACTATCGGAGATGGTCTTGTGAGTGCCTTGCCTTCGCTTATGATATCGCTTGCAACAGGTATCCTTGTAACAAAGGATACAAGAGATGAATCGGATTTAGGTTCGATGATATTCAAACAGCTTATGAGTATCCCGAAGGTATTGTGGTGTGTAGGTGGAGTGTTAATATTTTTAGGTGTTACAACACCGCTTCCTATA
This sequence comes from uncultured Lachnospiraceae bacterium, assembly GCA_902786515.1. GTDB lineage: Bacteria > Bacillota > Clostridia > Lachnospirales > Lachnospiraceae > UBA2821. The sequence goes on along the minus strand of CADADA010000001.1, from coordinate 68,330 downwards.
TATATATTTGTGCCGTTTGGTGCGTTGGCTATTGCTCTTGGGTTCTCCATGAACAAGCAGCAGGGCATCGAGGAAATTGAGACTGAGGTTGATAATACCGAGCAGGAAGCTGAGGAGATAAGAAAACCGGAAAATGTAGTTTCACTACTGCAGGTTGATCCGATAGAACTGGAATTTGGATATGGAATTATACCGCTCGCTGATGTCAATCAGGGCGGAGATTTGATAGACAGAGTAGTAATGATAAGAAGACAGATAGCGCTCGAACTTGGAGCGGTTGTTCCTATCATAAGATTAAGGGATAATATACAGTTGAATCCTAATCAATATATCATTAAAATAAAAGGTATACAGGTGAGTGAAGGTGAGATTCTGTTTGACCATTATATGGCGATGAATCCGGGAATTGTTGAGGAAGAGATAACGGGAATCCCGACATTTGAGCCGTCATATCATTTGCCGGCATTGTGGATTACTGAAAGTCAGAGGGAGAGAGCAGAGACTTTAGGATATACGGTGGTTGACCCGCCTTCTATTATTGCAACACATTTGACGGAAGTAGTAAGAAGTAATATTGCTGACCTGTTATCACGTCAGGATGTACAGAATCTTATTAATAATATTAAAGACAATAATCAGACGCTTATAGATGAGCTTGTTCCTAAACTGTTAGGAATTGGTGAGATACAAAAAGTGCTTCAAAATCTTTTGCATGAGGGAATCTCTATAAGAGACCTTCCTTCCATATGTGAGACACTGGCAGACTATGCAACGGTGACGAAGGATACTGACGTTTTGACGGAATACGTGAGACAGGGGCTTAAGAGAGCCATTTCAAGCAAGTATTTCCCGTCAAACGAATCTACTACCGTTGTGACATTAGATCCTAATGTTGAGCAGGAAATAATGAATTCTGTGAAACAGACGGAGCAGGGAGTATACTTAAACCTTGAACCTGAAAAGTCAAAGGCAATTATTACATCTGTTCAGGAAGAGGTTAAGAAGTTAGAAGACTTGGGTAAAGCGGCAATTATTATTACTTCGCCTATTGTAAGAATGTATTTTAAACGTCTTACAGAAGATTATATAAAAGACTTGATAGTAGTTTCTTATAATGAAATTGAGTCTGACGTTGAATTGAAATCAGTTGGGATGGTGAGCATAGCATGATAATAAAAAAATTTCAGGCATCAAATGAAAAAGATGCTATACTGCAGGCAAAAGAAGAAATGGGTAGTGAAGCAGTTGTATTAAATATTAAGACAATCAAACATAAGGGACTTAAGAGACTGTTCAAAAAAGATATTGTCGAGGTAACTGCAGCACTTGAGGAAAGGGTTCCTACCTCGCCGATTCCGACAAATGCAATCAATCTTGCGGCAGATAAGAATGAAGAAAAAGAAGAAATCGCATCTACGGCAATTGAAGAGAAACTCGATAGTCTGAAAGAAATGCTGGCAAGTCAGATGAAAAATGAATCTGCAAAAACAGAGGAGACTAAAAAAGATACTGACAGTGACAAACCAAAGGAACAGAATCCAAACTTTGCATTTATACAGCTTGTTTATAATCAGTTACTTGAGAATGAAGTTGATGAAAAATATGCAAACAAAATCATAAGCGAGGTGGAGTCCTCCTTAAAAAAGGATGCGAATATAGACACGATTCTTCCGGGAATATACCAGAAGATAATATTGAAGCTTGGAGAAACCGTGAGGATTGATACTGACAGTAAAACGTCAAAGCTTGTATTTTTTGTAGGACCTACCGGTGTAGGAAAGACTACAACAATCGCAAAGCTCGCATCGTCATTTAAACTCGATAAGAAATTAAGAATAGCAATGATAACGTCGGATACGTACAGGATAGCGGCGGTAGAACAGTTAAAGACATATGCGAATATACTTGGAGTACCTCTTAAGGTGGTATATACGTTAGAGGAATTAAACAGTGCTATCAATGACTTTGAGGATTACGATATTGTACTTGTAGATACGGCAGGACGTTCACACAAAAACAAAGAACAGTGTGAAGAAATGAAACATCTGATTAATGACAGTGTGCTGCCGGAGAACATGACTAAGGAAGTATATCTTGTTCTGAGTGCAGCTACTAAGTATAAAGATTTATTAAATATAGTGGATGTTTATGGTAAGATAGGAAAATTCAATCTTATATTTACCAAACTTGATGAGACTTCTACATTGGGAAACATTTTGAATATTAAACTTAAAACCGGGGCTTCACTTTCTTATGTGACTTGCGGACAGGTAGTACCGGATGATATAAGGATTATTGATGCACAGGCACTTGCCAAGCAGCTGCTTGGCGGCGAAGAAAAAAATTAGGAGATGCTTTTAGATTATGGACCAGGCACAAAATCTGAGAAATATTGTAAAACAGCATATAGAGAATGACAAGACTGAGAGTAGTGCAAGAGTTATTACGGTTACCAGCGGAAAGGGTGGAGTTGGTAAAACCAGCGTTTCTCTTAATCTTGCGGTTCAGTTTAGCAGAATGGGAAAAAAGGTTATCATATTCGATGCTGATTTTGGTCTGGCTAATATAGAAGTTATGGTTGGAGCAATTCCTAAGTATAATCTGTCTGATATGCTTATGAGGGGAAAGAAACTGGATGAAATCCTGATGGAAGGTCCGGAGGGAATAAGGTACATATCAGGTGGCTCAGGAATTAATTCATTGGAAGAATTGAGCAAGGATCAGATTATATATATGCTTCATGAATTTCATGTTCTCGAAAAAATGGCTGATATAATTATCATAGATACGGGAGCAGGAATTTCACATACAGTTATGGAATTTGTGGCATCAAGTAATGAGGTTTTACTTATTACCACGCCGGAACCTACATCTATAACAGATGCCTATTCGCTATTAAAAACGCTAAATCGCCACGAGGCTTTTGATAAAAATAACTCGCAGATAAAACTTATAACCAATCAGGTAAAGGACTATGAGGATGGTCAGGTGCTTTATGAGAAACTTGATACGGTGGTTAGCAAGTTTTTAGATATAAAATTAGATTTTTTGGGAATTGTTCCGGAGGATGGATGCATGCATAAGTCGATTATTATGCAAAACCCTGTATCAGTATCATTTCCCGATGCAGACTCTTCAAAATCATTTCTGCAGATTGCAGAGATTCTTATGAACAAGAGAGACAAATATATGGATGAAAAAAAAGGATTATCATATATTTTTATGAAATATCTGAAAATACGAAGGGGGAATTAGCTTATGTTATCCAAATTAGTGTCTTTAGGAGACAGGCTTGAGCTGACGGCTCCGGCTAAAATGCAACAGAATAAAGAAGACAATGAGCCACAACCTCATAAGAAAACGTATGTAAGTCAGGTGTATGATGTTTTAGAAGACGAACAGTTAAAAATAGCGATGCCGATTGTAGAAGGGAGGGTAATTCCTTTACCTCTTCATGGAAGATATGACGTTACGTTTTTTACGGCGGGAGGTCTTTATCAGGCGAAGTCCGTCATTGTAGAAAGATACAAAGAAGATGGTTTGTTCATTCTTGTAATTGAACTAACGTCTGAATTGAAAAAGTATCAGAGGCGACAGTATTTCAGACTGGAATACACGATGGATGTAGAGTATGTTGAGCTGACAAAAGAGGAGGTAATATCTGTTTTAACAGATGCAGATACCATGGATAACATGCTCGAAGGTGATATGAAGGCGGGAACTATACTCGATATCAGCGGTGGAGGGTTGAGATTCACGACTCCGAAACAGATGAAACCGAACACGTGTATACTTGTAAAGATTAACATCGGTCTGACTCAGCCGGAAGAATATGGTATTGTGGGATATGTGATTTCTTCTACTGAATCAGAGAAAAAGGAAAAGGTATATATTAACAGAATTGAGTTCAAAAATCTAAAGAATGCCACCAGGGAGAAGCTTATTAAATTTATTTTTGAAACGGAAAGGCGTATTCGAAAAAAAGGGTAAGTGTATATGAAAAAAAATATTTTTTTGGTTGATGATTCTGCACTCATGAGAAGTGTAATATCTGATATAATTAATTCAGATGTCAGATTTAATGTGAAAGGTGTAGCAAAAAACGGCAGAGATGCAGTTGAGGAATTGAAAAAGAATCATAGAATGTATGATGTGGTTTTAATGGATATCAACATGCCGTTTTTAGATGGTATCAGTGCTTTAGCCGAGTTAAAAAAGCTGGGAATTTCAAAGAAAGTCATTATGATAAGTTCTCTTGCAAAGGAAGGTGCTGATGAGACAATCAAAGCCTTAGAAAATGGGGCGTTTGATTTTGTGACAAAGCCGGAAGGTTATTCTGATATACGATCTGAAAAGTTTAAAAATAAAGTAATTAATTCAGTAAGTATGGCGTGTGGATTTACGGAGGTTAAATCACATTCTCATTCAGCAGTGCCGGAGAGAAGTGTTTCAAATCGTGAGATACGTAAGAAAAACAGTGGACCCGGTGATATCGATAAAGTTGTTGCAATCGCCTGCTCTACAGGAGGTCCGAAATCACTAAAGGATGTGATTCCGTATATCCCGGCAGGAATAGATGCACCTATATTGATTGTACAGCATATGCCAAAAGGGTTTACGGCTCCATTGGCTAAGCGGCTGGATTCAGCTTCAAAAATAGGCATAAAAGAAGCTGAAGAGGGTGACAGACTTGTAAAAGGTCAGGCGTATCTTGCTCCGGGTGGAAGTCATATGAAGATTGTAAAGAATGGCAGCAGCTATTTCATTACATTAACAGATGAGCCGCCTCGTGAGGGTGTGAAGCCGTGTGCTAACTATATGTACGAATCAATTGCAGGATATCCGTTTGAAAATGTCATCTGTGTTGTGCTTACAGGCATGGGTGCGGATGGTACAAAGGGAATTAAGGCTTTAAGATCGGTGAATAAAACACATGTAATAGCCCAGGATGAAAAATCAAGTGTTGTTTATGGAATGCCAAGAGCGGTTTATGAAGCCGGTCTGACAGACGAAGTACAACCATTAGATAAAATAGCAGAGGCTATAACAAAGAACACGGGGGTGCATAACAATGGACGTTAGCCAGTATTTAGAGATTTTTATTGATGAAACAAAAGAACATTTACAAAGTCTGAATGAACAGCTTCTGATTATTGAAAAGGAACCGGAAAATACGGACACGATTAATGAGATATTCAGAGCCGCACATTCCTTAAAAGGTATGGCGGGTACAATGGGATATAAGCGTATGCAGAAGCTTACGCATCAAATGGAGAATGTATTTTCAGAAATCAGAAACGGCAAGATGAAGATTGACGCCGGCATGGTGGATGTGCTGTTCCAGTGCCTTGATGCGTTAGAAGAGTATCTTGATAATATTCAGTCCTCAGCTGATGAGGGAACCAATGACAACGAGCCTATTTTACAACAGCTCGAAGCAATCTTAAACGGTGAAACTCCGGCTGCAGGAGGCTCTGACAGTGGCAGTGAAGAAAAGGCAGAATCCGGCGAATCAGAGCATGTGAGCATTGACTTTACCTTTACAGATTTTGAGAGACATGCCATCGAAGAGGCTTTTGAGAAGAAAATGAATGTATTTGCCATCACGGTAGAGGTGGAAGAGAGCTGTCTTTTAAAGGCTGCAAGAGCATTTCTTGTATTCAAGAGTCTTGAGAATGTAGGAGAGATTATAAAATCTGAACCTTCAGCACAGGATATAGAAGATGAAAAGTTTGAACAGGTATTTAAGATTTGTCTTGTTACGGAAAGCGACCTTGACAAGGTTATAGCCATTATAAAGAATGTATCTGAAATAAAGGATGCAGTAGGCGAGAAAATCGAAAGTATTGAAGAGCCAAAACCTGAAAAAGCACCTGAAGAGCTGGCTGCAGAAAGCAAAGACGAGAAGCCTGCGGCTGCAAAACCGGAGAAGAAAGAAGCCGGCAAGGCCGACGATAAGGGTGGTGCAAAACAGAAAGCAGGCGGAAAACCTGTAGTGAACCGTTCGGTAAGGGTTGACATCGAAAAGCTGGATGTCCTTATGAATCTTGTAAGCGAGCTGATTATCGCAAAGAACGGTCTTATATCAACAAGTAGCCAGAATGAAAGCAAGAGCTCACAGTCATTTAATGAACAGATTGAATATCTTGAGAGAGTTACAACCAATCTGCATGAATCTGTTATGAAAGTTCGAATGATGCCTATTGAGACTGTTACGAACAAATTCCCGAGAATGATTAGAGATTTAACTAAGAAGTTAGATAAGAAGATGGAATTGTTCATGACAGGTGAAGATACAGAACTTGACAGAACCGTTATTGATGAAATTGGCGATCCTTTGATGCATTTGCTTAGAAATTCAGCCGATCACGGACTTGAAAGTGCAGAGGTAAGAGCACAGAGAGGCAAGCCTGAAGTAGGTACAATCAAACTCGATGCATATCAGGATGGTAATAACGTTGTTATTGAAGTCAGTGATGACGGTAATGGTATCGATGTAGAAGGCGTTAAAAATAAAGCTATCAGCAAGGGTACGATTACAGAAGAACAGGCTGAGTCTATGACTGATAAGGAGATAATTGACCTGTTATTTAAGCCAAGCTTTTCAACGGCAAAGAAGGTTACTGACATTTCCGGAAGAGGTGTTGGTCTTGACGTTGTTAAGACAAAGATAGAAGCTCTGGGTGGAGATATTGAGGTAAAGACACAGTTAGGCGAAGGAAGTACGTTTATTATAAGACTTCCTCTTACACTTGCAATTATACAGGCATTGATGGTTGAACTTGGTGATGAAAAATATGCAATCTCACTTGGTAGTATTCAGACGATTGAAGATATACCGGTTGAAGATGTTAAATATGTTCAGACTAAAGAGGTTATTCATCTTCGTGGAAGTGTTATCCCTCTTATCAGACTTGACAGTGTACTTGATATTGAACCAAAGGAACAGCCGGACAGCCTTACAGTAGTAATTGTCAAGAAAGGTGATAAACTGGCAGGACTTGTTGTTGACAGGTTACTCGGACAGCAGGAGATAGTTATTAAGTCACTTGGAAAATACATCAGTAACAGCAGTAAAATTATTAGTGGTGCCACTATACTCGGAAATGGTGATGTGGCATTGATAATCGATGTTAATACATTAATATAACCGGGGGTGATTGTAGTGGATACAGCAATTAATCAGACAACTGTAAATGCAGCAGGAGAGCAGGAAGGAACACCTATTACAAACCAGTACATAGTGGTTTTGCTGGGTTCTGAATTCTATGGAATTGATATCAGCAATGTGGATAACATTGTAAGAATGCAAAATATAACAAGAGTACCTAAGTCACAGGATTATTTTAACGGCGTCATCAACTTAAGAGGTGAGATTGTATCTGTTATGAGTTTAAGGAAAAAATTCAAACTCGAAGATGATGAGTTTACTGATAAAACAAGAATCATTATCTTAAAACCGGATCATCAAGAGCCGATAGGTGTGATAGTTGATGTCGTTGAGGAGGTAGTTACTCTCGAAGAAGAGTCGATAGAGAAGATGAGCAGTGACAGCAGAAATGAAAGAGCTAAGTATCTTCTGGGCGTAGGTAAAGACGGAGAGAGGTTGATTTCATTGCTCAATATTGCGGCTGTGATTTCAGACGATGAAAGATAAAGGATAAAGTCCTTGTAAAGTGGGTGTTAATATAAATGTCGAAGATTGATTTAAATGATATGAGCAGTATGCAGTATGACGTACTGCGTGAACTGGGGAATATTGGTGCGGGAAATGCAACCACGGCATTGTCACAGATGCTTAATGCAAAAGTTGATATAGGGGTGCCGCAGGTAAAACTGTTGGGCTTTGATGAATTGCCGACGATTATCGGAAGTGAAGAAAAAGTTATGGTGGGAATTCTCCTTATGCTTTGCGGCGATGTGGATGGTATCATGATGTTTTTGATGGATCCGCATGTAGCCAAGAATCTTGTCAATCATCTCATGGGTGGCTGTGGAATGCCGCCAAGTGATGATGAGAATTCCTTCAATGACATAGAGCGTTCGGCAATTATGGAAATCGGAAATATTATAGCAGGTGCATATCTTAGATCATTGGGTGAGCTGACAAATCTTACTATTGATGTTTCAATACCAATGCTTCAGGTGGATATGGCTGCGGCCATTTTGGATGTGCCGGCTATTCAGTTTGGAAAAATAGGCGATAAAGTATTGATGATTGAGACAGCTTTTGATGATGAAAAAGTTGGAAAAGAACTTGATATACGTGGATATTATATACTTGTTCCGGAACTTGAATCATATGATAAAATATTGTCATCTTTAGGAGTTTGATTATGGGTGAGATTATTAAGGTTGGAATGGCTGATTTGAAAACGTGTACCGAGCCGGACAGTCTTACCACGTTGGGATTAGGTTCGTGTGTAGGTGTTGCGTTGTATGATCCTGTGACGAAAGTCAGTGGTTTATTACATCTTATGCTTCCTGACAGTACGCAGATAAAGAATAATCAGAATACTGCAAAATTTGCAGATACCGGTATAGCCGAGTTATGTGCCCAGATGAATAAGAAGGGAGCGGTCCAGAGCAGGCTGGTTGCAAAGATTGCAGGAGGTGCCCAGATGTTCTCGTTTGGCAGTAGTTCAAATGATATTATGAGTGTGGGACAGAAAAATGTGGAAGCAACGAAAAAGATATTGGCTAAGATGGGAATCAGAATTATAGCTGAGGACACGGGACTTAATTATGGTAGGACGATTATATTTGACTCAGTTACAGGAAAGCTAAGGATTCGTGCAGTGGGAAAGTCTGATACGGAAATATAGGGAAGGATTGTAATGTATGGATAGAACTAGATTTATTCCGGCTATTGTTATGTTGACGGCAGGCTTTGTTGTGTGCATAGTTACAATTGTAAATAAGTTTACACTAAGGAAATCTATGATTGTTATTTTATTGACACTTATAGGTTTCCTTGTGTTGGGTTATATAATCAAAGCTTTAGTAAGAAAATTCATTGTATTGCCTATGATTGCTGAGACGCTCGAGGAGACCGTGTCAGAGGACTCTGAAGATGAGGATGAAGAAAACGGTGAAGAAAGCGATCAGGATAAACAAAAATCGGAGGTGTAGGTGAATGACAGAGGCAGAACGCAACAAATTATGGGTACAGTATGAAAAAGAAAAAAGTATTGAGATAAGAGACACACTTATTGAGGAATACGCACCTTTGGTTAAGATAGTTTCCGGAAAACTTAGTATGTATCTTGGCTATAATGTTGAATTTGACGATTTGGTCGGATATGGAGTTTTTGGGCTGATTGACGCTATTGATAAATTTGATTTAAGTAAAGGATATAAGTTTGAGACGTATGCCAGTTTGAGAATAAGAGGTGCAATTCTTGACCAGATTAGAAAAATGGATTGGATTCCGAGGTCGTTACGTCAGAAACAGAAAAAAATAGATACTGCAATAAGTGAATTGGAAAACTCAATGGGAAGAGCTCCTACGGATAGTGAAGTTGCATCGCATTTGGGTATTTCTGAGGATGAATATGATACGTGGCAGGGACAGGCTAAAGTTTCTAATATTGTATCTCTTGATGAGTTTGTTGAATCAGCAGGAGAGAGAAAAGTGGATCCGGTAAGGTCCAAGGGCTCAGACCAGCCGGAGGAAATGGTTGAGAGAAGTGAAATAAAAAGGATATTGATGGAAACACTGGAAGTACTTACTGAAAAAGAAAAGACAGTAGTAATGCTGTATTATTATGAAGAGCTGACGCTTAAAGAAATAAGTCGTATATTAGAAGTATCGGAATCAAGAGTGTCACAGTTACACACAAAAGCGTTAGGAAAGATGAAAATCAGACTTGGAAAACATTTGGAAGAATTATTATTTGCATAAGATGTGTTGGGATGGTGAGAGATTATGAGCAATCAGAATGGATATTTTCAATTAATAAGAGATGATAAAGGAATGAATATTCGCTTATTCAAAGCGCAGGAGGGGGGAGAAAATGTCAAATTGGATGAGATTGTAAAGTATCTCGAGAAAAATCAGATATTTGAAGTGGATATCAAATCGTTGAACAGGGCAATCGGTCTTGTAACGGCTCAGGATCAGTTTGTTACTCTGACGTTAAACAAAGGATATCCGGTTAATGAATTAATGACCATCAGATTAGTTGACAACAATATGAAAGCAATCGCAAGATTCTATCCGCCGAGTAATGACGGTTCTAAGGTTGATAAAGCGGAATTTATGCGTGATATAGAAAATGCCGGTATCAAATTCGGAATTAAAGAGAGTGAAATTGACCGGTTTATGAAAGAAAGACAATATTGTACGGATTATGTTATAGCTGTGGGTAAATTACCGAGACAGGGAAAAAATGCGGAAATTACCTATATGTTTAATACTAACAGGAAAGCGAAACCTAAAAAGAATGAAGACGGTTCCGTTGATTTTCATAATCTGGATAATATCAGTCATGTTCAAGAGGGAGATTTACTGGCAAGACTGACACCGGCAGATTTAGGCGATCCGGGAACGGATGTACACGGCAATACGGTTAAGCCACACAAGGTTGAGAGAAAGGTTTTAAAACACGGTAAGAATATTCATCTTTCTGAAGATGAACTTGAGATGTTTTCTGATGTAAACGGTCATGCGACATTGGAGGGAGATAAGGTATTTGTATCCAATGTTTATGAGGTGCCTGCGGATGTGGATACGTCTACGGGCGATATCAATTATGACGGCAGCGTTATTGTAAGAGGAAATGTCAGGACAGGATTTAAAATCAGATGCGGGGGTGATGTTGAGGTTTATGGAGCAGTTGAGGGAGCAGAGATTGTATGCGGAGGACAGATTATACTTCATCATGGAATACAGGGAATGGCAAGAGGCGTTTTGGTGTCAAAAGGAAACATTGTTGCAAAGTTCATAGAAAGTGCCAAGATTCATACGCAGGGGTATGTGGAGGCGGCAGCCATCATACAGAGTCAGGTATCTGCAAGTGGAGCAGTTAATGTTATGGGAGTCAAGGGCAATATTATAGGTGGCCATGTAAGGTCTGCGACGTCTGTTTCTGCAAAAACAATAGGTTCACCTATGGGCATTACAACTGTGGTTGAAGTGGGTGTAGACCCTGTTCTTCAGGAACAGATGGATAAATTGAAGAAAGACATGGAAGAAAAGAGTACCATGTATAAGAAACTTGATCAGATAGTTGCAATGCTTAAGAAAAAAATGGAGATGGGGCAGCTTGATAAGGATAAGATTCCTGTTTTGAAAAAATCAATAGAAGACATGGTAAAAGTCAAAAAAGATATGATGGAAGACAGTGAAAAGATAGAAAAGTTAAATGAAGAGATGCTCAGCAATACAAATGCTTTTATAGCAGTATCACGTTCTATATATCCGGGAACGAAGATTGTTGTGGGAAATGATATGAAATTTATCAATGAAGAGCTGAGCCATTGTAAATTCAAGAAAAAAGATGGCGATATTCGTTCAAATCCATTATAAAGGAGATGCATTTTTATGATTCAACCGTTAGAATTTAATGCGGTTATACAAAGGTCGCAGGATGTAACGCAGATAAAAGCAAGGGAAGATGCAAGACCGGAACAGCAGCAGAGTACTATTGTAAATCAGCAGGAAAAGAAGGAAGTTGAGCAGCATGAAACGGTCGTAAAGCAGGATGATGCCGATAAGAAGCAGGAACATTACGATGCAAAAGATAAGGGAAACGGAACTTATTATAAGATAGTTAAAAAACATAAGAAAGATGATGAAGACGAGGAAGACGGCGTTGTAGTCGACAAGAGCACATCATTTTTTGACTTAAAAATATAGCAGAAGAATGGAATTAGAGATATGACAGGATTAGAGATATGTTTAATATTTGTGGGAATTGTGATTGTAGTTGCGACATTTCTGTTTGGAGAGCAGATGGATGGAAAGAGTGGCTTAACAGACCCGGAGATTGATAAGGAAGAATTAAAGAAGAATGTCAGGGAAGAAGTAGATAATGCAACGGCAGAGGTGATTGATGATGTCGTTGAAAAGACTTCTGTGGAGCTCGACAAGGTTTCAAATGAGAAAATAATGGAAGTGAGTGATTATTCAGAAAATATCTTAAAAGAGATAGAGAAAAATCACGAAGAAGTAATGTTCCTTTACAATATGCTCAATGACAAAGAAGAGCAGATTAAAAACACAGTCAGGGATGTGGAAATGGTGAAGGAATCTGTCAAGGTAATGCAAAAAGAAAATGAAGTAAGGGAAAAAAAGCAAAGAGCAATGGAAGCCGCAAAGAAGGCTGAAGCAGCAAAAGAGAAGAAGAAAGCCGAAGAGAAAGAAATTCCTGTTATCAAAGAAAAAAATGAACATCAGGAAAAGCCTGTTCAAAAGAAGAAAAAAACCACAGCAGGCGTGCAAAAGAAAGAGTCAGCAGTGGAACATGCGGATGAAGATAACGGAAATAATAATGCGAGAATTCTTTCTCTGCACAAAGAGGGAAAATCCAATATTGATATAGCGAAAGAACTTGGACTTGGACTTGGTGAAGTCAGACTTGTAATTGATTTATACAGAACGAGAGGTAAGGGCTGATGAATTTAAAATATTATTTAAGAGGATTAGGGACGGGAATATTTGTTACAGCTCTTATAATGACAGTTTCTTTTGAAATTCACGATGCAAAGAAGGACATTAAAACAGATACGGTTTTGCAGGAAACATCGTCAGAAGAAACATCGACAGAGGAAGTTTCAGCAGAGGAAACATCGGCAGAAGAAACTTCAGCAGAGAAAACATCGGCGGAAGAAGCTTCGTCAGAAGAGACCACGACGGAAGAAATTTCAGAAGATGAAACTACGGAAGAAGAGACTACGACAGAAGAAGTTTCAACTGAGGAAGAAACCGAAGAACAGGGTGATGATGAAGTAGTTTATATAGATATATATGCCGGAATGTCATCAAATCAGGTGTGTAGAAAGCTGGAAGAGCTGGGAGTTATAGATGATGATAATGATTTTAATGAATATTTGTATTCACGCCGTCTGGAGAACCAGATTAACGTAGGATATTTCAGTATTGGGAAAAATGCATCATATGAGGAGATAGCAGCTGTGATAACCGGTTAAAAAATGGAGGTTGATTGTATTGGTTAAGAAGTTTTCATTTGTTTCAAGTAATGGGATAAACCGTATAAACGCTGTTATGTGGGTTCCTGATGGTAAGATTACCGCGGTTTTACAGATAGCTCACGGCATGGCAGAGCATATCGAAAGATATGAGGATTTTGCTTTGTATCTGGCGGGTAAAGGAATACTGGTTGTTGGAAATGACCATCTCGGACATGGAAATACCGCTGATACAAAAGAAGAATTAGGATATTTTGCAAAGAATAAGAATCCGGATAATAAAATGTCATCAGGATATATAGTTGTAAGAGATTTACTGCATGTGACAAAGATTGCTAAGAGGTATGCGAAAAATGTGCCTTATTTTCTGTTGGGTCACAGTATGGGTTCGTTTCTTGCAAGAAGATATCTGGTGCAATATGGTAAGGAACTGGATGGTATTATCATTATGGGTACCGGAAACATGCCGGGACCGCTGGTTCATATGTCAAGATTTGTAGTAAGACTTACAACACTTATTAAAGGTGACAGATATAGAAGCAATCTTATATATCAGATAGGATTTGGAGCTTATAACAAGAGAATAAAAAATCCAAAGTCTTCCCATGCATGGATATCAACTGATAATAATGTTGTAAAAAAATTTGAGGAAGATGAAAAATGTGGGTTTATATTTACTACAAACGGATTTGACATGCTTTTATCAACAATACTTTATATTGAAAAACAGAGCAATATAAGAAGGATAAGAAAAGATATTCCGGTATTGTTAGTATCCGGTCTTGAAGATCCTGTAGGAAATTATGGAGAAGATATAAAAAAACTATACTGCATTTATAAAAAGCAAAAGATGAAGAATGTTCAGATGAAGCTATATAAAGGCATGAGACATGAAATATTGAATGAAGTAGAAAAAGAACAGGTATATGAAGATATTTATAGCTGGATAGAAAAACTAAAAAACACTTGTACAGATATAAAATATATGATATAATCTTTGAATGTGTCGGTTTTGACACAAATAATCACATAGATGGATTCCTAATGGTGCCCGGCTCGGGGTTTACAGGGAGCGGAAATCTATGGAAGAATCATAACCAGATGGAGGTAAAGAAAATGAGCGTTATTTCAATGAAACAGTTACTTGAGGCAGGTGTGCATTTCGGACATCTTACAAGAAGATGGAACCCTAAGATGGCTCCATATATCTACACAGAGAGAAACGGTATCTACATTATCGACTTACAGAAGTCAGTTACAAAAGTAGATGAGGCTTATAAGGCTATAGCAGATATCGTTGCTGATGGTGGAACAATTCTTTTTGTTGGAACAAAGAAGCAGGCACAGGATGCTATCAAGACAGAAGCAGAACGTTGTGGAATGTTCTATGTAAATGAGAGATGGTTAGGCGGTATGCTTACTAACTTCAAGACAATCCAGACAAGAATTGCAAGATTAAAAGCAATCGAAAAGATGTCAGAGGATGGAACATTTGATGTTCTTCCAAAGAAAGAAGTTATTGAGATTAAGAAAGAATGGGATAAATTAGAGAAGAATATCGGTGGTATCAAAGAGATGAAGAAGATACCTGATGCTATATTCATCGTTGACCCTAAGAAGGAAAGAATCTGCGTACAGGAAGCACATGCACTCGGTATTCCTTTGATTGGTATAGCAGACACAAACTGTGATCCGGAAGAGTTAGATTACGTTATTCCTGGTAATGATGATGCAATCAGAGCGGTTAAATTAATCGTATCTAAGATGGCTGACGCAGTTATCGAAGCAAATCAGGGAGAAGAAGTAGTTTCAGAAGCTGAAGGAACAGAAGAAGCAGAGACAACAGAAGCATAATTTAATCTAAAATCAAAGAATATTGCAGGAGGTTATTTAAGATGGAAATTACAGCATCTATGGTAAAAGAATTGCGTGAGATGACAGGCGCAGGTGTTATGGCATGTAAGAAAGCTTTAGTAGAGACAGATGGTGATTATGATAAAGCTATCGAGCTTTTAAGAGAAAAAGGTGAAGCTACAGCAGTAAAGAAAGCAGGTAGAATTGCTGCAGAAGGTATAGTTATGGTAGCGACAGACGGTGACAGCAAAGCTGCTATCGTTGAAGTAAACAGCGAGACAGACTTTGTTGCAAAGAATGAGAAGTTCAGAAACTTTGTAACAGATGTTGTTAATCAGGTACTTACAACAAGTGCATCAAATATTGATGAGTTTACGAGTGAGCCATGGAGCAAAGATTCTTCTAAGACGGTTAAGGAAGAACTTGTATCACAGATTGCAACAATCGGTGAGAACATGAGCATCAGAAGATTTGAAAAGGTAGAGACAGACGGTATCGTCGTTCCTTATATCCATGGTGGCGGAAGAATCGGCGTTTTAGTTGAGGCTTCAGCAGAAGTAGTTAATGATGATGTTAAGGAAGCATTAAAGAATGTTGCAATGCAGGTTGCAGCTCTTAATCCAAAATATACAAGCAGAGATGAAGTAAGCGAAGACTTTATCGCACATGAGAAAGAGATTCTTCTTGCTCAGATTAAGAATGATCCTAAGGAATCACAGAAGCCTGAGAAAGTTATCGAGGGTATGATAAACGGACGTATCAACAAAGAGATGAAGGAAATCTGTTTATTAGATCAGGTATACGTAAAGGCAGAGGATGGAAAGCAGTCTGTAGCTAAGTACCTTGAGCGGGTATCAAAGGAAGTTGGCGGAACAGTTGCTGTTAAGAGATTTGTTCGTTTTGAGACTGGAGAAGGTCTTGAGAAGAAAGAAGAGAACTTTGCAGAAGAAGTTGCAAAGCAGATGCAGTAAAGCGACTTTTTAGTCAGTGATTATCATAAACCCTTTAAATAGCGGGAGCCCCCGTATTTAAAGGGTTTTCTTTATTTTTAGCGACTCTCGTATCGTATCACAAAGTACCATAAATAATCATATTTTTTTGGGAAAGTTGGGAAAAAGTTGGGAAAGGATTTGGGAAAAATATTTTTCCCAAATTTGCCGCAACTTTTGATGCGAAGTTCGCTTTTTCTAAAAACTAGTCAAAAAATAAGGAACACCGGTCATATTTACTTGTTAGAAAACTTATTATATACGGGTTCATAATCAATAAAACCAATAGGGTGTGTATAAATTATAAAATACACCAAACGAGTCTGTATCACAATTTCATAATAAATAGTATTATATGGAAGTGCTTAAGAGAAAGCACAAACAATTGAATAGTATAAATACATGAAAGTGAAAATTCCGGGGCAGTTACCTGGAGGTTCGAATACCACTGTTATCAAATTAGTAGTTTGAAGGATCGAGAGATGAAGAACGAGAAGCAGGGAATAGAGCTGGTAAAAGGGCATAGAGCAGAAAACAAAGCTGTTGCGGAAGGATAATAACCCACAAAGGTTTTGAAACCTTATCCTTGAAAGGCAATAAAGGAGATAGTGTTATATATGGATTTATTCATATTATATAATGCGTCGTGAATGCGAAAGCAGCTTTCATTGTATTAAGTGGAATAAGTACATTCCAATGTGCATATGAAATATGCACTTACATGGCACAAGCTGTGTAGAAAGCGAAGGTACAAAATGATTGAAAATAGTTTACAAAGGTGTAGACATAAGCACCGAAGATAAGTTTCTAGGATTTGTTGACAGTATTAATCAGCAAATCCAGGAACAAGCAATAAATCAGGATAGTTATCAGATAAAAGAGCCACTTGATAAAGATTATCTTCTTAAAAGATACCGAATTATAGTATCAAGAAATAAGAAAAAATTATTTATGGCTGAGAATGGTTGCTACCGATGTGAATACTTTCAAAAACTGGCACGAAGATGTCAAGCCAACTTTGTATGTGAATTGGAGAAACATTTTACGAAAGCAGGAGGTGACAAGTGAGGGTATTTATTATTGGAATGGCTGTTATCACAATTCTTAGCCTTGCAGTAATAGTTTATTCATTAGCTGTTATAGCATCAAAAACAGATAGGCTTATGGCAATGATAAATGATGAAAGAAGTGTTGAAAATGAAGATAATCAAGCTATTAAGTGAATTAAGGAAAAGGAGATGTGTTGATATGAGCGATAACATTGAAGTGATTGGAATCGACCATGGCTGGATGATGATGAAAACAGCTTCACAGGTCTTTAAAGCCAGTGCAGAAGAGATTTCCACTGAACCGGCATTCTTCGATAATATTTTGGAATACAACGGAAAGTATTATGAGATAGGATGCAAGAGAGTTGTGGTCAAAGAAAACAAGACAGAAAATGATAATTATTACCTTTTAACTTTAGCAGCCATTGCAAAGGAATTAAAGAAGAGAGGTAAACATCAGGCGAAGGTTTTTATAGCAGCCGGATTACCACTTTCAAGATTTGGTGATGAAAAAGAGAGCTTTACTCAGTATCTTAAAGCAAACAGAAATGTGAGATTCAAATACAACACAGAACTGTTTGATGTTGAGATAGTGAATGTGGCGGTATTTCCACAGTGCTATGCGGCTGTTGTTGACCAGATAGGAACATTCAGGCAAAAGGTAATAGTAGTTGATGTAGGTTCCTGGACCGTAGACATTATGCCTATTGAGAATAAGAAACCAATAAATGAGAAATGTATTTCAAAACCAATTGGTCTTATTACCTGTATGAGAGATGTTAATTCAGAATGCTACAGAAAACTTGGAGAAGAAGTTGATGAATCTATTATTCAAAGTGTTATGAGAGGTGAAAATCCTTCCATATCAGATGAGTACGTGGAAGTTATCAGGAATCAGATTCATAATTATGTTGAATCAGTTTATCACAGTCTTAGAGAATACGGAGTTAATCTTAAGACGACAAAGATTGTTTTTGTAGGTGGTGGAGCCAGTGTAATGAAGAACTTTGGAGCCATTGATAATAAGAATATCAGCTATATTCTTGATATAAAGTCAAATGCAAAGGGATTTGAGCAAATGGGAATAATTGCAATTAAGAAAAAGAATGGCAGGTGATTTTGATGATAAGGAATTCAGAAACAGTTGCTGTAAGGCTTTATTACAATAATCCGGAGCATCAAAAGATACTTGAGGTGATTCACAATCTTGATAAAAGCATATATAAGACTAAAAATAAGTTTTTTGTGGATGCAGTTTTATTTTATCTAGATAATTATGGAAAAGAAGAATTTATGAATGTGAATCGCCTGTCTGACAGTAAGTATATTACAAAGCAGGAAATGGACAATCTTATAAATGAAGTAAAGAATGAAGTTAGAATAATAGCACATGACCAGGCTTTAGCGATAATCGGTCAGATGATGGCAGGTATGCCGGCTTCAGATTCAAAAAATAGCATTTTATCCGATACAACAGAAGTGAAAGAAAATGAATCAGAAGATAACACATTTGAAGAAGATGATGACATTGCAGATTATGCATTAAGTTTTATGGATTTTGATTAGGAGGGAGGCGAGGACAATGAAGAACAGATTTATCAGTTATTGTATGAAGCTTTACAAGAAGTTATAATGAAGGAGTGAGAAGAAATGTACAGGATACGAGACAGTCCGGTGTCTCGTGCCTAAATAGAATACAGTTCACTTTACAAGTTAGTAAGAGTGGGCAGGCACAGACACTTTAGCCTATCCCTCTTTCTAGAGAAGGGATAGGTGATTACTATGAAAAAACTTATTTTATTATTATCTGTAAGTCTGATAATTGCTGTCACTGCGTGTGGCAATAAAGACAATAAGAAGGATACCAGGGAGGCTGTAGAACAATCAGCGGAAAGTTCAGCAGCACTGGCAAAAGATGAATCGCAAACGGTTACAAAAAGTAATGAAGAGATTACAACCGAACCGGCGAAGCAGACTCAGGAGGCAAGTGCTGCAGAACAAAAGGCAGGGAAGCCTGCTGAAAAGGTTACAGAGAAACCATCAGAGAGACTGACTGAGCAATCAACAGAGAAGCCTTCAGTTCCGGCATTTACTGTGAATGACATGAATTCAACTATGTATGTTATTTCAGGTGTAAATGTAAGAAAAGGTCCCGGTACAGAATATGAAGTTATCGGCAGCCTTGCGGGCAATGTTTCAGTTCAGGTAACCGGACTGGCTTCAACTGGATGGTACAGAATCAGCTATAATGGTGGTGAAGGATACTGCTCGAATAATTATCTAAGTAATGATAAGCCGGCAGAACCAACACCTCAGCCTGTTGTTCAGGAAACAAAGGCACCATCAGAGCATACAAACCAGCCTGTAGAGGAGCAGAAGCAGGAGACAGTGCAATATACGCCTGTAAGTTATGACCCTTATGAAGTGGTGAGAAAGTCAATAGCCAAGTGTCAGAAGGGTGGAATGATTACCACAGAGGATAATCTAAAGAGATTACTGAAGGAAGGAAAAATAACTAAGGAAGAATATGATGAGTATTATCCACTAGATGGTATGGAAGACAGCTATTACAGTATATTTGTAAATGTTGACCTTTATAAAGCTACTGATATAGTTGGAAATAAATATGGCAGTGTGGATGCAATTGCAAATGATATTGCAGAAATGATGATGTTAGAAAATGATCCATTATTTAATATCACATATGCAGGAAAGACGACATTAAATGGTGAAGTATTTTACGAATTTAGATGTCACAGATAATAACTGAATATTAAATTTTTGAACAGGTAGAGATAAGCCAGACTTATTTTTACCTGTTTTTTTATTCAAAAAATTAAGGAGGAATAAAGAAGGATGAAACAGAGAATGAAAAGATTTTTATCGGGATTTTTAGCTGTTCTGACACTCTTTACAACACTGTTTTCTAATGGGGATTTTGTGTATGCAGCAAGTGCAGAAGCTCATATATCGTTGTGGAATGGCAGTGTAAAGAGTCATGAGAAGATTAGTGAATTCAGCAGACAGTATTCCGGCGATATATTATATTCGATGATAGATGATCATTCGGCATACTGTATGAATCATGGTTTATCAGCCAAAAATTCACAGTTGATGACAAGTGATACTAATCCAAAAACACAATTATCTGCAGATGAAAGAAAATTGCTGGCGTACTGTATGTACTTTGGTTATTCATCAACAGAGAATAAAGCACCTACAAATGAACAGAGAGACCAGTATATTGCAACACAGGCAATGGTATGGATTATCACAGAAGGTCTTTTTGGAACAGATAAGGCAGATTCAGCAGCGTCTAAGCTTTGTGCAGTTGCACCAAATGCAGGTAATTCAAATGATTATTATGAAACACTAAAAGACAATATTTCGAAGTCATTCAATGCCACAAGACCAAGTTTTGCAGCGAAGTCTTCTGGTGAAGCACCAACCTATGTCCTGAAGTGGAATGAATCCAACAAGAGATATGAATATATCATGAAAGATACAAATGGTGTTGCGGGTACTTTTGATATAACACTTGACGGATATAAGGTTGAGAAAAATGGAAATTCAGTAACCATTTCCACGACAGGTGTTAATACAAATACGACAACAGCTAAAATGAAGTCAACAGCAGGCATTGTTGAAACAACATCAAGCTCCATATTCTGGCTGACAGGAAATGATGAAGACCAGGAGTTTGTGTCAGAACAGCCACAGGCAGACCCTATATCAGCTTATTTTAAGGTTAAGACAGAGTCTGTGGGATATGGTGATTTGACAAAAACGGATGCATCCACAGGTGCAAAGGTTAAGGGAGCCGTGTATGGAATCTATTCAGACAAAGCCTGTAAGAACAAGGTTACAAGCATGACAACAGACGGTAATGGTTATGCGAAGTCAAAAGCATTGACTCCCGGAACTTATTATGTGAAGGAAATTTCAGTGCCAAAGCCATATATTCTTGATACAAAGACTTACACACTTTCGGTAACTGCCGGTAAGACTACGGGAATAAAGGTTACTGATAAGGAGCAGAAGGCAAAGCTGACTATTTATAAGCAGGGGGAAGTATTATCCGGATGGAACGGAAAGAACTTCACTTATGAGACAAGAAAGCTTAAAGGGGCAACTTTTAAAGTGACAGCAGGAGAGGATATCTTCAAAGCTGATGGAACAAGAGTTTATAAGAAGGGGGATGTGGTTGCATCAGGACTTACCACAACAGGTGAAGCAGGTGTAACAGTAAGCAACCTTTATCTTGGAACCTATATTGTTAAGGAAACAGCTGCCCCAAACGGATACAAGCTCAATACCACAGAGAAAACAGTTTCATTAACTTATGGCGGTCAGAGTGTTGAAATTGTAACAAAATCTGTGACTGTGACAGATACAAGACAGAAAGCAAATGTATCTGTAACAAAGCAGGATTCATCAACAAAGAATCCGTTAAGCGGTGGTAAATATACCATTTATGCAGGAAGCGATATAAAAAACATTGATGGAAAAGTAATTGTCACTAAGGGAACAGCGCTTCAGACTGTTACAACGGGAACAGATGGAAAGGGAACCTACACAGTTGACCTTCCAATCAACAAGTCTTACTACATCACTGAGACAAAAGCTCCTGCAGGATATGTAAGAAGTGATGAGAAGTACACATTTACCTTCAATTATCTGTCAAACACAGTTGCCAGTGCATCATTCAGCCATGCATTTAAAAATGACAGGGTAAAGGCAAAAATCAGCCTCTATAAAGTAGATGAAAAGACCGGCAAGGCAGCTGCCCAGGGTGACGGAACATTAAAAGGTGCCGTATATGGATTATATGCAAGGGAAGATATTGTTCATCCGGATGGAAAGAAAGGTGTTATCTACAAAAAGGATGCATTAGTCAAAAAGCTTACAACAGATGAAAAGGGACAGGCATCTGTATCAGACCTTTATCTTGGAAAATACTATGTGAAGGAAATCACTCCTAGTGAAGGATATGTTCTTGATAAGCAGGAACATGATGTAGTATGCGGCTACAAGGATGACAAAACAGCTGAAATTGCCCAGAAGGTAACTTCAAAGGAAACACCGATAACCCAGCCGTTCCAGCTTATTAAGGTAGCACTTAAGGGCAGTGATACAGAGGCTGATGTATTAGAGGGAGCAGGATTTACCGCATATCTCAAGTCATCACTTAAGGTAAACAGGGATGGAAGCTATGACTTTAAAAATTCAACACCGGTGGTTATTACAGAGGACGGAAAAACAACAATGTATACTGATAAAACAGGATATGCCTGTTCAGTGGCACTTCCATATGGAACTTATGTTGTTATTGAGTCCGTGACACCAAAGGATATGGAAACAATCAAGCCTTTTGAAGTTAACATCAGGAAAAACAGTCCTACAACACCACAGGTATGGAGAGTATTTCTTGACAAGGAATTTTCAGCAAAGCTTAGAATTGTTAAGAAGGATTCAACTACCGGAAGAACGGTATTGAAGCCGGGTGCAACATTCAGAATCTATAACAGGGACACAAAGAAATATGTAACCATGATTACCACTTATCCGTCAAAGGTTAAGCATGACAAATTCAGCACAGACGGCGATGGTGATCTTATTCTTCCTGAGAAGCTTCCGGTTGGAAATTACAGAATAGAAGAGGTAAATGCACCGGATGGATATATTCTCAATAAGAATTATGCTGATATTTCAATCAGCTCTAAATCAGCTTATGAGGTGGATGCTGACACTTATGAGGCAATCATTGAAGTGGATTACCCTGACACACCGGCTTATGGTGAGCTTACCATTATAAAGCAGGGTGAAATACTTGATGGATTTGATGGAAGCCTTATGGAAGACAAAAGTGGGAACTTCGTGTATAAGACAGGAAACTTAGCAGGTGCAAAGTTTAAGATTTATGCAGCTGAGGATATTTATACTCAGGATAACCAGAAGGATGAGTCCGGGGAAAGATACAGGATTTACTCAAAAGGACAGTTTGTTAAGGAAGTAACAACAAATGCACAGGGAAAAGCAGCTGTAAGCAATTTGCCGCTTGGTAATTACAGAATTGTTGAAGTACAGGCACCTTATGGATATGTGCTCAATGGGAATGAGCAGATTGTAAACTTAAGATACGTTGATGACAGGACTCCGGTTGTTAAGGAGACAGCAACATTTAAAAATGAAAGACAGAAGGTTTCATTATCTGTAATCAAGAAGGATTCAGAGACAGATAAACCGGTAAGCGGTGCCCAGTTCAGTTTGTATGCTGCGGAAGATATTAAGAACAATGCGGGAAAAGTTATTGTTAAGGCTGGCACAAAGCTTGAAACAGCAGAATCAGACGTAAACGGAAATGTTGTATTTGGCAAAGATTATCCGTTTGCCAAATATGAAATCAGAGAAACAAAAGCTCCAAAAGGATATGTGTCAAACAATAAGGTTATTGTATTTGATGCTAAGTATCAGGGACAGAATCAGGAAACTGTCAAATATCAGTCAGAGTGCAGAAACACTCCGACAACCTTTGAGTTTTCAAAGCAGGATATTACAAGTTCAGCTGAGATTGCAGGAGCAAAGCTTGAAGTAACTGATAAGAATGGAAATGTAATTGATTCATGGACCTCAGTTGCAGGTGAAAAGCATGTAATCAAATATCTTGTCGTTGGTGAGACTTATACACTTAAGGAAACACTTGCACCATACGGATATTTAAGGGCTGCAGAGATTTCATTTACAGTAAAGGATACTGATAAGATCCAGTCAGTTATAATGAAGGATGAAACAGCAAAAGGTACAATCATTATAAACAAAGAAGGTGAATTCCTTGAAGGAAAGAGCTTTTTTGATGAAATTACCAAAAACTTAAAGTTCAGCTATATCAGAAAGAATCTTGCCGGAGTAACCTTTAATGTATATGCCGCTGAGGATATCGTAAGCGTGGATGGACTGAATACCATTTACCATAAGAAGGATGAACTTGTCGGCACAATCGTTACAGATAAGGCAGGCATTGGCATTATGGGTAATCTGCCACTTGGCAGCTATTACCTTGTGGAAACAAAGACTATCGAGGGATTTGTACTGGATTCCACACCAAAACCGGCAGCACTTATCTACAAAGATGATGTGACACCTGTTGTATTTGCCAAAGACACTTACAACAATGAAAGACAGAAGATAAGCATTACACTTATCAAGAAGGATGCAGAGAACTTACAGTCGCTTGCAGGAGGTGTATTTGCACTTTATTCAAAAGAGGATATTAAGGACTCTGAGGGAAATGCAGTAGTATTTGCTGATGAAAAGGTTGAAGAAGCAGTTTCAGACGAAAATGGAAATGTATTATTCAACGCAGATTTACCACTTGGACAATACTATGTCAAAGAAATACTTCCACCAAAGGGATATGCTACAAATACTGAAATCATTGATATTGATGCTTCATATAAGGGGCAGGATGTGAAAGTGATTGAGTATGTGAAGGAAGTAACTGACAATCCAACACAGGTTGAGGTTTCAAAAATCGACATTACAAGTGAAGCAGAGATTGCAGGAGCAACTCTTTCGGTATCTGATAAATCAGGCAATGTAATCGAAACATGGGAGTCAGTGGCAGGAGAAAGCCATCTGATTAAGCACCTTGTAGCAGGAGAAACTTATATCTTAAGGGAAGAGTTTGCACCATACGGATATATTGTGGCAAATGAAATTGAATTCACTGTGGAAGATACCGGTGAGGTTCAGAAGGTTGTCATGAAAGATGAAGTTCCGGTTGGAACAATCGTGATTAACAAAGACGGTGAGTTTGTAAGCAGGAGAGATTTAGTTAAGGGCAGACTGGAAAACATGGTCTTTGGATTTACAAAGAAGAGCCTTAAAGGCGTAACATTTGAAGTGTTTGCCGCTGAGGATGTGGTAAGTCCTGACGGTCTTAATACCGTTTTCTATGAAAAGGATGAGCATATTGGAACAATCGTGACTGAGGATTCAGGAATCGGCATAATGGAAAATCTTCCACTTGGCAGGTATTACCTTGTTGAGTCAAAGACCATTGAAGGCTTTGTTCTTGACAGTACACCAATCCAGGCAGATTTATCATATGTTGACCAGAACACACCATATGTATATGCGGGAATGTCGGTTACAAACGAGAGACAGAAGGTAAGCATTAAGGTTATCAAGCTTGATGCAGAAACAGAAAGACCATTGGCAGATGGTGTATTTGGATTATTTGCTGCCGAAGATATCACTGATACACAAGGTAATGTAATTGTATCAAAGGATGAAAAGATTGAGACAGCTGTTTCAGCAGAGGATGGATATGCAGTATTTAATACTGACCTTCCACTTGGAAATTATTATGTGAAGGAAATCAATCCACCGGCAGGTTATGTAACAAACAAAGAGGTAATTAACGTTGATGCCACCTACCAAGGTCAGGACGTTAAGGTAATCGAATATACCCATGTTGTTAAGGATAATCCTACAGAAGTAGAGTTTTCAAAGATTGACATTACTTCTGAAAAGGAAATACCTGGAGCATCACTTACAGTTCTTGATACTAAAGGAAATGTAATTGACAAGTGGGTATCAAAGAAAAACAAAACACACAAAATCAAACATCTTGTAGCAGGAGAGACTTATATTCTTAGAGAGGAAACTGCTCCTGACGGATATGTAAGGGCACAGGATGTGAAATTCACTGTTATGGATGATGATACAATCCAGAAAGTGACAATGAAAGATGACTACACAAAGGTGGACATCTCTAAAACAGATATTACCGGTGAAAAGGAACTTGGTGGAGCAACATTAGCTGTAATTGACAGCGAGGGAAAACTGGTAGACAGCTGGAAATCAGTTGCCGGAAAGGCACACCGAATCGAATATCTTAAGGTTGGAAAATACACTCTTGTTGAAGAGACAGCACCTTACGGATATAAGATTGCAAAAGAAATCCAGTTTGAAGTAAAGGAAACAGGAGCAGTCCAGAAAGTAACAATGAAGGATGAGCAGGCAGTTGGAAGAATCATTATCAATAAAACAGACAGTGAATCAGGCGAACCGCTTGCCGGAGTTCATTTTGAAATCAGGGACATAAACGGAAAGGTAATCGAAACACTGGTTACAGATGTGAATGGTAAGGCGCAGTCAAAGGAAATGCCTATCTGCACTTACAACGAGGATGGTTCATTTAAAGAAAACATTCACTATTATGTGGTTGAAACAAAGGCCATTGAAGGCTATGTTATTGATTCTACAGTTCATGATGTGGAACTCACATATAAGGGCGATGCACCTGAATGTGTTGAATATACACTTGATGTAACTAATGATACAGAACCAGAGATACCACAGACAGGTGATGATTTTAATCCGGGATTATTTGTAGGTCTTGGAGCTTCTGCTCTTATTGCAGGTGTAGTAATGATGAAGGGCAGAAAAAAGAAGGAAGATGAGGAAGAAACTGTAAATCAGTAATGTTCATCAATAAAATAACTAAATAGTAATATATATCAGGGATACGGCTGCCGGCTTGTATCCCTTTTTTAGTCAAAGGAGGACACACAATGAAACAGAATTACGAAGAGTTTAAGGAATTGGTAGAAGCTGAATTCTTGAAATTTATGCCTGAAAAATACCAGGATATGGAGATTAGTATTAGGAAATGCAATAAGGTAAATACCAGCAGAGATGGGTTATCGCTAATGTCTAAAGACAGTGGTATGAATATTTCACCAACAATATATATAGATGATATGTTTAAGGATTATGAAAGAACAGGAGATATAAGAGAAGTTCTTACAAAAGCTGCCGGTCTGTTTGAGGAAGCAATGGAGCATGCAGGTGAACTGGTTCCGGCAGTTGATTATGATAATGCAAAGGATAATGTTGTATTTCAGCTAATAAACACAGAACAAAACAGGGAAATGCTTAATAACATGCCAAGCAGGGAATTTAAGGATTTATCAATTGTCTACAGATGGGTGATTAAGGCTGATTCACCGGAAGGAATTCACAGCGCTATGATTGATAATTCATTAGCCGCAAAGCTCGGAATGACAGAAGATGAATTATTTAAGTGTGCTGTGCAGAACACAAAGAGAATCTTCCCACCGGTTGTTAAAAATATGAATGATGTCATCAGAGAAATGTTTGTAAAAGACGGTATGCCTTTAGAGGTAGCAGAGATGATGACACAGGAAATACCTAATGATAAATCTATGTGGGTGATATCAAATGCTCAGGGAATAAATGGAGCAGTATCTATGCTTTATGAGGATAATCTTCATGAGTTAGCTATGAAACTTGACAGTGATTTATATATCATGCCGTCGAGTGTGCATGAGGTTATCGCTGTATCTTCAAATCTTGGTGATCCAAATGAGTTAGCAGCTATGGTTGTTGAAGTGAATATGCAAGAGGTTGAATTAGCGGAGAGACTTTCCAACCAGGTATATCATTATGATAAAGACCTTAGAAAACTTGACCTTGCCACAGACACACCTAATAAGAGATTGGATGGAATAGTGGCGGAGCAGAGTCTTGTGTACAGTTCACAGGAAAAATCAAGATAGGACTGGAGAATGGATATGGAAAAAGAAATGACAGTAAAGGAACTTATTGCATTGCTTGAATCCATGGACGGGGAGTTCATAGTTCACGTTGAGCTCCCTGATTATAATGGAGGCGATAGTGATGAAGGATAAGTTTGAATTTGAAAAAGTATCAATCAGGCTTGTAAAGGAGCCACCCATAATGTCACCTATACCCATAACATCACCGGAAGAAGCCATTGACCTGGTAGGAAAAGAAATAAGAGAAATGGATAGGGAAGTTGTTGCAGTGATAAATCTTAAACAGGATGGAATACCTATCAATTTCAATATAGCAAGTATAGGGGCAGTGAATTATTCGGTTGCCTGTCCAAGAGAATTGCTAAAGACCAGTATCTTATCAAATGCGGCATCAATGATTATTTTGCACAACCACCCGTCAGGTTCTCTTAAAGCAAGTAAGGATGATATTCTTATGACAAACAAGATGGAAAAGATATGTGAGCAGATAGGAATACCACTGAGGGACCATATAATTGTGGCACCGGGGAGAGTTGATTATTTTAGCTTTCGTAAAGAAAATATGATAGGTAGTAATCTGATACAGACCATTGCTGATGGGAAGGAAAAAGCGAGATAAGTGTTGGTGGATGAGGGGAGATGTGGTAAAATGATAGCTATATTATTAACGTTAGGTATTGGTTGACACAATTTTATGGTAAAAGTATAATTATTTCTATGGAGTTGGAGATCGCGGATACAATATAAAAAAATGGAAGGAAATTTCATGGATAAATCAGAATCAATTAAAGAATTTAAAGAGTTTTTAAGTGCGAATCGTGACAGTATTCATGAGTTTGCGGTAGCTATTAAGGATTTACCTGCCGATGATGATTGGATACAAGATGATGAATGGGATGAGATATATAAGCAAGAGGTGGAGAGAAATGGAAAAGTATAATATTGGAGATGTATGGTGGGTACATTTTCCTTATTCAGAAAAAGAAGAAATAAAACGCAGACCAGCAATAATAATTGATGATGATACAATTGCTATTCTTGCAATGTATGTCACAACAAAGAATAAAGAAAATAATCCATATTGTATTAAAATAGAAGATTGGAAGGAAACAGGATTAAAAAAAGAATCATGGACAAGAATTGACAAAATTGTTAAGGTAAGTGAATGGAATATGGATTGTAAAATTGGTGAACTGTCACAAAGAGATCTTACTAAAATAATGCAATTAGTTAAAGAAATACTATCTCAAAAATTTCATGAGTTTTCTATTATAGCAATAAAAAATAAAAATGGTGAATTTTTGCAAAAATATGATGAAAGGTGGAAGTCTTGGTTATTTCCTTATGTTAGAAGTGCTGAAAATAACAAGGAAAGTGTTGATTGTTTCACAAGTAGTCTTCTTAATGAGAAAATTGTGACAGAATATGTAACCAATTCAAAGCATTGCAAATATTCTGTTAGTGATGATGTCTATAAAATATATAACCATAAATTGTATAAGCTAGAACTTAATAAGAATTCTTATATAGAAAAAGAAGAGAGTTTTGTCATTGATGGAAATAAATACAAATGGATGTCCATTGTTGAAATGGAAAAAGATGATAGAATAATGGAAGTGAATGATGAAATCGTTGCATTTGTTAAGAAGAATCTTTTTGAAGAAAGAATAGGGATATGAAAAATATATAATGTAAATTAATTTATGCTAAGCTATTGGATTTATTCCAATGGCTTTTTTCTGGCCATCAGTGAGAGTCTGGTGGCCTATATTTTTATTCAGAAAGAAGGTGGTTAAGAAGTT
Source organism: uncultured Lachnospiraceae bacterium (assembly GCA_902786515.1). Taxonomy (GTDB): domain Bacteria; phylum Bacillota; class Clostridia; order Lachnospirales; family Lachnospiraceae; genus UBA2821. Next base: position 38,898 of record CADADA010000001.1, on the reverse strand, counting down.
ATGAGCAGATTTACGGATATGGAGCTTGCGATTGCAAAGAGTGTTGACCTTGTATCTGTGGCTTCTCATATGGGATATACGCCAAAGAAAATAGGGAAGTATTACACACTGAAGGAAATGGATTCAATCAGAATATACAATCGCAGCCATTGGTTCAGGTGGTCCATGAAGGATGTAAAAGGTGAAAATGGAGGTTCCCAGATTGATTTCTTAAGAGTATTTGGAGGCATGGATGTAAAAGAAGCAGTATTTTGGTTATTGGATTTTGCAGGATATGTTAAGCCGGATGAGAGCAAATCATCCTATAGGGTTAGCATAAAAAAGCCGGAGCTTAAGAACCGGATAGTTAAGTCTGATGTGGAAAAAGTGGAGAAAAAAGAATTTATTTTGCCAAGTCCTGCAAGGGATAATTCATATCTTTATCGTTATCTTTCTGAAGAACGATGCCTGAGAATGGAAGTGATAAATTTCTTTGTGAAGAAGAATCTAATTTATGAAAGTGAGAAGTACCATAACATTGTTTTCAAGGGAAACGATAAAGATGGCGTCACAAGATTTGCAAGTATGAGAGGAGTGTTTGACAGTCAGGGAAAGCCTTTTAAATGTGATGTAGAAGGAAATGACAAGAATTACGGTTTTAATATTTATAATGATGACAGCACAGAAGTGGTGGTCTTCGAAGCAGCAATTGACCTTATGAGTTATGTAGATATCTTTGATGATTTTTATACAAACAAGGTTGCGTTAGGAATGCTTGGAGATGCACCACTTTTAACATTTCTAAGAGAACATTCACAGATTAAGACTATCAGATTCTGTCTTGATAATGATACTCCCGGAAGAAGAGCAACAATTGAATTCATGGAGAAATACAAAAGACTTGGATATGAGGTGATAAACAGTCCGGCTCCGGTAAGTGTAAAAGATTACAATGAATGGCTTATTAGTGAACACAAGAAGAATGAAAAGCAGGTTACGGAAGCAATTGTCAGCAGTAATTCGAGAGCAACAAGGTGAAAAATGCTGTTAACAAAATCTGCAAACAATTTAAAAAATGTTAGCAAAAAGTGTAAACAAAATCAGAATTGTAAACAAAAACTGTTAGCAGTTAAATCTGGCATTATTTTTGAAAATCGAAGTGCTAACAAAATCTGCATACAAATTTAAAATTGTTAGCAAAAAGTGCAAACAAAATTAGTATTGTTAACAAAATCTGCTAACAGTTCATATTCAAAGGGTCTTAGGGGAATTTTTCCCCTAACAAGTCCTGCCAAAGGTGCAGAGATGTCTCTTTGGCGTAACTTGCAGTCTTCACGGAGAAAAGCTCGGGCAGAGTGATAGAAGTTAATTTGCAGCAATCATGTGGAAGGAGGATGAGGCGATGAAACAGGAAGTGAAGCTATTTTCAGAACCAGAAGAACTGGTGGAGTGGCTGGATGAAAATGATTTATTGATGTGGTTAGAAGTAGAAGATGCACAGATACTTCTTAACTATATGGAAGGTCACGATTATGGCATAGGAATTGATACGGATAATAAGATGGTTCGTGTAGACATTGCAGAAGAGAACGGTGAGGTAGAAAGGTATTCTATTGATGAACTAATCAGCAATGTATGTGAACTGAATTATGAACTGATTCTTGAGACGAGGGAGAGAATGAATTCGCCAAAGAATTTTCAGGAATTTACAAAAGATAGTGAAAAATACGAATCACTTATTGAGGAAGAAAAAAGACTTGATGAGATGTTTAGTAAAACCACGTATGCAAAGATGGTAAGCGGAATGTCAAAAGAACAGGTGGAAGGTCTTGTAAATAATATATCAAGACATACCCTTGGGAATGCTAAGGCGTTCATAGCTGAGAGAAATGTGGAGTATAAGCCAAGTGGAAAAGAGATGAGGAAGAATGGCAGATAAGATTCATTGCGTTCGTAAGACATTACGTCTTATGTCCAAGGAAGCTGAGCTGCTTGCAAGTAAAGCTAAAGCAGCAGGAATGAATGAGGCAGAGTATTTGAGGTTTATCATTTCACAGAAACCAAATGATTATCCGGAGATTCGCCTGTTAGTCAGAAAACTTATCAATGAAGTAAATCATATCGGAGTAAACATTAACCAGATTGTAGCCAATAATAATTCAGGACTTTATAAGGCAGGTGACAAAACCCAGCTTATATCGTATATGAGAAAGCTGAATGTGGCAGTTAAAGAGGTGGTGGATAAGATTGGCGATTACTAAACTGATGCATATGAAAGATTGTGGCAGCGGTCAACATGGAACACATTTAAAGAGATCAATTAAATATATACTAAATGATGAAAAAACACAGAATGGTAATCTTGTTGGTGGAGTTAATTGTCAGCCCGATTTTGCATATGAGCAGATGAGGGCTACAAAAGAAAAGTTCGGTAAGAACAGCAAAAGACAGGGTTACCATTTTGTATTGTCCTTTGTTAAAGATGAGGTTACACCAGAGCTTGCTTATGAGATTACTGAAAAATTCATCAATGAACTTATAGGTGGAAAATATGAAGCCGTATTTGCAGTTCACGATAATACAGAGCATGTACACAGTCACATTGTTTTCAACAGTGTGAGCTTTATTGATGGAAGAAAATATCATTATAAGAAAGGTGACTGGCAATCAATTATTCAGCCCATAACAAACAGAATATGCAAAGAGTATGGTTTGTCCTGCCTTAATCTTGATGATGAAAAAGCAAATAGGGTAGAGGCAAAGAGTGGAAGAGTAAGGGAATGGTCAGATAGGCGTGATGGTGCATTTGTATGGTCAGAGATGATTCGAAGAGATATTGATGCATGTATTTTGCAGGCAGATGATATGGAATCATTTGTAGCATTACTCGGTGAAAAAGGCTATGAAGTTAAGAATGCTTTTGGGGAGGGCAAATATATTACAGTTAAGCCGCCGGGAATGAGCAGATTCAGAAGATGTAAAACATTAGGTGATGATTATACCAATGAGCAAATTCTAAATCGAATTGCTAATGAAAATATGGGTTCTTATATCAGAAATGCTTATGAGGAACCGGAACCAAAACTTATTAAATGTTATGTGAAACGATATAGAAGAGCCAGACTTTCAGGAATTCAAAAGAAGTATTTCAGGAGGCTTTATGCTACCGGTAAGCTAAAAAAAAGACCATACAGCCAGGCTTGGAAGTATAAAGATGATATAAGAAAGCTTAAGCAGTGGCAGGAAGAATACTTACTCATTGAGAAATTCAATGTTCACAGTAAAGAGGAACTTGAGTCTGTGGTTGACAGACTTAATGGGCATAAGAAGGAGATTTCAAAAGAGAAGTACAGAAATATCAAGGACAAGAAAGCATTTGAAGAGTTGTTTGATATGGCGGATAAGATGACAGAGCTAAATAATGCTAAGGAATCATTTGAAAATGGGGACAGTTTCTTTGAAGATGAGTTTAATGAGTGGAAAACTCTTGAAACAGATATTCGGGAAAAGGGATACACCTATGAAGAACTGGATAATCTAAAGAACCATTTTGATAATGCAATCAAGGAGCAGTCAGTTATGGAATCTGAAATAAGAAAGCAGCTTAAAGTTGCTGACAGAATCATTAATAATAGCATTGATACTGAAAATGTTGAAAGTATCAGGACTATAAAAAACAGAACAGAGAAAAGAGAGAAGCAGCCTGTAAAATAGGTGCTTTTAGGAGGTAACGATGGAAGAATCAAGGAAAAGGGATAATACAAGAAAGGTTAACGATATTATCCAAAGTCTTAAGAATCAGAATAAGTATGATGAAAACACACTTAGCCTTGTCAGAGGAGATTTGGAATATGGAGTTGAATTTGAAAGAATAGAGAAATATCTAAAGGGCGGATACAACTTTGAACAGAGAAAGTTCTATTCATCCTGTTTAAGGAAAGACACCCCGGATGATGTTCTGGAAGTTATTGCAGACAGAGGAAAGACAGCGGACCAGATGGTGGTTGCCTATGAGTTTTATAAAAAAGGTATTCCTCTTGACCAGATTCAGGCTGTGTTTGATGAGAATCATACGCCGATTATGATGAGGAAATCATTTGAGCAGATAATGGAGCAGGCTCGTATTGTCGAAGAGAGTATTCCGGAAGATAAGGAATATGCTCAGGATATCGTTAATCAGATAAAGGAAGTAATTGTTCAGATATTTGGAAATGGCGAGAAGTATGACAGGCTTCTTAAGGCAATTACAGAACTTGCTGATAAAAATGAGAATCAGGCAAATGATGAATTAGTAAAGAAAAATGAAGAGCTTGAAAAACTGTTGAATGACCAGCAGACAAAGCTTAATGAGGCTAGTGCAGCAAATAAAAAGCTGCAGAATAATATCAAATCATTGGAAAAGGAGTTAGAGGCTATGCAGAAGGAAAAGGATAAAATGGAATCAAAGGAAGAGGTTAATGCTCAGGAAAATAAGTCTGTAGAAAATCTGGCAAATAGTAATGTCGTAAGTATTAGTGGCGGTTATAATGCACCGGCACAGACAAAACAAATTGCTCCGGTTTACTATACGATTCCAATCGTTGATGAACATGGGAAAGTAGTTCACTATGCACCGGTTGACCGAAGTGCAAGGGTAAATAAGTCCGGTATTACAGCATTGTTTTCAAAGCTTAATTTTAAGAAGAAGTCAAAGCAGGATATGATAAAGATTTTATCAAGTGGAGAGCTTGACAAAAGCCAGCTTATTCAGGTTAAGAATGCTGTGATTAAAGGTCTTACAGAAGAACAGATTACAAATCTTATTGTGAATAAGATAGATGCGGACAAGATGGAAGAAATCATTGAGATAGCTGTATTGGAAAACAGGGAGGCACAGTAGCGATGACGGAGAAAAGAGAAATAAAGATTAACGGATTGACAAAAGCAGAGCTTTACTTTGTTTCAGAATTTGCCCATAAGACAGAAGATGCAGGTTTGATTGATAAGCTTATTTCAGAGTTTGAGGAGAAAAATCATGATACAGAAGCAATTATCAGAAAGTATTCTACAATAGCGGGGATGAAGCCAAAGTGGATTGATAACATCGAAAATCTGTTAGTGGCACTTGAGATGTACCGCAAGCAGGAAGAGATAGTGATTAACAGACTGACAGAAGCTTTGAAGGTAGCAGGAATCAATGTATCAGAAGAGCAGTTAAAGGGTGATGAGCTTAACAGGGTTAAGGAAGAAGTAGATAAGAATATCAAAAGCTTATCAGCAGGTCAGATATCACAGATTCGATAGGAGGAGAAGCAAATGGCAGAGGAAATACAGGAAGCGGTTCAGATTCTTCGTGTGGCATTTGAAGGAATTGAGCTGAGTATGAAAGTAGGAAGTGGAGGACTTGGAGCAGCAAAGACTATGGCAAGCTTTTTTGCGGGAATGATTCATCACGAAAAGCTTCAGGGAAAAACTTCAATGAAAGAGTTGCTGTCAAGAGGTGGAGATTTGCAGGTAATTCAGATAAATGCAAAGGATGCTGAGAAGTTCAAAAAGATAGCTAAGAAATATGGTGTGCTATATTCCGTTCTTCCTGACATAGATGGAAATGGAAAACTGACAGAAATCATTTTTCATTCTGAGGCAACACCAAGGGTAAATCTTATTAAGGATAAGCTGGGATTTGGAAAGATATCAAGTCTTGAGAGCTTCTTGAAGGAAGGGGATAAGGACAAGCTTGACAAGTTTGTGAATTATCTTGAAAAAGAAAAGAAGGGAAATGATTTGGTCCATGCTGCAGATAATGCAAAGGCTAACATTGCCATGGACAGTCTTATCGAGAAGGTAGGAATGTACGCAAGTGCCAAGCAGAGTGTAAGCGTGGACGATATCAAATCAAACTTTAACATTGATAATGCAAAAGCAGAAAAGATACTTGGTCATCTGGAGAATATTGGACTCCTTGGAAGAAAAAATGACGCAGGAGTTCATAAGGTAATGATGGATGAAGAAGCATTTAAAAATCGACTTAAGGGATATCAGGAACTGGCTGACAGGATGAAGAGAATAGAGATAAGCCACAACATGGATTTATCAGATATTACCATCAGCAGGAAGTTGATTATCTCTGAAAATGATCATGCAGTTAAGACAAGAGTTCCCGGAACCTGGGGCGAAAATGCAAGATATATCTGGATTAACAAGGAGAACATTCTTGATATTCACAATGGCAAGACGATGTTGACATTCATTGATACAAACAAGAACTACAAGCTGTATGATGAATCAAATAAGGTCGTAGACACAATGAAGGGTGATAAACTTTACACAGAACATTATGATAAGGTTGAGACATCCGTCAGAGAAAGGGTTGAAAAGACAGCCAACAGGGAAAAAACCATTACAACTACAACCAAGAAAACTACAACACAGTCAGTAACAAGAAAGAGATAGGAAGGTGTAAGTATGCAGACAGGCAGAAAACAGCCTTCCATTATTTTTCTCGTAATAGGAGCTTTGTTATCGGCATATCTTGGATACTTGTTTGCAGGAGCCTGGCGGGAAGGAATGACATTGAATGAGTTTCTTCCTGCAATGTCCGAAGTAATTGATAAACCTTTTGACAACTATTTTTGCAGTAACACTCCAAAATGTATGGTTATGGCAGTAGTGATATTTGCTATGGCAATGCTTATGTATTATACCAGTCAGCGAAACTTTATGCCCGGTAAGGAATTTGGTACAGCAAGGTTTGACAAGCCTGCTATGGTCAATAAAGTCATAGAAGATAAGGACAGAGAGTTTAACAGGATTCTCAGCCAGAATATGAAAATGTCACTTAACTTTAGGAATCTTAAGTTAAATGGAAATGTATTGATATGTGGTGGCTCAGGTGCAGGTAAAACATTCTATGTTGTTAAGCCAAACCTCATGCAGATGCCAAGAAACTGTTCATTTATATGTACCGACCCTAAGGGCGAAATTCTTAGAAGCTGTGGGCAGATGCTTAAGGAAAATGGTTACAATGTAAAGGTTATCAATCTGTTGGAAATGGATAAAAGCGACTGTTACAATCCCTTTTCCTATATCAGAGAAGAAACTGATGTTGTTAAGCTTATTACCAATCTGATTGCAAATACAACACCAAAGAATGCTGCACCTTCAGATCCGTTCTGGGACAAGGCAGAGAGCTTGTTTTTACAGTCAATATTTTATTATGTTTGGCTGGAAATGAAACCGTCACAGAGAAACTTTTCATCAGTTCTTAAGCTGATAAGTGAGGCAGAGGTTACAGAGCAGGGAAAGAAGTCACAGCTTGACAAGAGAATGGATAAGTTACTCAAAGAGTCATCTATGGGAAGAAATCATCCGGCATATAAGCAGTACTATAAATGTATGAGAGGTGCGGGAGATACTGTAAGGTCTATTATTATCAGTGCCAATTCAAGACTTGCTTACCTTGAGAATAAGCAGGTATTAAGACTGTTATCAAAAGATGACTTAAGACTTGCTGAATTAGGTATTGGTGTAGAAGGAGACCCGGACAAAAGAACCGCTCTGTTTTGTGTAATTCCGGATAGTGACAAGTCGTATAACTTTATTATTGGTATGTTGTACACGCAGGTATTCCAGGAGCTTTATTATCAGGCAGACTTTAATTGTGGTGGAAGATTGCCAATTCATGTGACATTTATGCTTGATGAATTTGCGAATGTTGCATTGCCTGATGACTTTTGCTCATTGCTTTCAACCATGCGAAGCAGGGAAATATCAAGTGTGATTATCATTCAGAACTTCGCACAGTTAAAGGCATTATTCAAGGACACCTGGGAGACGATTCCGGGCAATTGTGACACATTCATTTATCTTGGTGGAAATGAGCAGTCAACCCATAAATATGTTTCAGAGCTTCTTGGAAAAGGTACCATTGATAAGAAATCAAGTGGTGAAACAAAGGGAAGACAGGGAAGTTCTTCAAGGAATTATGATGTTCTTGGCAGGGAATTATTTACACCGGATGAGATAAGAAAGCTTGATAATAAGAAGTGCATTGTGTTTATCAGAGGATTTAATCCTGTCATGGATGGAAAATATATTCCGTTTAAGAATCCGAGATTTAAGCTGACAGAGGATGGCGGTGCAGCTCCTTATGTTCACGAGGTTAAGTACACAAGAATAATAGGACCGCCGGTTACCATTCTTTCTGATAAATCATTGGAATATTACAAGAGAAGAAAAGAGGAAGGCGATAATGTATTTATTGATGATATAACGCTAGAGGCTTTAATGGAATTAGGTCAGCCTGAGTACAATCAAAAGCTTATGGAGCATGAAGAGAAGATTCAGAAGGAAAGAAGAAATGAAGAAGTGTCCATGGAGCTTATGTATTCTGAGGAAGATATTTCAGATGAAGAAGATAGTGATTCATCAGATAATAATGTGGGTTCAGCTAAGAAGGCTGGTAAAAAGAATAATCCCACTCCGGAATTCGAGGGAGCAGACAGCATATTTAACCGTTCTGTTAACTGGCAGTTCAGTAAGGAACAGGTTGCAGAGATTAAGATTGCAAGAAAAGCAGGTATACCTGAGAGTAAGATTCTGGAATATTTCTATCCGTCAACTTCGGTAGAAGAGATGGTAAGAATCAGAGAAGAGTACACTGCCGGTTCAAAATAACAGTGGTACTCATTAACACTACAACGGGAGACGTCCCGATTATATATATTATTTTGAGAGCAATTGCCAGGGCTGTGCCAGGGTGGTTGCTCTTTTTTAAACTAAAAATTACAGGAGGAAACAAACGTGAAATTATTATTGAAAACAAACAATTTAGTAGAAAATTCAGTATCGGAGGTAAGAAGCATGAAGGATAAAATTAAGAGATTTGTGAAAAAGGCAACAGCGGTATTTGGAGCAGCGATGGCTGCAACAATGGTTCAGATAACACCAGTATTAGCGGCAACAAATAACAGTAATAACGCAGGTGGAGGAACAGCTTCAGTAACAGCACCACTTGATAATCTTAAGACACTTGTAATTGCCATTATTGGTGCTGTTGGTGTAATCATTCTTGCAAAGAATGTAATGGAATTTGCCCAGGCTTATCAGCAGCAGGACAGTTCGACTATGAACTCGGCACTTAAGGGTATTGTAGCCGGTGTAATGATGGCAAGTATTTCAGCAGTATTAACATTCCTTGGATTTTAGGATGTGAATATAGTTGAAATCGAATAAAGAATGAGGTGGTAAAGTGGATATATTTAAACTTGGAAAAAAGATACTGGCTCTTTTGGAGATGGTATTTGGATTCTGGAACAATCAGATTTCACTTGTATTTGACATGCTGTCACAGTCACCTGCTGATTTCAAAAATGGAGATCCATGGGCAGTCATTGAAGGAATTGAGCCAATATTTGTGGCAGTAGGTTCCTCGCTGGTTGTCCTGTTTTTTGTCATAGGATTCTGCTCGGAATCCATAGATGTAAGGGAAGAGATGCGATTTGAGGTAATACTTAGAATGTTAATAAGACTTGGACTTGCGGAGTGGTTTGTTGCAAACAATGTAACGATTATGAAGGCATTCTTTACTTCTATAGGAAACCTCGTATCGCTGTTATCTCAGGGAAGCTATACAGAGATTAGCATTGATTCCACCCAGGCAGATATCATAAAGGACCTGGGATTTGGAGAAAGTCTTGTAATGCTGATAATGTCTGCACTGTTATCAATCATAATAATCATATGTGGTTTCTTTATGATTTACACAGTGTATTTCAGATTCTTAAGGTTAATGATAATCGTGCCACTTGGTGCGCTTGCATTTTCAACAATGGGAGGAAATAAAACAGTAAGTAACACAGTTACATCATACTGCAAATATTTCCTATCAGTAACATTTGAGGCTGTAACGATGGCACTGGCTATTATTATGTGTAATGCCTTTGTCAACGCAGGTTTGCCGAACTTTACCGGTTCTTATGCAGACTGGGCGCAGACTTTGATTTATCTGTGTGAATTGACATTCAGTATAGCATTAACAGTAGGGACTGTAAAAGGAGCACAGTCACTGACAAGTAAAGTGTTCGGATTATAAGGAGGAGATAAGGATTGGTAATTGAGATAAATAAGGATATTGATAAATACAAGGAATCCGTAGTGCTAGGCTTAACAGCGAAACAGCTAATCTATTCATTGTTAAGTGTGGCTGTTGGAGGAGGACTTGTGTTTTTGATTTATCCCATTGTTGGACTGACTGCATCAGCATATATTGTAATTCCTGTAGTAGCACCCATTGCACTTGGAGGCTTTTATTCATACAACGGAATGTCTTTTTATGAAATGATGAGTAAGAAGATTCATTTTATGTTTGGAAATAAGCCTCTGCTTTATGTGTCTACGGAAAACGAAGGACAGATTAAGAAGTATTATCTTGACCAGCTGGCAGGTAAAAAGAAGAGTGATGTTGAAAAAGTAGTTGATGCGGCAGCGAATAAAGAAGAGTTTGAGAAAACGAAGATACAAATGAGGAGGATGCTTATAGGTACTGTGGTGATGATAGGGATACTTGTTGCCATGGTAGTAGCCTACAAGATAGGTATCATGAGATAGTCTGAAAATTCGGACTAGCCGGGCTAAGCTTGGTTAGTCAGGCTTAGCTCCCTATTACAGATGAAAGAGAGGAATAAAGATGAGTTTATTTTCAGATGAAATGAAAACACTTAAAAAAGCAGATGAGCCACTTTGTAAATCTCCGAAATCATTGCAGGATACAATAGAGATTCTTGCAATAGCAGAAAACGGAATATTTGAGGTGGCAAAGAATCGTTTTTCAAAGAGTTACAGATTTCAGGATATTAACTATACAACCACAAATGAGGATGAGCAGATTGATATTTTTGAAAGATATTGCAAGTTCTTAAATTCACTGGACTGTAACTACAAGATTACAGTGAATAACAAGAACAGGGATATGGTGGATTTGAGACAGGATGTAATGCTGAAACCAAGAAATGATGGTTATGATGATTACAGAAAAGTGTATAACGATATTATTGAGGAGAAGATTGTTGAAGGAAGGCAGGGAATAGAGCAGGAGCGATACTTAACGATTACCATTGAGAGAAAGAATTATGAGGAAGCAAAGGCACAGTTTGCAACCATTGAAGCTACGATTCATAAGGCTTTCAATGAGCTTGGCTCGGAGATAATTCCACTTAATGCAAACGAGAGAATCAAGGTTCTGTATGATTATTACCATATGGGAGATGAGGGAACATTTGATTTTGATATCAGGGAAGCAAAGAAATCGGGAAATGATTTTGTAAATGATATTTGCAATGGAATGATTAAGTATCATCCGGATTGCTTTGAGGATGAAAGAAAGTACTGTAAGGCACTGTTTGTTAAGAAATATCCAAGCAGCTTATCTGACAGATTTTTAAATGAAATCACTTCATTACCCGTCCATTCTATCGTAAGCATTGATGTGGTTCCAATCCCAAAGGATTTGACCACAAAGATTTTGCAGAAGAAATATCTTGGTATTGAATCGGATATTATCAAACAGCAGAGAATACGAAATAAGAATAATGATTTTTCATCAGAGATTTCCTATGCAAAGAGAACTGAAAAAGCAGAGATTGAAGCAATTATGGATGATGTAAGAGAGAATGACCAGTGTATGTTTTATGTTGGTGTGACTATCATTCTTATGGCAGATTCGAAGAAGGAACTTGAGAGCATCACAGAGACGGTTGAGACAATCGGAAAGAGAAACAGCTGTACAATAGATGTTCATTTTATGAAGCAGAGAGAGGCATTAAATACTGCATTACCTATTGGAGTAAGACAGGTTGAGACAATGAGAACCATGCTTACACAATCACTTGCGGTGTTAATGCCTTTTAATGTGCAGGAGCTTAATGACATTGGTGGAAATTATTATGGGATTAATCAGGTCAGTAAAAATATCAATGTTGGAAACAGAAAGAAGCTGATTAATGGAAATGGTTTTGTATTTGGAGTGCCCGGCTCTGGCAAATCATTTTTCTGTAAAATGGAAATGGGTTCAGTATTCTTATCTGGCGATGATGAGATAATCGTAATAGATCCTCAAAATGAGTATTTTGATGTTGCAGAGAAATATGGTGGAACAGTAATCAATATGTCAACCTATACGGATAACTTTGTAAATCCATTGGAGATGGATGTGTGGAATCTTGATCTGAATGATACAAAAGGCTGGATTAGAGAAAAAGGTGAATTTATGCTTGGTCTGTGTGAACAGTGTTTTGGTGATTCACTTAACTCACGCCAGAAGTCAATCATTGACAGATGCGTGAGAAAAATGTATGTGGACATAGCAAGGGCAAGAGAAAAGTATGTGCCGGTAATGAGTGACTTCTATGAGTTATTAAATGCACAGCCTGAAGAGGAAGCAAAGGAAATAGCATTATCGCTTGAGTTGTTTGTAAATGGTTCACTTAATATATTCAATCACCAGACAAATGTGGATGTTGACAACAGATTTGTGGTATATGGAATTAGAGACCTGGGTGCAGAACTCAGTCCAATTACAATGCTTGTAATGATGGAGGCAATTCAGTCGAGAATCATAGAAAATGGTAAGAGAGGTAAGGCAACATGGCTATATATAGATGAATTTCATGTCTTACTTAATTCTGAATATTCTGCAAAATATCTGCAGCAGCTTTGGAAGAAAGTAAGAAAACAGGGTGGTCTGTGTACTGGAATTACTCAGAATGTTGTCGACCTTTTGCAGAACTATACAGCTACAACAATGCTTGCAAACAGTGAGTTTGTAGCATTACTTAAGCAGGCAAACACAGACAGTTCCAAGATGGCAGAAGTAATCGGAGTGTCAGATGCACAGCTTAGATTTGTAACCAATACTCAGAGTGGTATGGGACTGATTAAGTGCGGTTCTGTCATTGTTCCGTTTGATAACCAGATTAGTAAGGATACGGGGCTGTATAAGCTTTATAATACTAATATTCATGAGATAATCGAGAATTCTAAGAAGGAAAAGCAGAAGGAATAGAATTGTTTTGATAGCGTGTATATTTTATATGTGGTATAATTTGGTATGTGAGGTATATAATATGCCTTGCATACTGAACTAATATTATGAATGAAATATAGATTATGGGACAATGTTTAAAATAGAGATGACAAAGAAAAAAATTCATTAATTTGGAACTGCAAGAATATAGAGTGAAAAATAAAAAGAGATTGGATAGATTACAATTTGCATTAATAGTTTAACATCAGAATCAATTTATTGGATAGTACATAGAAATCTTTTGTATTAATCAAAAAGGTCTTAGTAAAATTTCAGGGGGATAGTAAAAACATGATAATAACTGATAATAGTGATGAACAAGCATTAAAAGAATTTTTATTAGATATTCAATGTTTAGATGAATTAATTCCATGGACAGGAAAGTTTAATTTGTTTGATGTTTTGAAGGTTGCTAGAAATGAAATAAGACATAGTAATATGCTTAGTTGGCTCTTGGACCCAAGAGAAAATCATGGTATCGGAGATGCATTTTTAAAAGGTGTCCTTCAAGTTTTAGTGAAGAATGATAATAAAGACAGATACGATGTTTTTAAGGTTATGTTATCTGACATGCAAAGCTTCTCTGTGTATAGGGAATGGAGAAATATTGACATATTATTAGTTTCACAAGAGGAGAAAATAGTATTAGCTATTGAAAATAAAGTTGGAACTCATGAACATAGTAATCAGTTGAATAGATATAGAAAAGTATTGGAGGAAGAGTATGCTTCTTATCAGCGTTTTTATGTTTTACTGACTCCTGATGGTGAATTGCCAAGTGATGAAGTTAATTGGGATAATTTGTCATATGTTGATATCGTAGAATTATTAGAAGAGTTAGTTGAAAGATATCCGTTGCAAACAGATGTGGAGTTAATGATTAAAAATTATATCGAAGTAGTTAGGAGAGACATTGTGGAAGATCATCAGCTTATAGAAATATGTAATAAAATATATAATAAACATAGGAAAGCATTAGATTTAATATATGCCAATAGAATAGATGGAAAAACACAGATTTCAGAAACAATAATTGAAACTCTTAATATATTAGGTAAAGAAGGCAGTATAATTCATGGGAATGATTGGGGAAATATGGTATTTAGAACAAAAAACATGGATAAATTATTACCTTTACTTAAAACCAATGATAGCTCGTGGGGAAGCAGGAATATCTATTCCTATTGGTTGAGTTTTGATGGTAATAGGTTTTATGGAGTATTTGAACTCGCTGGACACAATGTACCTAAAACAGATATGAAAATGATGCAGAGAATAATAAAAGAATTAAAACCTAATGATAGTAAGCTGGATAGCTTTAAATATAAAAGAGTATTTAGGACAAAGTGGTATGACCTGAAAGATGTTGAAGATATTGTAAATGAAACTGAAAAGGCAGTAAGGAGTGCTGTTAATGAACTTCTTGATATGGAAAAAACATTGATAGATAGACTAAATTTAAATAAGTAAGGAGTAATGATATGAGAGAGAGTAAAGGAGTATATACAGAGAGTTCATGCAGAAATTGCGAATTTAATTTTGGAACAGTTTGCGCTGGATATGGGAGAATGCCAGATGGAACAGATACCTATGGAGTTCCAATAGAAAAAACTATACAAACTTTTCCAAGTGGATGCGAAGATTGGTCGATATCATTTGAAGATTTTTGTGAATGGCATGATAATTCTAAACTGAAGTATGATACGGCAGTTACGCTATATGAATTTTTGATTGATTATTCGCTTAGTAAGGGTATAACGTCTAGAAATCAACTTGAAAAAGAAATAGTCAATGATAATAATATTTCAAAAGAGGAAAGAGATATGTATTTGACAAGGTTAAAGAACATATCTGAAGAAGCAAAAAAGGTGTTCTTAGGAAAAGGAATTGGTAAATAATTTTTTTACATAGGCCATTACAGGCAACAGTCTGTAGTGGTCATTTTTTTGCCCTTTTTTCGGCAATGGATGTAGTTAGGAGGTGAGAATCAGAAATGAACATAAAGAAAGTGGATGACAAACCAATGGTCATCCATACCAAGAAAAAAGCAACGCTTCATATTGTTAAGAAAAAGTGTAAGGATAAGCCAAAGCACAAAATAAAGTTTGCTTCGTTTGCTAAATCAAGAAGAGTGAAGATAAGCAATGGTTATGTGAACAATCCAAGGCTTAGAAAACTTAAGCTGGATAGAAAGGCAAGAGCTGAAGCGTTACCTAAGAAGAAAGGTACGATTAACTCTAATGTTAAGGCTGTATCTGCTGTTGGTGTATCAGCAGCTTTTGACCAGATGGAAGGTGGTAACGAAGTAAAGGAAGCTGCAATGGTGGCTTACGGTGTGGCTCAGCCGGTAGCCGGTGTTACGAAGAAAAGCTCTGAGATATACAGGAATGGTCTGCGAAGAATGAAGAAACAGCAGATTAAGCAGGTAAAAGCAGGGGCTAAGATTTCAAAAAGGGAAATCAAGAAGAAAGAATATCTTTTAGGGAATGAAAATAATGATTTTGTGAATACAACAGCAGGTGTCAGTAATGCAGAAACTGGAGCAACAGCAAACGCATCAAAAGCGTCAAAAAGTCCGGCAAGAAAAGGATATACAAAGTCATCTGATACCAGCCCTGTATCACCGGGTAGCAGGTTGAAGATTAAAAAGGCTATGTTTGGCAGTTCTTCTATAGGAAAATCAAAAACAAAGAGCAGTTCCGGAAAGGGAGATTCAAAAGCTAATCTTCGAAGCCGAAAGATTCAGTTTTTCCTGGATAAGATGAGAGCACAGGATGAACAGAAGGACAGTCTGGGAAAGATGGTAAAGGACATCGTTGCAGGAAAGCTAATGGCGAAGCTTAAGGCTTCCATTGCGATTATTGCTGCGGGGCTGGTGCTGTTACTTTTATTGTTTACTGTGGTAATTGTGCCGGTGACTTCTGTAATAGCAGTTATATATAATTCACCATTTGCAATCTTTTTCCCACCATTAGAGTCTGGTGATACTGTAATTACCGTGACAGGATCCTACGTTTCCGATTTTAACAGAGAGATAAATGAGCTTGTTAATACTCATCAGGGATGTGATATGGGAATGAAGGTGTATGTTGATTATGAGGGTTCAGAAGCAAATCCAAGCAATAACTACGACATTATGGCAGTGTATATGGTTAAGTATGGAGTTGGGGATACAGCAACGATTATGAATTCAACTTCAAAGGACAGGCTAAAGCAGATTGTTGACGATATGTGTAGTTACACAACCAGTACAGGAACTGAGCAGATTACAGACAGTAATGGAAATACAGCATCAAAGAGCTGTTACTATGTGAATGTTACGCTAAAAACATTTCAGGATATGATTACTGAATATGGTTTTTCCAGCGATGAGATTGCAATACTTGAGGATATGATGAGTCCTGAAAGTATGGCTATGATAAACAGCGATGGTGGAGATGGTTTATCTACTATGACAGAGGATGAGATAGATGATATCGTGTCCGGCATCAGCGACAGTGAAGCAAAGAAAGCAGTAAGGTTTGCACTTACCAAGGTTGGATATCCATATAGTCAGGAGTATAGGGAAAGTGGAGATTATTATGATTGCAGCTCTCTTGCCTATTATTCATGGAAAGATGCAGGAGTGGATATAAGCTATGGTGGTGCTACAACGGCAGCAGCCGAAGCAGAAGGATTAGTAAATAATGGATGTGAGATTGCCTATGATGAAATGAAACCAGGCGATCTTATTTTTTACTCATTTTGCCACAATGGAAGATATCAGAACATCTCACATGTAGCGATTTATGCAGGAGATAACAAAGTGGTTGAGGCAAAGTCTGAAGAATACGGAGTGGTATATGGAAGCATATATTCAGTAGGAAGTATTGTCTGTATTTGCAGACCGAATTAGTTTTACTAACAGAATGGAGGATGACAATGTCAGAGAAGAATAAACAGGAAGTGTATGAAGTTACAGTAACGGAAACACTTGAAAGAGTAGTGTGTGTGAAGGCAGATTCAATGGAAGATGCCAGAGAACTAGTAAGAATCCAGTACAGAAGAGAAGATATAGTGCTGGATGCAGAGGATTTTGTGTCTGTTGAATTTGAGGTTAATGAACCGGACAGGGAAATCCATGAAGAAAAAGTAAATGACCGGACAGAGAGGTCAGATAGCAGAGGAAGATAGAATTGGAGGAGATACGATGACAGATAAAAGGAAAAAGGTAAGTGCCAAATCCATTAATGAGATGGAATATCTTATGAAGGAGCTAAGCAAGGAGTGGGCACAAAGTAAGGAAACAGCATTTATCTATGAAATGGATTATGGTGTTGCAAAGAAGATGATAATGGATTCAGGGAAAATGATTCAGGAAATTGACAGGGAATCAGGAAATCCAGAATTATCATT
Source organism: uncultured Lachnospiraceae bacterium (assembly GCA_902786515.1). Classification (GTDB taxonomy): domain Bacteria; phylum Bacillota; class Clostridia; order Lachnospirales; family Lachnospiraceae; genus UBA2821. The sequence goes on along the minus strand of CADADA010000001.1, from coordinate 21,464 downwards.
TATCAAGGCAGTGAAGCTTACAAAGAAAAGTTCAGTATTATACAGATTTATTGGCAAGCTGATAAAAGAAACAAAAAAAATTGAGCAGCATTACGATTTGGATGTTGTTGATAAAGAGTATATTGAAAATGAATCAATAGTAATCCAGATGGATAAGGATGAATATAAGATATACAGCCTGCTGGTTAAAGGAAATAAAAAGAAATCCGGAAAATAAATTGGAGGGTAGCTTATGAATCATAAATACAAAGTGCAGGCTATCTACGAAGAACAGATTAGAGATGTGACCGGTTCACAAAGAAGGTGGAAGGACGTGTTAGAACTCGCAGGAAGAATATACCGATTTGAGTTTGATAACATCCTTTTAGTTTATGGACAGCGACCACATGCGACTTTGGTTGGTGATTATGATTCCTGGAAAAAGGTATCAAGATATGTTAAGAGAGGAAGTAAGGGCATAGCCATATTTCCTTCGAAGGCATTAAAACCATATATGAAATATGTATTTGATATATCAGATACCGGTGGAAAGAATCAGCAGCTTACCTGGGTACTTAATGAAGATAGTACTGCTAAATATCTTGATTTTCTTTATGATGAAGGAATGATAGATGAGACGAAGAGTGAAAATGCTGCCGAAAATAAAAATATATTAAAAGTATTTACAAGAACAAATGTTCGAGATATAATTGAGGCAGATTTCAAAAACAGAGTATTAGAGCTAAACAGCGATGAACAAGAGCTTTTATTTAAAAGCATAATGTATGTCGTGGGAACAAGATGTGGATTTGATTTCACTGGTGAAGAACAGGATTTCAGCCAGATTGAGAAGATTCATAATGAAGAGGATGTGTACCGCTTAGGCACCCTTGCATGTGATGTATCCTGTGTAGTTCTAAGAGAATTTAACAAAAACCTTAAGGCGATTGAAAGGAGAGGAAAGTATGGCAGAGATGAATCTGAGTTATCACGAAGTGGACGGAATTCTGTATCCGGACATAGAGATGCCGGAAGAACAGGAGGAGAGCTTACAGACATTGGGCAAGTATGGCAGAATGGCAATGACATACCTTCAGGAGAATCACAAGGACAGATTCAGGTCACTGTACCGGTTTGGGAGGTTAGCCGAGATACTTCACCGGGTGGACGAGGAAGCGAATCAGATGGTGGATACCATAATGGAGAAGTATATGCAGACTCACAAACCACAGAACCCTTCATCGACAATGGAGATGTGGAAGATAAGGGAGCAGGCAAAGATGCAGGCGGAGGAGATAGTTCTTCACGACCTGGTACTCAAGTATCACTAGAAGATGATATAGAATTAAATAACGAATTAGATGAGATTAACTCATTTGGAAAAAGGGAAGCTGGCTATGTTCAGACTTCCCTTTTTGATATTCAGGGGAAGGAATCTGATAAAAAATACACCTATATCAATCCGAAGATTGAAGCAGTCATTCCTCACGAGTATGTGACTACAGTACTGCTTAAAGGTTCCGGGTTTCAGAATGGAAAGACAAGGATATGCAGAATATTTGAAAACGAGGCAAGTGCCAGTGAAAGAGCGAAGCTTATCAAAAGTGAATATGGACTTGGAGGAGCCGGCTGGCCAATTGAAAGATACGGACTTCATGGTTATGACAGCTTTAGTGCAAAAGGGCTCAAGATTCAGTGGAGAGATGAAGAAGGCGAAAAGGAAGGTTACCTGTCATGGAGTGCAGTTGAGAGAGAAATCGGTGCGCTGATTATGACAGGGGAATATGTTCCTGAGAAGGTAGAAAAAGAAGAGTTTGTTCAGAATGAAGTGACAGAAGATATATTGGATGATTACGCTATACCGGATGAGCCGGAAAGCTATGCTTCAGCCAGGAATATTGAAGAATATGAAGCTGGTACAAATGAACAGCAGTCTGAAATTATACAAATAGCATCAAGGCACAACTACCATATCAACATATGGGATGTTGAGACCGGAGGAGCAAAGACCAGATACAGGTGGAACATTGATGCAATTAAGCTTCTCAAGGAATTAGAAGTGGATAATCGTCTTGCTAATGAGGAAGAACAAAAGATTCTTTCGAAGTATGTTGGCTGGGGTGGAATTGCAGAGGCTTTTGATGATAAGAATGCAAGCTGGACAAAGGAATATCAGGAACTAAAGGAACTGTTAAGTGAAGAAGAGTATGTTGCTGCAAGGGCAACAGTTAATAATGCATTTTACACACCACCTGAAATAGCAAGCTGTATAAGTACAGCACTTGTTAAGTTTGGATTTAGCGGTGGAAATGTTCTTGAACCAAGCATGGGTACCGGTAATTTCTTCGGAACACTTGGAAATGCGTTTGAAACCAGCAGACTGTATGGTGTTGAGATTGACAGTATTTCTGGAAGGATAGCAAAGCAGCTGTATCAGAATGCAGATATAAGTATTAAGGGATTTGAGGAGACCGCGTTTGAAGATAATTTTTTTGATGCAGTCATAGGAAATGTACCATTTGGTGATTATAAGGTTTATGACCCAAGATACAACAAGTATAACTTCAGAATCCACGATTACTTTATTGCAAAGGCTATCGACAAGGTTCGTCCCGGTGGAATGGTTGCGGTGGTTACGACAAAGGGTACGCTTGATAAAAGCAATCCGTCCATAAGAAAGTATATAGCTGCAAGGGCAGAGCTTGTGGGAGCAGTAAGACTTCCAGTAACTGCATTCAAAGGAAATGCAGGAACAGAAGTGACGTCAGATATTCTTTTCCTTCAGAAGAGGGAAAGAGTGATAGACATTGAGCCGGACTGGGTTCATCTTGGATATACCGAAAATGGGATAGCAGTTAATTCCTATTTTTCGGAACACCCTGACATGATACTTGGAAAGATGGAATATGATACCAGAATATATGGACAGGATAGCAGATACACAGTATGTGTAAATGATGATGAAAACTTCAACATTTATGAGGGATTAAATGAGGCAATTGATAAGATTGATGCTAGATTTACTGACTTTGACAGAATACTTGATGAAGAGGAAGAATCAGAAGATGTAATACCGGCAAGCCCTGATGTAAGAAACTTTAGCTATGCATTTGTTGATGGAGAGCTTTATTACAGAGAAAATTCTGTTATGAAGAAAAAGAGTGTATCTGAAAATGTTCTTGAAAGAATTAAGTATCTTGATGAGATAAGGCACATTACAAGAGAACTTATCGGTATCCAGATGGAAGGCTGCAGTGAAGAAGAATTAAAGAGCAGGCAGAAGATTCTTAATGATAAATACGATGTTTTTGTCAAAAAATATGGAAGCATAAATGGGAAGTCTAACAAAATGGCTTTTCGTGATGACAGTGATTATCCACTTCTTTGCTCACTTGAGGAAATAGATGAGGAGGGAAATGTTACAAAAGCAGATATGTTTTATAAGCAGACGATTAAGGCAAAATCAAATGTAAAAAGAGTTGAAACAGCAATAGAAGCACTCAACTTGTCAGTAAGTGAGTTTGGAGAGGTAAATATTCCATTTATGTTATCAGTTTATGAAGTAGACAGGGATAAATTGATAAATGAGCTGGAAGGCATCATTTTCTTAAATCCCAACCTTTATAATGAGAATAATCCTGATGCAGGCTGGGAGACTTCAGATGAGTATTTGTCCGGTAATGTCAGAGAGAAGTTGAGGGTGGCTAAGGCGGTGTCAGCACAAAGTGAGAAGAACAGAGAAAGATTTCTTATAAATGTGTCAGCACTTGAGAAAGTCCAGCCGGAGCAGATAGAAGCCAGTGACATTGATGTGAGAATCGGTACAACATGGATTGAACCGGAAGATTATGAGCAGTTTATGTATAATCTTTTTGGAACACCAAGGCGGGCACAGGCAGTTCGAAGCAGATGGTATAACAGTGGAATACAGGTAAAACGTAATGACATAACAATGGAATGGTTTATAGAAAATAAATCATTGGATAAGCGTTCAGTGGCAGCGACCAAGACCTATGGTACAAGCCGAATGGACGCTTATTCTATTTTTGAGGCAACTCTGAATCTTAGGACTGTAGTGGTTCGAGACAGAATAGATGATGGTGGAGGCAAGTATCACTATGAGACTAATAAGAATGAGACAATGCTTGCAAGAGAAAAGCAGGAGCAGATAAAGTCGAAGTTCAGGGAATGGTTATTTTCAGACCCGGACCGAAGGCAGAAATATGTAAGCTATTATAACGAGACTTTTAATAACATAAGGCTTCGTGAGTATGATGGAACGCATCTGCAGTTTCCAGGGATGAATCCTGCGATTGAACTAAAGCCTCATCAGAAAAATGCAGTGGCAAGAATACTATTTGGTGGAAACACTTTGCTGGCACATTGTGTTGGTGCAGGTAAATCATTTGAAATGATGGCTGCCTGCATGGAGCAGAAAAGATTAGGGCTGGCAAATAAAACGGTTATGGTAGTGCCAAAGCCTCTGATAGGACAGACTGCATCAGAATTTCTTCGCCTTTATCCGTCAGCAAATATACTGGTGGCAACAGAAAGGGATTTTGAAAAGAGCAGGAGAAAGCAGTTTGTGGCAAGGATAGCGACAGGTGATTATGACTGTATCATAATGTCACATTCACAGTTTGAAAAGATTCCAATATCATCAGAGCGTAGGCAGCAGATGATAAACAGCCAGATAGAAGAGATTTCACTGGCAATTGAGGAAATGAAGGAACTTAATGGTGAACGATGGACAATCAAGCAGATGGAGGCACAGAAAAAGAAATTAGAGCAGCAGCTTAAAGAACTTGCGGATGAGACCAGAAAGGATGACCTGATTACTTTTGAGGAGTTAGGAATAGATTCAATTATGGTGGATGAAGCTCAAGCATTTAAAAATCTGTCGGTGTTTTCAAAGATTAACAATGTGTCAGGTATCAGTTCAACAGGTTCAAAGAAAGCCACTGATATGCAGATGAAATGTCAGTATATCAGTGAGATTAATGATGGAAGAGGTATTGTATTTGCAACGGGAACCCCTATTAGCAATACGATGTGTGAAATGTATGTTATGCAGTATTTTCTCCAAAGGGAAGCACTAGAGCAGATGGGGATTCATCATTTTGATTCATGGGCTGCGAACTTTGGTGAAGTCACAACAGCATTGGAGCTTACGGTGGAAGGTTCTGGATTCAGATTTAAGAGCAGGTTTAACAAATTTACGAACCTGCCTGAACTTATGAATATTTTCAGGGAAGTGGCAGATGTACAGACTTCCGATATGCTGGACCTTGATGTCCCAAAGATGCGGGGTGGCAAAGCAATAATTGTTGAGTCAGAACCAGACTGGTATGTAAAGCAGGTAATGGATGACTTTGTGGTGAGGGCTGAAAGAATCCGAAATGGAGGAGTTGATCCGTCGGAAGACAATTTTCTTAAGATAACGCATGAGGCGAGACTTCTTGGAACAGATGCAAGGTTGCTTGACAAGGATGCACCAAATAATCCTGATGGAAAACTAAATAAAGTCGCAGAAAATGTGTGGAAGGAATATGAGCTTGCAAGGGAAAAGGGAATCATTGGCTGTCAGCTGATATTCTCAGATATTGGAACACCGGGACCGGGTAAGGATTTCACAGTTTATGATTATCTGAAAGAATCATTAGTAAAGCTTGGAATACCGGAGGAAGGGATAGCATTTGTCCACGATGCTAAGACGGATGCTCAGAGAGAAACACTGTTCAAAGAAGTAAGAACAGGAAAGAAGACTGTCCTGATTGGCTCAACTGATAAATGTGGTACCGGTGTAAATGTTCAGACTCACCTTGTAGCACTTCATCATGTGGATTGTCCCTGGAAGCCTTCAAGTATTGAACAGAGGGAAGGCAGAGGAATCAGACAGGGAAATGAAAACGATGAGATTGCAGTATACCGCTATGTTACAAAATCAACATTTGATGCATATAACTGGTCACTTGTGGAGAATAAACAGCGCTTTATATCACAGGTTATGACAAGTAAGGCAGTATCAAGAAGCTGCGAGGATATAGATGAGGCAACACTTTCATATGCAGAGATTAAGGCTGTGGCAACAGGTAATCCATTGATAAAGGAAAAGATGCAGATTGATAATGATGTGCAGAGGCTTAAGCTTTTGAAATCATCATATGACAGTCAGAAATATTCATTACAGGACAACTTTATGATAAGACTTCCGAAGCTAATTAAGGCTGCCAGTGAAAAGCTTGAGTGTGTAAGAGAGGATATTAAGGCAAGAGATATTGAACTTGCCAAGGGAAATGATTTTGAGATAACAGTTGGAAATGTATGCTTTACAGAGAGGACAGATGGAGGCACGCAGCTGTTACAGACAGTCAGTAAATGTAAAACAGGAGATATAACTTCCGTTGGGAGATTTAATAACTTTGAACTTTTAGTGGAAAAGAATTTTCTGGGAATCAATTATCTTGTGCTCAGAGGAAAAACAGACTACAAGGTTGAGCTTTCCACAAGTCCTGTTGGCTGTATGGTTAAGCTTGAGAACTTATTTAGCAGTATTCATGAGAATGAAGAGTTCCTGCAGGGAAAGATAGAACAGTATGAAAATGACTTAAAAGCTTCAAAAGAGCAGTATGAAAAACCATTTGAACATCAGGCAGAGTATGATGAGAAGCTTAAGAGACAGGCAGAATTAAACGCAATGCTTGACCTTGAAAATCAGAAAAATGAGGATATTCAGATGGAAAAAGAGAATGAGAGAGACGAATATGAAGAGAAAGAGATAGTAGCTGAATATGAGAATCCATATATCAGCGAAGATATTCGTAGAAGATAAATGAAAGGATTGGTTGAAATGGACAAGAGAAAAATTGCAGCGTCAGTACTTATTGCACTTGGAATAGGAATTATGGGAATTCCTGCTTACTACAAGTACCAGGGAGCAAATGAGACAGACAGGCTGCTTGATTCATTTGAAAAGACTTTGGAGGTAGCAGAAGATGAGAAGATGGAGCAGAAAGGGAAAGACAAAAAGCCGTCCACCGGTTGTCAAGAGAAGCCAGCCATATCAGAAGAAAATGATATGGAAGATGGTGCGATTGGTATCGTGGAAATAGAAAAGCTTGGTATCAGATATCCGATTGTTGAGGGAACGAGTGTCAATGACCTTAGATATGCAATAGGACATATGAGTGACAGTGCAGGGATTGGTGAAAAAGGCAACTGTATTATCTGTGGTCACAATGGCAGCAGATATGGAGAGTATTTCACTAATCTAAGCAAGGCAGAGGTCGGAGATAGGGTAACAGTAACAGACAGAGATGGTGATATATACAAATATGAGATTGATGAAGCATACAAGACTTCACCTAAGGACAAAAGAATAACAGAGCACAGTGATGAGAAAATGCTAACATTATTTACCTGTGCGGATTCCGGTAAAAACAGATTCGTAGTAAAGTGCAGCCTTGTAGCAGACAGTGTACAGCGAGGTGGTGATGTGAATGACATTTGAATGCAGACTTGGAGATGTGGAAGAAAAAATGGCAGAGACAGATACTTTTGATGTGCCTGATGATATAGCAGAGACAGATGATAATTATCAGCTTGTTATCAGTGGATGGTATGTGAAAATTCCTTCACTTAATCTGTATCTCAGGGCAGGAGTTATGTGTCTGTGGGATGAGGATGAGAAGGTATATATGCCAGATTTTGATGTGACAGTTATCTATGGGGATGAAAATGAATTATCAAGTTATCTGTATTATGAGCAGGATGGCTTTGTGGTTACCGTAAATAACTGGTTGCATGGACAACTTGATTATGAAGAAATATCACAGCTTATGTGTGAGGTAGTTGTAGAAAGAGAAAATGAGCATTAAGGGCAAAGCCCGGAAAGGATAAATATATGGAGATTTCAATAAAAGTAAATGAAGTAAAAAACAAAGATAAGGTAAAAGCATTTGCAACAGTGGTATTTGGAGATTCGTTTAAGATAACAAATATTACAATTCTGGAGGGCAAGGAGGGCAACTTGTATGTCTCAATGCCAAGATACAGAAGTAACGAAAAGGATGAAAATGGCGGTCATATTTACAAAGATATTTGCAATCCGATAACAGCTGAGTTCAGGGAAAAGCTTTACTCAGACATTATTGAAGCTTATGAAAAGCTTGGTGCAAATGAGGAAGATAAACAGAAAGGTTCAAGCCCTGTAATGCCGGAGTTCAAGGTGACTGTGGTGCCTTATGAGAGGGAAAACAGTAATATCAAAGGACTTGCCAGAGTGTATTTTGAGGATTCATTTGTTGTGGGCAATATAAATATCTTTCAGGGAAAAGAAAAGGTATTTGTTGCAATGCCGTCATATAAGACAAAGCAGGTGGATGATAACGGAAAAGCAGTTTACCAGGATATATGTTATCCGGTAACAAAGGAATTTAGAGATAAGCTTTTTACAGAGATTGAAAAGGCTTATGTGGAGGCTAAGGATAAGCAGCAGAGTGAGAATAAGGAGAAGGAATCAGCGAAGGAAAAGGATAGGTCCAAAACCACAGGTGGTTGTGAGTTTATGACAATACCTGATGGACACGATTCTCCCTTTCGTTGATTGGAGTTAAATTTACAATGGCTAATTGTGTAGGAGCGTCACAATTAGCACCTATGGCAGAAGAGAAATCGCCTACGCGAATTTCTCTTCGCCTCTGTAGTTACGCTCCAGATTAGGAGGAATTATGGATAATCAGAGAGAATTAACAAAAGACGAAATGATAATGATGCTTATAAATATGCTTAAGGATAACGGAATGAAGGAGAAATCAAACAGTATGTATGAAATGGCTGCATACATTGATATTCTTGAGCGAAAACTGGATGCAATGAGCGAGGAGCTTAATGCAGTAAGCAACAAACTTATGGAAATGAGTGAAAAGGACTTATCAGACAAGGTAAAGGAAACAGTACTAAATGCTGTTGAAAAGGGCAAGGAAAGAGTTGTAGATATCAGGGCAAAGGTATCTGAAATAAAAGCGGATATGAGAACTAAGGCAATCAGCATAGTAAATGATGTGAAAGTTAAGGGAATGTCGGCACTTAATAGAGTAGCAGAAATGACAGGTATCAAGTGGAAGCTTAAATCTCTTGATGAAAAAATCAAGGGTGGAATAGCTGACACTGAACAGACCATAGCGAGAATAGAAAACTTTACTGCCGGTATGAAGATTGCAAATGCACAGTTTACAAATTCATTCAGGGTGCTTATGGGAAAAAATGAAAAAGAATTGGCAGGAACAGATAAGAAAGGCTTGGTTACAAAGGTTCTTACAAGTCCTTGGAAGTGGCAGAAGGGTGTGTATGAAGGAATGTGTAGGAATATTGAAGGTATGATTAAGAGAATTGATAATCTGTCAATGGAAGTAAGGAGCAGAGATGCTGGTAGAAGCGTTGAAGCGGAAGCTGTTGATACTGTGGAGATGGATTATGAAGAGATTGAGATAAGCGATCCGAGAGATAGTGTGATGAAGGTTGCGGAAGAAGATAAATATGAGGTGGTAGTGAGAAATGGGAAGGGGAGATAGGATTAGTTGTTGTAGTAAGGGCATGGGGAATCTCATGCCCTGTTTATCTGTGATGCTTTGATTTTTTTGGACTGTTGAACTTTTCCTTATTGACGGTTAAAAAAGTATAATATTATTAGTGCGTTCACTCTATTTTCTTGTAAAAAAACATAAAAAATGATATAATTTTGCCAGTGAGTGTTAATACACTGTTAATGGTGGATTTAATATTTTGAGAGGTAAAATTATGTCAGTATGTTATAAAAAATTATGGAAATTATTGATAGATAGAGACATGAAAAAGAAGGATTTAGTTGAAACAGCAGGTATTAGTACATATACAATCAATAAGCTTAATCGCGGTGATAATGTTACTACGGATGTGCTTGTGAAAATATGCAAAGCACTTGATTGTAGTTTTGACGATATTATGGAAGTTGTAGATGATTCTAACGGAAAATAGACTAGGAGATTTGTTATGATTGAAAAGGTATGTCCGTTCCATGGTATTCCTACTCCTGAAGGGAAATGCATGAGAAAGGAATTTAATGAAAAAACAGGAACTATGGAAGAGTGTCTAGCTGTTCCTAAAGACTCATCTACAGTATATTGGTGTAAGAAACATAAAATTCCTATTTTCGAAAAAAGATGTGGATGTTGTGAAAAAGAATACGATGATAATGGAGCAGAGATTGATTTAAGGAATATAGAATATATAGGAACAGATGTGAGGCCAGTATTTCCAGAAGAACAGTTGTTATTAGGAATAATTATAGATAAGAATAATCCATTAGCTTTGTTAGGAAAATCTGTCTGGTACAATGGACATTCATATATTATTGATGGTGATAAACTCAAATTATCCATAGAAAAACTTAATTCGAAATCTTTGGAGGAGATAGAGGAAATAAAAAGTATAGTTGAACAATATATATGTCTTGCTGGTGAAGAATCAGATGAAGCATTCATCTCAAATTTAGATTACTCATATTTTGATTCAGTTATTGATGATTTTGTATTTGCTAACAAGTTCAGATTCAGTCAAATTGAAAAAGAGGCAATAGAGCATATTCAAATATGGGCTGATAAATATGATAAAAAGAGTCGTTTTGTTTCATTTAGCGGAGGAAAAGATTCAACGGTAGTTTCATCGCTTGTTGTCGATGCACTTGGAAGCAACGAAGTGTTGCATATATTTGGTGATACTACTTTAGAGTTTTTTACAACAGAAAAATACAAAGAGCGATTAAAAAAGACAATTAGACCAGCATATTTTAGAACAGCAAAAAATAGAACAAAGAATTTTGAAGAATTATGTCCAGTATATGGTCCGCCGTCTAGAGTAATGAGATGGTGTTGTACTGTATTTAAGACTGGAGCGATTACAGATTCTATGAATAAGACCTTTAAGAATCAGACAAGTGTTCTTTCGTTTCAGGGAATAAGAAAATATGAATCAGCAAGCAGAAGCAAATATGATAGAGATAGCGATAGCTCGAAAATCGCAAAGCAAAAAACTGTACTTCCAATCTTCGAATGGACTGATTTTGATGTGTGGTTATATATTTTGACAAAAAGAATTGATTTCAATCAGGCATATCGTTTAGGTTATTCAAGAGTTGGATGTTGGTGCTGTCCGAACAATGGATCATGGTCCGAATTTTTATCAAAGATATATATGTATGATAAATATATACATTGGAGACAAATATTAATTGATTATGCAAAACAAGTCGGAAAGCGAGATCCAGAAGAATATGTGGATAGCGGTAATTGGAAGGCTAGACAAGGCGGAAACGGACTTGAAGCAGCAAAGACCTCCATTTTGTCATACGAACCATGCGCGGTTGAAAATGACACATATAATTATGAGTTACAGCAACCGATAAATGATCAATTATATGAATTATTTAAACCGTTTGGAAATCTTGATTTTACATTAGGAAATAAGTTAGTTGGAGAAGTATATGTAGTAGATAGATTTGGTAATCCTGTACTTATTTTAAAAGGACGTAAAGGTTCAACAACTTTTAAAGTAACTATTAAGGACAAAAAGCATATTACAGAAGGTAAGATTAATTGTCAGATTACAAAATTCCAAATGTGTTGTGCGTGTCGTGCATGTGAAAGTGTTTGTAGAATGAATGCAATTAAAATAATAGAAGATTCTAATGGTGAAGTTTCATATTATATTGATGAAATGAAGTGCGTCCACTGTGGCGAATGTATTAATCATTTTAATGGTGGATGTTATATGAGAAAGGTACTTACAATTAAGAGAGGCAATTAGTAATGAGTAAAGAAATAAATGTTAAACCTCGTGTTAAAGGTCATGGAACTTTTGTGTTGCGAGATGGATGGACAAATAAGGCATTGTGTGAAATTGCAAAAGAAGGAAATGATAGAGTATTTACTGCTCCAGATGCGACAGATATATTTGGAATAGGCAGTAATATGGTTACTGCTTTGAGATATTGGATGCAGTGTTTTGGATTTATTGATGAAGCAAAAATTTCAAAAGGAGCGTTTCTTTCTGAATTAGGACAGGCGGTATACGAGAATGATAGATATTTAGAAGATATTTTCACTATTTGGATTATGCATTCAAATATAGTTAGAAATTATGATAAGGCATCATTGTTTCATGATTATTTTGCAGATGAAAAAATTCAGACAATCACAAAAGAACAGTTATTAGAAATATTTGTTCGTAAATGGAAAGAATTTGATTTGCCAGAAAAGTCAATAGAAAGTGATGTTACGATATTGTTTAATACTTATTGTAAGGAGAAAGTAAATGATGATCCAGAAGATAAGATAGTGAGTCCATTGACAGAATTAGGATTGATTAGTGTCAATGAAGAAACATATTCAAAAAAGCAACCTGATTTGCGCACTTTGCCAGATGAAGTAATTTTGTATGAATTAAGCAATTTATACGAATACGAATATGGTAATAGAGCCAATATTGAAGAAAAGAGAAGTATAAGTATTGATAGGGTGGCTACTGGATTATACAGTTTGGGAAGTATTTACAATCTATCAAAAGTTTCAACAAATCAGGTGCTAAATCGATTGCAGAATTTGAAATATATTACAGTAGATAGAACAGCAGGCTTGGATATTATCTATGATGAGGGTATTCCAAAGCCAATAGATATAATTAAAGATTACTATGCACAAAGGTAGGTTATTTTTACATGAAGAAGTTTTTAGGATTGAATGAGTTTGTTGGTTTTAATCCAGAATTTAGAAATGCAATTAATTTAGATTTAAACCTTAATCATAAAGAGAAGTTGCAGAGTTATATTCCAACAAAATCATCTGTGGATATATTAAAAAGATATTTAAAAGCTGTTGTGAATAATCAGATGCATTCATCTATGTTGATAGGGCCTTATGGAAAAGGTAAGTCACACTTATTATTGGTTTTATTGGCTATTTTATCATTAAATCCGAAGAAAAAAGAAGATAAAAATACATTAATGCAGTTAACATCAAAAATAAAAAGAGTTGATTATGAAGCAACTGAATATATTGAAAAAATCATCAAAAATGATACCGGTAGATTTTTGCCAGTTATTATTAATTGTCAAGAAGATGTAAATCAATCGTTTTTACTTGGTTTAAATAAGGCATTAAATATAAATGGACTTAGTGAACTTACCCCTAAAACAGATTACCAGTATGCAGTTGAAGTGATTGATAATTGGAAGAAGAATTATCCTGACACATATGAGGAGTATCACGAGATTCTTAAATATAAAAAATTAAGTCTTAATGCCATGAAGGCTGAGTTATTACAGTATAACCGTGAATATTTAGAAATATTTAAAGAGATATATCCGATGTTAACATCCGGTAGCGTTTTTAATCCACTTGTTGAAGCTAATGTTACAAAGGTCTATATGAGCGTAGCTGATACATTAAGAGAGGAATATGGATATAGGGGGATTTACATTGTATTTGATGAATTTAGCAAATTCATTGAAGGACAGGATAAAATTTCATCTGGATTCAATATGAAACTTGTCCAAGATGTATGTGAGATGGCAAGTGATTCAAGGGATCCGCAAATATATATTACTTTAGTTGCGCATAAGCCAATTAAAGAATATGGTAATAGGTTAAGTCAGGAAACAATTAATTCATTTGTTGGAATCGAAGGACGTATAGATGCAGAAGTTCTTTTTGTAACATCAGCAAAGAATAACTATGAATTAATTCAGAATGCGATAATTAAAGATGAGTTTGAAATTGATAAGTTACCATTTTCAATAATAGAAAAATACTTTTCACAAGAGGTTATTGATTACAGCTACACTGTTCCAGCATTTAATTCAGAATTTACGAGAGAAGATTTTGAGTCAATTGTAGTTAATGGGTGTTATCCATTAAGTCCTATATCAGCATATTTGTTGTTAAGTGTGAGTGAGAAGGTTGCACAAAATGAAAGAACTTTATTTACATTTATTTCAAAAGAAGAACAAGGAAGTATGCCTTCGTATGTACATGAAAGCATTGGAGAGAATGGGATTGCAAGTTCGTTTTGGTCAATCACACCTGATTTGATTTTTAATTATTTTACAAATCTGTTCAAAGAAGAATCAGATGAAATAAGAATTATATATCAGAAGGCGATAACAGCCTTAGAAATTGCTAAGAATCAAAGTGATAATCAGTTGATGAATCGAATCATTAAGACATTGGCAATGATGATAATAGTAAATAAAAGTCAAGAATTGCCATGGGATGAAGAAACAATTAGATTAGCTGTTGATATGAATTATTCCAAAGAGGCGAGAGATAAATATCATGATACATTAGAGAAGATGGTTAATCTTGATATTATCGAGATTGATGTAAATAATTTCTATAAATTCAAAACAATTGAAGGAAAAGAATTAGAGAGTGTTATTCAAGAAAGATGGCGTTTAGTAGCAAATGAAAATGGAATAAAGGATGTACTCCAAACTATTTATCCTAATAAATATGTTTTTCCTAAAAAATATAATTATGAATATGGAATGACAAGATTTTTCAGATATTCGTTTTGTGATGTGGAAGATTTTATTACACTTAATAGTGCAGATGTATTTTTTGAAAATACTTTATTCTGTGATGGAAGAATTATTTGTTTATATCAAAGAGATGAGAAAAACTATAGTGAAAAGATTGTTGATAAATTAAAAGCATTTAAAAATTACAAACTAGTAGTAATTTATGCTCATAAAATGTTTGAAATGACAGAAGATGTTCTGAAAATGCAGGTATTATCTGATATAGCAAATGATTATCGTTTTATTGAAAAGAATGGAAGATTATTAGCCGAAATACAAGGACTCCAAGAGAATTTGGAGAATAAGATATTGGCATATTTAGTAAACACATATGGAAGATTTGGAGAATATGAAATTTCTTATTATTTCGATGATAATGTTACCTCAACATCAACGAGTAGTATTTCAGAATGCATTGATGATTTGTGTTACAAAATATATGATGAAACGCCTGTAATAAATAATGAATTTGTAAATAAGCAGAACATTACGACTGGAGCAACAAAAACTGCAAGAAAAAATGTAATGGAAAGATTACTAAGAAATGAATCAGTAGAAGACTATATGAGTGGTACAAGTCAAGATGCTACGATTTTTAGAGCTTTGTTTGTTAGAAATGGATTATTCAATAACGAACCAGATGAGAAAATTAAGAATGTAATTAATTTGTTTGAAAAGTACTTAGCAAGTTGCATTGGTAATAGAAAGAAAGTTTCAAATCTCATAAGTGTTTTGGTAAAAGAGCCATACGGAATTCGACTAGGTTTAATACCTATATATTTCTCATATGTGATAGGAAACAAAACTTCAGACATAGTGGTATATTATGGGGATAAAGAAATACCATTAACAACAGATGCAATTATCAATATGTGTGATTACCCTGAAAAATATGAAATATATGTTTCAGAGTCTGATGCAGCAAGAGAAACATATCTGAATAAGTTGATAGATGTTTTTAATGTTAAAATTGATAACAGTTTACCAGAATCAAGAATTAACCAGATATTTGCTGATATGCAGAAATGGTATAGAGCTCTTCCTCAGGTTACAACTAATGCAAAAAAGAATACAGAATATTTTGATGAACGGTATTATAAAAAAGCATTAATTAGAATTGGAAATATTCTTCAAAGATATGAAGTAAATCCCTTTGAAGCTTTATTTGGTCAGATACCAGAAGCATTAGGTGCTGAAAATGATTTAGAGAAATGTATTGATAATTTATCAAAGTTTAAAATCAAGTTGCAAAGATATTATGAATGGATAACAATAAAAACAGCAAACGAAACAAAGATAGTTTTTGGTTCTTCTGAAGATAGTTTATATCACGTGTTGTGTGAGTGGTATGACAATCAAAGTGATATGGCGAAGGGCATTATTGATGATCATACAATTGCTTCCTTTATGAAATGCATTGCAACTATCAAACAATTTGGAATAAATAATCTTCCAAGTGATTCAGAATTAATTGATAAAGTTGTTAAAGCAGTATCTGGTGTTCACATAGATTATTGGAATGATTCGTCGCTTGGTCATTATATTGAACAGTTGAATGAACTGAAAAATAAGATTGAAGAAATCAAAGATGATAAGATAAAAGATTCAAAAAGCAAAGCGGTATATACGAGCAGAAGTGGTCAAAAGTTCTTTTATGAAATAAATAACAATGATGAAACTGAAATGTTCAAAGATGTATTAGCAGGAACAATAGAAGATTTTGAAGGATTAGGTAAAAATGATTTGATTTCTGCATTGCTTGATGAAGTAGAAAGAATTTTACAGGAGAAAGAGTAGAGAGGTGATGGTGTTGGAAGAGACAGTATATTTGGATAATGCTGCGACAACTTTTCCAAAATCTGAAAATGTATATAAAGCTATGGATAGAGTTAACAGATTGTATGCTGTTAACACAGGAAGAGGATCATATACTTTAGCAAGAAAAGCAACCCAAATAATTGATGATGCAAAAAAGATGCTATTAGAATTTGTGAACGCACCAGTAACAGCAAAGGTTGTGTTGACACCTTCAATAACGATTGCATTAAATATTATTTTGCAAGGGATAGACTGGCAAAAAGGAGATACTGTATATGTTTCTCCATATGAACATAATGCTGTAGCTCGTACATTTAATTTGATAAAGGAGAAGTACCAAATTGAAATGAAACTAATGCCTGTAAATGATGAATTAGAAATAAATCTTACACTGTTAGAAGATTTGTTTATAAAGGACAAACCTAAATGTGTATGTTGTACAGGAGTTAGTAATGTTACAGGTTACATTTTGCCGACAAAGGATATTTTTAGGATTGCTAAGAAGATTAATGCTATTACCATATTAGATTCAGCCCAATCATTAGGGTTGATTAAGCAAGATGCTGATAATATAGACTTCTTAGCTTTTGCTGGTCATAAGACTTTATATGGTCCATTGGGAGTTGGAGGCTTTATTGATAATAGTAATATCAAATTAGGAAATGTAATTGTTGGTGGAACTGGTAGTAATTCGTTAGACTTGTCAATGCCTGAGATTAGTCCATACAGATATGAATCTGGAAGTGCTAACATTGTAGCTATTGCTGGATTGAAAGCTGCATTGGAAGAAATAGATGTTGATTCTAATTTTAAAAAAGAGAAGGAGTTGACAGAATATCTGGTTGAAAAATTACAGGAGATATATGGAATACGTCTGTATGTACCTAATGATGAAAAACATATTGGAATAGTATCTTTCAATATAAAAGGTTCTGGTTTATCAGCTGATGAAGTTGGAAAAATACTCGATGAAGAATTTAATATAGCGGTAAGAACAGGATATCATTGTGCACCTTATGTTCATGAGATAATTGATGACAAGGTATACAATGGAACTGTTAGGGTAGGTTTAGGTAGATTTAATACTAGAGAAGATATTGATGCATTGTGTGATGCGTTAGAACAAATTGTGTAGCAAAACAAGCTCTTATATGTTTTGGGAGGTGACATATGAGTTTTCAGGATTTAGACATAAAAATTAGATATCGTTCAGAAATACATAATTTTCCAAGAGATTTCCTTATTCCTGTATTAGAGCAAACAGCAGTATATAAAAGAGGAACAGGATACTTTAGCACAACGTCATTGATTCAATTATCAATTGGACTTTTTGAAATGGCGAAAAATGGAGGACATATCCAAATTGTCTGTTCTCCCAATTTGGATAAAAATGATATAGAAGCTATTGATTATGGTTATCGTAGTCGAGATGAAGTAATAACAGAAGCAATTATGAGGGGCATAACAGAACCTATTTCTTATTTTGAAGAAGAGCGATTAAATTTAGTTGCTTCTTTGATTGCAAACGGAAATTTAGATATAAAAATAGCTTTTTTAGAAGATGAAAATGGATTTCGTTTGTATCACGAAAAAATAGCTATATTTATTGATGAAGAGGGAAATCGTATAAGCTATGCTGGTTCAGTAAATGAATCAGAAAATGGACTAGATGGTAATTTTGAATCAATATATACCTTTTGTAGTTGGAAAGATCAGAGTCAGATAGAAGCGGTACAAATCGCAGAGGATGATTTTGATAATATGTGGAATAATGAAACAAGTAAATTACATGTTATTAATTTTCCAGATATTGCAATTCAAAAATTAATGAAATACAAGAAAAATTCGGAGATAAATTGGGATATTGATAAAGAAGAATTTGCATATAAATCGTTTTTGAAGAGCAAACAAAAGTTTCGAATACCTGATGGAGTTGTAATGCATGAATATCAAGAAGAAGCGGTAGAAAAATGGCAGATTAACAGTTATAGAGGCATTTTTGATATGTGTACAGGGGCTGGTAAGACATATACTGCGTTATATGGAATTGTTCAGCTAGCGAATAAGCTTGAGGACAAATTAGCCATATTTATTGTTTGTCCGTACATTCATTTAGTTAGCCAATGGGAAGAGGATGTTGAAAAATGGTGTTCAGTTCCAATAATAATTGCTCATTCAAAATCTCCTAATAGAGACTGGAAAGATGAACTTTTAAAGTCATATAAGCGATTTAGGAAAGATGGCAGTCCGTTTGTGTGCATAACAACAAATGATACTTTTGCCGGAGAAGAGATACAAAAATATGTTAGTAGATTTTCCGAAGAACAGAATGTTTTATTGATTGTTGATGAAGCACATAACTTTGGTTCTTCACAGATGATTAGAGTTATGCCGTGGAATATACAATATAGAGTTGGTTTGTCGGCAACAATAAAACGACACATGGATAAAAAGGGAACAAATACATTGTTTGATTATTTTGGAGAAAAATGTATTGAATACCCACTTGAGAGAGCGATTGAAGATGGTAATTTAGTGCATTATGATTATTTTCCTATTCCTGTATTTTTGACCGAATATGAATTATTAAAGTACAGAGAATTATCTCAAAAATTAAAGAAATACATTATATTAAAAAACGGTAAAATGAAGATTTCTGATGCTGGAAAGCCTATTATTTTTGAGAGAACAAGGTTACTTGCAGGTGCTGAAAATAAAACAGATTTATTAATTAATCTATTTGAAGAATATCAAAATGATAACAATATTTTGGTATACTGTGGAGCAACTAGTATTGAAGATGAAGATACTGGTGAGATTGTCAGACAGATTGATTTAATTACGAATAAGTTACAAACTACATATCAAATGTCAGTGAAACGATTTACAGCAGAAGAAAATCTAAAAGAGAGAGAAAACATTAAGAGGTATTTTTCACAAGGAATGTACCAGGTCATTACTGCGATAAAGTGTTTAGATGAAGGTGTAAATATTCCGGGAATAAAAACTGCATTTATTATGAGTAGCTCAAGGAATCCAAAAGAATTTGTGCAGCGAAGAGGACGATTGTTAAGAAAAAGTGACAATAAGAAAAAAGCTGTGATTTTTGATTTCATCACTTTACCAAGAGATTTTGATAACATAGTACCAAATGATATTGATGAAGATAAAACAATAATAGTTGGCGAAATTGCCAGGATGGATGAATTTGGTAAACTATCAGATAATCCAGAGGTAACGAATGAATTGATAAATCAAATTATGGAAAGTTATGAGTATTATTTTGATGTAGAAGAAGAACTGGAGCGAATGGAGGAATATTATGGAGAATAGCAAGGAATTGGACCAGAAGTTGTTAAGAGTAATGTTTAACTCAATACGGAGTGCAGAAATAAAGAACATAAAGACTCAAAAGCAAGATGATAAGGGAATGGTAAGAATAATTGAAAAATTTGTAGAAAAAAAGGTTAGAGAGGAGATGGGGAAAAATGAAGATTAAAAGTATAAAATTACATAATTTTATGCGCTATAAAGGCGACAATGAGCTGCTTTTTTCTACTGATAAAGAAAAAAATGTTACGGTGGTGTTAGGAGATAATACATTTGGAAAAACAACGCTAGCACAAGCTTTTAGATGGGGATTATATGAAACATTGAATGACACGAATTACTCCAAAAAGAAAGATGTTGTATTATTAAATAACGAAATTGCTGCTGAGATGGTTGAGAAGCAAGTGAGAGATGTTGTGGTTGAAATTGTTGTAGAGAATGATGGGGAAGAAATTAAATTTGCAAGAAGAGCTTTATTTAATAGAAAACCTGGAAACTATAATGATATAACAGTAAAACAACTTGGCTATACTCAATTAACAATGCAAATCAAAAAGGACGGTGTATGGGGCGATGTAATTAATAATGAGGGAAGCAATGTTGAAGCTAAAAAATATCCTAAAGGTTGTGTTCAAGAAGCAATTGATAATATGTTTCCACCGAGTTTATCGAATTACTTTTTCTTTGATGGTGAGCGATGGAATGATTTAAAAAGTAAAACAAATGATATAAAAGAATCAATTGACACAATACTTGGTGTGAGTGGACTAAATGAAATGATGATACATCTACAAGATGGAAGGTCAAGTGTAAAAAAATCATTACGAGAAAAGCTTAAAGGAACAAGTGGTGAATATGAGAGGCTTCAGAGAGAAATAAAAGGAATTGATGACTTAATTGAAGAATACGAGAAGCAAATTGAAGACTTAATATCTGCTATTGAAACAACAGAAAGAATAGTTGAATCAACGCAAAAAACTTTGAATGATAATAGGAAAGTTGAGGATGATCAGAGAGAATTAAAAAATCTTGAGTCGGATATAGAAAAGTATGAAAAATTCAAATCGGACTACTATGGTGATATTATTAAAGAATTTTCAAATTCTGCAAAATATTTTACTGCTACGCTACTACCTGAATTTGAGATGTTATTAGATCAGCTTGATTTACAGGGAAAAGATATTCCAGGGGTTACGGTTGATACATTGGAATATCTTCTGGAATTAGGAGAATGCTTGTGTGGAACAAAACTTTCAGAGGGTTCCGAAGCGTATGAGACTATGATGAAATTGAAAAAACAGGTTCCACCAGAAATGCTAGGTGGGGCTGCAGGAAAACTCAAGAGTACATTAGAAGCATGGAAAAATGATACAAATGAGATGCCTGAAAATATCAAGAAAAAAGCAAAAGATTTTGATGTTGCACAAGATACATTGGATGAAAAAATAAGAGATAGAGATAGATTAGAAAAAACTATAGATAGAAAAACAAATTTAGGTCCTGTTAGATTGCAAAATAAGCAGGCAAAAGAAAGATTAAAATCACTTAGAAATCAAAAAACTACACTTGAATTAAGAATTGAACAAGAAAAGAGTAATAAAGAAAAAAAAGAAAAGCAGTTAGATAGGTAAGCGTCAAATCCTACGCCCCGTCTATATAGTAAGCGTCGCTTAATTGCGACGCTTACTATAGCAATCAGCCGGCAGACTTTTCGACCACGGCATGA